>CACWNX010000001.1:0-672145 GCA_902762295.1 uncultured Pseudomonadota bacterium
CCGAACATATAATGATAAAACCGGTATATTTATTGTAAAAACCGGTGCATCCGAACATGCCGCCGAATACAGTGATGCGCGTCTGATATTATTGACAAACATGGGAATTATTCGGAAAATAAACCTTGATAGATCATCGGTTGTATTCGTTTCGTATCTTTCCGATGGGCAACCGGCGGGCGATGTTGATGTGACGGTTCTTGGGCGAAACGGATATCCTGTCTGGGCGGGTGTAACAAATTCAGACGGTCGTATAGATATTCCAAACTTTAATTGGAACGAATATCGCAACGAAAAAGAACCCGTCGCCATCGTTGCGCGCAAATCTGATGATGTTTCATTTATTCCATATAATGCCGACCACGCCCAAGGTGCCGAATATTCTAAATTTGATATCGGTGGGGCATACACAACAAATGTGACACCACTTCGGGCATTTATCTTTTCGGACCGCGGAATATATCGCCCCGGTGAATCTGTGACCGTTGGCGCAATAATTGAAAATAAAAACTTTACATCTGTTGCCGGAATACCCGTAAAATTTGAAATATCGGACGCACGTGGTCGAACAATATTTGATAAAAAGATATCTTTGGCATCGGATGGTATGTTAGACAACACATATAAACTGTCCACCGATGCACCACTGGGAACATACGATGTGAATATATATTCCCTGAATAATCGTGGTCATGTTGTGGAAACACTTGGTTCGGGCAATTTTATGGTTCAAGAATTTGTTCCGGATACTATGAAAATGATGGCGCTGATAAATGACGCGCACCCAGATGGATGGATATCGCCCGAAAACATGACGGCAAATGTATCGCTGAATAACCTTTACGGAACACCGGCAACCGACCGCCGTGTAAGTGCACACGCAATATTGCGTCCGGTTGACTTTACATTTGATGAATATAAAAATTATACATTTACATCAAATTTCATAAGTGGGTCATCCACATCGAACGGTTTTGCGCGCACATCTCAGACCTTTGCCGCGCAAACATATGAAACCCGCACCGACGACAACGGCAACGCCATCGTTGAAATAAAGTTTAATCGTGAAATTCCGATTGGGACATATATGCTAAATCTAACAATAAATGGGTTTGAATCTGGTGACGGCAAAAGCATCCAGACAATGATAAATTCACGGGTATCAAACATGGCATACCTGATTGGATATAAAACAGAATCTGATTTGTCATACATAAAACGCAATTCTGATAAATCCATCAGATTCATTGCATTGGATTCAACCGGTACGGCAACCGATGCCGATAATTTAACAATGAAATTGGTTCGCCGCGAAAACCTGACAAGTCTGGTCAAAGACTACACCAACCACTATAAATATCAAACCATTTCGCATGACATTACGGTGTCCCAGTCCCAGGTATCAATTCCATCAACCGGCACAGAAATAAAGTTAAACACATCATCGGGCGGAACATATTATATGCAACTGTTTGATACAAACGGCAATATGTTGTCAAGCATTGAATACTTTGTTGCATCGGACGAAAATGTTGAAATGCGTGGCGATACGCACGCCGAACTGCAGATAAAACTGGATGCATCAGAATACAAACCGGGCGACACAATAAACATTGGTATTACTGCACCATATACTGGAACCGGACTAATTACAATTGAACGTGATAAAGTTTATGCACATGCGTGGTTTACCGCGAATACAACGACATCAACCCAGAAAATCACCCTGCCCGATGATTTTGAAGGTACCGGATATGTAAATGTTTCGTTTGTCCGTGATATCAACAGTCGTGATATATTCACAACCCCATATACATATGCGGTTGCACCATTTTCTACGAGCATAGATAAACGCAAAATTGACATAGATTTAGCAGTTCCAAAAATTATACGTGACAACAAATTACCAATTGAAATTACGACCAACCGTGATGCACGCGTAATGCTCTTTGCGGTGAACACCGGAATATTGAATGTTGCGAAGTACAAAATTCCGAACCCAATAAAACACTTTTTCCAGAAAGCCGCACTCCAGGTTGAAACATTCCAGATATTATCACTGTTATTGCCGGAATATAATGTCTTGCGCGAAGTTGCCAAAACCGGAGGCAGCGATTATACAAACGATTTTGGCGGTCTTGATACCCCACTAACCAATCCTTTCGGACGTAAAACTTTACCGCCGATTGCATTTTATTCGGGAATTTTAGAAACCACGGCCGATACAAAACAAGAAATAACATTTGATATACCTGAATACTTTAATGGTGGTATCAGTGTTTATGCCGTCGCCGCCGGAACCGGAACAATGGGTGCCGCCGATGCCGAAACACGCATTCAATCACCGGTTATAATATCTGTATCGGCACCAACATTTGTTGCGCCCGATGATAAATTCAGTGTAAATACAATAGTATCAAACCTGACAACCGATGCCGGCAAGGTTGCAACCGCACGAACCGATGCAACCGTTAATGGTAAATTGCGTACAATTGAAAAACCGATTGGTATGCTGGAGATCCCAGAAAATGCTGAAAAATTATGGTCGTTTGATGTGGTTGCTGATTCTGCACCGGGCACGGCGGATATAAATGTATCGGCAACACTGTTTAACGATGATAATCAGGCAATCGCATCACGCAAAACATCGCACTATATGACCGTACGCCCGGCAACGCCATTTGAAACCGACATACAAATCGGAAAACTATCTGATACACGAACAACGATAAAACATCTTGCGCGCGATATGTACAATGAAAAATTTGTCCAGACACTGTACATATCTGATTCACCGTCGGTTTTGACGCGTCCAATGTTTATGTATTTGAACGGATATGACTACTCTTGCACAGAACAACTAGTATCCAAGACATTGCCATATGTTCTGATGCCGAATAACAAATTGGTTGGCACCGACAATGCAACACAATATATTGCCAAGACGATTCAAACATTAACAAATCGGCAAAATGATGATGGTTCGTTTGCCCTGTGGGCATCAGGCGCGCGTTCAACCGACAACGCGTCTGATTATGAAACCGCATATTTAACCGCATATGTTGTTGAATTTTTAACTTTGGCACGGCGCGGCGGATTCAATGTTCCACAAAATATGATATCGCGTGGCATTGATTTCTTGCGTTCATATGCCGGCACAACAACAACATCGTATTCAGATGCCTTGGCCAAGGCAATGGCAATATATACGCTAAGTTTAAATGACTATGTCACCACCAGTTATATTGAATCATTGGAAGAATACTTGGATGAAAACATCAAAAACTGGTCAGAAAGTATCATTGGGCCATATATCGCTGCATCTTACAAAATGCTGAAGCAAACCGATAAAGCATTCAATTTGATTTCAAAGTATAAAACAAATGCAACAACCAAGGATAATATTTTCAGTCGTATGGTCGCAAATGATGCACGCTATGAATTCATTGCACGCCGTTATTTTGATATGAATTTTACAGAACCAACAAAGAGCATATCAGATTATATAAACGGTGGCAAATATGATTCATTTACCGCGGCGGCGATTATAATGGCAATCACCGGCAATGAACAAAAATCTGGTACAACCGATTTTGCAAACATATCTGTATCGGCGAACGGCAACATTTTAAAATCCACAAACACCCCAGACGATATAATGGTTGCAATCCCAGTTGGTACCGAAAAACTGCAAATCAGTTGCCCACAATGCAGTCGCAAAAATGAAATGTTCTATACCGTTATTACCCAGGGTTTTCCACGCAGTGTTCGTCCTGAATCTAATGGTATTGAAATTACGCGTAAATATTATGATATGGACGGAAACGATATTCACAGCGCACATATTGGTGACATTGTGAATGTACGCATTGTTGCACGTGCACGTGGGGGGGCCGATACAATAACCAATGCGGTTATACTAGATTTATTACCGGCGGGATTTATACCATTGGCGGAAAGCCTTGCCGGGCCAAATGATTTCAGTGAAATTCGCGAAGACCGCATTATAATCTATACAGATCTTGAACGCAGTCAATCAACATTTACATACCAGGCGCAACTATCGGTTTCTGGTGAATTTACTGTTCCGCCAATAACGGCATCCGATATGTATAACCCCGAAATAAATGCAGTTGGAAAAACCGAAACCTTTACCGTTTCAAATGCATTGGATTAAAAAAATCTTACTTAAAACATTGGTAATCATCGCCACAGCGTTTGGTGTTTGGTTAATCGTGTGGGCCTTCTTTACACCGCCATTATTAAATGATGTTTCGTTTTCACGCGCATATTATGACCGTAACGGCAAACTGTTGCGATTAACATTAAGTGCGGATGATAAATACCGTATTTTTACCCCACTGGACAAAATCAGTCCGCATATAGTAAATGCTGTTATTCTGTACGAAGACAAACATTTTTACCATCACATCGGCATAAACCCAGTATCGTTGATTCGTGCATTTCGCCAATACACATCAAACACACCCCACCCTGTTGGCGCATCAACAATTACTATGCAGGTCGCGCGCATGAAATACGATTTGAATTCAAAAACAATCGGCGGAAAACTAATGCAAATTGCCACTGCATTGTATATTGACTTGTTTTATTCTAAATCTGAAATTATAGAGACGTATTTAAATTTGGCACCATATGGCGGTAATATAGAGGGCATTGGTGCCGCATCTACAATATATTTTGGTGTACCTGCAGGTAAACTAACGAAAATAGAATCCATTACATTGGCAACTATTCCGCAAAACCCAACCAAACGCGGATTAAATACAGAAAACGGCATTAAAAACATTGAAAACATGCGCGCAAACCTGGTTAAGCGATGGATAGACGAATATCCCGATGATACAAATCTGGTAAACCTTGCAAATATGCCATTGAATGCGAAAAAAGTGTCCGAATTGCCGTTTCTAGCACCACATTTTGTTGACAATATGAATACACGCCAAACAATCGCACAATCTGAAATTTATACAACATTGGATATTGAATTACAGGCCAAAATGGAACGCACACTGCAAAAAGAAATTGCGTTGCGTAAATCGGTCGGCATCACAAATGCGGCGGCAATTTTAGTAAATTATAAAACCATGGATATTTTGGCATATATTGGATCAGGTGATTATTTCAACCGCGACATATATGGCGAAAATGATGGGGTACGCGCACGTCGCAGTCCGGGATCAACATTGAAACCACTTATATATGCGACCGGGATAGATATGGGACTGATACACGAAATGTCATTACTGGGGGATACGCGTGTGAACTTTGGTGTTTATGCACCCGAAAATTCCGACAACGAATTCTATGGTCCGGTATTGGCGCGTGATGCGTTGACACATTCGCGTAATATTCCGGCAATAAATTTACTGCGTCAAATCGGCATAAAAAACTTCTATGATATATTGGTTAAATCAGGCATATCAAATTTAAAATCACCCGAACATTATGGTGTATCAATTGCACTTGGTGGGGCCGAGGTTTCAATGTTGGAACTGGCAAACATATACGCAACAATGGCAAACCTTGGAATACGCCATGAAATAAAATTTGAAACAAATGCACCCGATATTACATACGGACAAATTCTTTCGCCCGAGGCATTTTTTATGACACTGGATATGTTGGGGCACCAATCAACACCAACGAAACAAATTCCATTTATGAAAAATACACCACGAAAGTTGCGCCACTATTGGAAAACCGGAACATCGTCATCATATCGTGATGCGTGGACGGTTGGTATATTTGGTGACTTTGTTTTGGCAGTATGGGTTGGCAACTTTGACGGCACACCAAATAATGCATTCAGTGGCGCACGTGCCGCGGCACCTATATATTTTGCATTGGCAGATACGGTTGATAATTATTACAAAAATATCGGTCATCCAATATCAGACAATAATTTCATGTATCCTGATTTAAATATCATCAGTATTGATATGTGCGAAATCGGTGGCAATATTGCCGGACCATATTGTCCACAAAAGACTAAATCATATTTTATCCCGGGTAAATCACCAATAACCCGTAACACTGTTCACCGAAAAATTCCCATAGACAACAAAACCGGATTACGCGCATGCACCCCAGATAATGAAAACACACATATGGATATCTATGAATTTTGGGACAGTGAATACCTGGACATGTTTCGGCGTGCGGGCATACGGCGCAAAACACCACCGGCATTTATGCCGAATTGCGATTTAGATGCAATATCGGACGAATCAACCGAACCAATGATAGTATTTCCATTGGCGGACACAAAAATTGTGATAACATCGGATAATGATTTTGAACCAATTGGCATTGTTGGAATTGCCGCGGATAACAATTCAAAGATATTGTGGTTTTTGGACGATAATACATTGGGAACAACTAAATCGGGCGAAACACTGGAATACCGCGCACCAATTGGTGAACACACTCTGCGTGCGATTGACACAACCGGAACCAGCACACAAATAAATTTCAGTATTGTGAAATAACTAGTCTGTACCCATTTTTATCTTAATCCGAACTTCGTTATATAGTTAAACGAAACACCAATAGTCAGATTACTGCCATAATGTTCGGCATCACGCGCCTTGGCTAAACGATATTGCAGGTATGGTCCCATTGTAAACGCGCCCCACAAATTTGTGTCCAAACGCGCCGTCATATTCAAATCGCGCTCTAAATCAGTTCCCACATATCGAGAGTAATCAAGATATTCACGGTAATATCCATCTGTTGACATTTTTACCCCATCGCGTACCACATATTCCAAACGCCATCCAATTTCAGCCGCCAATTTACTGACCTGGTCATGACCATATGTAAAGTCATATTCATATACTGCCGCCAAATGCAGTGATTTTATAATTTTGCCGTCAAACATAGACAGTCCACCAAATGCACGCATAATTTTCAAGCGATTATCAGTATCAGGTGTGGGTTCAAATTCGGTTTCGTATGCCAAACGCGTCATTGGACCAAATTTTAAATTTTCAAAATCCCAACATGCATATGACAAATTACTTGCCGCCAAAATTTTATCTGCATTTTCATTAACGGTCTTCGGTTCATCAAACGGTCGCAGTGTTGTTTTACCATATTCCATAAATAAACTGTTATCCCAGTTAAAACGGTCATGCTTGTATTCAAGTGCCGTATCAAAAATGCCTTTGATAAAATCTTGACTATCGGTGTTCAGCGCACTAATTGGCGAATTCGTGTATTCGCCGGCATTATGCACCTGGGTTTTAGACCAATCCAGTCCAATACGGCGAATATTTAAAATCCATTCTTTACCGTCCAAATCAACATCGCCTGCAACCGCCGCAAACGGCATCAACAGCCCACAAGCCAAGGAAACTATTCTTACATTTTTCATCTGTTCGCCCCCATTCTGTTTTTAATTTTTTTGGTATTATTTAAATACATACAAGACACCATCACGATCCCGATACTTCCAACCGGCATCACGCAATGCAATAGTTAACGCACCCCGTCGTGATGATTGTACACGAAACAATATACGATTTCCGTAAATGGATTCTGTATTCAAATCTATGCCGGCATCAGATGCCACACGACGAATCTGCGACCAATCTGCCAATTTGTTTTCTAAATTTGCCTCTACCAAGAATCGGTCACCCGCATCTTCGGTAATATTCAGCCAATTTTGGATGTTATTTTCCGCCATCCACCGCTTTGCTGCGACCCGATCAACCGTCATATTAATTGTTGCAGAATATGCCGTATCCGATGATTTTTCATTTGTGATGCCAGAACTGGCAATCAAATTCGCCAGTACCGACGATTTTTCATTCGCAACCGCACCGCGCAGTGCCGACAAATCCGCATACGGGGATAAAGCATCAACAATAATCTGGCGACGCGCTTCGTCAAACGCCATAGTCTTCGCCGTTGCGGCGGTATCACTTGTCATATTTACATTTGCTGTTCCTGTTAGTGGCGCACCATATGCCACATACGAAACCGCACAAAACATCAAAACTACTAAAAACTTACAGACTTTCATAACACCCATCTATATTTACATTGTATCTAGAATTTTGCCTGGATTCCGGCACGTATTCCCAAAGATTTATAAACCGATTCGATTTCATTGTCAACCTTGCACACCCAACCCGGACAATCGGACTGTAATTCTTTGATATGAACCGCGGTCGGATTTGGACCGTATGTTTCAGAACCATCCGTATAGCCGTTCAACATGTCGTATTCGGTTAAACCGGCGGCCACATAATTCGCCAGTATCTCGTTATAAATTCCCATATAATATCCACTATTCAGATATGTATTTGCTTCGCCACCAGACATACTGTAATAATCAAAAGTTAACCCCAGTGTAAACATAACACTATCGGTTAATGCCGTCATATAATTTGCCCCGAATCCAATATGCCATGCATCACCAAAGCCACCCTTGTCTTCTACACTTTTTGGGTGTTGCCAATCAACACGATATGGTTGATCACCACTTGATGTATATGTCGGCAGTCCGAATTCTAATCTGGCATTTACTGCATTGTGCACATTTATATCATAATCTAAATCTAACGCGATATACGGTCCCATCCATGTTGTTTCATACGAATGTCCAACCCCCGGCAACAAGAACATATATGTTCCGCCCGTACTGACCCCTTGGGCACCCGATGTTATTGTCCAGAATCCTTGGTCATCAACAGGCGGATTCCACAAAACCTGTTGCGCATCGGCATATTCTATAATAACAATCGGATCACATTGAACTTCATCACTACCGGTCGTATTCGCGCAATATCCCGTATCAACGGTCAGACCATAGTCGCGCTTGCTTTCCAATTTATGCTTAAAGTACCTAAAACCAATTGAGGGTGTAATTTTTGCCCCACCCAGACTTAAGAAATCTGTCAATCCTAACCCAGCATTCAACCCCAACATATTTCCGCTATCGCTGGTTCCAATGGACAACGCATGACCGATTTGTTGTCCAATATATTCATCGGTTCCTGGGTCGTATTGGTGGTTATTATTTACATCATTCCACCATTCGGTGACAAGATATCCACCGTTTGTAATATCATCGTCAATCATTGGTGAATCACCAAATTGCATACCATATTTTACACCGGCATCTAGTTGCAACGGCGTATTGCCCGCATCAAATTTGTATTCAAAACCGGCATCAAACACATTCCAACGCAAATTATCATAATGTAAAACACTGCCGGCATTTTTCATATTAAATTTCCAGTCAGCAAATTCATGCGATATTCCCGCATTCAAAAACAATCCTTTTTTGGGCTGATTATTCTTTGACGAATTCGTCTGTTGCATTTGTTGCTGATTGGTAAACTGTCTGTCTGTTCCAACAACACGTGTATAGCCCTGATACGGCTGACCAGTATAGGCATTTGGGTTCTGCGAAACTGTGCGGGTTCGCGTGTATGTTGTGTCCTGGGTATAACTGGTTTGACGGGGGGCATATGCCATCTGGGAATAATTCTGTTGTGGCGAACGATACGCACCATTTAAATATGTTCCTGCACCATGTGCAAACACAGGCACCAATGCAAACACCGAACAATTTAAAATCACACGATAAAAACTTTTTGTCATGGGAACCCCCTATCTACTATCAGATACATTGTATCATAAATTTATTGAAAAAAAAACAGGATTATGTAGAATATTGCAGATTTGTTTAAAACCATATGCGGATATGGCGGAATTGGTAGACGCTCAGCACTAAGGATGCTGTGGAGAAATCCGTGGGGGTTCAAGTCCCCCTATCCGCACCATTGTTTATCTGTCCTGGTGTATTTTCTGCTTGCCCTAAAAATTATAAATTTGCTAGCATTTAACAGAAAGGAATGAAGGTATTTAAATCATTTTGTATGATATGCCTTGGTGTGCTTGCACTGTGCAATGCGCACGCGGCGGACATTGACGATATTGCACGCGTGGCATCACGCACAAATTCTGTGGGCGCATCAACATCGGCACTGCGCCTTGCGCCAACCAACACCGGCGCACAAAAAAAACTAACATCATCACGAAATGAAAAGTTGAATGCACCGGCACGCACAACCACCGCTGTTCCGGGTGTGCGCGGGACACCGACAAAATCTGTTATAAATCGTACGGCAAACGAACGACCGGCATCGGTCACATCTCGAATCGGCGCCACCACAACATCACCGCGCACAACGGCGAATTCAACATGTACCAGGACGTGGCGGCCGCGAAGGCGAACGGCAAACCTGCGTCGTTGCGCATGTTCATCACGATATAATGAATTTGACGGTATAAAAAAACAAATGACCCGTGTCGAAGATAAAATGTTGGATTTTAATCAACGTTTGCTTATGGTAAATATGGACTCAGATGATGCATCGGTAATCCACACATCAACCGAAGGCGAAGATGCATTCTATGCCACCCGCGATAATTCAAGGTCAAAACGCGCACTGGACGATATCGCAAAAAAATTAAACGCAAAATTTGGCGAATCTGATTCTGGGACGGGTTTATCGTCATTATCATGGTCATTAAACATAGATTCGGCATTTGACACAATCGATGCAATTGGTGGTACCGATACGACGGCAAAATCAGGTCCGGCCCTATATGCGGCTGCAATACCAATATGTCGCGAAATCGCGACCGAGATTTGTGATAACGATGAATTATCACTGGCCGTTGGTGGCTATCAAATGTTGATTGAACAAGATTGCAATACTCTCTACAAATCATATGTATCCCAGGCTGATGCCGCACGGGCCAAGGTTTTTGAAAGCGGTGCATTGCTTGATATGTCGCGTTTGGATACATATCAAAACAAAAATTCAGATGACATATTAACCTGCAAACGGAAAATGCTGGACCTGTTGACCAATTCAACCGTATGCGGTACCGATTTGCAACAATGTTTAGATATGACCGGGAAATATATTGACCCCACCAGTGGCAGTGCATTTTTAACATTAAATTTGGCAGATTTAGACAATTTAATCACCCGGCCCGACCAAAATCAAACATGGACATCCGCCAACAGCGGCAGCGCATTTGTCACATACCTTAACAACAAGAAAAAATTTCTAGAACCCGCAATGGAACATTGTGTTGACATTGCCGATTCGGTATGGGATGCATTTATAGAGGATGCCCTTGCCCAGATAAAACTGGCGCAAACATCAAAACTGGAAGAAATTCGTCGCGCCTGCACAACGCTGACCGCCGAATGTTTAACATCCACATCCGATTCAATAAATGAATTTGATACGCGTGCACTGTCGGTGTTTGGCGTGGCGGCAAATCGCACGGCGAACGCAATGTGTGGCGATATCAAGAATTCATGTGCGGCACTGATTGATTCTGACGGTGTTTCGTCTTGGGAATCGGGCGTGTCTGATATTGCGACTACACAAACATTTGACACAATTTTATCAAGTTGCACCCAGGTCGGCCAGAACTGTATCATCCAGGCATGTAAATCAATTTCTGGCAATTTTGAATTATGCGACGATATGGATTTTTCGGCGAACCGACATGCCATTTTGGAACGCACGGCATGTTGGCCTGATGTTATGGAATGTGTTGCGGCGGCGGGTGATGATACAATAATGAATATTGTAAATAAATTTAGCAAGAAACAAACCAATGGACATTATTATACATTTTATAACACGTTATATAATACTATTACACCAATCCATGACTTGTGTCTTTCGGCTTGTAAACGTAATAAATTAAATCCTGAGTGTGCAAAATGTCGCATTACAGAACGCATTTGGGGAAATTGCGAAGCCGAACCCAACCAGGCAATCAAAGGTAATACACCCGATTCAGATTCAAACGATGGCGACACCGACCATAACCATATTCGTATGCCAAAACCAGATGTTTCAACATTGCTGTCGTGGTTTGCAATAAATACCGGCACCGCGAATGCAATCACGAATACCAGCCTTAGTCACAGTTGCATCAACACACGTTGCACAACGAATAATTATGCAATTAATATAAATGGCGACCAAATATGCCTAAGCGAAGATGCCGCACAATATAAAACCACAGACAACCGGTATTGCCCAAATTCTGATGGAATAATTATACACCCAATAAATTCTATAACCAATTGTTGTTTTGATAATCTAGTAGAACATAAAGCATGTTGCGAGACGCAAAATTACAACCCCGATAACAAAATATGTCTGCCAAATGGTGAAGACAAATTCAAAATCACCGCCACTAATAACAATTCAAATCGTATTGTATGTATCGGCGACAACGGTATAACACTCACAAATTCCAATATTAACTATCCGGGCGGAAAAACATTTAAGTGCAATGGTCGTTTTATATTTATTCATGACGACACTGAATACTATGCGTTAAGCAGTGGCAGCCAGCTTGTACAATCTGGGACAAAATACGAACCAAAAATGTATTATTACGATGCAGACCATACAGAACAAAATGCACCCAACGCGAACGCATGGTTTATTGGATACGCCGATTAACAATTGTTGACAAAACGATATTTATTTGATAACTTATATTACAACCACAAAAGGATAAAAAATGAAATTCAAACAAATCGCACCCTATAATATTCGTAAATCTTTATTCAAAATCTTGCCAATGGCTTTGCTGATGGGTGCTCCCACTATGCATTCATGTCGCAAACAAGAACCGGTAAAGCCACAGTTTGCAGCAATAGTTGTATGGAACTGGAACGAAAATCTTGAAAATGCCCCAAACAAAGCCGATGTCAAAAACATGGCGGATAATGAATATATTTCTGAAATACATATAGGACTAAAACCAACAGAAGTTCCTTTTTTCACAGCAGCCACCTTTCACGCGGCTCGTGACACTTTGCAAAATTTAATAAACCTAAATCCAAACAAAATCAAAGGTAGTGGCGCAATTCAACCAAACCCAGTTAACGGTGCAAGCTTGCCATTTCCTGATTCAACCAGGTACGGCATGGCAAAAGAAGATAGCCTTTGGTTTACACAGAACGGATGGCATGTTTGGCGTATGCCGTATACAAAATAATATAAAAAAATAAAAAGGCGTTTCGCGCCTTTTTATTTTACAAATTTATTTTTTTAATCGTGTCGTTAATTACGGTGATTTGTTCGGGTGTAAATCGCCCCAGCACCCAATCTGCGGCATCTATATTTAACCCATGATTTCGCGGATGGTCAATTCCGATGCGTACCCGCATATAATCACGACCAACCGCGGCATCTATGGATTTTATCCCGTTATGGCCGGCGCTGCTACCGCCAACCTTGGTTCGCATATCGCCAAGTTTTAAATCCATGTCGTCATGAACCACAATAAGGTTTTCAACCGGAATCTTAAAAAAATCCATTATTGCGCGCACAGCGCGACCGCTGTCGTTCATGTATGTTTGTGGCATTGCAAATATAACACGCCGACCATCAACATTCGTTGTGAATGTTCGCGCCGAAAATTCACTTTTCCACTTTGCATTATCACCCGCCAAGTGCATAACCGCCATAAAGCCAACATTATGCCGCGTGCGTGCATACTCATCACCGGGATTCCCCAGTCCAACAATTAACACAGGTTTATTTTCTTGCATATGTATATCTCTTTTTATACTATATTATCATATAAAGGAGATAAAGATGAAGTTAAAAACAACAATTATTTTATGTTCGCTTATCGGTGCAACATCCGCACCCGCAGTTGCCAACCCGATTTGGGATATTTACGGCGGTCTGTCGTTTGGTGTCGGTGCCCAGACATTCTTTATGCACGATGATAATACAACGCGTTCGGCACAATCGTTTGGTGCAATGTTTGGCGTTGACCTGCCTGCATTCCGGATAGAGGCCGAATATAACTATCTGAATTCGTCCGATTCGCATGCCAGTTTAGCATTTGCAAATGCGTACTTCAAAATGCCATCAACGGTTGTAAAACCATACCTTGGAATCGGTGTTGGTATGGAATTCGGTGGCAAAAATGATAAATATTCGGTTGATTTTGACACATCGGCGGCATACCAGGGTATATTTGGTGCCACAATCGATACACCGGCATTACCAATCAAGTTTGATATTGAAGGTCGCGCAGTCTATATACCCGACATTGCCAAGGTTGGCGATGCCCGCCCCGATGTTTTACACTATGAAGGTCGCGTAAAAGTTCGCTATGTATTTTAAAATAGGTAATTAAAGTATGCTGACACTGATTGACGGAAATTCCATTTTGTTTCGCGCATATTACGGTGTACACAGCCGTTTAACCCGAAATGACGGAACGCCAACTGGTGCAGCATACGCGTTCTTTAATATGATGTTGCCGGTGTTCGCGGCGGCAAAGCCCGATGATATTTTCGTATGCGTTTTTGATGCATCCCGACAAACATTTCGCCAGGAAATATACCCAGAATACAAGGCCAATCGTGATGAAACACCCGCCGATTTGATATCCCAATCTATTATGGTTCAACGCGGATTGAACGATATGGGGGTTCCGGTTTTATGTATTCCCGGGGTCGAGGCCGATGATGTTATCGCGACACTGGCAACCAAAAACTGCACAATTGCCGACAAAACCCGAATTATGACGGGCGATAAAGATTTGATGCAACTGGTTTCCGATTGCATTTTTCTTTATGATGGTATGAAACAGAAAAAAATTGAACGCGCCGATGTTATTGAAAAATTTGGTGTTCCGCCCGAACATGTGATTGATGTGCAATCACTAATGGGCGATTCATCGGATAATGTCCCCGGTGTTCGTGGCATTGGACCCAAAAAGGCGGCAGAACTTATCAACGAATTCGGCAATTTGGATAAACTTTACGAAAATATTTCAAATGTAAAAAACGAACGCACACGCAATATGTTGATTGAATCGCGTGAATCTGCATACATATCACGCAAACTGGTAACATTAAAGCGCGATGTTGATTTGACGGGCTTAAAATTATTACCATTCCGATTTAATCGCGCCACTGCATTAAATTTTGTTCGCACCGAATTAGAAAGCAATTCTTTGACCGATAAAATCATACGACTTTTTCCCGAAACAGGTACCCCCCAGGACGCACAACCAACATTTAAATTTCCGGGTTCGGTCTGTCCACTGGATGAACAGACTGATTCGCCAATAATTACCAGTAAACCTAAAACACCAATGACCTTTGCCAAGATAACAAGTGTCGATGAATTGGAAAAATTTTTGGCAACTGTCACGGATGTTATCGCGATTGACACCGAAACAACCGGTTTAAACCAGATGACCGACAAGATGGTCGGAATGTCATTGGCAACGAATGAAACGCATGGTGTCTACATTCCACTGCGCCATAAAAAATCCGGGGGTGATTTGTTCGGCGGAACCGAACTTTCGCCAAATCAAATTTCAATTCAAGATTTGTATAAAAAAATATGGCCAATATTGACCAACGAAAAAATTACCAAGGTTGGGCACAATTTCAAATTTGATTTGCATATTATGGCGAACGAAGGATGGGACATTGAAAAAATTGCACCTGTTGATGACACTATGTTAATTTCTTATGCACTGCATGGGACATTGCACGCACATAATATGGACGAATTGGCGGTTCGATACCTGAATCACGAGAATATAAGTTTTTCGTCTCTGTTTCCACCAAAAACGCGCGATGCCGATATGCACTTTGATATGCTGGCAATTGACACTGCATACCCATATGCCGCCGAAGATGCCGCCGTCACAATGGCGCTTTATAAACACATGCGCCCAGAATTAGACGCAAACAAAAAATTATCAAAACTTTATGAACAATGTGACCGACCACTGGTGATGATTTTGACAATTATGGAACGCGCCGGGGTACTGGTTGATAAAAATCGTCTGCAACAATTATCTGGTGTATTTCATAAACAGTTAACCGATATCAGCAATGAAATATTTGAATTGGCGGGTCACGAATTTAACATTGCCAGCCCGAAACAGTTGGCAACGGTATTATTTGATGAAATGCACATGCCCGAAAATCGCCGTCGTTCGACCGATGCCGATACATTAAATGATTTAATTGAACACCATCCAATTATTGAAAAAATATTAAATTGGCGTTCAATTGCAAAACTGGCGGGCACATATGCAGACGCACTGCCCCATCAAATTGAATCGGACGGGCGGATTCACACCACATACCTGCAAACCAGTACAAATACCGGTCGCCTGTCCAGTCGCGATCCAAATCTGCAAAATATTCCGGTAAAAACGGAACTGGGTGAAGAAATCCGTAAATGTTTTGTTGCACCAACGGGACGCGTTCTGATTTCCGCCGATTATTCCCAGATTCAGTTGCGTCTGCTTGCCGATGTTGCCAATATAAAAACATTCAAAGACACATTTATCGCCGGTCACGACATTCATGAACAAACTGCGCGGAAAATATTTAATATTCCGCAAACCACAATCGTTCCAAAAGACCTGCGCCGTGCGGCAAAAACTGTGAACTTTTCAATCATATACGGCATATCATCATTTGGTTTGGCCGCCCAGTTGAATATATCGCGCGCCGCCGCCGCCGATATTATAAATTCATATATGGCGGGATTACCAGAAATTAAAAACTATATTGACAATATCAAAAAATTTGCATCTGAAAACGCGTGTGTTTATACCCCGTGGGGTCGCCGCATAGAATTACCCGAAGCAAAAAATCCCCGTATGCGTGCATACGCAATGCGGGCGGCAATAAACGCACCAATCCAGGGATACGAGGCCGATCTGATGCGTCTTGCGATGATAACGGTTTATAATAAAGTCGTTGTTCCAAATCGTGACAAAATCAAACTGATTATGCAGGTTCACGATGAAGTTATTTTTGAATGTGACGAATCGGTTGCGGACAAATTTGCAAACGAAATTAAAAATACAATGGAAAACATAGTCCATATTTCAGTTCCGCTGCGCGCAGATTATGTAATTGCCCCATTTTGGGGAAAATAAAACTACATTTGAATAAATGATTTTGGATTGCTGGCCAGGCCCTCTATTGCCTTGTCCAATGTTTCGCGATATTCCAAAAACTTTTGTTTATTTGCGGCATCCAAATTATTTATCGCCGGCAACTTTACCGTCATCGGATTCACATGTTTTCCATCTTTGATAATTTCATAGTGCAAATGCGGTCCCGTTGAAAGTCCGGTTGAACCCGAATATCCGATAATCTGCCCCTGTTTCACAACCGTACCAACATTCACATTTTTGGCAAATTTTGACATATGCGCATAAAGTGTTTCAAACGAACCATTGTGACGTATCTTTATAAAATTACCATGTCCACGATTATATCCACGCGCAACGACGCGCCCCGCCCCGGCGGATGGAATTGGTGTTCCGGTCGGCGCACGAAAATCAACACCTTTGTGTGCACGCGTAAACCCAAGAACCGGATGTTTACGGCGCGTAGAAAAACTGCTTGTCACCTTGGCATTATTTATTGGTGTCCGCTTTAATGACTTAATTGCGCCATTACCATTTGGGTCATAATACCCAATTGTGTTATCCGATTTTCGGAATCGATACATTTTTACATTTCCACGCAACGCATCAAATGAAACGACAATGACCGAACCGTTATCTATTTTTTTGTTATCATGATAGTTTTCTTCATATACCACCGAAAATTTCTGACCGGCGCGTACATCGCGTTCAAAGTCCATTTCAAATGCCAACAAATCATAAACATCTGCCAAAATACCCGCCGGAATATCTGCACGCATTCCCGCCAGGTAAAAACTGTCACCATCCAAGATTTCCCCCTGGCGATAAACAAGACGGGTATCGCGTTCAATATCTATTGCATTACAATCCCATTTTCCGGCATCATCACATGTCAATTCCACACGCCGCCACGGCCCCGGCACAACAACAATTTTTTCAATTGGGGCATCGGTCGCATCACTTTCACGAACAAACTCAATCTTATCACGATCGGCGCGCAGCCCTGTAATTCCGGCCTTGTCTTTTAACACCTTGGCAATTGTATTGATATCATTATGATTTATGCCCTGGGATGATAATATTTTTGACAAACTGTCACCCGATTTAACATCAATAATTGTTGTGTTATCGGGAATTACCGGTTCAATATCAACATTGCGTCCCCGTCTACCAAACACCAGAACAACCGCAACGGCAAGAATTGCCAGAATCCCCGCCAGCCATAAAATCGCACGCACAAATTTATGTGATGTAAGAATATTTTTTGCTTTTTCCATGGCGTCCATTATAATAGTTTTATGACAATAAATCAAGCCTTTGAAATCTTAAAAGATGCAGGTGGTGTTCGGGCCGCCCGAATTATTACTGAAAACATGCGCTTTTTGCCGGCGATTCGTGTGTATTTTATTGCGCGCGCATTGCGGCGCGGGGTTCCGGTCGCCAAAATAGTTCATAATAAATGGTTCTATGGATTGCCGTTTTATACAAATAAAAATACACTGGACCCACGGCCGGACACCGAAACATTGGTTGCCGCGGTTATATCCGACAACCCAACCGCACTACGGATTCTGGATTTAGGAACCGGTACGGGTTGCATTATTATATCGTTGGTAAAAAATATTTATGGCGCAACCGGCACCGCGGTTGATATATC
This sequence comes from uncultured Pseudomonadota bacterium, assembly GCA_902762295.1. GTDB lineage: Bacteria > Pseudomonadota > Alphaproteobacteria > Rs-D84 > Rs-D84 > Enterousia. Next base: position 18,674 of record CACWNX010000001.1, read on the forward strand.
GCGTGGCGCATTGCGGGTTGCACGCCGAAATATAAAAAAATTGAATTTAAATAATCAAATAAAAACTGTGCGCGCATCATTTGGCGCGCGCCACGCGGTGCACGAAAAATTTGATATTATCGTTTCAAATCCGCCATATATCGCGCGTGGCGACACGCGGGTTGATGCGGGCGCAATGCACGACCCACGGGTTGCACTCTATGCGAAAAACAACGGATTGTCGGCATATGAACAAATTGCACAAAATGCAAAACATTGGTTAAAAAAATCGGGTCGTATATACCTTGAAATCGGCGCGGGGCAAAATGTGGCTGTTAAAACGATATTTGAATCAAACAAATGGAAATTTGTGCGCGCAGAAAAAGATTTATCGGGCATAATCCGCGTGTTGGTATTTAAAATTTAAAATTTATATTGTTACAACGTTAAAATATGATATAATGCATAAGAGCCCAAGAAATCGGGTTCGGGGCTTTCACAGGCCTTACATGTTCGGTGCGAAAGCATCGTTAGACTGATGTGATGGTGTTTTTGCACCGTTGTATCCCTGACTGTTGGTCGGGGAGTCGTTGGTTATACAACAGGGGCAACCCAAAGACCACGAAATCATTTAACATGTATGATTGTGAACTCCCCGGCCACAACTTTTTCTTGGTGGCCAATTTTTCATAGGAACATCACAGGGGGGGGAATAATAATGATAGCCAGAATATTACTATACTGTTTGATATTTGTGTTATCTGCACAAACCGCAATATCGGATGAATACACAGAATTAATTGTGTACCGCGATTTATTGAAACAACAAATTGAAGCGACAGATGCGGAAATAGCCCGTTGTGAAAAATCATTAAAAGGATGGAAAACCGCGACTATACTGGGCGGCATTGGTGCACTGGCCAGTGGTATCGGCATAATCGCGCAAAAAAATCAAATTGAAAAGAACCAAGAAATATTAAACAAAAATGCCGTTGATTTTCAAGAATCCAATGATGCGATTAATTTTATCCAAAAGGTAAACGAATGAAAAAATTGCCTATCTATTTATTTATATGCGCTTTTGTTGAACCTTGCACCGCCGTGCAGATAAAGTCCGTTGGGGGGTCGGATGACAACCTGGGCTCTTTGCGTAATGAAATAGTCAAACTTGAAAGCCAATTGGAACAAAAAACACAAATGCTAAACAAATGCGCAGAAAAAAATAAAAATTTCCAGGTCGCCGGCATCGCAACGGTTGGATTGGCGGGTGTTGGTGTCGCCACAAATGTATCTTTATACTCTAAAATGAAGGCGCAAACCCAGCAAAACACTTATATGACCAACCAAATTCAAAATAATTATGACACCATCAAAGATTTTGAACAAGACCTGGACGATTTATCCAAAAACCTTGATGACCAGTGTTTTCGCGACCAATATCACCAACAATTAACTTATATGGAACAGGCGCGTTTTGAAGATTTATATACACACAGATATAATCTGGAAAAATACATTGGTGATGAAATATCGGAATCTGATAAAACACTGTTTACAAAAATAATACATGGCATGCAAAAATGCCAAAAACACACCAAGAAATAAATAACGAAAACTAAAAGGATGAAAAATGAAAACCTCATATAAATTTTTGATATTGTTTATCTATGCGTGCCTGTTGGATATTCCACTTGAATTGACCACTTATTTTCTGGACAACAACCTGCTAAACAAATGGTATTTTGTTCTTACCGGGGTGATATTTATGTTTATGGGTTGGCTAGGATGTATGCTGGCATTAAAATTATCCCGCAAACATGCATGATACCCCCCCCGAATTTCTTCGGGGGTTAATATTCATCTTTGTTTTGCATATTTGTCGGGCCAGAAAACTTCGCCGATATTTTTAACTATAAATGGGTCGCGACACTTACCTGTTTTTATGTTACGAAAACAAGCCTTCGCATTTAATGCCGAACACAATGACTTCATTACAAACCCCTCGTCATCAACATGCCATTCTGGTTTTATCATCAATTGTTGTTTAAAAGATTCCACATACGGAAAACCACGGAACACAAAACTATATAATGCGCAATGTTCCGCTTTCGTATCTTGCTTGGTCAGTTTTTCCAAATATTCGTAAATTTTATCCTTTGGTAAATATCCACCAAGATGACCATAATTGCCTGGTATAACAAAACTTACATAGATTGAATCATCGTTTTTACTTTTCGCCATTTCGTATCCTTTTACTTCACGCAAAACATAGCACAATTTGCGGTAATGTCAAATTTATCTAAACTGCGCTTTGATATCACGCATCATGGAATCGGCACCATGGCCATGTACCACATAGGTGTCATCGGGTAAATTGCGTACCATCAAATTCGTAATAGATTCACGCAAAGTTTTCTCGTCACCACCCGGCAAATCTGTTCGCCCCACCCCGTCATGAAATATCGTATCGCCGGTCAACAAAATTTTATATTCTGGAAAGTAAAACATTACCCCGCCCAACGAATGACCCGGTGATGCGATAATTTCCATTTCTATATCATCCAAAATTTTGACACGCCCCGCACGTAAATCATTTGGTTTTACAAAATCATCGGCAATTCGTGGCAATTCCCAAAAATCAAGAATTTGATTACCCCATAAAACCAGCGGCACATCGGACGCGTTCAAAAACCATGGAACATTATGCGCGCGCGCCAATTCGGGTGCCGCCGATATGTGGTCGCTGTGCCCATGCGTAGAATATATTGCCGACAATTTTAATCCGCGGTCATTTAATACTTTTGTCCAATCATCCGCACGACCCCACGCATCAAAAATTACGCAATCACCGCCCGACGACACCAACAAAGAATTAGTGTTTTCGGGCGACATGGATAAAATCTCGAATTTATTTTTTTGCAACTTTTTTGCGGGCTTTCGTTAAAGATTTCTTTGGCGAAACAATTTTCATAATTTCTTCGCCGGTCAGTGTTTCACGCGCCAACAATTCTTCGGCAAGTTTTTTAACCGTTGCCCGATTTTTGGTCAAAATCTTTACGGCATCCGCATACGCATCATCAATCCATTTTTTTATTTCCCTGTCAACAATTTCGGCAGTTTTTTCCGACGCGTTTTCCAACGGCAACCGTGCACCAAAAGTCTGAGCCTGGTTTATTGCAACCAACCCAACCTTATCCGACAAGCCCGCCATTGTAATTGACCTCCGCGCCAAGCGCGTTGCCATCGCAATATCAGATTCTGCCCCAGTCGTAATTTTATCCGCACCAAAGAAAATTTCTTCGGCGGCACGACCTGCAACCGCAATGCGCATATTTGCACGAATCTCGGCCAGTGACATAGAAACCTTGTCGTCAATTGGTAAATGTTGAACCATCCCCAGTGCGCGCCCACGCGGGATAATTGTCGCCTTGTGTATTGGATCGGCAACATCGGCATAAACAGTGCTGATAAACGCATGTCCAGCCTCGTGATAGGCGGTCAGTTTAATATCTTCGGCACGCATCTTCCGAATTTTTCGCGGTCCCATTAACAATTTATCGCGCGCTTCCTCTATATCATCGTGTGCAACCAGTTTATGACCTGCACGCACCGCGTGCAAAGCAGATTCATTTAACAGGTTTTCCAAATCTGCACCCGAAAGTCCCGTTGTTCCACGCGCCAATTCGCCAAGATCAACATCTTTTTCCATTTTAATTTTCTTGGCATGCAATTCCAAAATCGCCTTGCGTCCCGCCATATCTGGTAAATCAATCTGAACCTGGCGGTCAAAGCGTCCAGGACGCAACAGCGCCGGGTCCAGCATATCAGGACGATTTGTTGCACCAATAACAATAATTCCAGTTTCGTTTGAAAAACCGTCCATTTCAATCAGCAACTGGTTCAGTGTTTGTTCACGATCTTGATCGTTAAATGATGTCTGGCTACGCTTTTGCCCAATCGCATCTATTTCGTCAATAAACAGCAAGCATGGTGCATTTCGCTTTGCCATTTCAAAGATTTCTTTTATTTTTGCAACCCCTAATCCAACAATTATTCCCGAAAAATCACTGCCTGATGCGGCAAAGAACGGGACATTCGCCTCGCCTGCGATGGCACGTGCCAACAATGTTTTCCCCGTTCCAGGTTCCCCCGACAGCAATATTCCACGAGGAACACGCGCGCCAACAGCAGCAAATTTAGATTTATCACGCAAGAAATCAACCACCTCGACCAATTCCTGTTTTTCAGAATCTATGCCGGCAACATCTTTAAATGTGGTCTTTGGTTTTCCAGTCATAATCTTAGTCGGATTTTGCCCAATCAGTGAACGACTAAGTCCCCCTGCTCCGCCACGCAGACCGCGAAATATCCACCATATAAAAAACAATCCCATTATAATTGGCACCCATGTCCCAAGATAATCAACCCAACCCTTGGATGTATCGATTGAAACAGTTGCACCATTTGATGCGATTTTTTCCAACAATTCTGGATTATATGTGATAACTGCGCGATATTTTGTTCCATCACTTAATTTACCAGTTGCAACATCATCACGAATGTTCATAGTCTGGATTTCAGATGCACGGCGCAGCACATCAGAAAATGTCAGTTCCACCGGTCCCGATACCTGTACCGTGTCTTTGCCCCCATCATGTGCAATGAACGCATTCGCAACCACCGCCGCAAACAATGCTGCAAACAGCATCAACAACCACGATGAATTTGTTTTTTTATTTTTTTTCAGATTTTTTATTATATTTTTTTCCATATCTTTTCCTAAAACTTGTTTTTTGACCTTCGCGTACAATTAAAATTTTTCCACGGAACCGTCGCACCGTGGTATGTCCCAGTGTAAACTTGCAATCGGTCCGCAGGTTATCCACCGCACGCATCAACGAATTCAGCCTTACTGGATACCGGTTCCCCCCCACACGTTGAATCAGTGTTCCGATAAACTTTAGCCTAATATCATCGTTCAGGTCAAACAGAAAAGTTTCACTAAACATTGCACGCCCATTTTTCATCACCCCGGCAACCAATGCATCAACATCAGATTCTAATGTGTCGCGCACCCGCCCAAGGTTTTGAATTGCCAACAAAATTCGCGCATCACTGATTCCCATTGCATCGGCAACCATGTGCCGGTTTTGGCGAATCTTTACACGCGTATAGTGCGGATCATTATTCATTTCATCCGATGCATATTTAATGTTATTCTTGTCACAGTATTCTTTTAACTCTGACCGAAACACATTTAATAGTGGGCGGATAATTTTAATTCCGTTCATTTCCCCAATGCCACGCATCGCGGCTAAACCATAAACACCACTGCCACGCGCCAAATTCATCCAGAATGTTTCAATCTGGTCATCGGCCTGATGCGCGGTTGCGATATATTCAACATGATGTTGATGGCAGAAATCGGTCATCTTTTTGTATCGTGCAATTCGTGCCGCATCTTCCAGTCCGGTTTTCGGTTTCTCGCCACGCCACGTAAATATATGATACGGCACATTCAATTTTTCGCAAATTGACTTAACATATTCGGCCTCGGCCGCGGCGGCATCACGCAGTCCATGATTTACATGCAAACACACTACATCGCAACCCAATTCTACCAACCAATGCAACAACGCGACCGAATCAACGCCCCCACTGACACCAACGGCAATTTTTTTGTCGCGATAATTGTGCATAAAATCAATAAATTTTTTGTTCATAACTTTAATATTCTATGCTATAATTTACGAAAATAAAGGAAAAAAATATGAGTAAATTAAAATCATTGGCGGTATATTGCGGTCATCAATTTGGTAAAAATCTGCAATTTGAACGCGATGCGGTACGCATCGGCAAATTATTGGCAGAAAATAAAATTCGCATGATATTCGGTGGGGGAAATGTCGGTTTGATGGGGGCGACGGCAACGGCGGCATTGGAAAATGGCGCACGGGTTATTGGTGTCACAACACATAATGTGGTTGCCCTGCAAGAACCGGCACATGATAAAATTGAATTAGAAATCGTTGATGGGGTTAATGAACGGAAACAGCGCATGTATGAATTATCCGACGGATTTATTATATTGCCCGGGGGAATTGGCACATTAAATGAATTCACCGATATTCTAACGATGCAACAAATTGGCGAATCGACCAAGCCATTATTCTTTATGAACACTGAAAAATTCTGGGAACCGTTTGGTTGTCTGTTTTCGGCGATGCGCGCAGATGGTTTTATTGAACACGCAGACAAATACCATGTTTTTGTTGCCGATACACCAGATGATTTGTTTAAACAGATTCTTGATTATGGCAAGTAATTAAATTCAGTCTGGAATTTCAACAACTTTATCACGCGCGGTGATTCCGCGTACGATTTTTATGCCAGATTTTGGGACTTTAAAATATTTCGACAATGCGCGAACAACCGCATCATTTGCCGCGCCATCAACCGGGGCCGCGGTCGTATGCAGACGATATTTACCATCTGAATCAATATCAACTTTGTTTTGGCGTGCACGCGGAATTACCCGCAGATTTATTCTTCGCACAGCATACTCCGCATAATCTCTTTACATGCATCGGTGCGTTCGCCTGCAATCAGGTGCAAATGGAAATGAAACACACTCTGGTTGAACAACGGTGCCGACAATCCCGCATTTGCGAACACATTAAATTCGCCATCTATACCAAGTTTATCAGCAGTTTTAACAAAGCAATCCCAAAATCCCGCCTGTTCTTCGGCGGATGCGCGTCGCGCAAAGTCCAAAATATTTTCATATTCCCCACACGGCACAACCAAAACATGGGTTGAACACATCGGATTTACATCATAAAACGAAATTGCATAGTCATTTTCCACTACGCGCCGTGCCGGGATTTCCCCACGAATAATTTTTGCAAAGACATTTTGATTATCGTACATAAATTCCCCTTTTATTGCCATTTTGCATTTTATCAGCAACCAAATACTTTTTTCAATTAAAAAAAGTGGCCAGCAGAATCCCACTGACCACCAACTACTAATTACTAACTTACATCATACCTGGCATTCCCGTCGGCATTTGTGGATTTGCCGATTTTTCTTCGGGAATTTCGGACATCACCGCCCCAGTTGTCAACAGCACCCCCGCCGTTGACGATGCCGCCATGATTGCAGTCTTGACAACCTTGGCCGGATCAATGATTCCAGACTTCATCATATCAACATATTCATCGGTCTGGGCATTGTATCCGAAATTATATTCTTTTGATTCCGATACTTTGCCAACGACAATTTCGCCCGATACGCCGGCATTTTCGGCAATCTGGGCACATGGTGCGACAATTGCGCGGCGAATAATATCGATACCAACATTTTGGTCTGTATTTTCGCCCTTTACTTTTTCCAGTGCGCGGACGGCACGAACCAGTGCGACCCCACCCCCGGCAACAATACCATCGGCGACGGCGGCACGTGTTGCGGCCAGCGCATCATCAACACGGTCTTTCTTTTCTTTGACCTCTACTTCGGTCATACCGCCAACCTTAATAACTGCGACACCGCCGACCAGTTTTGCCAACCGTTCTGCCAATTTTTCGCGGTCATAGTCACTGGTGCTGTCTTTTATCTGTTTGCGGATTTCGTCTGCGCGTGCGGCGATTGCGGTCTTGTCACCCGCGCCACCAACAATCAGTGTTGACGATTTATCAACAACGATACGCTTTGCCGAACCCAAAACCGCCGGCGTAATATTGTCAAATGTCATACCCATATCATCTGATATAACGGTTGCACCGGTGACAATTGCGATATCTTGCAACATTGCTTTGCGACGGTCGCCAAATCCCGGTGCCTTGACCGCACAGACTTTCAGGCCGCCACGCAACCGGTTCAGTACCAGTGTTGCCAGCGCTTCGGATTCAACATCTTCGGCAATAATCAACAGTGGTTTTCCCTGTTGTGCAATTGGTTCCAAAATCGGCAACAATGCTTGCAGACCTGTGATTTTCTTTTCTGAAACCAAAACGGCGGCACCGTCTAATTCGGCAATCATTTTCTCGCTGTTGCTGACAAAGTACGGTGACATAAATCCCTGGTCAAATTGCATACCTTCGACGACATCTATTTCGGTATCCAGACCTTTGGCCTCTTCAACCGTGATAACACCTTCTTTACCAACGCGTTCCATTGCATCGGCGATTTTTTTACCAATATCTGCATCGCCGTTTGCCGAAATAGTCGCGACCTGGGCGATTTCAGAACTGTTTTTCACCGGACGTGCATGCGATTCGATATCGGCAACAACGGCATTTGTTGCAATATCAATTCCGCGCTTGATGTCCATAGGGTTCATACCTGCGGCGATAACGCGCCGACCTTCGCGAACGATTTTTTGTGCCAAGACCGTTGCGGTTGTTGTTCCATCACCGGCATCATCGCCCGCCTTTTTGGCGACTTCTTGAATCATACGGGCACCGATATTTTCGGTTGGGTCTTTCAGCGATACTGCTTTTGCGACCGTGACCCCGTCCTTGGTTGCGACCGGCGCACCATAAGATTTATCAATTACGACCGTCCGACCCTTTGGCCCCATAGTAATTTTCACTGCATTCGCCAGTTTGTCCACGCCGGCGGAAAGTTTATCTGTATCAAAAATAATATCTTTTGCCATAATGTATTCTCCTTAGTCTTTATAATATACCCAAAATATCCGATTCTTTTATCAGTACATAATCCGCGCCATCAATTTTGACTTCATTAGCAGATGCGGCCCATTTTGCGAATAAAATCACATCGCCAACTTTAACGGTCATCGGCACGCGTGCACCATTTTCATATGCGCCGTCACCAACGGCGACCACGCGACCACGCGATGGTTTTTCCTTGGCGGTATCGGGAATGATGATTCCGCCGGCGGTTTTATTTTCTTCTTCGATTCGTTGGATTAATACATAGTTATTTAATGGTTTTAACATAACAACTCCTTTGATTACCATATATTTGATATGTTGAATATAGTTGCAAATTTCACGATTTCAAGTGGCGGGGCAAAAATACCTTGACCCCGAATCGCAGTTTTTGATAGAATATGGGACGAATAATTCTGTGTGTCATGGTATAACGGTTGTTATATGCGGAAAGGGGGAAATATTATGATTAAAAAATCCGTTTCGTTAATCGCGTTTGCGACGGTATTGGGTGCATTTGGTGGCGCATACGCGGCGGCGGGGGACAATACGATTGTGACAAGTAAGGCATACGTTGATAACACGAAACAGGAAAAAATCACCGGGCATGCGGCGAATGCGGCGGACAGTTTACTGACCGATTCGGCAACGGATGGCACGGTACAAAAACGTGCAATATTTAACGACACCGCGGCGAATTATGATTCCACAACCCAGAGCACCCAAATTCCGACCATGGGTGCGGTAATGTCGGCGATTTCATCGGATTCACAATCGCCGATCCCGGCGGGAACAAATGGGTACCTTGCCACACACAGCGGAAGCGAGGGAACATTCGGCACACCGGTTAACCCCGCAACGTTCCAACCTGCCATCACAACTGGAATGGTGGATTTTAACGATGGTGTTGCCGATTTACCGGCGATTACAACATACGATACGACCGGTGGCCTGGTCGCCAATAAAATCGGTATTTTGGATCAGGAAACGATTGCGGATGATGAGTCGCGTTTAGATATATATAGCTCTGCCGGTGGTTACGGTGCCGAAATGGATAATTATGTTCCAACTGTTCGGGCCGTGGCAGAGGGGTTGCAGATAGTGAAAAGCATGAACGCGGCATTACCATGGAATACCGCGGAACAAAATGCGACAGGCGCATACAATACAACATTTGCGGACAGTGGGACAAATGTATGGCCAACGGCGGATGCGGACAAGGTTGTAAAGGGTCAAGCCTTTGCCAATGCCATGGCAACAAAACAAAATAAAATCGGTGTAGAAGATGACGATCTTATTCCGGGACAACAGCTTGTGACGGGTATGCGCGCCGTGTTGGCACCAACGGATACGGCGGGTATAGTAAACCAAATTGGGTTGTGGGATGCCGATGGTTGGGATCCTGTGTCATGGGAAGATTTAATAAATGATCAATATGGTAGCAGTACAACAGAACGTCAACTTGTCCACCAATCAATTCCAACCGTTGGTGCGGTTAAGGCGGGGTTGAACAGCCTGAAAGATCAAATTGACGACCAAATTGACAACCTTGATATACCCGATATATCAAACCTGCAGACGAAAATCGCGGCAAGTGAATGGGAATATGGCAGCGGAAATACTATTCCCGGTGTTGTCATATCAACCGATGAAAATGGTGTTGTTGAACAACGTATGATTTTGGATAAAACAGAAAATATAACCGATTGGAGCATTGATGAAATGGTTCGGTACGGCGAAGCCGGGCAAGGTATTGTGACAGATCATAATAACAATTCAATTACTGAGGATGATGTAAATCATGCGGTTCCAACAACAACCATGACAATCGCCATTGCAAATGCCGCCACTGCGCCATTACAATGGGCAACCGCGGAACAAAATGCGACGGGTGCGTACAGCACGACATTCGCAAACAGTGGTACAAATTGGCCCACGACAGATCGGTACAAGGTTGTAAAGGGTGAAACCTTTGCCAATGCCATGGCAACAAAACAAAATAAAATCTCCGGGCATGCGGCGAATGCAGCGGACAGTTTGCTGACCGATTCGGCAACGGATGGCACGGTACAAAAACGCGCAATATATTCGGACACCGCGGCGAATTATGATTCCACAACCCAGAGCACCCAAATTCCGACCATGGGTGCGGTAATGTCGGCGGTATCGGCGGGGGTCAGTGCGGCGGCACCAAGTGGCGATCCAAATACAATTGCAAATTATGGCGCAAACGGTGCATTGGGTTCGGGAATTGCGACATATTCGGGCGCAACCCAACAAAGTCCATATAATGCAGGCAACGATGCGGGCAAACTCGCAACCGCCGCCGCCGTTGAAACCAAACAGACCAAGAAAGTTTGCTATGACTGGCCGGACGGTGTGGAACATACCGATGCAAATTGCTGGCTGTGGACATTACCGGACTAGTGTTCCGCGCTTGATTGTTGGTAATTATTAAAAAACGGGGCGAACGTCCCGTTTTTTCGCGTCCCTGTAAAAAATAATCCGCCACCGTCATAATAATTGCTGTCGCACAAACAAAAGATTGACAAAACTGTATTTTTTGCTATAATGACACCGAACCTAGCCAAAAGGATTCAATATGAAATTGAAAGTTCCATATAACATAAAAAAAACATTGTTCAAAGTATTACCGATGGCGTTATTGATGGGCACAGCATTTAGTTCTTGCAAGCCTGACCCAGAACCCTGGCGCGAAGTAGTGATTGACTGGGATTGGCATGATAATCTTGGTTGGGCACCACCAAAAAGCATGATAAAAGAACACACCGATGATAAAACCGTTAAGACCGTTTTTATAAATCTTACATCCGACAATTCTACTGGACATACCCCGCGCAATTTTCACAATGCACGCGATTCTTTGCAAACACGTATAAACATAGACCCAAATAAAGTTCGTGGAATGGGTACGATTTATGTGAATGATGACAATGGTGCACAACTGCCCGACCCGATGGATTGGGATAATTGCGGTATGGCATTGGTTGACAGTCTTTGGTTTACTGCAAATGGTTGGAAAGTTACACGTTGGCAACCACCACACAGTAAATAATTATTTTTATTTGGTAAAGGGATAAAAAGGTGATTTTCACCTTTTTATTATTGAAAAAATATATTTAATATGCTAGTTTCTAGGTCATGAGGATGTTTTTACTTTTTATATTGCTATTAATTCCATTAAACGGATATGCGGATAATCCTTGCCAGGATCTTAGTAATGAGGGTTGCTCGGCAACGGCGGGATGCTATTTTGAGAACGTGTGTACCCAATGCACAAAAAGTCATTATTGCCCCGCAGGCGAATTAAACAGAAAAAAATGTTCAGATCTTGGCGATGGAACATTTACGTTATCTGATATAGGTGCAACCGAAGAAGAAGATTGTTATAAAATGCTAGGATGTGATAATAATGGCACACTTGTTAATAACTGTAAATATTATTATCGTGAATATCAAAGTGGTATACCAGCTGTGTACTGTGGTGGCGATGATGACCCAAACGCACATATAGAGGACAATTCTTGTTATATGAATGAACGCGATTGTTCCGCGTTCGACACCAATTCGTGCACCGGTACAAAAACCGGCAAAGCAACATATTTGCCGGAACCCGACATGCAAAAATGGTCTGTTCAGAATTGTAAGTGCAAAGAACAAAATGTTAATGACACCACCAAACATTGCATTGCGACCAAAAATTACACTGCATCCGGGACTGTCGCAAATGTCGGTGGCACGATAAATTACACTCTATCAAATTATTACTGCACCGGATGTATCGGTGGACATTATGTAACACCGGATGATATTACCCCACAACAATATTGTCAGGCACCAAGTGGCAACATTAAGGTCTGCAAATGCACACCGGTCAATCAGGGTTACTACATGTCAAGCTGTTCTTTTGGTTATCCATTATCAAGTCAGCCGAGTTCTTGCGTTACCCCAACCCCCTGTCCGGCGGGGCAAACAACGGATGGAACGGGTGCCACATCACTAACCGAATGTCACTTTACGGGTGAAACACAGTTCTGTGATGCTGGTGGTTGCTTTACCCTGGACGAGATTCAGGGCACCTACTATATCAATCCAAGCGAATGGACACCCGCGAACTAAACCATATAATTTTCCCCCTGGTTTCAAAAACTTGCCATTTTTTTAATGTGAAAAAATTCCAAAAAATGTTTGACAAACAATTTTTTTAGGCTAAAATTTCCACAAAACAAATAAAAAGGTCAAACATGTTTGAAAAATTACAGATGAAACTGGCGGCGCGCAAACTGCAACGCAGCAAGGAATACGCCGCACTGGATAAAAAGATTATGGCGGATGAAACCGCGTTCGAACGCGTGTTACTCTGGCCATTCCGCGCAATCGGATTCGTTTGCCGCTTTGTTTATGATACTATCGCGGCCGTTGTGTCGTGGATTTGGGGATTGCTGGTCGCGGTGTGTTGCGCAATTTGGACATGGCTGTGCGCGATAAATATCGTTGGTTTGATAAATTTGACCTTGATTTTGGCAATCATCATATTGTTTTCGTTTTTAATTGTTGACTTTACGCGCTGTGGTCGCACCGGTACTGTGAATGCACCGGCACAAACGATCACGGTCAAAGCATCTAAATCAAACGCATCGGGTGCCGTCACCGCAACATTGCCGTTGCGTCGCACCAACACCGCCGTTATAAACGAACCGGTCAATATCGTCGGTGCCGAACCATCGCGGTCGCCGGTTCTGCGCACACATGGCGATGGTAAAATCTATGGCGATATTGTCATTGAATCCCGTGGCGAAGCCATTATATTGAAAAACAATGCGCATATTCGCGGGAACCTGTATTTACAGCATATGCGGAAATATGTCCTGCCGTGTGGCGTAAAAATAGAAGGCAATTTATTCCTGCGAGATTTGAACATGTTGCAATTCTGTGGTCCATTCACCATCACCGGGAATATCTATGTCAGTCCGCGTTCGTCATTCGGTCCGATTCCACGCAATTCGCGTCTGGGCGGTCAGATAATTCTGTAAAAATCGGAGATATCGGCAATGACAAATATTGAAATGAAAAAATCGGGCGATTCATGGATGGTGCGCGAAGTATATGATATCAGTGGTTCAACCGTATGGCGCACATCATACTATAATCGATTCTGTCGCGCAGTTCTGAATTACATCAAATTGCTGATGACACCAAAAAAATCAAAATAATCAAACCGCCAGGGTGGCGGTTTTTTTATTAGAATAAATATTTAAAATATGATATAATATGCATGCAAAACAAAAAGGAAGAAATATGAAAACACTTGAAAAAATATTGTCGGTTTTGGTGAAAAATTTGGGTTATACCGTTGTCTTGGTTTTGGCAATCATATTGTTTGCAATGTTCTCGGACGGGTTAATCAGTGGTATTATCACCGCGTTGTCGGCGCTGTTGGGATATGCATGCATTATGGCCCTGTACGGCGAATTTAAAAAATCGGGCCCGGCACCAAAATCAGCCAAGAAAAAATAAACTTATTAAATAAAACAAAAAACGGATGCGATTGCATCCGTTTTTATTAACCGAAAACCTTTACCGTTTGCTTGGCAGGCATGCCACCACAATGCAAAAGATGATATACAGGATAAAGAACAACGAATATGCATACATACCCGATGAAACATACTGCATTGACATCATACGATACCACGCCGCACCACGAACAATTGGCAGGACATAAATCAATAATGTCGGAATTATATACAGCCATACCGAAACACCGGCATCACGAAAACGACGAATCGACAATGCCAACATTGGGATAAACAACAGCGCACTGACAATCGTGGTCACAACACCGCCAACAAAACGCGCAAAAATCCAATTCACAACAACCACAAACAATAAACCAAACCAAAATTCGGCACGTGTTGAACGACCGGTAAAGTCAAAATATTTATTCCAAAAATTACTGATTGCGGTGCCAAAGCCAACCATCGAACGATTCGCCGGTGTGACAGATGGACTGCGACGCACAGTTGTTTTTTTGCTTGATTTTTTTACGACCATATTTTTCCCCTTTGTTTTGATGTATTACATTATAACTTATTTTTATATCCTAATGCAACAATAAACATTTCCACAGAATCTTTTCGTGATGCGTTCGGTTTCACATGATGAACCGATTCAAATTTTTCCTTTATTTGTTTTAGCAATTCATTAGTTGTTCCACCAGTAAAAGATTTTGCAACAAATACCCCGCCCGGTTTCAGTGCGCGACACGCAAAGTCAAATGCATATTCCAACAATACCATCTGGCGCAGGTGGTCGGTTTTTTGGTGTCCAACGGTATTCGGTGCCATATCCGACACAACAACATCAACCACGCCATTTGCATTTTCATTTAACTTTAATTGTTCCGTCAACCAATTCAATGCTTCATCGGTGGTAAAGTCCCCCTGATAAAATTCCACACCATTTATCGGGGTTATATCCAGCAAATCCATCGCAAAGATTTTTGTTTTTGGAAATGTTCGCGCAATAAACTGCGACCAGGAACCCGGTGCCGCACCCAGGTCAACCACCGTCTGACCATTTTTCAGAAATTTGTATTTTTCGTTTATCTCAATCAGTTTATACGCCGCGCGCGCGCGATATCCATCGGCATGCGCACGCGCAACATACGGATCAGATGCCTGGCGTTGCAACCATGCCACCGAAGATTTATGTTTCGCAATTTTTTTATTTGTTATTTTCATTTTGTTTTAATAACAATCTATTTTTGAAACGACACATCGCACGATAACTGTTCCGATACCAAGTTTCTTTGAAAAATCGCATATCATCTATATCAAAATAATCCGTTTTTGCCGTCCAAAACAATCGCCAACCAACCAATTTTTTTGATGCACCGGAATACACCGGCTCAGATTTTATATCACTATACTTTAGCATATTTTATCCTTTTTATTTTGCGCCCGGAAAACCACCCTGAGACTGCATTTTTTGCATTACCGCCTCCATTCCGCCCATGCGTTGAATCATCGCCATTTGCTGTTTCATTTTCAGATATTGCTTTATAATATGTTCAACATCACGCACCGTCACACCGGCGGTTTCTGCAATACGCGTCTTGGCATTAGCAAATATTTTTTCTGGGTCGGCGCGTTCAGCCGCGGTCATAGCCTCTAATATTTTAATTTGGGCATCTATACTGCCATCTTTAATTTTTTCTTTCATTGCATTAACCGCACCCGACATACCCGGAACCATTTTTAAGAGTCCACTAAAATTACTAACCTTTTTGATTTGTTTTAATTGCGCCAACATGTCGTTCATATCAAATTGACCCGCCATCATACGTTCTGCGGTTTCCTTCATGCCTTTTGGTACGCGCGGTTCATCATTATCAACAATTTTTTCTTCTTTTTTCTTTTTGCCGAATCCAAACATTTTCGTTCTCCTTGGTTTAATTACAATTTGTATATTATGCGATAAATTACCGTTTGTCCAGATACCGTTGCAGATATTTTCCGGTAAGTGAATCTGGATTTTTGGCAACATCTTCGGGTGTACCGGTTGCGACAACCATTCCACCACCTGCGCCACCCGCCGGGCCTAAATCAATTACCCAATCGGCAGTCTTGATTACTTCAAGATTATGTTCAATAACCACAACCGTATTACCCTGCTCTACCAATTCATGCAAAACACTTAATAATTGTTTGATATCTTCAAAGTGCAATCCGGTTGTTGGTTCGTCCAAGATATAAAGTGTCTGACCGGTACTGCGTGCCGATAACTCTTTGGATAATTTTATACGCTGGGCTTCTCCACCCGATAAATCCAACGAACTCTGACCAAGTTTGATATAATCCAATCCAACGCGTTTCAATAATTCTAATTTACGACTTATTTGTGGATGGTTTATAAAGAAACGATACGCTTCGTCCACGGTCATATTCAAGACATCTGCGATTGACTTTCCTTTGTATTTGACCGCCAAAGTTTCTTCATTATAACGCGACCCATGACATTTATCGCATTCAACATAAACATCGGCCAAAAAATTCATTTCTATTTTAATTTGCCCATCACCCTGGCACGCTTCACAACGTCCACCTTTGACATTAAACGAAAAACGCCCCGGACCATATCCGCGCGCCTTGGCTTCGGGTAATTCGGCAAAGAAATCACGAATATTTGAAAACACACCGGTATATGTTGCCGGATTACTGCGCGGACTGCGTCCGATTGGCGATTGGTCAATATCAACAACTTTATCTATATTTTCCATTCCGCGAATAACATCATGCGCACCACATTCAACTTTGGAATTATACAGCGCGCGCATTAACGCAGGATATAATGTATTCAACAACAGTGTTGATTTACCAGAACCCGAAACCCCGGTCAACGCGATAAATTTTCCAAGTGGAAATTCTACATTTATATTTTTCAAATTGTTCGCACATGCACCAAATATTTTAATGGATTCGCCATTACCCGCACGCCGTTTTTTAGGCACCGGAATTTTCTTTTTACCCGACAAATATTGTCCGGTCAGCGATTCTTTATTTTTTATAACCACCTCTGGTGTACCGGCGGCAATGATATTTCCACCATTTACCCCGGCACCACGGCCAATATCAACCAAGTAATCCGCCGCACGCATTGTATCTTCGTCATGTTCAACAACAATAACACTGTTGTCTTTGTCGCGCAACATTTTCAATGTATCCAATAATTTATCATTATCACTTTGATGTAATCCAATGGACGGCTCGTCCAGTACATATAAAACGCCCGACAAACCACTGCCGATTTGTGATGCCAGGCGGATTCGTTGCGCCTCCCCACCCGACAACGTTCCCGACATGCGTGACATAGTTAAATACCCAAGTCCAACATTTTTCAAAAACGACAGCCGGCTGGTTATCTCACGCAGCACCATTTTTGCAATTTCATTTTCTTTTTCGGTTAAATGATTTGGCAAATCAACAAACCAATTGTACGAATCTTCAATCGCCATATCACAGATATCTATAATATCCATACCATTTATTTTTATACACAATGCCTGGATATTCAGACGCTTTCCATGACATACCGGACAGGGCTTTTCCGATTGATACTTAGACAATTCGGCACGCATTGCTTCGGATTCAGATTCACGCCATCGACGTTCAATATTTGGAATAACACCCT
This sequence comes from uncultured Pseudomonadota bacterium, assembly GCA_902762295.1. Classification (GTDB taxonomy): domain Bacteria; phylum Pseudomonadota; class Alphaproteobacteria; order Rs-D84; family Rs-D84; genus Enterousia. The sequence continues at coordinate 36,541 of CACWNX010000001.1, forward strand.
CAAAAGGTTTTTCATAAACAAACCCGTTCCAGTTTATTTTTATTGGATTATCTCCTGTTCCATATAAAACAATTTCTTTTTGTTCATCTGTTAACATGTGCCATGGTTTTGATAATGGAATTTTATACTGCTTATGCAGTGCCGTTAACAAATGTTCAAACTGGCTTAACATGCCACCACGCGACCACGGTGCAATTGCACCATCCAATATAGATTTTGATGGATCGGGTATAACCAAATCCGGCGACATATTTAACTGGGCCCCTAAACCATCGCACGCGTTGCACGCGCCCATCGGCGCATTAAAAGAAAACAAACGCGGTTCAATTTTTGGTACGGCAAAACCACTGACGGGACACGCATAATTTTGAGAATACAAAATATCTTCATTCGTGTCCAACCGCCGCACCAACACCGACCCCGGCACCAGACGCAATGCCGCTTCAAATGAAGAATACATACGCGAACGAAATTCTTCTTTATCGGCATCTGATGCATCCGCCCCCGGCATTTGAACACGGTCAATTATCACAAAAATATTGTGCTTTTTATTCTTATCCAACCCAGGCGTTGCCGATAAATCATATAATTCGTTATCTATTATTACGCGCTGGAACCCCTGTTTAACCAGAAATGCCAATTCTTTTTTATATTCGCCTTTGCGGTCACGCACGAGTGGTGCCATTATGTACGCACGCACCCCGGCGGGAATATTCATTGTCAAATCAACCATTTCTGCAATCGTTTGGGATTTAATTGGCAAACCCGTCACCGGTGAATATGGCACACCAATTCGCGCCCAGAGCAATCGCAGATAGTCATAAATCTCGGTCACTGTGCCAACGGTTGAACGTGGGTTTTTTGATATAGTTTTTTGTTCAATTGAAATTGCCGGTGCCAGCCCCTCAATCAAATCAACATCCGGTTTTTTCTGCATATCCAAAAATTGCCGTGCATAACTGGACAGTGATTCAACATAGCGACGTTGACCTTCGGCATAAATTGTATTAAATGCCAGTGACGATTTCCCAGATCCAGATACACCAGTAAAGACCACCAATTTATTTTTTGGCAGATCTAAATCAATATTCTTAAGATTATTTTCGCGCGCCCCGCGAATTTTTATAACGCCTGACATAGCACGATAAATATAGAACTTTTACCTAAAAATTCAATAGATACACGCAAAATATATTATTCTGCGGTTGATTTTACACCCAATAATGCATCCGCATCTAACACAATTCCATTTTTCCGCGTGTTATCTGCACCAACCTTTGGCGCCAGTGTTCCGCGCACCCAAACATCAATTCCACCGGCATTTCCGAATGTCGCCTTGTTCTTGGAACCGGTGGGAACATAGTAAATATCGCCCGCAACCAGAACCCGACTAAAAACCGTTTTGCCACGCGCATCTTCTACCTTGACCCACGATTCTTTGGTCGCCTGGAGTATAATTTCGGCGGTATCTTTATTTTCGGTTCCGAAACTTTCGCGCACCGGTTTTTGATACGCCGGTTCAATTTTTGCCGGTTCTTCTATTATTTCTTGAATCACCGGTTCTGCAACTGGTTTTGAACTGCGCGACATCGTCACAACCAAAACAACCGCAATTACCGATAATAAAACCAGCCCACCAAAAAACCACATCCAATATTTCACAACAAATCGGCACACAGACGAATCCTTTATTCCTGCAATTTTTTTTGCAAAATCAACCTTTAAATTCTGAGGTTGTGGGCGCACAGGTTCCGACTTTTCCACCGGTGCCGAATGGGCATTCGGCATCTCGCTCGGCACCAGCCCAAGTTCTTTTTTTATTTTTGCAACAATCATATCCGGATCCAACCCCAATTCCATCGCATAATTGCGCGCAAAGCCCAAAATATATACTGTTTCCGGCAATACGGTATAATTTCCTTCTTCCAGTGCAATCAAAAACTCTTCGCGTATGCAAAGTTGCTTTGCAATTGTTGGGATTTCACGTTTGCGACGCCCCGTTGTCCGCGCCGTACGCAACATTTCGCCCGCTGTCATATTGGTATCAACATTAAAATCTGAAAATTCTTCTGCCATGGCGCAATCCTTTTTTATCCTGTTTACACAATAATAGACCTATATATTTGCAACGCAACCCCAAAATTGCAAAATTTCATCTTTCATTTCCGATATATCATTTATGGCATTAACCTTGATACGAAAGTTTGCCGAATTTGGTATACCCGCCGAATACCATGCCAAGTGTTTACGAAACATTGGTACCGCCGCATGCGCGCCATAATATTTGACCATTAAATCCAAATGTTTTAATACTATATTACCTATATTTTCGGGGGATTTTACATTCCCAAGTATTTCACCAAAAATCCACGGTCGCCCCAGCATCGCACGCCCAATCATTGCACCCGAATACCCAAGTTTTCGCATTTCATCAACATCGGTGCGTGTCTTTAAATCACCATTTGCAATAATTGGAATTGGCATATCTTTTATCTCTGGATGAACGGCAACACCGGCGTACCCCGCCGCGCGCGTCCGCCCATGCAATGTCACCCATGCCGCGCCATTGTCCGCCGCCACATTCACCAAATCGCCCCAATCCATACTGTCAGCATCCCACCCAAGACGTGTTTTCACCGATACCGGAATTTTTACCGCCCCCGTCACAGATTTAATAATTTTTCCCGCCAGTTTATGGTCACGCATAAGAAACGCACCTGCGCCCGATCGGGTTGCAACCTTTGGCACCGGGCACCCCATATTTATATCAATCCATGCTGCACCCGCATCTACCAAAATCTGCGCCGCATCCGCCATCAAATCCGGGCGCGCACCAAAAATTTGGGCACCAACATTACCCTCGGTCGCATAGTCGTCAAAATTACGCAGGCAATTTTTATGCCGTCCAACCAGTGAATGGCACGATATCATTTCGGTGACAACGGGAACATTTGGTGCAAATTCACGCACCATTTGCCGAAATGGTTTATCTGAAATTCCCGCCATCGGTGCAGCAAAAATTTGATTATCAGTATACATTTGTGATATAATGCCATGTATGAAAGACAAAATCAAAAATTTATTTCATTTTATTGGTGCGGCATGGCACGGTGGTATTCACGGCAAAATCGGTGTATTTTTTGCGGTTTTTGCGACATTTATGTTTGTTCGTATTTTTGCCGGCGATGTGAATATTTGCCGATTCGTTGCGAACATATGGCATCTGAATCACGAACGTATTGAATTGACAACTGAAGAGGCCAAGTTAAACACGATAAATCATCATATTGAATTACTAGAAAACTACAGCCCCGATTACATTGAAGAACTGGGGCTGCGTTATCTGAATATTGGTGACCCGGCGTACCGGGTACTGAAAATTTAATTCATCAGAACAATATATGCATTCATATAGAAAGCAAACATCATCCACAACAAATACGGAATAACCAGATATGCGGCGGCATGGTCGATTCGGTGAAATTCGCGTGCCATCCATGCCGACACCAAGAACAACACCAGCAACATAATTAAACCGAATGCCGGAAAATGCAACCCAAAGAATACATACGACCAACCGGCGTTTAACAGCATCTGGATACCGAACAAAATATACGAACGTATTTTATCAACGTTTTTACGGGCGCTGCGTATAATTAAATACAATGCCCAGCCGAGCAAGAAATATAAAATTGTCCATCCCACACTGAACACCCACCCCGGTGGTGTCAATCCAGATTTTACCAATCCGTTATACCACAAATGTGAATCACCATGTGGCGTAAAGAACACTCCAAAAATTCCGGGTACGAATGAAATAACCATTGCAATAATAAATTGAAAACAACGTTTCATAATTTTTCCTTTTTGTTTGGTTGATTTGATTTTATCACACCCCGCCCCCCTAACAAACAGGAAACAATGCCCAGATTTAGTATTTATACAATAAATATGGTGAATAACACAATGAATCTAATTAAGTATACGGTTTGAATTTCTGGCGTGCCCAGCAGGATTGTTCGTCTACTCACCACACGTAAGACTCGAACTTCATTTCATTCGTTCTCGTCAACTATCGTGTCGAACCAAGGTTCTCATCCTTTGGCCACTCAACAAAAATTAAAACCGACCACACGGTCGGTTTGAATTTCTGGCGTGCCCAGCAGGATTCGAACCTGCAACCTATTGCTTAGAAGGCAATTGCTCTATCCAGTTGAGCCATGGGCACACACGCACATTATAACCGATTTTTTCAAAAAAACAAGGGGCGCACAAAAAAACACGGGGCATTTGTCCCGTGTAATAATCACTGACCACTATTTCTTAACATGCACATCCATTTGCGGAAACGGAAAGTGTATTTTCTTTTTCGGCAATTTATTGTAAATCGCCTCCATCATATCGCCACGACTTGGCAACATATCCGCCGCCGCCGTCCAATAACGCACCCCCAGCACAACCGCGCTGTCTGCCAAATCGGACACAAACACAACCGGTGCCGGGTCTTTTAATATGCGTTTATCCGACTTTAATATAGCCAAGATTTCTTTGCGCGCGGTATCAATATTATCACCATAAGAAATCGCAACTGATAAATCTGCGCGTCGCGTATCGGTCATAGACAGGTTCGTAATCTGACTGTTGGAAAGCGCGCCATTTGGCAACAAAATAACCTGGTTATCAAAAGTATGAATTTCGGTTGTGAAAATCATAATCTTTTTGACGGTTCCGGTTTTACCATCCGATGTTGTGATAATATCACCAACCTTGAAAGGTTTCAGAAACATGATTATTATTCCGCCGGCAAAGTTCTGCATTGTTCCCGACAGTGCCATACCAATCGCCAACGATGCCGCGCCCAAAACCGCCACAATAGATGTCATCTGCACACCAACCGTTGCCAGTGATATAACCACTACAAACACACGCAGCAATATGTTTACAAACGACCCAAGGAACGAAACAACCGTTGGTTCGGCATTGCGGCGCGCCAAAATCCGTTTGAATGAATTTGACAACCGTTTCGCAATCCACATACCACCAACCAATACAACAATCGCCGCAATCAGTTTTAATCCGAAATCTACCGCCATACCGCTAAGCGTTGTGATCATATCACGCAATGCAGATGCACTGGCCTGAACTTTTTCGGGCACTTCTTGCAATGCCTCCACGGCGTTCCCAACAACACCATCAACAACTTGACTTTCTTCCATGATTTTTCCTTTTTTAATTTGAATTACATTTCTATATCATCGCATTTTTCGATTGGTTCGGATTCGGTACAACTCGATTCACTCTTTGCGCCGATTCCCCAAAATCCAGATTTAATAACCGCCGTGCAATCGCGCGTAATCGTTGATGAACAGAACCGACATACACGCGTATCACGATTAAATGTAGACCACATTTCGCGCGTTCCACCCGGTATTTCGATTGTTTTCTTGCCACGGGTAATTTTGCCACCTGTGGTAGATGTGCTTTTTCCACCCTGGGCAAGAAGTTTATTGTTCAAACCTGCGCCAACTTCGTAACTGATTGCATATGGTGGTGCTAGTCTGGTTTGTTCTTCTTTTAATACATCACCGCCAACCGGTGCGCCACCGGTTACCGGCAACATTTGACACATATATTGTGCGATATCCGCCGAATAATCTTTGGTTGCCTGGGTCAAATATTCATTATATTTTGCCTGGTAATTATTCTGCGCCTGGCGCAGGGCAGCAATAGCTATCTGCATTTTTACCTGGTCCAACAGATGCGGGAAACGCGCTGTGGTCATTGTCCTGTCCGCATTTGGTGCAATTTGCGTTAAATCGCGTCCCTCGACACAAAATTTTATTTGTGGGTCTGATGCAATCATATCAATTACACGATTAACATTCCCGGCAATATCATTTAATTCCGCCGATATAGAATCCAAGATATCTTTGGAATTTTTCACATTCGTGCTGTTATCGCGCGCGTTTTTCATATAATCTGCAACACCAATTTTACCAAATTCCAACACTTCGCCATTATCTGTTTTGCGACCATCACCAACCTTAATAGAACCAAATGAGATCATCCCGGTCATACGATAAATATTTCCATCTTTGACACTACGCAAACTGCCTGTGCCGATGGTGTCATCGGTGGCGAATCGATTACAGTCGGTTGTTGAACCACAGATTTCGGTCATTTTATTTTCAACCAATTTCTGACAATTTTCTAACGCTTTGTTATCTATGTTCAGATACAACCCCGTAACAATTTTGTCTATATCATCCATAGTAAATTCCCTGCCCTGGTCTTTATTATAGGCTTTACAGGTCACAAGGCTGTCCACCGGGCACATTTCATGAATAAACGCATAATCCATACCGATACAGTTCATAAAGTCTGGACCGCAACGCGATTCATCCATAAAGCAACTTTTAACTTCGTTCGTACACGCATCAACACGCATTGCCAACAATTTATCTTTTACATACGACCACAAATCATTTCCCGCCATCCGTTCACATGGTTCAATCTGAACCTTGCAGAATGACCGCGCCATATCCGGTCGTGACAAACACGAATCCATTGTTGCGGTTCCTTTTTTGGCGATATCGTCCCGACATGCCGTATGAATACATTGCGCAATATCGTTCAGGCACGATTGACGCAGGTTTGATTCTGCGCGCAATTCTGCCAGTTTCAATGTTGGCGCAATTTCACGCAGAAATGCCGGCCAGACATTATCACGCACCGCCATACATTGGTCCAGAACGCGTTCACAAATCGTACGCTTTGATTCCAATCGTTCCAACACAGATGCCGAAATATTATATCGCACAGTGCTTGCAACCTTGGTTCCCGCGTATGTTTTTTCAACTGTATTATTCTGCATATTCTCTGATGCGACGGTTTGCACACAGTTTTCCCAATCGCCACCACACGCATCAGCACCCATCATACAATTTTTCAATTCAACCATACATTCGCCTTGGTTAAATTTATTCGCCGAATCAAAACTTTCTTTTAATGCGTTTCGAACATCGGATTCGGCGTTATTCATTGCCGTCTGCGCGGCAGTGCGTTGTTGTGCAATACTGTTTGCAAACCCGCGACAATCAGATTCAATTTGGCGCTGATATGTTTGACGCAGAAACTTTATATCTTTGCTACACGCATTACCAATTTGCGCAACACATGTTTCATTGGCGGCATTAAACAACGCGACACCCGTTTTATTAAATATATTATCATCGTCGGCTTCATCATCTTCGTCCAAGAAATTCGTATCAAACAATTTCAATAAATCGGCACGTTTTTCGGATTTTGCTTGTGTCGGTTTATCATTATTCAGGTTGTAAACAACATTACCCTTTTCGTTATATGTGCGACCACCACCAAATACAATATCAACATTAGACCCAAGTTTGACTTTTTCAACCTCTACGGTGCGGATACGTTCCGCCTCGGTCAGCATGGCATTTATTTCCGCCAATTCAGATTCGTATTTTTCGTTATCGTTGCTGCATGCGCAACTGCCCCCATTTACGTTATCGGAAATACAGAACGAATCCATGCATCCATAGTATTCGTCATAGCATTTTTGGTCATACAACCCAGATACCGCCACACGCGCACGAACATTTGTCCCGTTCTGAATCGCCGATTGTTTTTTTGCCACCGCCCCGAACGCAACCACCGGCAAAACCAAAATTCCAAGGCAGATACCAACTTTTTTCATTACAAATTTCCTACATATTTATATCTTCACACGATTCGATTTCCTGACAGAAATTTTCTTTACCACCGGATGCATAACCCAACGCACCCATCCCCAACACACCAACACCGGCACCTATTGCGGTTCCCCATCCGGCATTTATCATGGTCCCCATAGATGCGCCACTGGTCAATCCGCCGGCGGCACCCTTTAATGCGGATGTCCACTCGCTTTCGCCACCAATCTCACATACGCGTTGCATACGGCACACATGGCAATTACGCAATGACGGTTCAAATGAAACACTGCGGATATATGAATAACCTGCCGATTCTTCAACATCGGTTGGTTTTTTTTCAACTTTATAAATGGTCAGACAGTTATTACGCGCCTCTTCAACATCTTGTTCGCGCGACAATTCGGATACACGTGATTCCAAATCCGCCAAGTACCGATTTTCCGCACTGATTTCGGCAATCATTCTGGCCGTGACCGAAACACTATCCTTTAAACTGCGCCGACCAGAACCCGTCGGTTGCTGTGCACTGCGACATGCGGCGATTGTCGCCTCGGTATCCAGTTGTTTAAATAAATTCGCAACCGCGGCTTTACTTTCCGCCTTTACCCGACTGCGCAAATCCGTCAAACCTTGTTCGGTTTTTGGCAGTTTTTGTAGCGATTGCACAATATCGCTTTTCGCCAAACAATTCATATCGGCCCCACAAACGCGCCCCAATGTTTCGCTGTAATAATTTATACACCCCTGCAACATTTGATAATCCATCTGCAACAATGCCGCACTGACAATCGTGTCATAATACGGTTCATTCTTACACGATGCGAACATATCTTGGGGGCACATTGCGATGATATCTGTCGTGTTTTTGCCAACGCATTCTGGCGCAGTGTAATTAACACCGCATTTATCCTGCAAGCATTTATCAACATCGTTCTGGCAAAAACGTGTGCGCATTTCACCCAATTTATCATTTATCGCACTGCGAATTCCCGGAATCTTGGCTTCACATTCTGTGATTATCGGACACACACCGGCGGCAACATTCACATTTGTCAAACACGCCGAATTTGTTGATGTGCTGCATCCATCTTCCAAGCACGACTGAATCTGGGCAAGACAGGTCAAACGCATATGTTTATCACTGTATACCGCCGCATCCGCCAGTATCATTTTGGATTCATCCGCCCAATCTTCCAGAACAAAACTTTTCACCGCCAGACATTGGTCTAAAACATTGTCGCATGCATTCGCACGCCGCGATAACAACTTGGCATCCAGGCAGTTTTCAAAATTTACACCGCAACCACCTTTATCTGCAATACACGCGCGATACGCCAACAAACATTCACCACGATTATATTTGTTTGTTGTGGCTAGCATATCTAATGTCGCCGAACGAACCGCCGCCTGGGCCGTGCGTTTGTTTGATTCCGCCATTGTTTTTTGTTCCATCAAATACGTGCTGAACATCTTGCAATCTTTTACAATTTCGCGTTGATAAAGTTTTTCTTCTAATTCGGCGCGTTTTGCATCACATTGCGACAAAACAAATTCGCAACTTTCCGCCGCCATATCATAAAGATTATCGCCAATATCTTCATCAGCTTCTAAACTCTGGCTGGTTGAACCATTTATCCATGCAACCAAGTCAATACCCGACGCGCGTGAAGATTTTTTTGCGTTTTCACTTTCACCAAATTTTACAAATTTTGCCTTTGCGCCTAATTTTTCACGTTCAACACCTTCGGTATATAACTTTTCTGCATCGGATTGAATACTCTGAATTTCCTGAATTAAACTTTTAGAATTTTTGATATTATTGGAGCATGAACAGCGACCACCTTCTGATTCATCCAACAAACAGAATTCATCCATACAGTCGCGATATTCCGCCCTGCACTCGTCTGGGCCCAGAACCGCACTAATAATTTCTTCAACCGCATCTTCTTTGACTTCGGTCTTTATCGTTTCGGCCGGTTTTTCATCAAAATCCGCCACCGCGATATTTATTTTCACCGGATTCGTTGTTTGCCCCGATACCGGCTGGGATGCCGCATTTGACTTTGAAATTGCGACCGTCTTTGGGGCCGGTGCAACCGTCGGCGATGACAAACGCATGCCAATGCGCGACCCCGCATTTATACTGTTTGCGTCACGTGTGGCACCGAATGCCAAGACTGGCATTGTAATTAAAACAATCGGGAATATTTTGATTTTCATATTTTTCCTTCCTACATCTTTCATACAATTTTATCAGAACAACACCAGAATCGCAACAAAAAATTCTTGATTTTTTTAATGTATTATCATAAAATTCCCGTTAGTTATAATCAAAGGTTTACCATGGCAAAAGATGATGTTGTTGTTTTTACCGGCACCGTAGAAGATAAATTACCGAACACAATGTTCCGGGTCAGGTTAGATAATGGACACGAAATTTTGGCGACGGTTTGTGGCAAAATGCGCAAGGCGCGTATCTGGGTCAATGTTGGCGAACGCGTACGCGTGGAAATGACACCGTATGATTTGGCCAAGGGGCGCATAACATTTGTTGAACGCAAACGTGCACCCGGCACACCCGAAACAAACGAATAAAAATCCATCCCACAATGTGGGATTTTTTATTACAAAATTTATGTAAAAAAATGCAAAATGCACTTGCCCCGACTTTTTATTTTTTGCTAGCATTAAATATCGGAGATGAAAAGACTTACAATTTTTGTTATTTTTTGCACGCTTTTAACCGGCGTCGCAGTGGCGGCGGTACGTGGTACGAATTCAATATCACGAACAGAAACCACGGCACACACGACAACACGAACAACATCATCGCGCAATCTAAATAACCTAAGCCGAACGGCAACTCGCACATCAACCCGTAATCCGCGTGGTGCAATTACGGCCGCCGTTGAACGCAGCGCACGCACATCACGTGCGGCAACATCATCGCGCACATCGGCACGTGCGATAATTACACCGGCAACCGTTTCCACCGTCACATTTGATACCCGTTATGAACAATGCCAGAATGCATACTTTACCTGTATGGATCAGTTTTGCGCCATAACGGATGATAAATATCGGCGATGCATTTGTTCACCAAAAATTGATACGGTAAAATCGCGGGAACGCGCATTAACCCAGACGGGTGAAGATTTACAAGATTTTCAAAACCTGAACATTATGGCGATACCAAAAACCAAGGCCGAGGTTAAATCCATGCTATCGGCAAGTGAAGGCGAATTAAAATTATCTAACACAAGCGACACATCAGATGCCGCAAAAAAATTAACCGCAATAAGTGATGTTTTGTCTGGCACACGCAGCAACGCATTATCAACGGCGGGTCAAATTGATATTGCCGGCGACATAAAACAAATTTGGAACACGACCGATTTAATATCGGGATCAAATATTGCAAACCTAACGGGTGAGGCATTATATAATTCTGTTCACTCGCAATGCTCTGAATTGGTTCTGGATTTATGTCCATCGGTGACAACATTAAATATGGTTGCATCTGCATATGGAATGTACATTGAAAATGATTGTGCGATATTACTTGGTGCACTGGACAAGAACGCAAACACCGCCAACACCTCAATTCGTGGTGTTCGCCACGACATGCAAATGGCACGATTAGATAACTATAACGCACATAATTCATCGGCAATAAATGAATGTGTGGCAAATGTTCGTGAAAAATTGACCGCCGATGTTGCATGTGGCGAAGACTTTGTCCATTGTCTGGATTTAACCGGTCTGTATTTAAATCGTGCGACCGGCGAACCGATTTACACACCAAACTTTTATAAACTTGACGGCCAGATATCGTTATCAGGCGATGTTCTAACAAATTCCAAAAACGCAAAAATTCTTGCCGAATTAAATGGGCGCAAGAAATCGGTGGAACGCGTTTTGGATACATGTCGCGACATTGCCGATGTTGTCTGGGACGAATTTCTGCGTATGGCAATCACCGAAATATACCAGGGCCAGCAAGAACGCATCCGTATGGTCAAGAACCAGTGTATGGATGTTGTCAACCAATGCTATGACAAAACAACCCAACAATTACGCGATTATAGTAATATTGCGGACCAGTTGTTATTAGGCGATCGCCTGGAATTATCTGAAAAAATGTGCGCCCAGAAAATGGAAACTTGCAGCAACCTTTACGGTGGCGGCACCGACGGACTAGAATTATTATTGACCGAAATGAAAAACATCACAAATCAAAAGATTGCCCAGAACTGTCTTGGAACATTGCGGGAATACGCACAAAAATTATGCCGTGTGACATCATCGGATACAACCGTTGCATATCCGTACGGATGTCGCATCTATGCACCGGGCGACATTCTGTATGCACAAAATCCAGACTGTACATATACGCATTATTCGGCGTCCGGTGGCACATCCGCATGTACCCAACCAACCGAATCTAACTTATACAACATAATTTCACCAACGAATTTAACAGGTGACATTTCAAATTATATATGTCCGGGTCCGGCAAACCGACATTATGTTTCGTGCAATTCTGGGTATTTCTTGCAAAACGAAATGTGTTGTCGTTGTCCCGACGACTATACATGTGATGGTGGGGAAAATCCGCCGGTTCGCACCGGCGCGCAGTGCGGCGACACATATGTTGGCAGTTTGTATCAAAAAATGGTTGTATATGCCCTGCAATACTGTGTTCGGCCATCGGCATCAAACGAACCGATTCCAACCGGCATTCTTGAACAGGTCAGCACCCTGATGGATTCAATTCGTGTTGATATGTCGCGGGTTCTGGCATCGGAATGCGACCGTATGGGTGGCATATGGAAAACAACATTTGATGATTCTGATACACCATTCAATGATTTTTATAACGAAACCAATGCCGACCATGGCTGGGGATTATGCACCCAAAATCCGTAATAACAATTACCGTACCGGTGAATTTAAATCAGTAATAAATTTTCCACCAATTTTTATATATTGTGGTCGTTTGGTCGCCAAATTAGGAAAGTGGTTATGACGAATGATAAAGTCGCCCCCAACAACCGACGGCACACCCGAAAATCCGACAAGACAATTCCCACTGATATCATAATCACCCCGAATTGTCATCCCCTTCATATTCGGCAGGTACCGTAACCCCGCATACGACAAATCCATATTCCCATGCACAACAAAATTCTGTGGCAAATCGTAAATATTATAGTATCGGTCATTTTGGCGAATAAGTCCTGTACATGCCATATCTGCGGCAATATCAAACCCGGATTCAACGATAAAGGTGACGATTTGATTAGTATATTTTATTGGACGCATTCTGTTCATTCCACGACACATATAAATCGCATTATAATGAACCCGAAACATCACACAGGCATGCCCATTTTCCGACCGAATAGAATAATATTCATCGGTATCAATTGAATCCAAAATATCCAAATGTGATATTCGCAGATTTAATTTCTGGCTTTCGCGCCATGCGGCCGTTTTACCGGTCAAACGCACTGCATACATACCACCGGGCAAATCCATTACCCATTTGATATTATTTGAATAATTTTCATTTTCCGGTTTCATAAACAACCTCTTTTTATTATACAATAAACATTTTTGTCTAAAAAATCAAGAAAAAAATCATCATACCGTGCTTTTTATCGTCATCCCGGCGCAAGCTGGGATCTCGTCAGGCACGCCCGAGACCGAAGAGACCTCGTGTCAAGCACGGGGTGACGGCATTTGTTATACGGGGATGACGACGACACGGCGATATGACAACAAAAAAACACCCACGGAAAACCGTGGGTGCCCAGGAATAAATTATCAGTCTACTAATCTTGGTTTGGTCGATTAGCGTCTATATATCCCATATTTTTCAATGAACTGCACCAAGTCTCAGTGCTATTGCACTTTGTTGCTATTGTATTCAACGCCTCATACAACTGTGCCAAACCCGGTGTACAGTCGGTGGAACTGGTGCATGTATTGTTCACTGCATTTTGTGCTGCACTTGCGGTGGCCTGTGCTGTGTTAACAAGAGCCAACACACTACCAGCTGCCGGATTTCTACTATTAGAAACATTAGTTGTTGATGCCCAATCGGTTGCCGTTTGATTGAAATTGTCCGCGGGCAACGCCGCATTCGCCTTAGCTGCGATACTGCCAGATGCCGGACTTGATGCTGTCCCACCCGAACCATATAATGCGGTATTTACACTTGTTGTTGTTGCCGCATTATTCGCTTTATATGCAATACTGCCGGCCGCCGGACTTGACGATGACCCGGTTCCATATAAAGCGGACGGTTGCAACGCGGAACCTCCAAGATTCGCCTTGGCTGCGATACTGCCAGATGCCGGACTTGATGCCGTCCCACCCGAACCATACAATGCGGTATTTACACTTGTTGTTGTTGCCGCATTATTCGCTTTATATGCGATACTACCTGATGCAGGATTTGACGATGTTCCTGTACCATACAATGCGGTATTTAAATCAGACTGACCAATTTTGGAATTTGCGGTGTTTTGCGCTGCAGTGGCTTTGCTGTCCGCTGCTGACGCCGCGTCTGACGCACTATTCGCGATACTTGTTGCCGTTGCCGCCGCTGCACTTGCATCGGCAACATCTTTTACCAATCCACTGCTGTTGTTTCCGACCGTGGTCTTTAACGCGCTGACATCGGATGCAGAACCATAGGTATCCGTGCCTAACTTATTCGTTATCATAGTTTTTGTCAATGTTGCACTCAAATCATTGGTATTTAACTTCGCATCTAATGCGGTTTTCGTCGCATAAATATTCTCTGCATTCGCACTTGTCAAATATGAACTTAACGCACTGGTATCCGCCTTGCTTGCCAATGCCGACTCATTAGCTGTCGCCTTTGTCTTGGCATCTGATGCAATCTTGAACACACTGTTATTATCGGTTAATGGTTTCCGCAATGTGTATGTTTTTGCAGTGATTGTATCGGAAACCTTACCTGTGCTGTCCCCAACCGTGCAAGTATAGTATGTACATACGCCACTACTACTGACCGATGTACTACACGAATTTACCACTGGATCAACACAAGTATCTTCTGTATCAACATGTTTAACAATATCTGCGTCCTTACAACCATTATATTCGTTTGTCACGGTTTTTCCCGGCAAGCTCGCACATTTACCATTGTTCAAACAGTTACTATCCGACCCACTGGTCAATGTTGGTTGGGTATATGTTGCCGCGGTCTTTGCGCAAACGTCACTGCAAACATAATATTTCGTTCCCGCATTACCCATACCACCCGAACCCGTATCGGTCAAACTGGTTGAACATTCTAAAACGGTTCCTGCACATGTCCCTGTTCCTGTGGCAGAAATCGAAGATGCCGCCGTCCGGGTTAACGGATTACAAGAATCTTGAATAAAGTTTGGCGAAGTACCACCATCTTTACAATACGTCACCGTTTCATCAATTCCACCATAAGTGGCGTAATATTTATCACCGGTGTTCGCCTTTGTTGGACGATGATACGACCGAACAATTGTATCAACCGTTGTGTTGGTCGCATTATCCGCATCACACGCGGACGGTCCAACCGGCCCCACGTCACCATCACACGTTGTGACGAGTGTTTCTTCTGTCGCACCAGTTTTATCCACACACTTGCTACTCGTGGCGTTCCACTCTTGTGGCATGGCTTTTACATCAGAGCACCCACTGGTATTTTTTGCTGTCGCATATACACGTTTCGGGCACAGTGGCACGGGCGATGCACCATCGCAAGTCCAATCACCGTATGTCGGATCGCCATCATCTGTGGAACAATCGGCACCTTTCTTCTTTTGATATTTCGTACGAGTACAACCAAGATTTCTACCTGTACCTGTCTCTGATGTTATTTCTGTGTCGCATGCACTGCAAAACTCACGAGTATCTTTCTTTGCACCCCTCACGCATTCATAAGACGAATTACGCGTTTGTTCATAAATATTCAACTTACTGCACTTCGCTGCACCTGTTTGCGCTTCATATTCGAACAACTCTTTACACTGCGGACATATCGGACTACCAACATTTGTCCATGTTGCCCCAGATGCCTCAACACACTTGCTCTGGGCAACATCCCAAACCTGTTTCTTTATCTGTTTCTGTTGGCAATCTGCGCCAACTGAAATAAGTTGTTCTGCTGGCTCACATGCCTGCACCGGTACCGAACCTGTGGATATACAGACATTATATTTACCGTCACTTACATGACTGCTTATATCACTTGGTATTGTTTCATTCGTCGGCCATTTACAAGTATAATACAAACCAGACGGACACTGTACCGCGCTATTTGCACTGGTGAACAAAGGCAGAGCAATCAGGTCGCAATCATCTTTAATCACAGCTTTCTTGGTTGTATTATCACAATAGTGTGTTGTTCCGTCATAATATCCCCACCCGGTAAAGACACCCGCACTACTGTCCCAGGTCGGATTTTGACGATTCCTTTCTTCACGTTTTACCGTTTTTGATTTATCGCTCTCTGATACATCGCACACACCGGTTCCATTATCACCATCATTACCATTACATACCTCCAAACTGCCCCATGCATCGCCAGTATTTTTTGCCTGACACGTCCCATCCGATTTAAACGATTTAATCCATTTTAATGTTGTGCACCCGGGTGTACTGGATGCTGCGGTTTGTAATTGTATATCACACCCATCTGCACCATCCTCGCCCTTTATCGGAAAGCCACCTTCTGTATTATCTGGCTTTTTGGGGCAATTCCAAGATGTCCCATTCCACATATACCCATAATTATTCTGATTGGTGACAATATAAATATCACCTTCTGTCGCATTATTTGGCAAATTACTACAGGATGCCACTGTTCCCTTTACGTGTATACTGGTTCCATCTTTACCGTCTTTACCATCTTTACCGGTTATTGCCGCTAAGAACGCAGCATCTGTACAATCATTGCCTGTTTTATCATTAGCCCGACACCAAATTTCCAGTGCCGATTCGCCCGCTGCACCATTCGTACCATTGACACCAGGCACACCATTTGGAACAATAAAACTGCCCAACAAAGTAGTCTTGGCAATGCCGGTCTGCACAATCCCCATAACGATTGCTTTTATTCCCCCTGTATAATTAATCATTGCAAAATAAATTGTATCTGGTTCCATCCGTTCCGGCATACGAAGTATCCCGTTCCACCGAAAAATTCTGACATGCATCTTTTCCGTCCTGGCCCTTTAATTCAGACAACGCAACAATGCTTTGCCACGTACTATCACCGGAATACCGCCATTTAATAGCATCATCAACTTTTTGTATTTCAACCGCTTTGCCATCATTACCAGACTCCCCCTTGATATCAGATAATGCCACAATGTTTGTCCAGTTATCAGTCGTATCACATTCCGTGTCTTTATAACATACCTGAACATTGCCGTTATATTTTCTTAACCACGCGGTTTTACCTGCTTCGCCTTTCAAGGGACCTATATCAACCCCGGTCCAATTATCACCTGCATTGGCGGTATCACATATTCCATTAGATTTAGCACAGTAATACAATTTATTATCACCGGAAAATGTCGTCAACTGCACGTTTACATTATCCCCCCAGGTCGTAGAACCATCAGAAGCCAATTTTAATATCTGACCTGCGGTACCAGTACTGGTCGGTCTGGTTATTTTATTATCTAATTGCGATTTCGTCGCATAAGTATTCGCCGCGTTCGCACTTGTCAAATACGAACTTAACGCACTGGCATCGGCTTTGCCGGCCAATCCTGTGTTTAACGCAGACGTGGTCGCCAATCCACTCGTTGCACTGGTAATGGCGGTATTCATCTGTGTGGTTGTCGAATACGGTGATAATTTTCCATCAACAATACTTGAAACAGTATCCGCATCCACGGCGCCAAGCCCATCCAGTTTTGCATCTACGGTTTCCTTGTCATAAACCCGACTGATATCCGCCTTGGCATTCAATTCAGCCTTAGTCGCAAGGTCGGTCAACGCACTGGAATCTGCTTTGTCTTCTAACTCATCTTTGGTTGCATAATCTTCCAAATCGGACAAATCGGCCTTGCCACTTAACTCTGTTCTGGTGGCAAAATTATCCAAATCATCAACATTTGCCTTGTTCGTTTGCAAATCATCAAGACGCGCTTCGATATCCGACAAATCCACCGATGCATATCCAGACGATGGCAATTTGGGCTTTGAAACCTTTGGCATTCCACCCGGTAATGTCGCCATACGCGTTTCGCCGGCGACATCTGATGATGAAACCGACACATTACTCGAAACCGACCCAGTTGAAGTCTTTAACGATCCAGACCGCAACGAACCGGCACGTGACGTGGTTGCGACATTGTTTCCCGACGTTTCCACAGAACGAATCGATGGGGCCGCAAACGATTCAGTAATACAGCCCACAAATAACATACCAATAACTGTGAATAATTTCTCTGTCCTCATATCCCCTTCCTTTCTTTCCTTATTTACCACCGAAATGGCCTAAAACGTGCGTAAAACCGACAACAACGCAGCAAACAACCGATTCAACGCAGTAAAAGTCCAATTTCAATATTCTCTAGAAGATTTTATCAGCATAATCAATTTTTGGCAAGACAAAAATATCTTTATATATAAAAAAATCGGGCGATTTTTGCCCGATAAACAAATTCTGATAAAAATCTTTACGCAGCCTTTTTCGCATCACGCAGAATTTCAACTGGGGGCTTTTTGCCAACAACAACATTTTTATCTATTACAATTTCAACTAAATCCGGCTTGTCCGGTGCCTGGAACATTGGTTCCAGTAATATATTCTCTAAAATACTGCGCAGACCACGCGCCCCCGTTTTTCGCGCCAACGCCAATCGCGCAATTTCACGCAACCCATCATCGGTTATCGTTAATTTCACATCGTCCATTTTCAGCATCGCCGCATATTGCTTTACAATCGCATTTTTTGGCTCGGTCAGAATTTTAACCAATGCATTTTCATCTAATTCGGTCAACGTCGCAACAACCGGCAACCGCCCAACCAATTCTGGAATAATTCCAAACTTAACCAAATCTTCGGGTTGAACATCGGACAAATGATTCTTGGCATCACGTTCTTTTTTACTTTCTACATCTGCGCCAAAACCAATTCCCGCGCGTTCACATTTACGATTTGCAATAATACGATTCAAACCATCAAACGCGCCACCACATATAAACAAAATCTTTGATGTATCCAGACGAACCGTTGCTTCACCGGGATGTTTGCGACCCGCCCCACCGGCAGACACATTTGCAATCGTACCCTCTACTAACTTTAGCAATGCCTGTTGCACACCTTCGCCAGAAACATCACGTGTTAATGATGGATTTTCCGATTTGCGGGCAATTTTATCAATTTCATCAATATAAATGATTCCGCGCTGCGCCTTTTCTACATCAAAATTTGCATTATGCAACAGTTGGGTTAAAACACTTTCAACATCATCACCGACATATCCTGCCTCGGTCAAAGTGGTTGCATCGGCAATCGCAAACGGTACATCCAGTATGCGCGCCAACGTCTGGGCAAACAGTGTTTTACCCGTTCCCGTTGGTCCAATCAGCAATACATTAGACTTCTGAACCTCTACATCCGATGACAATGATGCACTGTGCCTTTTATAATGGTTGTAAACCGCAACCGCCAATGTCCGCTTGGCAGATTCTTGACCAATTATGTATTCATTCAAAAAATCATAAATCTGGGATGGGGTCGGCAACTTTTCTGCATCACGCGTAACCTCGGCCCGCATATCATCCGCCATAATATCATTACACAACGCGATACATTCATCGCAAATGCAGACATTACGACCACTGACTAATTTTTTTACTTCGTAAACCGCCTTGCCACAGAAACTGCAAAACTGGTTTTTATCTTGTGATTCAGTAGTTTTTTTTTCGTCACTCATGCCACGAACCTTTTATTTACGCACCAACACTTTGTCAATCAAACCGAAATCTTTTGCCTCGGCCGGTGTCATCCAGTTATCACGTTCCATCGCATCAAAGACTTCTTTTTCCTTGCGCCCGGTAAATTCCGCCATTTGTTTAATCAACGTTTTTTTGTTTTTTTGGAATTGACTTAATTGTATTTCCATATCAGTAATTTGTCCCCGTGCACCCGCCATCGGTTGATGAATCATAACCTGGGTATTCGGCAAGACAAAACGTTTCCCCTTTTCACCCGCCGCCAACAACACAGATCCCATCGACGCAACAAGCCCCATACCAATCGTTGAAACCGGCGACTTGATATACTGCATAGTATCCATAATTGCCCAACCGGCAGAAACATCACCACCGGGGCTGTTGATATACAGCGAAATATCGGCATTTGGATTTTCCGATTCTAAAAACAGCAACTGGGCGACAATGGTACTTGCCATTGCGGGTTCGATTTCACCATTTATCATAACAATACGATCACGCAACAGACGCGAATAAATGTCAAACGAACGTTCACCACGTGGTGATTCTTCAATTACAACAGGTATCAACGACATAACTAATCCTTTATATTTTTCAAACCGATTATATCACACAATTTTAATGTTCGCAAACCCAGACCGTATTTATTTTGCAACAACCACCATCGCCGTCCGCAGAACAGCATCGCCCATCATATATCCGGCCTGTAATTCTTCGGCCACGGTATTTGGTGCGAACTTATCAGATGCGGCAACGACCTGAATCGCATTGTGAACCGTCGGATCTAAGGGCTTTCCAACCGTTTCAATTTTTGTGATTCCGATTTTTTCAAATGCCGATTCCATTGCCAACCCCAGCGATTTAATCCCTTCATCATCGGGATTATGCTTTAATGCAACATCAAGCGCATCCATCACAGGCAAAATTTTTTCGGCAACCGAAATTGCACGCGAACGCGCACGTGATTCTGAATCCAGCACCGCCCGACGACGCGTATTTTCTAATTCCGCCGCCATCCGCAGATACTTATCATTTAATTCTGTCAATGATTTTTCTAATTCTGCAATTCTGGCATTTGATTCTGTCACCTCTGCTTTCGCAGGTTCGGCATTCTTATTTTCTGCATCGGCAATGGACACAGATTCAATTTTTACTTCTTTTTTATTTTCCATATCATCTTCTTTTTATTTAACACTTTCTATTATAGGTATCAGATCTGCCGATTTCAAGGACGCACCCCCAATTAACAATCCGCCTACATTTTTTATTGCAACAATATCGGATGCATTTGATACGTTCACACTGGCACCGTACAGAATCGGTGTTCCATCTAACCCCATATATGACAAAGTATCCGCAATAACACGATGTGCATCGGCAATTTCTTGGGTGGTTGGGGTAATTCCGGCACCAATCGCCCAACGCGGTTCGTATGCGATTATAATATCATCATGCACATCATTTGGCACAGATTCACGAACACACGCTTCAATGACATCCATGGTTTTTCCGGCACGTTTTTCATCCATTGTTTCACCGACACATATAATTGGTGTAATACCATTTTCCAATGCCATCTGGGCCTTTGCCCGAACAATATCATTTGTTTCATCGTGATACATCCGACGTTCGCTGTGGCCAACAATCACATATTTTGCACCAACTTCGGCAATCATTTCGGCCGAAACTTCACCGGTATAGGCACCACTTTTGTGTGCGCTAACATCCTGGGCACCAAGATTTATTGTACCTGAATCTATATCCAGCATAGTAAACGGCACACACAAAACAACACGATTTTGCGTTTCAATTTGCGACAAATCTGCAATCATTTCGGCCAATTTAGCGCGCGAGCCATTCATTTTCCAATTTCCGATTATTGTTTTCATATTTTTTCCTTTCTTTTCCGTTGAATTTTTGTTATATGTTCTGCTATGTTATCGCAAAAGGGGATAAAATGCTAGAATATTTACGCAATGCGGCAGATAAACCTGTCGCGAAGGTTTTAATGGGAATTCTTATCTTTTCGTTTGTTGGATGGGGTGTGGCCGAATGGGTTTTTGGTCTTACATCATCGGATACAACATTGATGCGTGTCGGTGGTGATAAGGTTTCGATCCAGGTATATAGCAACTTTAAATCCAATGAATTATCGTCTATGTCACGTGAAGAGCAACGGAAAATATATACCGACCCGGGCGCAATGACGGAATTCCAGAATAATGTTATTCGTAAAATTGCGAATATAAAACGTTTGGAACATCATGCACGCGATTTGGGCTATGTGGTATCCGACCACAAAATTGCCGATGATATTCGCGCCGTTCCACAATTCCAGGAAAATGGTAAATTCTCGCCGGTGGCATACAGTGTCGTTTTGCAGAATTCGGGACTAAGCGAATCGGATGTCGCAAACGATTTCCGTATGAAAACATTGAATAATATGGTTCTGACGCCGATAAGCACACCAATCAAGACACCAAAATTTGCAACAACCGCGGCATATAATGCACGTAATGCCGAACGCACGATTGACGTTGCGACGGTAAAGTTATCGGATTTCAAGGTTGCGCAACCAACCGAAAATGATTTGCGTGATTTCTATGCAAAAAATCCTCATCGCGTGACCGAAACACGTAATGTGTCATATGTAATGTTGCCAACCGAAATGGATAAACCAGACGAGTATGAAAAGAACCTGAAAATCGCCCAGAAAATGGAGGATGACATCATCGGTGGCGAATCACTGGCAACGGCGGCAAAAACGCATGGTGCAAAGTTCGCAAAATATGAAAACATCGGTGCAGACAAATTACCCGATGACAAGTTATTTGATACTGCGATGATTGCACGGGTGTTTGATATGGATGCCGAAACCGAAAGCGAAATGATTGAAACACATGACGGTTTTGTAATCGTGCGTGTTGATAAAATAGCACCGGCGCACGATGCAGAATTCGATTCGGTAAAAAAAGAACTTGCCACCGAATGGGTTCGCGCCGAACAAGAAAAACAGGCATATGTCCGCGCCAATGAAATATTGGTTGATTTGAAT
The DNA here is from genome assembly GCA_902762295.1 of uncultured Pseudomonadota bacterium. GTDB lineage: Bacteria > Pseudomonadota > Alphaproteobacteria > Rs-D84 > Rs-D84 > Enterousia. The sequence goes on from CACWNX010000001.1 coordinate 59,305, forward strand.
AAAACGGGTGAATTAACGGGCAAAAAAACATTAACTGTATCGCGTGCAAATGGCGCGGCACCGGCGGTTCTGGTTGCGGCATTCAAGAATCCAATTGGAAATAATTCAATTGTATCAGATTCTGATGCATTCTATGTGATGCATATTTCTGATGAAAAACTGCCAAAGGTTGATGATAAAAAAATGGCAAATATGGCAACCGAAATTGCGAATATGGCCGCCCGTCATATCGCATCGGATTATGACGCGTACCTGGAACGCGAATATCCAATAAAAATAAATGAAAAAACATATAACCGATTTGTAAAATAGTAATTAGTGTAAGCGGTTAGTAAAAACGGTTGCATCCCGCAACCGTTTTTTATGTCGTGAACATGACTATTGCACAATCATATCAGTAAAAATCTAAACTTCATAATCACAGTTGAAAACGCCAGATAGTATTTTTTAACGGTATGACACTGAAAAAAAACACCAAACAAATGCCGTGGTTAAAGGTGTTTTTCACGGACACCATGCACCAACGATTCGCTAATCCACACCAACAGAGCCCCGAACAGCATTTGAATTATATAATAAAACAGCGTAAATAAAAAATCGCAAAAAATTATATGGGCGCGAATACGCGCCCTTACTAATCACTAATACTGTTTCACTAACCATTAAAACACTTTGAATTTATAGTTCGTACCAGCACGGAATGATACATCATATCCCGATACACCGGCACCCGCGTTGATTGACCAACGACTGGACAGCCCCAGCGCCGCCCCAAATGCCGCCGCCGATTGACCATTAAAGTATCCATAGCCTGCGCCAACCGACATTTCACCACGACGCACGCCACCGACCGCAACCGATGACAATGCAACCGCACTGGCGATACCTGATGATAAATTCTTGTCCAGTGTTTCAATACGACTATCGGTATATGCGTTTGCTTGGCTTAATGTTAACGCATCACGTTGCGCCATTTCATCTATGGTCACAGTATTTAATGCCAATGCATTTTCCACATATTCTCTTGCGATATTCTGAATTGAACCCTCGGCGTTTTCATCGTCCGACAACAACGTATTAATTGCATCAGAATGGGCGGCAACTTCCGCGAACAAGCCTGTGGCATCCGTATCATCGTCAGCCGGCCGTCCCAACACACTGTTGATTTCTGCTATATCACTGGTGTTGTTATCGATTGCTGCGCCAATTGTGCCGTCTGTATGCGTATCGGCATTTGCCGTATATGTTGCAGTTTCTGCATTACCGGCAACCGCATTTGCAACATCATCGGCGGTTTGAACATCAAGACCATTTAATGCATCTTCTACATAACTTGCGATTGAACCTTCGCCGGTACCCGTGAATGCTTCAATTGCCGCGGCATTAGCCTGTATTGCCGCACCAATAGTTCCATCTGCATAGTCTGCCGATGCATCATATGTTGCATTTTGTGCGCCACTTGAAACAGCATTCGCAACCGCTTCTTCGTCTTGGAATCCGCTATTGTTCAGCGCGGTTTGAATTTGATTTGAAACCGAACCTTCACCACCACCGGTTAATGTATTCAATGCCGCAATCTGATCTTCTGTGACAAACTGATGCGTACTGTCTGTTTCAATCAAACTTGCGCTTAACATATTATCAGATGTAATCGCATCTTGTTTTCCAGACAATGCTGTTGCGACCGCACCCGATGTAATCAGATTGCTACTGTCACTTGTGACCGTGGTATCTATTGCGGTTGTTGCCGCCGCAGATAATCCACTGATGTATTCCGCACTAAGCATGTTGTTCTCATTGATTGCATCTTGTTTCCCATTCCAGTTTGAAATCTGAGTATTTGTCACGAACATGTGACTTGTATCTGTATTTAAATCAGCTGCATTACCCGATGTCGCAACATTTGATAATCCACTGATGAATGCCGCACTAAGCAGATTGTTTTCGTTAATTGCGTCCTGTTTACCATCCCAATCGGAAATCTGGGTATTTGTCACGAACGTATGGTCATCATCTGTTTCAATCAAACTTGCTGCCAACAAATTACTCTCGGTAATCGCATCTTGTTTTCCAGACAATGCTGTTGCGACCGCACCCGATGTAATCAGATTGCTACTGTCACTTGTGGCCGTGGTATCTATACCATCAACACTGGTTCCACCCAATACCAAAGAAGAAACCGTTGTCGCGCCTAATGTTGCAACCCCGGCACCGGTAATACCAAATGTCGCATTTTCACCAAATGTCACACCATTTTCAAAACTTTGGGTTTGTGCCCAACTCATACTGACATTTTCCGCCATATTCACAACAGAATTCTGGAATGAAGTCACTGACATTACCAATGAATCGCCGTTAGCAATTTCTTGTTCTGGGGCAACAGATGCAGTATAAATATTTGTCACATCAACCTTGCCCGAAATTGCGGTTTCATTCGCATAAACCTGGGCATCCAATTCCGCAAGCGCATCCCCCACCGTCAGGTGCGTTTCATCCGCCGGTGTACCATATGTCGCCGCGTTCAATATATAATGTCCACCTGACCAAGTCGCATCAACCAAATCATAGAAACCCGATGTATTCAGCAATTTATCACTAAACACCAAATTACCCGAATCATCCAATGCAACATTTGTATAATAATTTGTTGCACCCGTCACAACAAAGTCATCTGATAATGCCGCACCATTAACATCCAATGTCAACGATTGGGCATCGCCATATTCCGTTGTAATCAGATTTATCGCACCAATTGTTGCACCGGTTGCATCACCAAATGTATCTATTGTACCGGCACCAATCAAATTGGCATCAACATTCAACGTTCCACCACTGACCGACCCAGTGATTGTATCAATGTTATTGTTTTGTGTATTTACAACACCCGTGCTTGCCAATATGCCACTGAAATCTGCGCCACTGGCAACATTTATTGTGTTTGACGAAGCCGTATTATTAAATTCTGTGACACCATCATTCAGATTTACGATTCCATTACCTGTAATCACCGCACCAGCATTGAACACAACACCACTCGCTAAATTCACCGTACCACTGTTTGCCAATGTCGCAGTTGCATCAAATGTATCGGCTGCAAAATTTGCCGTTCCGGTATTTGTTATGGTTCCTGTGTATGTTGTTGGATCCGACAACAACGTTCCGGCATTATCAATATCAACACCTATCAAGGAATCTTTGATATTTAAAACCGCGCCCAATCTGTTTTCAATTTTTTCTGAATCATTTGCCTGGGCCAGAATTGCGTCAGTGATAGATAATGATGAATCCGTATCAACAATCAAATCACTTGCCAATGTCAATGTATTATCGCCTTCGTCTGTTCCATTCCCAGTGATTACAAAATTCGCATTTTGAATTATATTGTCCAAACCATCAAATGTTTCGTCTGATGTCACGAAATACGCAATTTCGTTATGCACACCTGTTTCCAAATCTGCCGCATCAACCGCCGCATTTATTCCACCCGATGTTCCAGATACAACCACACTGCCGTCCGCAGCACCCGAAGACGCAAGTGTTAAACCATGACTGCCATCAAACCACGCAAAACCGGTTCCTGCGTTAACGGTGACATTATTACCGGTTGCAACCTGGATAGTTTTGGATGTTCCATATTGAATACCTATATCCAACGGATTTGCCATACTGTATATAATCGTTGCCCCATCAACCGCGGAATACAAGTCCGCCAAACCATTTGTATAGTCCAAATCGCCCTTTACAATCGCACCATCAGACAACATAATTGACGAAGCATAATCGTTAATTAAGTTATCAATAGTGTTTATTGTTGCACCAGACGCGACATTTATGGTTGATTGATACAAATTATCTTCACCTGTGGTCAGATGCAGTTCACCTTCGTTCAAATTTACGGTTTGAAACGCAATATATTCCGACACATCCAAAATACCACTGCCTGTTTTATTTATCGTACCATTGGAACCATCTATACCGGCTAAACTGATTGACCGTCCAGAACCCGCATTAAGATTTATCGTTCCGCCATAGTTTGTAATATCATTAAGCACATTATTTGCGAAATTACCACTGAACACAACATCATCGTTTACCGCATTAATATTTACCGTTCCATCATAATTAAATATCGCCCCACCTTCGTCACCTGCTATATTATTTGTAAACGATGCGTCATTAAGTGTGACTGTGCCATCCATATTAAATATTGCACCACCATATGTAGCACTGTTCTCACTAAACAGTGCACCATTTTGGAATTCAACTTCACCAAATATATCATTACGTAATGCACCGCCCTCGGTTGTAATCGGAACATAGACAGTTACTATTTGACCATCAACAAGTTTTTTGCGTTCTTTTGGTGGACTGTTGCTTATGGCCTGGTTTCCAATAAATGTCGCCATATCAGCAAAAGTCAATGCACCATTATTGTCAATTGCACCACCATGCGCCCCATTGTTTGAATTCACATCAGTTGCGATATTTGAATCAAATGTCACCGCGTCATTAAATGTCAATGTACCCGAATTATAGACCGCACCACCTGCGGCATCAAAACCTTCGGCGGTATTTCCTTTGAATGTCGTATCACCATTGACGGTTATTATACCATCATTCCATATCGCACCACCAAGCGATGAAAAATTGTATCCATCATCATCCAAATCCGCATAGGCGTTGTTGTTATAGAAATTCGTATTATTCAAAACGATATTTCCATCATAAACACCGCCTTGACCACTATTATTGGCAATTGCACCACCCTGTAATGCGCTGTTGCCCGACAACGCGTCACCATCTATACCAAAATTTGTATTTGAAATATTTAATATACCTTCGGCGGCCCAATATACATCGCTGTCGCCTTCATACAATTCATCGGCACCGGTATTATAAATCGCACCACCCTGAGCCTGTTGCCACGCGCCATTTTCTATGTAAGCCGCGCCCGTGGTATGATTACCGGTAAACAGTGCATTATCAATGGTCGCATAACCCGATGTATAAATTGCACCACCTTTTTGCCCGGCGACATTATCTGTGAATATATTTGAAATACCGGTCAAATTCAATTCATTACGTTTTTGCGAAACCCAATTATCTTCGGCATCCTGGGTTTCAATCTGTTGCGAAATATTATAAATCGCGCCACCCTTTTCCGCCGCAATATTTCCAGAAAACGTTGATGTACCGTTAATAGTAAGGTACGCGTCCCTATCTGTGTCAACTGCACGATTCATAATCGCGCCACCATTGGTCGTGGATGTATTTCCACTGAAAGTATTCACACTGTTCGCATTACCAATTATCATCACGGCATTATTTGTACCGGCACCCGATGCATTTGCAATTGCGCCACCACCGCGTTTATAGTGCTTTTCAACGACCTCGGTTGTATTCGTTGTCTGATTACCTGTGAACACATTCTGGTCGCCCAATATCGACAAATTACCCACGACATTCAAAACTGCGCCCCCGGCGGTTGATGTTGCGCTATTATTACTGAACGTAATACTCGTTCCATTTAACTCCGAAACAACATCATCCCCCGCATTTCTGTGTTCATGATACAGCGCACCACCCATCGTTGAAGTATTATGATCAAACACTAACACAGATGTCGCCGAAGAAGAAATTACAGGTGCGGCAGTATTTCCCCAGACCTGGATTACACCGCGTTGCGAATTATTATTTTGAAATGTAAAATTTCCATCCAAATACAGCGCACTTTCCTGAATATTCATAATACCGGCAAGAGTACTGCTTCTGTCAAATCCTGAAATTGTTCCACCATTTATCAAATTCAAATACGAACCAGTAAAAATCGAAAGCCCGTTTGCATCACCATCTCCACCAAATAATGTCATACCATTTAAATCAACCGTGTTTGTCTGGCTGGTCACACCCAATCCGCCTGAAACGGTTATATCTTGATTAACCAAAATATCCGAACCGGCGGTCATAGCCGCATTTAATTCACTTAGTGTTGAAACACTAACTGGATCACCAAACGCGGGCAACACCAGCAATGCCGGCAATACAGAAACGGTTGACATCAGTTTATTTAAATGATGAAACATTGGCTCTCTCCTTCCTGAATTATGAATAAATTCTACAACACATATTTTGAAATGCAAGTTTTTTTATGATACATTTGTTCAACAAACCAAGGAACTATCACCCCAAAAAGTTTTTTACGCTGTCTGTGCAGTTCGCGAGCCGATATTATAATTAAATTCGGACAAGAGATTGAAGAATTTAAAGATAAATTAAGCCTATCTTGAATCTTTTTGTGGTCCAACGACTACAACTGGGTCTGTTTCTTGTTTCAAAACATCGTTCGCATAGTTAAATATATTGGTTTTATTGGTTTTATCTGCTACCAATCTCCCCTGTCTATCATACTTTCTCTCCGCTAAAATTTTACCACCAGGCGTCATTTCTTCTATTCTATATCCATCTTCACCCACAAAATATTCCCTGGACCCCACAAATAAACCATCTATATAAACTCCCTCTCCCATCAAAACTCCATCAGAATATTTCCTGTCCGACAATGGTAAATTTGATCGATTTGTTTCAACCTCGTGTTCATACCCATTCCTATCCATATTACGTTTTCTAACGCCAACATACTTACCACTCCTATAAATATGTTCACCGAAAACATTACCCTTTGGATCATAAGTGATGCCTCGTACAGGTTCCAAATTATGATTGTATTGCACTTCATGCGTATATCCGTCTCTATCTGTGTGATATTCTATACCACCAATAAACACTCCGTTTCTATAAACTCCCTCACCGATTAACTTTCCCTCATGATCATATTTTCTATCTGCCAAAGCGATACCACCAGGATTATATTCTACTTCGTGTTCATATCCATGTTTATCAAGGTAATGTTTCCTTAATCCCATGTATCGACCGTTTCTATAAATATGCTCACCGAAAACATTACCTTCTGGATCATAAGTTACACCAAACAACGGCTTGTTTTGTTCATCATATTCTACTTCATGTGTATATCCATCTTTATCTGTAGTAATTTTTTTCACCATTATATACCCCTTTTTCACTGACAATTATATCACAAAAAGTTCGAAAATGGTAAAAAATTGCGATTTTTCAAAATCAAACTTTCGAACTCGGTGAAAGTATTAGAAAACAAAAGAAAACTTGCCTTGATGGGCAAGTTTTGAAACTACGGTTGGGGCAGCGAGGTACCTCGATATACAATAAATAAAATCAAAAAAATCTCCGTTAGTCGATTTTTTAAGATTTTCTTAATTGTCTATTCTCGTATTCGCTCGCACGGCACAATGTGCCGGCTGCGCGCAACCCGTAACGATTTGCGGGCGCGGTGCTTCGCAAATCTACTTGGTTTCGAACCTTTTGCAACATTTGTTGCAAATGTTTCAACCATAACCCCAAAACCAAAAACTAAAACACCCTTTCGGGTGTTTGAATTTTTGGTTGGGGCAGCTGGATTCGAACCAACACTGACGGAGTCAGAGTCCGGAGTTCTACCATTAAACTATGCCCCAATGCGGGTTGCATTATATACCGCACTTTACCAATTTGCAAATAAAAAATAAAGCACCCCACCCATCGGCGCATTCGTTCCTATTGGGCAACGGCGCGTTACGGCGTATAATAAGCACAAGCAAAAAAAGGATAAAAAATGAAGAACATACTGCCAATATCTTTTATCGCGGTATCATGCGCGTTGAACTTTTGGGGCGCAGATGCCTGCACCGGAATAACACTGACCACCACCGACAAATCAGTTGTCGTTGCACGAACCGTTGATTGGTCGGGATCCCAGATGAATAATATATATGTTGTATCGCCACGCGGACACACTGAACATTCGCTGTTGCCAGATGGGACAAAAAATGGTATGCCATTTACTGCAAAATATGGATTCGTTGGTCTTGGGATGCAGCAACCCGAATTCGTTGTTGACGGCACGAACGAGGCCGGATTATCCGCGGCATTGTTTTACTTTCCCGACTTTGGCAAATACCAACCATATTCGCCGGAACTGCGCGAAAAAACGCTTGCAGATTTTCAGGTCGTATCATGGATACTGTCGCGTTTTTCAACCATTGACGAAGTCAAAAACGCAATTGACAACGTGCGCATAGTCAATATAGACCCAACCGCATCAACCGTTCATTGGCGCATTACCGAACCCAACGGGCACCAGGTCGTTATGGAAATTATTGACGGTGTACCAACATTTCATGAAAACCCCGTTGGTGTTATAACAAACGCACCGAATTTTGATTGGCACATGACAAACCTTGATAATTATGTGAACCTGGTTCCGGGTCGTGCAGGTCCCACACCATTTGGTCCAATTAAACTGCGTTCACTTAGTAATGGAACTGGGTTACTTGGATTACCGGGCGATTTTTCATCACCATCACGATTCGTTCGGGCGGCATTCTTAAAAACATATTCTATCCAGCAATCAAATGCCGCCGATGCCATCGCACAATCGTTTCACATATTAAATAATGTTGATGTTCCGTTCGGCACATCGTACAAAATCGGCACCGCGCCATTTGATATGCCATCGGCGACCCAGTGGACAATTGCAACCGACATAACGAATCGGATTGTTTACTATCACACGATGTACAACCGCACGATTCGGCGCATAGACATGAACAAAATAGATTTTGCAACCGTCCCGTTTCAGTGGCATCCACTGGACACGACAAAGCACGAAACAATATTTGATGCAGAAATAGACCAATAAAAACATGGGCCTGCTACAAGTATGCCTGCAATTTGGAAAACTGGGGTTGCCTTTTGATTTTTTCGTTCTATAATCGGAAAAGTTTGCAAAACAAAAAAAGGAGACCACATGAAAATAAAACCATTTGCAGGCATTCGCCCCCCAAAAGAATTGGCGGCCGAAGTTGCATCACGTCCATATGATGTTCTGAATTCGGTCGAGGCAAAGCAAGAGGCCGGTGAAAAGTCATTACTGCACATCATCAAACCCGAAATAGATTTTGATCCAATCGCCGATGAACACAGCCAGGCGGTCTATGACAAAGCCGTTGAAAACTTTAAACTGTGGCAGGACCGCGGTTGGTTGGTTGCCGATGACAAAGAAATGTATTACATCTATGCCCAAACAATGGATGGTCGCACCCAGTATGGCTTGGTCGCAGCGGCAAATGTTGATGACTATATGACCGGAAAAATTAAAAAGCACGAATTGACCCGCAAAGACAAAGAAGACGACCGTATGATTCATGTGCGTATCCAGAATGCGAATATTGAACCGGTTTTCTTTGCGTATCCTGATGTTGCCGAGATGAATGAAATCGTCGAAAATTTTGTAAAGAATAATGCGCCTGAATACGACTTTGTTGCAGCAGATGGTTTCGGGCATAAATTCTGGGCGATTCGTGATGATGCAATAAATGCACGCATTACTGAAATATTTAAAAGCATCCCTGCCCTGTATGTGGCGGACGGCCATCATCGCACAGCGGCGGCGGCACGTGTTGGGGCCGAAAAACGCGAACAAAACCCGAACCACACCGGAAACGAAGAATACAATTATTTCTTGGCAGTGATTTTCCCAGAAAGCCAATTAAAAGTTATTGACTATAACCGCGTTGTCAAAGATTTAAACGGTCTGACACCGGAACAGTTTATCGCCGAATTGGAAAAATCGTTTGAAGTTCATGAAATGGGAACCGAAATTTACAAACCGACAAAACTGCACAACTTTGGCATGTATTTGAACGGAAAATGGTATTCGTTGACGGCAAAACCAGGAACCTATAACGACAACGATCCGATTGGTGTTTTGGATGTGACAGTATTGTCCAACCTGGTGTTTGATAAGATATTAAATCTTGGTGACCTGCGCACAAGCAAACGAATCGATTTTGTCGGCGGAATTCGGGGTCTGGGTGAATTACAAAAACGCGTTGACAGTGGTGAAATGGCGGTTGCATTCGCGCTGTATCCAGTCACCATGCGGCAAATTATTGATATTGCCGACACAGGGAACATTATGCCACCAAAGACAACATGGTTTGAACCAAAACTGCGCAGCGGTTTGGTCATCCACAAATTGTCATAAAATGGTTTAATTACCATGAATAATCGCCCCGCCTTTTTGCGGGGCGATATATTGTTAGAGATTATACATCATTATTTATTCGTTAATTGTAATTCTATACGGCGATTCTTTTGCATACTTTCTTTATCCGTACCCAATTCCACAGGATGTAAATCGCCAAAGCCACTTGGGACCAGGCGACGCGGCGACACACCATTTTTTGCCAATTCATCGGCAACCGCACGTGCGCGCAATAACGACAGTTGCATATTATCGCGATATGCGCGATTACCTGTCACGACCGGTTTTTTATCGGTGTGCCCATCAACGCGAATAATCCAATCTATGTCCGATGGAATTTTTGATTCAAAATCCCGAATAACATTTGATATTAAACGCAGTTGGGTTTTACCCTCGGCGGACAGTTTATACGAACCCGTTGTAAATAAAATATCACTTGGGACAATGAATCGATCACCGTCGGCCATAACCGATGTGGTATCGCCCAGTGCCATCTTTACCGCACGATAGAATTCAGACTGGTAGTCTTTCATATCTTGCAGTTCGGCAATTTTATCCGCCAATGCACGATTCAATTCGTTGGACATTTCAATGTATTTGACCTCTTGTGCCTCGGATTCCTGGCGCGCTGCCGCCAACGCATCATTCAGTTTTTTCAGTTCTGATTGGTATTCGGCGGTTTTTGCAGCCATCTGTTCGGTCATTTGTGATTGTAATTCGCGCCGCTCTTGTTCTAATTTTTCAAATTCGGCCCGTGCAATTGTTGCCTGATTTAATTGTTCACGCAGTTTTTCTATTTGTGCGTTGGTTTCGGCAACCTGTTGTTTTGATTGTTCATCTTGGGCCTGAAGTTTAGAAACCTGGATTTCATATGCATTGATTAAATCCAGCATAGATAAATCCTTGGCATCCAAGTCGGCCTGGGCAGATTCCAGACGCGCACGCGCCTGAATCAACAACTGGGTTGCTTCGCGTTCATCGGCCTGCATTTGGCGGATTTTTTCGGTTTGTTCCGCATTTATTTGCTGTAATTCCGATATTGTTTTTACCCCGGTGCGTTTGTTAAATACACTGGTCGTTGTCCACAAAAACACGAACACAATCAGCAAAAATATTAATATAATGACCAGATTTGAAAATAAATCTACGAATGCAGGCCATGTATTTGTCTTATCACGAAAATTTTTGAACATTGTTTTTCCTCTCTCGCACTTTCATTATTATTGTATATCCGAAAACCGTTCGTCAATGTTTTGAACCGCGGTTGCAATTTTTGCCAGATTTGATTCCATCTTTGGCAACACACCAATTTCCCGATGGGATACACTTGTTTGCTTTGCCAAAACATCTTCCAGTGTCTGGAATATCGCGCCCTGGGCCAATTGCACCTGGAGTGCAAGGAAACCGACAACCAAACTGCCACCGAGTCCAAGCAGCGAACTGGTAAATGCGGTTGCCATACCCCCCAATGGCATTGATAAACCCGCCTGCATAGTTTCCAAGACACTTTCATCGTTGAAATTCAAATTACCAATCAGTTCGGCAAATCCACCAACCGTTAAAATCAACCCCAAAAATGTTCCAAGTAATCCCAAAAATACCAAAGTATTCACAACATATCGTATGGATTCGCGGTCATCTTCGAATCGGACCAATATCATATCTAATATTCCGCGCAGCCCGTTTTCATTTAATTTTGCCGTTCGTGATCGCAACAGAACCGCGACCGAGTGCAATAAATGTGGCGGCAATTTCGCATTGCGATTCCCACGCCCGTACGCATTCAGCCAACGATGTTCCGGTAAAAGTGCAAAAATCTTAATAAAACAAAGGATTATTCCGAACAATGTCGTGCCAATAATCACACCATTAAGGTATATGTTTGCAATCGCAATTGAAAAAAATGTGCGATAAAACAAGATAATAATGCACAATACTAATGCCGTGAAAAACGCCATAAGATTAAGGTTTTTGTGAAATTTATTCATGATATTTCTCTCGTTACACATGTATCATAGAAAAAACACCAAACCTGTGTCAAATCTTTTATTATGTGTGTGTACGGAAAGATTACATAAAACACTTGATTTTTTATAAAAAATTGTAATAATTGCGCATGTTCCTGCTGTCGCTAATGGTGGTGACGGCTGACTTAAACCAAAGGAAATAAAATGGCATACTATGAAAGTGTCCTGGTTTTTCGCCAGGATTTGACCGAACCGCAGGTCAAAGAAAAAGCGGACAAATACGCAGGTATTATCAAAGAACTGGGCGGTGATGTTAAATCTACCGAATTTTGGGGATTGAAAAATCTGGCCTATATTATTCGCAAGAATCGCAAGGCACACTATGTTATGATGAACATTGAATTGCCGGGTAAATCTATTGCGGAATTAGAACGTCGTTGTCGCATTGACGAAGATGTTATTCGTTTCTTGAACGTTCGCGTAGAAAAATTGGCAGATGGACCATCTGTTATGATGAAAAAGAATACCGAGGAGGCAGAATAATGGCAGTTCGTGCAGCAATTTATCGTAAAAAATCTAACCCATTAAAGGGCAAGGTTATTGATTACAAAGATGTCAAAATGTTGGGGCACTATATAACCGAACGTGGTAAAATTGTGCCAAGTCGTATCAGCGGCGTTTCCCAGAAAGATCAACGGTTGCTGACAACGGCAATTAAACGCGCGCGTCATTTGGGACTGTTGCCGTTTGTACGCAATAACATCGGATAATTTAACTATTTGGGTATAACCCTAACTTAAACAATAAGGACAGATAAAATGAAAGTTATTTTAACAGAAAAAATTACTCGTTTGGGGACAATCGGCGATACAGTTGAAGTAAAAACCGGTTATGCGCGCAACTATCTGTTGCCGAATAACAAGGCGCTGCGTTGGTCGCGTGAAAATGTCGCGTTGTTCGAAGCACAAAAGGCCGAATTACAGGCGCGTCATGAAAATGCTAAGAAAGTCGCAGAATCCAAGGTTGATGCGGTCAAGAATGCAAAAATGTATATGATTCGCCAGGCGGGCGACACCGGTCAATTATACGGTTCGGTATCCAGCCGTGATATCGCACGCGAATTGAAACAGGTTGCAAATGTTGATGTGTCGTCGGCAATGGTTATGCTGGGGGCACCAATTAAATCAATTGGTGCGTTTGATACAAAAATCGCCCTGCACCCGGATGTTATTGTTCCAATTAAGGTCTATGTCGCGCGTACCAGTGACGAAATTGAAGCATTGGTTGCAGGTAAAGTTCTGACATTTGGTACCAAGAAAGTTGAGGAAGACACCAAAGAAGAACCGGCAAAAGATGCAGAACCAGAAGTTGCATCAGAAACCAAAAAAACTGACGCAGAATAATTTGTTTTTATGTTGTATTTTTACCCCGCGTATTGCGGGGTGTTTTTTACCCTGAATATAATTGACTTTTATTGTATACTTATGTATTATATTTTGTATAATACTTCATGTTATGCCAAAGGTGAATTCGGTATGAAAAATTTAATTGTCGGTTGTGGAATTTCAGGTGCAGCACTGGCGCGATTGCTTGCAGAATCTGGAGAAACGGTGACAGTTATAGATTCAAAGAATCATATTGCCGGTAATATTTATGATTACTATCAGGATGGAATTTGTGTTCATAAGTATGGGACACATATTTTTCATACAAATAACAAAACAGTATGGGACTTTGTTGGTCGGTTTTGCCAATGGTATCCGTACCAACATCAGGTTCGCGGTCTGGTTGATGGTCAGTTGATTCCGATACCCTTTAATTTGAATAGTTTATATATGGTGTTTCCAAATGAATTGGCAATTCGCATAGAGAAAAAATTATTGGATAATTTCGGATTTAATGTAAAGGTTCCTATATTAGAATTGCGCAAGAAAGATGATAAAGATTTGCAATTTTTGGCACAGTATATTTATGAAAAAATATTTTTGGAATATACATTAAAACAGTGGGGACAAAAACCCGACGAAATTGACCCATCGGTTTCGGGGCGTGTGCCTGTTTATATCGCACGTGATAATCGCTATTTCCAGGATAAATACCAGGGAATCCCGATTGGCGGGTACACCCAAATGGTTAAAAAAATGTTAGCCCATGAAAATATAACCGTTAAATTAAACACCGGATTTAAGCCCAGTATGAAATATGACAGACTTTTCTGGTCGGGCAGTATAGATGAATTTTTTAATTATGAATATGGCGAATTACCATATCGCAGCGAAAGATTTGAATTCATAACATTTCCATACAAAAAATTTCAAGATGTTGCGGTGGTGAACTATCCGTGCAACTATGATTGGACACGAATTGGCGAATATAAGCATTTTTTGCGGGATGAATCTGAAAAAACAATTGTGTCCTATGAATACCCAGAACCATTTGAAATCGGCAAGAATGAACGGTATTATCCGATTGCAAACGATAAAAATGCCGAATTGTACCAGAAATATTTGAAATTGGCGGCAAATAAACCAAATGTTTTTTTCTTTGGTCGATTGGGTGATTACAAGTATTATGATATGGACAAGGCCATCGCAAGATGTTTTGAAATTATGAAAAATTTGGGGGAAAAATGACAAAAAAATTACCGAAATTATCTGTGCTAGTACCATGCTATAACGTTAAAAAATATGTTGATCAATGTTTGGCCAGTATTGCGAACCAGACATTAAAAGATATTGAAATTATTTGCATAAATGATGGTTCTACGGATTCTACATTGGATATAATCAAAAAATATGCAGATTCGGATAAACGATTTGTTATCATAGATAAACAAAACGAAGGGTACGGAAAATCGATGAATCGTGGTTTAGATGCGGCGACCGGTGAATATATTGGTATCGTTGAATCAGATGACTGGATTGATGCGGATATGTTTGAAAATCTGGTAAAGATTGCAGATGATGCAAATGCAGATGTGGTAAAGAGTAATTTTTTTACCTATACAACGACCAATGGTGAAAATAATGTTTTGTGCAAATCGTTAAACCTGTGTCCTATGAATAAAGTCATTAAGCCGATGGAAAATACCGAAGTGTTTTTCTGTACTCCGTCAATATGGTCGGCCATTTATCGCAGACAATTTTTATTGGATAATCGTATCAGATTCTTGGAATCTCCGGGTGCAAGTTATCAAGATACCGGATTTAATTTCAAGGTTTGGGCATGTGCAGAACGTGCATACTTGACCCCGAATGCATGGCTGCATTACCGGTGCGACAATGAAAATTCATCGGTAAAATCAACGGGCAAGGTTTTTTGCGTATGTGATGAATATGACGAAATTGAACGTTTCTTGGATGAACGCGGTACATACGACAATGATATGCACAAATTGGTTGCATATTTGAAAATGCGTACATATTTTTGGAATTTAAATCGGTTGGGTGGCGATGCCCGTACAAAGTTCGGCGAACGGTTTGCATCTGAATTTAAGCCGATTATATCAAATCGCTATTTGACACACAGGGCTGTGGATGACCGATCATGGTACAAGTTGATGATTCTTATGCACCCACGAAATGTTTTTTATCGCATAATGCGCGGATTAGTGAATCTAAAGGCGGCATTTCTGAAAAAACGTATATATGGCAAACGTGCAATTTATTACCTGTTTGGGTGTGTGCCGGTATACAACAAAAAGGTAAATAACTAGTTTGGGGTGGATGTATGTCAAAACGGCCAGATTTATCTGTTATTGTTCCGGTATATAATGTTGAAAAGTATTTGGCGACATGTTTGGATTCCTTGATTCACCAGACATTAAAAAACATTGAAATTATATGCGTCGATGATGGTAGCACAGATACCAGTCCGAAAATTTTACAAGACTATGCGGCGACCGATAATCGTATTAAAATTGTCACCAAGAAAAATGGCGGACTGTCATCTGCACGAAATGCCGGGTTGGCGGTTGCATCGTCGGAATTTGTCGCCTTTGTTGATTCGGATGATACGGTTTTACCCAGTGCATATGAACATGCATTATCATGTATGAATGACGATATTGATTTTGTACAGTTTGGAATTCAAATCGTTGACGATTCGGGGCATATTCAAAAAACGGATGATTATTACAAAATTAAATTTGTTGGTAAAACCAAAATAAATGCAGATGTTTTATCAAAATCAGATGTTTCCGCGTGTAATAAGATATTTCGTAAATCGGTGATTGACCGTTGCGACATTCGGTTTCCGGACGGACTGTGGTACGAAGATGCGTATTTCTTTAACATTTATGCGATGAATTCAATGTTCGGTTTTTATATTCCGGATAATTATTATAACTATGTTCGGCGTGATGGTTCAATAATGCACCAGACATTTTCAAACAAACCGGGGCATAGTATTGACCACCTGGTGATTGCGATTCGTATATATGAATATCTGGTCGCGCACAAGATGTTTGAACAATGGCGGCATTATTTTGGAAAAATATTTTTTGAATATTTTGATTTTGCGTTGCGATACGAACACAGTGGAATTGGCCGGAAAAATATCTATGATATGGCGATTGATTTCCTGGATAAGCATCCGTTATTGTTTGCAGATTTTTCAGAATTTTCGGCAATGGAAAATGTGTTGCGGCAACGGATGTGGCACGAACAGAGAATAAAAAAACTTGGTGGATTGTTAAAAATAAAACAAAACCACCTAAATAAAAAATACTACTTTTTGGGTTTGCCGTTAATGCGGGTTAAATTTTGCGATGATACGGTGCGATATTATCCATTTTCACTTTGGTGTGTATATAAAAAGAAAATGTTGCGCAGTCCGATGGTATCGGTTTTAATGCCGGTGTATAACGCCGAAAAATATTTGCGTGAATCAATTGATTCTGTTTTGAACCAGACATATAAAAATTTTGAATTTATTATCATAAATGATGGCAGCACAGATACCAGTCCAGATATTGTCCGTTCATATAATGATCCGCGCATAGTCTTTGTTGATAACAAGCAAAATTCGGGTTTGGTATCTGTCCTGAACCAGGGGCTGGATTTGGCGCATGGTGAATATATTGCGCGTATGGATGCCGATGATATTTCATTACCAAATAGATTTGGAACCCAGATTGAATTTATGGAAACCCATCCAAAGGTCGGTGTTTTGGGCGCATCGTTTCATATTTTCGGTGGAATTGATAGGATAGAAACCAAGAAAAAATATCCAAATTTGCGGTATGTTTTGAAAATTTCCCCGGTGGGACATCCGACGGTTATGATGCGTCGTTCGGTTATTGAAAAATATGGTCTGCGATACGACCCGCAATATAAACATGCCGAAGATTATGAATTATGGATGCGAATACTTCGGTTTACAAAAATTGCGAATATGAATCGTGTTTTATTGAACTATCGTTGGTCGGGCGATAATGTTTCGGCCCGACACGAATTAGAACAATATCAAAATTCGTTAATTATTAAACAAAAGGTTCGTCGCCAAATGGGGCGGTTTAATCGTCTGACCGGTTTTGTGGTTGATGATACGCAAATTTTGAATTGTTTGCGCGAACTAGGACAATTTACCTATATGCCAAACAGTGGAAATGTTGGTGATATGCTGATTGCAAGCGCGACAATGCAATGGTTTGATAAGAATAAATTAAAATATAAACGCGCAAAGCGTAATGAAAATCCAGATGTGCTGGTTTATGGTGGCGGCGGGGCATGGACCGGTGATTATATAAAGTATATGGGTGATGTAATGTCAATGATGCAGCGGGCGAAACGGGTTGTAATTCTGCCGTCGTCATTTAATAATGTGCCTGAATTTATAAAGATGTTAGACAAACGATTTGTCGTATTTTGTCGTGAACAGAAATCATTTGATTATTTAAAATCTGCAAATACCGGTGCAACAATTTTGCTAGATCACGATATGGCATTGCGTATGCGTAAAGTGCCGATGCGTTCGCCGGTTATATCGCGCACATTGGGACAGAAAATAAAGTTATTGAATAAATCTGTCAAAAATATCTCGCGGACGGCGAATTTATTCCGGACAGATGCAGAATCATTGGAAACACATGATACAGATTTTGATTTATCGGATGCACTGGGTTGGTTTTCGGCATACACACCACGTCGGGTCATAGATACAGTTGCAAATGTGATGTTGCGCGCGGTGAATTGTTTTGATGTTGTTCGCACCGACCGGTTGCATGTCGGCATTGCGGCATTCTTGGTTGGTGCCGATGTTGAATTTTATGATAACAGTTATGGAAAAATCAGTGGCGTTTATAACAATTCACTGATAAAATTAGCAAATGTTAAATTAAAGCAAGACAATAAGGAGAAGCAGTATGTCTGATGATAAGATTGTAAAATTTATTGATTGCTATATTCCTGTGACGACTTGTAATTTCAGATGCCATTATTGTTATATTACCCAGAATAAAAAATGGGCGGATAAATTACCAACGTTCAAATATCCACCTGCACTGATTGCAAAGGCACTATCAAAAAAAAGATTAGGTGGCACATGTTTATTAAATTTATGTGGTGGTGGCGAAACATTATTACCACCCCAAATGACAGAAATTACACGTTGTTTGTTAGAGGCAGGACATTATGTTATGATTGTTACGAACGGAACAGTATCCAAAAGATTTGACGAGATATTGTCATTGGATTCCGAATTGTTAAAGCGACTGTTTTTTAAATTCTCGTTTCAATATTTAGAACTTAAACGAACAAATTTATTTGATGCATTTTTTAGCAATGTACGAAAGGTAAAAAATAGTCCTGCATCATTTTCAGTGGAAATGACAACTGTTGATGAATTAGTTCCGCATATCGATGATATCAAAAAAATATGTATGCGCGAACTAGGTGCACTGTGCCATTTGTCAATTGCACGCGATGAATCAAAACCATCTATGCCCCGTCTGTCAAAATATACAGAAGCCCAGGCACGCAAGATATGGGGTGATTTTGATTCCGCAATGTTTAAATTTAAATTGCCATTATTTGAAAAAAAGAGAACAGAATTTTGTTACGCTGGTCGTTGGTCTTATTTAGTGGATTTTGGAACGGGTGCGCTTATGCCTTGTTATGGTTGCGGAGTTGTTCAACATATTTTTGATAATATTTCAGAACCAATAAAATCTTGTCCAATAGGAAAACATTGTCCGAATGCACATTGTTGGAATAATCATGCATTTTTGTCTTTTGGTGATATTGTCGGGTTTTATGCACCAACATTTGCCGAGATTCGCGACAGAATCTGCACCGATGGATCACATTGGTTAAAACCAGAATTTCAAAATATATTTAATCAAAGGCTGGATGAAAACAATGAACATCTTTCTGAAAAAGATATATTGAAATATAACCGGTTATATAAAAGGAATATATTATTTAAGCACTTGAAACATTTGTTTGGTATCAAGTAAAAAAGGTAATAAAAATGTTTAAAAAAATTATTCGTTTGTTTAAATATTTTTCTATAAAACGTTCTGTAAAAAACAATCCGTATCAGGCGATAGTTATGATTGATGGTGGAATATGTTCACAAATTCATCAGTGGCGCATTGGCGAAGCGTTAAGAGCCAAAGGCATAGATGTTGAATATGATATTTCATGGTTTGATGATTATGGTAAAGATATCAATGGTAAATTTGTCAGAAATTTTGATTTGTTAAAAACTTTTCCAAAAATACCATTTAAACGAGCAAGTGATGCGAAAATTTGGTATTTCAAAAAACATTTTTCTTATTGCGAACAAGTTGATGGTGTGTTTGTTTCGTCAAAATTACCAAAATATTTCGGATATTATTATCCATCGTATTACCAAGATTTATTACCATTTAAATATATTGTGCCTGTGTCTGTGTTGGATGAACGTAATGCCAAACTGGCAAGGCAGATAAAAAAGGAACAACATGCAATTGGTGTTCATGTACGTCGTGGTGATATGGCAATTACTCAGCATAATTGGGTTGTTTGTCCACCGGAATATTTCATAAATGCCGTAAATTATTTTATAAAAAAATATAAAAATGCATCGTTTTATTTCTTTTCGGATGAACCTGATTGGGTTCAAGATAATGTATTAGTGCATTTGAATAATATAAAGAATAAAGTTTATTTGGTATCGCATAATGGTTCGGACAAAGGGTATATGGATTTAGCACTTATGTCATATTGTGAACATTTTGTCGCATCTCAGGGTAGCATGGGTCAGTATGCGAATATGTTAAATCATAATAAGAATAAAATATTAATTGTACCCAAACAACCTGGTGCTTCAGATATCAAGGTTTGGCATAATTTATCAGATGTAATTGCGCGTCCATCGTTAATCCAATAAATCGGGCAAATGCCCGATTTATTTTTATGATGCGATGGTTCCCTGAACCGACCAGAATATATTGCATGCCGCCTGGGTAGTAGATACCGGTAATTGGTTACTGATTTTTATCTTTAATCCGGTGGTCGTTCTTTCAATCACATGCAAATTAAAGAATGTCATATCGTCCGCAACCGATACAATCTTTGGGGATTCGGCAAGCGTTTTTGGAAATGTTATCCCCGAAACTTCGATGGTTGAACCAGACCCCAGCGAAAAACTTGATTTTTGGTATATGCCGCCCATTTCAATGCGACCGCTTTTATATTTATTATACCAAGTATAATTATTGTCGGTGGTTGGCAATTGCGATTCAACAATATAATCGTACCCATTCAGGGTTGTTATTGCGCCTTCCAAATTTGACACCGCGGTGTTCAATGTTTCCAAATCATCCGCGGTCAGGAAATTTGGAAAACTTTCACGAATCGCGGTCAATTCAGATAATAAATCTGCCAGATTTGGAATAGATGCCAATGAAAGGGTATTTTCTAATTTTTCCGTCATTTCATTTAATGCCGCCATACATTGGTTAAAATCTTGATTCAATTGATGCGCCAGGGGTTCGGTGGTTGGTTGATAATCTATGTGCCGCACCAATTCTATATTGCGAAAAACTTTGATGGTTGCACCGGTCGCTGGGGCGGTTGCGGTTTCAATGTGTCCACCAATGTATTCGGTGTCTGCCGGCTCGGGCGATGTTTCGGGGTATACAGTAAAATCATCACTGGTCAGTGGAATATCGTTGACTGTCACATGTATATCGGCCGTTCCAAAAAATGGAAATGTAAAGTAAAATTTGGTGGTTGAACCATCACCAATGAATGTTTGTGTGTTTGCCATAAAAAATCCTTTTTTTTGTTTAATATTAAATAAAAAAACGAACGCACCCAGGCGTTCGGATAAAATAAAAAAACGGGCAATATTCACCGTTCTTTGTGCCATATATTATATCAAAAAAATCCACAAAAGTCAATGTGTTTTATTTATGGGCCGGATAAAATTGACAGAATTTAATTTTTGTGATACCATCGTTAATGCAGAATAAGGGGTATAGAAATGAAAAAAACATTTGTTGATGATTTAGCAAAAAAATTTTCACATGCAATGCATCCGCACGCACGCGCCAAAGGTGCCGCACTTGCGTTGGGTTTAGGGGCAACGGTTTATGGATTTGGAATGGGTACAATTGCAATCCAGGCAGACACTTATGCCAAAGACAAAGGCACAAAATTCGCAACCGCATGGAATAAAATTCGCACAGAGTATGCAAACACATGGCGTAATGGGACACTGGGGATTATTATCGGGATTTATTTGTTGGTTGAAATGGGAATTGGTGCTTCTAAATCAGAATCTAAACACTATTCAGAATTTGCCATCAAACGTTATTTGCATGATTTACACATAGACACATCAAATATGGACAGTCGCGTATTTCGTTATATTGCAAATTTAATATTGGCGAATATGACAGAAACCGAACGCAATGATATCTTGAGTGTCGGAATTAGTGTCAGCAATGCATTGGATAAGAATACTTTGTTGTCTGTATCGGGCGATAAAACATCGGCCCAAGGGCGCATTTATAGGAAAAAAATATTAATAGAATCAAAAAATATTATCGCGACATACATTGATATGGTTATTGCCCGGAACTCTGCACTGGAATCTTTGATTATCAGTATGTTAAACGGAAAAACATACTTTAATCCGACAATATTCAATCAAAAACAAAGATAAAAATTATCTGAAAAAACCCGCCAATCGGCGGGTTTCTGACTTTAGTGTTTAAACATTATTATTTATCCAATGCGGTCATAATTTGATCGAATGGAATGGCACCTGGGAATGCCTGTTCACCGATAATCAGATACGGTGTACCGCTGATTCCAAATTCCTGGGCCAAGTCACGAACATTTTTCAATTCACGTGCGACAACTGCACCTTTCATGTCACGTTCTAATTGTGCAGTATCCAAACCAACACTGGATGCCAATGCCAAAACGTTCTTTTTCACTTTTTCGCCCAATTTAGAACGATCTTTCAAATCATCCTGGGTAAAGTAATCTTTTTCCATCAATTTCTTATCCAGTGCAGCCGCTTTTTCATTGCTCTGCAATTTCGCAGCGATAACAGCCTTGGCCGGTGCATCGGATAATTCACCATGGATAGAAAAGTTTTTCAAAACTACGCGAACATCATCACGAGAATCCATCACACGTGCCAATTCGCTGTGAACACGGCGGCAATATGGGCAGGAATAATCAGACCACAAGAAAATTGTTTTCTTGGCATTTTCGTTTCCCCATACCGGTGCATCCGCAACCATTTCATCCATATGTGAACGAACATACGAACGAACGGCTTTGTTCTTTTCGGCATTCTGTTGTTCCTGCATCGCGGTGACCATTTCCTGTAATATCCCAGGATTGGTGTGTGTCAGGTAAATCGGCGTATACAGACGGCATACGCATCCAGCAATCAACAGAATTGACACCAGTTTGATTACTTTATGTACTATGATTTCACTTGCACCCGGTTTTTTGCCGTCCGCCTTGACGAACATGCCGCCAAACAAGAACAGCGCAATACCGATAAGCAAAACAATGATTGTCCAAAACATGTTTTTCTCCTTTTATTGTTGAACGGTTGTATCTTAGAAAGTTTTTTTTCCCCTTGCAACAAATAATTATAAAATTTATTAAATTTTTTTATTCGCAATAATTCTGCGGAACATTGGAATGTCTGTTCCGGTGTCTGTACAGATTTTTTCCAGAAATTTTAATGTAGTATCCAGTGAAATAGGCATTTTATAAAGTCGTGAAATATACGGTGCGGCACATTCGTCACATACGGCGCGCCCAGTTTTGGGTGATATATAGTGCAAGTTTTCGGTCTTTCCACATCCCGAACATCGCGATAAATCTAATGCATATCCCATTTCACCAATCAACGATATTTCCCAATTCAGGTAATCATCAACGGGTTCGGATGATAACCCAATTGCAGATAAAAACCCATATGTTTTATTAAAAAGTTTTTCATACGATTCGCGTTCGGGCAAGATAGTAATTATTAAATCAAAGATCGCATTTACCAGTGCCAGTTTACCAGAATCGTTCATCACCATTGCAATCATATTTCGTTCAGGTTCCCAATGCAACGCACCCAATTCAGATTCAAGACGTGCGTTCCATGAAAATGTGCCAAATTGCCCAATCAACGGTTTGTTATGTTTTGCAACAACCGCACCACGCATCATTCCGACAATAACCCCAAAGTCGCGTGAAAAAATTCGCGCAATTGCATCACGTTCACCGAATGGACGCAGAGATATTAAAATTCCAACCGATTCCAATTTCATATACACATATTATAGAAGTACGCATATCACAGTGCAAGCGGTTAGTGTTTATCCCCCCGCTATCCCGGCATAAAAAATTATCATTTTCCTCCGTTGAAAAAACTGGTCTCTTTGATTCACGTCGTGACCGACGAGATACCGACCTGCGTCGGTATGACGGAAAAAAATGCGGGCGCAGATGCGCCCGTTTTTTAATCCATTAAAACACTTATACCCGGTAATTGACGACCCTCGATAAATTCCAAGAATGCGCCACCGCCGGTTGATACATAACCAATATCATTCATTACACCACACGCATCCAGGCATGCGACCGTATCGCCACCACCAACAATACTTTTCAACTTTCCATTCCGCGTGTTTTCTGCAATCGCACGCGCAATCGCAAAAGAACCATGTGACCAAGTCGGCATCCATTCCGCCATTCCGACCGTTCCGTTCCAGATTACCGTTGCCGCCCGTCCAATTTCATCAACATCGCGGGCTGCCGTTTTGGGCCCGCCGTCAATAATAACATCATCTGGTAAAATTTCATCCATCGTTTTATCGGTGCGCGGTGCATCCGGTTCAAAGACCGGCGCGACCCCTTTATCCAATGGAATTAAAAAACGGCAATTATTTTCGCGTGCATATTCCATAATGGAAATCGCATTTTCTTTCTGGTCGGATTCATATAACGAATTTCCAACCTTTTCGCCCATCGCAAAGTTAAATGTTGTCCCCAATGCCCCCCCGACAATCACCGTATCCGACAAACGAATCAGCGCACGCAGAACATCAATCTTGGTTGAAACCTTGGACCCGGCAACAATAGATAAAACGGGATGAGTCGGATTTTCCATAACCGCCGTTAAATTATCTATTTCACTTTGCAATAGCATCCCCGCATATGACGGCAAGAATTTCGTCACACCAACGGTACTGGCATGTGCGCGATGCGAAACCGCGAACGCATCGTTTACAAACAGGTCAAAACCGTTTGCCAGTTTTTTTGCAAATTCTGCATCATTTTCTTCTTCGCCGGCATAGAATCGCACGTTTTCCAACAACACCACATCACCATCGTGCATATCCGCCATAAAAGATTTATCCAAACAATCGGAAACAAACGGCAATTTCATATATTCCGCCACCCCACGCAGCGAATATTTCATATCGCGCGCACCCTTTGGCCGCCCCAAATGCGACACAATCGCAACACGCGCACCGGCACCGCGCAGGAAATCTATTGTTGGCATGCTGCGCTCTATACGAAATCCTTCGGTAATTTTGCCATCAACAATCTGCACATTAAAATCATCGCGCAGCAAAACGTATTTTCCACGCAAATCAATCCCACTAAGTGTCCGCAGTTTCATATTTTCTCCTTTTCTTCTGCCATAACAAACTCCTTTTGCTTTAGCAGATAAAACATACTAAAAAAAATCCCAAAAAGTCAAGATTCGTTGCCAGATTCCATGGCATTTTTGACCGGACCGAACGACCGCCGATGATATTCCGTTATGCCATATTTTTCAATCGCGGATAAATGTTCCGCGGTGGGATATCCGGCATTTTTATCCCAACCATACATTGGAAACCGGACCGCCAAATCATGCATAATTTTATCACGCGTTTCTTTCGCAATAATGGACGCCGCCGCAATAGAAAGTGATTTCGCATCGCCTTTTATAATCGCCCTACCCCGCACTCCTGCAGGCACACGATTTCCGTCAATCAAACATATATCGGGGGCGCATTTCAAACCCGCCACCGCACGTTCCATCGCACGCATAGATGCCCAAAGGATGTTCAATTCGTCAATTTCCACCGCGCTGCATTGACCGGTCGCCCAAATAGTATTTTTTGTAATCCAATCATACGCGATTGCGCGCATATGCGCCGACATTTTTTTTGAATCCCGTATCACCACCGGAATTTCAATATCACGATTTGGAAAAATCACCGCCGCCGCAACCACCGGACCACAGAGCGGACCGCGTCCGGCCTCGTCGCATCCGGCAATAAAATTCATGCCGACCGTGTTTTCAATAGAAAAATCAGGAACCACAACCATCGCATCACACTAAATTGAATACGGAATTTCATCGGTGCGAACATATTCGTCTTGGCTGTCGTACAGTGGCCATTCTGAATCCGCCAAAACTTTCAATGTCGTCAATGGCTGGTTCAACCGCGCACGATAAAGCCACAAATTCGCCATAACCCGCTTTATATACCCGCGCGTTTCATATGCCGGGAAACTTTCAATATACAGCAGTGGGTCATCCGTCGTAAAAGATTTTTCAAATTTTACCAACGACCCCATACCCGCATTATATGCCACCAGCATTTTGATAATATTATTATTCACATTCGGGTGCGCCAACAAATCAACAATATATTGTTGTCCCAAGAACATATTATGTTCTGGATTTGACATATCAATATCGGACATATTAACTTTGTTTGCACGCGCAACGCGTTTAGCGGTACTTGGCATAATCTGCATCAGTCCGTTTGCCCCGGCACCCGATTTAACATTTGTACGAAAACCACTTTCTTGTTTGGTAATTGCCAGTAATAACGCCCGGTCAATTGACCACCCACCCATTGGTTCCCAATCTGGCAACGGATACTGTGCCGTATAGATAACATCGTCATCTATTTCCAGTATTCCCCGGTCACAAATCACCCCCGATGCCAGAATTGAAACGCGTGGCATACCATATGCCGTTGCAACCGCATTTATCGCATGTAATGTCTTATCTGACACTTTGGATGTAATCATATATTTCAGATATTCTTCGGCACGATCTTTGCGATTAACTTGCAACAATGCCATTGCGATTTTTCCGTATCGATCAAGACGCAGTTCATCAATATCTTCGGTGGTAAATTCTTGTTCAAAGAATTCATATTCCGGCACATTTCCCATCATTGTCGCCGCCAATGCACCATAGAACGCCATCGGATGTGTTGCCGCCACGCGCCAATAGTCCCGTGCCCGCGAATGTTCCCCACGCATATCGGCGGCACGTCCGGCCCAGAATGCGGCCTCGGTCTTGCGTGCGTTGTTTATTTGTTTTAACTGTAAAATCTTGCTGAAATATTTTTCGCTCTCGCTGTATTTTTTCTCTTTGAAATAGAGCAACCCCATCGTCCACAGCCCATATTCCGAATTCGCATCTGATGCAACAAATCCCCACTTTTTCGCCAATTCATATTCACCATTCGTATAATAAACATATGCCAAACGTCCGGCAAGACGACCATAATCCGATTCGTTCAGTTTGCGTTTAAACGATTTATCTTCCAATATTGTGCGTGCAGTTTTTGTTGAACCGCTGCGAATCGCCTTTCTGAATTTTGTAATATTTTTATCGGTTGACCCTGAATACTGTTTTTCCGTCCATGTTTCCGACTGGGCATTTTCAATTGACATTCCGCCCGATAACATACTTGGCACGCGCGCAGATTTTACCACAACCTTTTTTTTCTTGGATAATTTTTCCATACGCACCGCGCCCGGCATTTCATAGTATTTATCCATCCATGATTTTATCTCGGTTCCGGTTGTATGATATGTTTTTGAAAAGTATCGCTGGTATAATACTTCGTTCATCAAAACCGGGTCAGATAATTGTCGCTGTAATTTTTCGGCGACCGAAAATTTTTCCGAATCTTGCAACATGAAAATCTGGGCATATAAACTTTCATCTGCATCCGACAGGACATCAATCCGCGGTGCGGCGCATACAACCGCCGGCATAAAAAACGCAACAACAAATATTATGATTTTTTTCATTATCCCCCCTGCGGCCCCATCAGAACAGTGTAGTCTTTGGTAATTTGCAGACAACGGTTTCATCGGTAATTTCGGGAATAGTATCAATAATCTTTTTAAAATCCGAAATCTTAGAAAACTTGCGATAGACCGAAACAAATCGAACAAATGCAATCGGATCCAAATTTAACAACGAATCAGAAACCATTTCGCCGACCTGGGCGCTGGTCACCATATCATCAACCGTTTCGGTTTCCAATCTGCGCTGAATCGATGCGACCAAACGTTCAATTTGTTCATCACCAACATCACGATTGTGACACGCCAATTTAATACTGCGACGAAGTTTTTCACGGTCAAACGGTTCGGTTTTACCACTGTTTTTACGCACGACCAAATCACGCATTTGCACCCGTTCAACGGTTGAAAACTTTGCACCGCACTGATTACAAACGCGACGGCGGCGAATAGTTCCGCTTTCCAAATCCGGGCGCGAATCGGCAACCCGGCTGTCGGCATAATTGCAATATGGACATCTCATACAACATAATTTAGCAATCTGATGCGCGCCTGTAAAGTAATTTTATAATTAAAAAATTGCATTTTTAGAAAAAATCAAGCGCTTTTTTTTATTTTCGCGTATCCAAGGCAAAAAAAATTCATGTGAAATATGGTATAATTGCTTGACCGAGAGAGAAAATGGAAAAATATCTGAACCAGATTTTATTAGGTGACTGCATTGAAATCATGCGCGGAATTCCCGATGGCTCGGTTGATGCGGTATTCGCCGATTCACCATATAATCTGCAACTTGGGCAAAAAACATTATACCGACCCGAAGATCAAACCGCCGCACGCGCGGTGCGCGACGAATGGGATGCATTTGAATCACCGGCGGCATATAACGAATTTACGCGTCAATGGGTTGCGGAATGCAAACGTGTTTTAAAGCCCGATGGTGCAATGTGGACAATTGGTTCATATCATAATATTTTCCAAATTGGTGCGATTCTGCAAGAAATGGGTTTCTGGATTTTAAATGATATTGTATGGGTAAAGACAAATCCAATGCCGAATTTTCGTGGCACACGTTTTACAAACGCGCACGAAACATTGATATGGGCAACCCCGCGCAAGACCGGAAAATACACCTTTAATTATGAAACGATGAAAAAGTTAAATGGTGGTAAACAGATGCGTTCAAATTGGGATATGAATATATGTCTTGGCGAAGAACGATTAAAAGACGAAACCGGCAAAAGTTTGCACACCACGCAAAAGCCGATGGATTTATTGCGACGGGTTATTTTGGCATCAACCAAGGCGGGCGATATCATACTGGACCCATTTGTTGGTTCGGGAACGACGGCGGCGGCGGCACGCGAACTGGGGCGGCAATTTATTGGCATTGACCGCGAAGAATCCTATGTCGCCGCGGCACGCGAACGCGTTGCAAATATTACACCAATTGATTTGTCGGAAATCGAGGTTGCAAAGCCGAAACGCGACGAAGTTCGTGTTGCATTTCGCGAACTGATTGATGGCGGATTGCTCTATCCCGGTCAAACATTGGTCAGTCCGCGCGGCGAACGCGTTATGATTTCATCCGATGGAAACCTGGTGCACAGTTTGTATGGCAAGGCATCTATCCATGTAATGGCGGCACGTATCCAGCATTGTACCAGTTTTAATGGCTGGGATTATTGGTCGGCGGAAAAACGCGATGGGAAACTGGTTTCTATTGACGAATTGCGTAAATACGTTCGCAATATCAAAACCGGCATTAAAAAAGCCGCATAATATTGAAAATATTTACCACATTTTCCAACAATATTTATATTAAATTGCGCCCTAAAAAGATTATATTCAAATAAAATATCATAAAAAAAACGCCCAAACGGGCGGATTTCCAGGTGTTTCAAAATTTGCTGTCAAATTTAGTTTGTAAAAATCCCAGCGTTTCTGGGCGGTTCGGTGTCAAATTTTGATTTTTAAAAACTATTTTTTCCGGTTTTCCGCATATTCCACCGATTCGTTTCCGCCACCGAAGTGCGGTGTTTGTTCTTGGGCGGTGTAATAAAGAGATCCCGGCATGCGCCGGGATGACGATTTATTCCGCCGGAATGACGCTTCTTAACTCTGGCGAGTGTGCATGTTGATAAAATTATCACTTGCCATATTTTCCGAATAACTCTTTCAAAATATATTTTTTGTTTGCGCGTTCGGTCTCACGGCGTTTCATAATTTCTTGAAAATTACCGGCATGTTGGCTTACACGCATTACATCATGCATAAATTGTTGACCACGGTCACGAACACGATAAACATATGTATCATAATGTCTGCTGTGACACCGGTGCAAAATAACACCATTTGCGCGACATTTTCGAACTATCTTTGACGCAATCTCATTGTTAGCAAACGCCGGAAAAACATAAAAATACTTTTCACCATGTGGTGTTGTCACATATTTAATATCATAAGATTCCAATGCAACCTCTAACACATCGCTAACCTGGGGTTCCCATTTTGGAAACAGTCCCGTTTTACTTAAAACATATTTCATAAATACCATATAACACCCCTATTTCAACCCCGCCAATGTTATGTGAAATAAAAAATAAGTCAAGTGTTTAAATTCCAACCATATGCGACAATTTCAACATAAACAGCGATTCATTTCCAAATTCATCGGTATTATTTGGATGTATACGATATATAAATCCAAATGCACCATCGGTAAATTCACCAAAGTGATGACGATATGTCGCATTCAAACGCACTTCGCGTGCCACCGGTTTTAAATCTAATAGACGAGTACCAAAATCGGTCACCGCAATATCATACCGCCCATCATCTGATTCAATAATACCATAATCGGCATATGCATAGTTCATTTCGCCACGATGCACCGCCAATGGCATGGACACACCAAAGTCAAACCGCCCAACATTAACACCAAATGCAAATGCGTTTGAATCCAACGCCGATAAACCAAATCCCGAATCAAATTCCATATTCGGCACACTGTGTGCAAATGTTGCACGCGCGCGAACCCGAACAGAATCCGATAGTTTCCAGAACGCATCTGCATCAACAAATGTTGTATCTGTTCCCGCCAATTCTAATAACCCAGATGCCATCGCACCCATAACCGTATTATTTTCGCGCATCATACCAACCGATGTATTTATTCCAAACCTGTCGTTTTTCCATCCTATATTTGATACCACGCCATCAACCATTCCCAACCGCATTGGTTCATAGTTTGACGAAATCGCCGGGTCGTTTTCTAATAAACCTTCATCGGTAATTGCACCCGAAAACGCACGCGCACCAAACGACCATTTACCATAATTGTATTCTGCCCCACCCGTCACCGCATTTGATGCCAGTGCCAAAATCGGATTTGCCATGCCACGGAACCGCGATTCGCCGTCGGTCAGATAATGTTGATAGTCACCGGTTAAATTCCAATTTCCATTTTTGTATCCGAAACGCATAGTATCCAATCCACCCATTCCATCATCATACGCACGTTTAGATTGGGCAAGGCTGAATGAAAAATTCCCAATCGTTTGCGTTGTATGGTCTGTATCACGAATCTTTAAATCCCCAAGCACATCGCCCATATAGAGTGCATGCCGTCCATTTCCACCCAGACGAATTTCATTATTCCAAATACGCGGCAACTGCATTGAACCATCAATACTTTCCAATATATCATATGCCGAAATATTTATTGCGCCATTTCCAAAATTCAGCGCACCCGACGAACGCAATCCTGTATTCGCCGCTGCACGCCAATATGCATTACTTGGCGAAGAAATAATGTTATTTCCATCATACACATATATATTTGTTCCGGGTGTTGTTGCACGTTCAAGGTTTATAACCCCATAACCGTAAATCTGTTTAAAATTCGCCAAGTATGTATTAACATCGTCGCTATCATATCCATTTGGCATAATATACATTAACTTTAAATGTTCAACCAATTGTGCCGGTGTTATAGGCGAATTCAGTGTCGGATTTACCGATATTGCGGTCAAACGCCCCAGATATGGTCCATCGGCGGTCAATGCCAACAACATGAAAATCTGTTCTGGGGTCATATAGTAAAATGCCGAACGCAACGCACCCGCCGCACCCGCCGCTGCTGCGGTCGCCATTTCATCGGTCACACCAACCGCGGAAAAACACCACGGATCAATACCGTTTCCGCCCTGCCCCGCAATACCACATACGCGTGCCTGGTAATTCTGCGAACCAACCGACCAATCTGCCAAACTATAAAGATTATCCGCAACCGGCATAGATGCACTGTTCGGGGCGATTGTATCGGCACCAAGTGTTGATGCCCAAACCGCAACAACCGACATAAACTTATGTTCCAAGTTATCAAAAACCAACGGTGCCGAATTTTCAAATGTCGCCTGCGCAACCGGGGGGGTTACACCTGGTATTTTTGTGTATTCAGATGCGCCCGTTGAAAATACAACCAACGCCGGCGCAGTTGCACTGGATAAATCATTGAAAAAGTTCTGCGCATCTTCTGTGGCCGTTGTTGTACCATACGTATTGCCAATAAAAGTACTAAATACATCCGCCGAAAAATTATTTGCGGACATATCAATCAACGTAGGCGCAGATGCACTGTGCAATGGTTCAATCACATCAATATTTGCGATAACATCAACCTTTGAACGCCCCAAATTATCCAGTGTTGTATCCGGATAGTTTAAGTCCAAATTCCGTTCTGTTAATGCATCATTCAATGCGGCAAAATTCTTATAATCAGATGTTTGTAATTTCTTGGTCTGGGTAATAAGACCATCTGACAAAGTATAACCCATATCAACATAGCCGTCACCGTCTGAATCCATATACAACAAACCATCGGCACCAATATAGCCATTATATGTATCCGTGCCATCGGTCAGTGAAACCGCATTACCATTAACGGTCGCGTTTAATGTTTTATCAAACAATCCAACCGTGTCACCATTCAAAATTGTGTTTCCTGTACATGTACCCGCGGCAACCGGTGTATCCAGGGACACCATAACATTTCCACCACCGGTTCGATATATTGTCATCTGACCATTCGGCATAAAACCGACAAAGTCGGCATGATCATATCCACCGGTATATCCACCAACTATCTGGGCCGGCAAATTTGCCTCTGTAATTCCGCCCAACATTGAATTGTGTATTGCCGTTCCTGAATTTGACAAATCAAATACCGATAACAATGATGCATCTTCGGATGCGGTATCATCGGCAATGTCATTATTATTTTCACCAAGGCTTATCACATTATTATAGTATTTGCTAGAAATCATATATTGACTTGCGCCGCCACTGGTATTATCACCCGACACCGTTGTCCAAGGTGTTAACACATCGATCAACGATGTATTTGTGG
Organism: uncultured Pseudomonadota bacterium; assembly: GCA_902762295.1. GTDB lineage: Bacteria > Pseudomonadota > Alphaproteobacteria > Rs-D84 > Rs-D84 > Enterousia. The sequence goes on from CACWNX010000001.1 coordinate 92,365, forward strand.
CCGCATCTATGCCATTTGCGGTAACCAACGCGACATTAACCGGACGTCCACCGGCAACAGGCGTTGTTCCCAAAAAATAATTTTTAAAATCTGTTAATGGTGTATACGTGCTGGCATTACGTAATGTTCGCATACCCAAATACCCACGCGCCAACGGCGAATACCCACGCATCAATAACAGGTAATTTGAAACATCTGAATTTGTCATATATTGAAAGTTTTCATAGTTCTGGGTATTTGGAACCTCTTGACCGGTTTCCGGGTCTACTACATTTTCCAAATAGTAAATTCCTAAATTCGTTACATAATTTGTACTTTCCGCCAACGCCGATGGCATCGCCGGGCCATATGGCAACCCAGACAGGCCAAATATCGGTGTTCCAGAATCAGACGAGCCACCGCCACCGCCGCCCGATCCACCGCCACCCGATCCGCCACCCGATATCGGATTATCATTATCATAGTCAAATATATCGGTCAGTAAAAACAAACCTGCAACAACCGCGCCAGCCCCTAACGCCGTCAGTGTTAAACTTTGCGCCTGGGACAGGCCACCCCATATTCCTTCGGATTGCCCCGACGAATTGCGTCCACGATAATTCTTGATTTGTCGGTCACATTGGGACGCATCGGCACCATACATTTGCAATATCTGGGCGGCACGCAAATCATTATTCATTATCGCCGTGCAAACCAATGACATCCCGGTGGCATCCACATAATTTATGTTTGCGCCGTTATTCACCAACATTTGCACTTGATAAGTATTTCCGCCCTTGGCCGCCGCCAGCAACCGGGCCGCCATAGTAAAATCATTGGTTGCCGCACCCGCAACACATGGGGCAAAAATCAATGCACAGAAAGCCAATCGGGCAAAATTCATCTCTCTCCCACTAACCTATGGATTATTCTAACACAGAATAAAAAGTTGTGTCTAGCAAAAAATAAAAAGGGATTCCAAACAAAATCCCTTTTTATACAGTTTTTAATTCATAATTTTGAATTAACGGCAATTACCATTCATAATCACCCATGCCGCATTCATCACATCATCTGCATCGCCACTGATGATAACACGTGTCCGCGTAGTTTTTGTGACGGTTTTACATTCCGGTTCTGGCTTTGGTTCAACAACCGGCACAGGCTGCGGCTTTGGCTGTGGCTTCGGCTGCGGTTTTGGTTGTGGCTTTGGTTGCGGTTTTGGTTGCGGTTTTGGCGCAACATTTATATTGCTGTTGTTATCGTTAATAACATTACCATTACCTTTGTTAACTTTAATATCTGTGTTTTGGCTGTCTTTCACGATAATTGCATCACCATCAACTTTGATTTCGGTTTTTTCTTTGCAGTTACCATCATAGCAACGACTCGGCTTTTGACAATTGCATCCGCGCAAGCCGGCACAGAACAAAATCATACCTAATACGAACGAACTGCCCAAAACCCAGACTTCTGGATGAATTCTGCGATTATCATTTGTGTTATTTTGTGGCATTCTTGCCTCCTTTTGTTGTTTGTTTCTGACACTATTATAGACAAATTTTTTACATTGTCAATACTTTTATTAAAAAATATATTTTGCAACAAATATGTTTTTTTGATATAATGCACCAAAGTAGGCAGAGGAGAAATTGAACCGCCCTAATCTGATTTTCATTACTGCACTTGGTATTGCGGCCACGTTTTGTGCGAATGCCGCGGTGCAACAGTGTTCCAAGAATAACCTTTTACGTTGCCTGGATTCGGGTTGCGCAATAAATATAGGTATGAATCCGGCCGCCCGATGCCAATATTGTGGCACATCCGCCGCCGGGGACGCACCACAAAAAGGTCTGAACAATGTCACCGCCGGTCAATCTATGAAGTATACATTAACCGCCCAGGAATTACGTGCGGCACCATCCGACCCCGGAAAGCGCTATATCTGGGCAACAACCGAATGTTTAAAGAAATTACCAGATTGCACAACGGACGATGTATCGGCAACCTATGATAAACTGATTGAGCAATCCTGTAAATATGCCGGGGTCAAGATACAAATGCAAACCGCGATATCAAATGCCGACCAAAAACCAAGCAAAAATAAATGCTCAACATCATTTACGACATGTATGAACAAAAAATGCGGCACTTCGTTTGAATTATGCGAATCCGATTCGAACTTTACTGGATTTGTTGGCGAATGCGCGACCGAATCCACGGGATGCGATGAATATATCGCCGAATTTCGGGAATCGTTCGCAAATGCGCGAAAAAACGCATATGCAAATCGCGAAAAATTGGTTCAAACATTGGCGGACAACTATAAAACCACGCGCGAAAACAAGTTAAATAATGCGCGTGCGAATTGCACCAATGGCACCGCATCAAAATCATGCATTGACACCGTCTGTGCAAACAACATGCGTGGCAAATGCGAAACATCAACCGAAAAAGCAATGGCAACAAACCTGTGCAAGTTCTATGAAACCGCATGCACCGTATTAAAGTAAAATGAATAAAACGATTAAATTTTTATCAGTATATTCCGTTCTGGCAATCGCCATGGTGACGGGTGGCGCATTTTCTGCAACCACCACAGGTGCGGCACGCCCCAGCATCGCATCAACTGCATCACGGGTCAAGGTTGCCGGTGGTGCATCAACCATGCGCACACCGACCGCGACCGTGCCAAAGACGACCACCACACCCACCCCGACGGCACCAGAGACAGAGGCGATGCCCGATCCAGAACCTGAACCCGAACGCGTAATTGTGGTTGATAATAAAACATCACAATTTGATGATGTTTTGTCCGATATCGCCGGCATTGCGCCGGATTCATCGGCATCCGATTTGGCGGAACGCGTACGACAGCAACGCGCACTGCTTGACGGTGCATCAAATTCAACACTGGAAACATCTGGAATAAAGATGGGTGCCAATGCGTGCGACAGCGGTCTGCGTAAATGCATGGCGGAAAAATGTGGAAACGATTTTACAAAATGCGCAAATAATTCCACCGCAATCTGGGGCGACAAAATGGATTCGTGTCGTCGCACAACAAATTGCACCGGACACGAATATAGTCTGTTGGCACCGGAAATTTTGGCAGACCGCGACATGAATGTGCGCATGTCGTATTACAATTCGGTATTGAATTGCGGTAATCGGTATAACAGTTGCATATTCAACGAATGCGGAAAGTATATGGATAAATGCCTGGCTAAATCGGATGGCGACCGCGCGGTTGCAAAGTGCGAATCCATCGCGCGCGAATGTCGCGAACAAGACAGTGGTTTGGCATCACGGGTAATGAGTGCATTCGGCGGTCTGCGTACCATCGCAACCGAACAAGTCAAAAAAGACGAAGCGCGCCTTTATGAACTGCGCGATTTAATGCGTACACAATGCAACCGATTGGGCGCAATGTTTGACGAACGCACATTGGATTGCGTATATACGGTGAATTTCTTTGCGGGCGACGACACCGAAACACCAAAGGCATCCAAGAAACTCTATGCCGGCGATACTTTCCAGTGCAATGCAAATTGGTTTGGTGTTGATGTCACAACATTCAAAGAAAACGCATATCGTTTAACCCGGTCACAAACATCTGCGTCGGCGGCGATGTTGGGTGCCGGTGTCGGAACGGCGGCGGGGTTAGTATCATCGGGCGCAATAAATCGTGCAATTGATACACAAAATGCGAAAAAGGCCGCCGATGCGGCTGCAAAACAAGATGAATGCGTAAAGGCCGGCGGCACATACGAAAACGGTGAATGCAAAAAAGACGGAAACAATAATACCCCAGTGAACAACAGCAACAACAATGTTGACAAAAACCAGGGAGGGCGAGAAAACAAAAACACAAAATCAAATACGAATCCAACAGAAAAGATAACTCAAATTTTAAACGAATCCGGTAAATCCCAAGCAATAGCAGATATATACGAATGTACAACACAATACAACACCCAAGAGTTATGCAAGGACCATCAAGATAAATGCACATGGAATGGGACGAACTGTATTGCAAAATCATCAACTTCTGTTAATACTACTGCGGCAACCGTTACGACCACAACTGTCAGCGCCGCAGACACCGAAGACAACAGCACCCAACCAACAACAAACAATAACAAATGCAAATCTACTTATATTCTTAGTGCCGACGCAAAAACAGTGAATTATACAGCCAGAAAGCTAGAAAACGGCACCTGCAAAACCACCTACCAAACAGAATATCCTCTTCATATAGGTAAAGATATTATATCTGGGATAACTGAAAACGCGGACTTGTGGGATGTAGCAAAAGATCCTGGGGCGGAAGCATGCAAAAACACTTGCGAACAAATTGAAAAATCAACACCGACTTTAGGACAAGACATGCAACCGTTATCAAAACCATTATGCCTAAAACAGTGCGCAAAGGCATTTCAAGCATACTGTGATAAATTGATTGGAACAAAAAGCAAAATAAATGGCAACAGACCAATATCCGCGGTTACAGTATACTACGAATTCACAGCAAAGCCCCAAGAAAACCCATTTTCATACAATTGCCGGCCATCATTTTAGCCCATTCCCCATTTGACAAATGAAAATAAAATCCTATAATTGCCCGCCGGTGAAATAAAAAACATGGGGAATCATATTATGTTCTATCCACAAATTGCGCGTCGCGATTATAACACACGAACCGGCAACTATATTCCACTTTGGAAAAAATTGGCACGCGTTCGCAAAGATTTAAAGGTCAGTGATTTAAACTGGCACATTACAAATTTTGGGCTTTATTCGCCGGCCTATGCAACAACCAATGAAGACTGGCGTTTCGCAATGCACGAATTAAAACCGACGGGCAAATCGGTTCTGACCGTCGCCGCCAGTGGCGACCAACCTATTGCATTTCAATTAAACGGTGCATGTGATATTGATGCGTTTGATACCACCTATTTTGCCAAGGTCATTATGGACATCAAAACATCTGCATTACAAACAATGGATTGCACACAATATAAAAACATGGTTGCCGAATTACGCAATGCACGTTCATCGCGCGATATTACCGCCTATGACAAAATTAAACCGGCATGTCCACGCGAAACATTAACGGCAATTCGTCAAATGGACGGGTGCCGTATATTTAGCATGGGCACCGGCATTCGCGATGAATACCTGCCAAATGAAGCCGAATACAATGCGGCAAAACAAGTTGTCAGAAAACCAATTCATTTTATATGGTCAGACCTTGAAAATCTGCATACAAAATTGAACAAGAAATATGATTTGATATACCTGTCAAATATATTTGAATATTATCACGACACAAACAAAATTACCAAAACATTAAACGATCTTTACCCATTCTTGAATGAAAACGGCGAAATTATGCTGTTCACATCATGGGTACACACAAATGTATCTGAACAAATTGTTGATGCCGCCGCAAAATGTGCATGGGGAAAATTAAAATCACACGAAACCCGTAACGCAATTATGCTGACTATGACGCGCATACATTAATTATTTGTCTGATTTTTTATTAAATCTAACAATTCGGCGCGATTCATCACAACAACAATTCCATCATCGCGCCATTTTTTAACATTTAATTCAAAGTCCATAATGTTATTTCGTTCAATCAAGAACACCGGCACATAACTATTTTCATTACGCACACGCAGTAATTCTGCAATCGGCGATGGCTTTTGCCGACCGGCGGCAAACCAATTAACATCATCCGGTGCCCAGAAATCATCATCGTCGTGCACCGCAATCGCAACATTATTCACAACAACTAAATTACCCACCTCGGATGTTTCAAATCCCGAATCACGCAAATATTTCTCTAACCCAGAATCATCTGAATCGTACATTTGCATGTCATTCTCATTATCATCATCAAAGTTTATATCGGAAAAAACCGGCACATCCGAATTTGTATCGGCGGCACCAATATCAAAATCGGTTGGCACCGGGAATTCACCTGTATCTACTATCCCGCCCGACACCGACACAGCATCACCGGCATTTGATGTGACAACATCATCAACAAATTCATGTTGCGATTCTAATGTTAGTGGTGCCGCACTTGATTTTATTGGCCCGCCACCGGGACGATTAAATACCGACATCTGACGTGTACCATAATTCTTGCGCGCACGCATAAAACTTTCACGCAATTCGGCGGGAACCCCATGCGGCAATTCTGGCAGAGCTTCCTGTTCAACAACAACCGGTTCGGGTGCCGGTTCTGGTTCCGGGGCCGGGATCGGCGCAAAGCATTTTGGTACCGGAATTTTCAACGGTATCGCTTTATTGCGCACCGTCAACACAGTCGTCGCAACATACAACGGAACCGCCGCCAGAATCAACAGCCCAAAAACCAATCCCGCGAATCCATGCAGTTCAACATGCGCTAATCGCGACAGATGCAATGCCGAAAACATATTGAAATTAAACACACAAATAAAAATAATAATTTGTCAAACAACTATATAAAAAATAGTAAAAAAATTTTTAAAAAAAACTTTTTTATATGTCTTTTCTGTGGTATAATACCAGAGATAGAAAAGGAGGGATTTTCATGCAAGATATGCTGAAAACATTGAAAAAATGCTTAGTTTGTTTGTCTGTGATAACTGTCACAGGTACGGTTTTTGCAGACACGCCGGCGCGTGGCTTTGCGGCAACTGGACGCAGCGGACGCGACAACACGACAACGGCACGTATGCCGATTATGCCAATTTTACCGGTGAACGCGGTTGGTAATGTTTCGGTCAGTTCGGATAATGTAGAACCGGTAAATCCGAACCCGAATCCAAATCCAAATCCCAACCCGAATCCGAACCCAAATCCGGAACCCGATACTCCGGTTCCAAATCCGGAATGTCCGGACGGCGGTGTTGCAAATTCAACATACACCGTTGAATCTTGTATGAACGATGTTTTGGGCTGTGTAAACGGTGGTGCGTTACCGAACGGTATAAATTCATTATTTAATGAAGACCTGCGCAACTCTATTGTGAACGGCATGGGATTATGTCTGACCCAGGTTGAACACTGCGTGACAACGGTTCGCCGTAATTGCCAAAATGTCTATGCATCGTCATCGGATGTATGGCTTGACTTTAACGCACGCAAAGTCCAACCGGAATATTACAGTTTTGTTCTGCGTATGACAGGATTAACCCCGACCCAGGCGGAAAATACATGTCTGTTGCTGGATCGCAACACATACGGTGTTGCGTTTGATGCGGTGTCGGCGACCGACCAGGTGACATCTGAATACGCCAAGAATGTCGGTGCATACAACAGCCAAATGAACAACACCTTGTCCAAGGCAAATCCATTGGGTGCAGAAATTAACAAAACCGGCATAGACGGCAAACGCGGATACTATGCACGTTGGGATGCCGAAAATGCCCAGTGCTTACTGCGCGTTGCGGCATACAACAAAGACGACCACATCACGAACAGTTGGCTGTTTGGTGTTGTCGGCGACGACAGTCCGGCCGAGATATGGCAATCTGCGGGTTCAACATTCACATGCAACAAAGATTTGTTTGGTTTCTCGCTGATGCCAAAGACCAAAACGACCGCAGCGGTTGCGATTCCGGGCGGAACATTGCTTGGTGCCGGAATTGGTGCATTGGCGGGTCATGGCGACCGCGACTTTGATTGCAGTGACGAAGGTATGCGAACCCAATTGTTCAAAAAACTGCAAGAAAGCGGGAAAATTGGTTCATTGAATCAGTTTATTGAAACCGATTTGTCCAATGCAGATAAAACGATGAACCTTGCCCAGTGCCGTGAAATCGTAAATCTGTACGATTTGTGGCAGATGGGTAAAGAAGCACTTAGTATGTGCGACGACAAATCATCGCAGTTAACAATCATACTTGAAAAAATAGAAGAAGAAAGTGTGACAATTTGTGGAACTGGTGCCGATTCAAAGAATTGTGGCACAGATTTGAAACAGGATGCATACAACAAAATCTGTGCGGATGCCGAAAAAGATTGCCAAGGTAAAACATTTGCGGACTTCCAAAACCTGCAAAAAGCAAAAAAGTGCAGATTCCGCGATTTGAACCTGTCATATCGTGACGGCACCGATGTATATTGTGACGGAACCGGCAAAGATTGTATTGAAAAAGATAAATTTGACCAAGAACTGAAAACCTTGGCGGGTATATTCAATTCAATTGACTTGCTGGCCGGCCAGAAATCAAATCGTCTGAAAACGACTTTGATTGGTGCTGGAACCGGTGCGGCGGTTGGCGGAACGGCAACTGCGATAACTGCATTTGTGGAACGCAACAATATTAACTGTCGCGTGGCGGATGGTTTGGCACGTGTTGGGTTTGGTAAATCATATACGATTGACCGCCTGCGTGACTTCTATGTAAAATGGGCATTGAATTTACCGAACACGATTGCACCGACTGCGGTTGTGACGAATTGCGACAACTGGCAGTTGACCTGTGCATTGTTCACCGACGCGAATGAATGCAGCAACGCACAATTCAACTATCGCCCGGGCAACCTGTCCAGCACGACACTGGTCAAGAACCCGTGCAAACCATCAGGCAGCGCATGTATCGCAAACCTGCCGGTGGCGCAGTCAAATGGCGCATGCTTGGTCACACCGGTGACACCGGACACCCCAACAGATTATTCAAATGTAGCAAACTGCATTGAATGGAATGATGCATGCCAGGTATATAATAACAATGCCAACGGTTGTGCAACGGCCAAAGTTGTATACACACCGGCATCTATGTTGGTATCTAATGCATGCAAATATCAAAGTCGCATAAACGAATGCCGTCCAAGTTTGGCCAAGGTGACAAAATATATTGAATCACCGGATTGTCCATTCCGTTTAGAATAAGTTTCGCATGGTGTCCCTCAGAACCGCCCTGTCCCTTGGGCGGTTTTTTATTGGTGTATAGTGATTAGTGCTAGTACTTGGTGGTGGTTGGTGGTTATGGTTGGTTAGTGATGCCATCCCGGTTTCTCTATTATGAACAAGACAGGCGGATATGTTTACATTATGACAAATAAACCAAATGGAACATTGTATATTGGTTCTACATCAGATTTAATTGGTCGTGTATTTGAACATAAAAACAAGATTATTCCAAAATGCTTTATTGCACGATATAACCTGGATAAATTAGTGTATTTTGAATGGCGCAACAAACTAGAAAACATGGCGCAACGCGAACGGCAACTGAAAGAGTGGAAACGCGATTGGAAAATTCAACTGATTAAAACTATGAATTCAGAATGGTGTGATTTGTATAGCCAATTATTAACTGATAATGGGTATGAACCGATATAGTCGTAATTAATGTCGTCACCTCGTGCCTGACACGGTGTCTATTCAGTCTCAGGCGTGTCTGACGGGATCCAGTGTCAAGCACGGGATGACGGGAAAAATAATGGTGATTAAAAATTATATGACGAATTATATAAACAAAAAAACCACCCGCCAATGCGGGTGGTATGTTTTAATTCAACAAGTTGATTGTTGTTTCATCTTCTTTTTCATCTTCCCATTCTTCACAATAATCTTTCTTTGTTTTCGCACATTTTGCCGTTGTCTTGATTTTTGTGCAAACACCGGTTTCATAGTTCGGAATAGTTACAATTTTTTCTTTGTAATTCCATTGCCCAGATACCGAACAACCAACCATCTTGTTTCCATTTGCATCCGTTGTGTTTTCGCATTCCTCGATGTTTTCACCACCCCTAGCAACTGGATTGTTGGCGGCATCAATACCCAAACCGACATCCGTACCAACACTGGCAACAATACCAACAGCAGTAGCAACACCGGTTATTTTAATCCCAGCTGCGGTAATTACCGCCCCCACCGGTCCGCCAAATATTGTTAACAATATCCCACCTGCAATAAGCGCACTCGCCACCAACCATTTTCCTGTATTACTTGCCTTGGGGCCTTTTGTTACCGGCATACTACCAGAATCGCCATAGGCAATGCACATTTCCACCGCTTTCGCTTTTGCAGTTTCTTCATCTATTATTTGTGCAACCTTTACTCCATCTTTCGCCATACGTTCCATTTCTTCATCATATTTTTTCATATAATTATCACGTGCATTTTTTAATGCAGAATTTGCGATAATTTGACGCATCTGACTGGTTAAATTCGGGAAACGCGCATCTTCCTTTTTTAGCTCACCATTAGCATCAACCGTACCAAGATATGTTATATTATCATCTTTGCCACGCGTACCTTGGAATCGGCGCCCGGTCATACAATATTGAACCATTTGGTCCGACTCAATTGCATTTATCGCATTTTCAACCGCCGATGTTAATGCACGGATTTCTATTCCAAATACACGATCATGTATTGCTTTTTTGTCATCACTCGACAGGGTAATCTTTTGATTCTCTAGTGCCTGCAAATACTCATCCTCTGTTGTGAAACTAATTTTTGTTGCTGTTTCATAATCTTGGCGATTATTTCTTGGTTTAGTTGCTGTTTCATAATCTTGGCGATTATTTCTTGGTTTATCTGTATAACCTATATTGCCCCAATATACTAAACCGGACAATTTACCAACTAATCGGATGGCTGGGTCTTTCATTTCTTCTTTCGTATATGCATCTACAGAATCTCGGCAATATTGTTCAGTTAAAGTGCCATCAGTACCTACGGTATTTTTGCAAATCTCGTACTTGAAACTTCTTGTACCGGCGCCGTTATCTACGACTATGTCATCACAGTTTTCGGTACTGCCGCAGACGCGTATCATTGCGGCATCGGCGGCGCGCTGGCACGCGGTTAACATATTATTATCTATGTTCAAGAATATACCTGTGGCTATTTCTGCCAAAGTATCTTGCACTGACTTTTTGTCATTTTTATACTCATAATAACACCCCGGCAGTTTGTCGTCTGGACACATTTTAACAATCGTGTCCGTATCCAACCCTATACACTGGGTATAGTCTTTGCCACAACGGTCTTCGGATGTTAAACATTCTTTGAACTCACGCGTACATGAATCTACACGCATAGATGCCAAACGCGCACGGACATAGTCCATAATATTTGGAATACCGCCTTCACACGGATCTATTTCAACCTTGCATGCTGATCGCAATGTTTCTGGACGTGTCAAACACATATCATACGAACCATCGGGGTCGTTCGGGTCCGTATTATCCCGGCATGCTTTCTGGAAACATGACGATATGTTTGCAATACACGATGTCCGCATATTTGATTCAACAATCAACTCCGCCGATTTGACCTGGGGCGCAACCTCGCGCAGGAAAGTATCCCAAACCTGGTCGCGCACATTCACGCATTGTTGCGTAACACCCATACACAATTCTTTTTTCCCCAGCAACACATCATATGTCGGCCCCGACAATTCGATATTCGAAAATGTGCCTTTTATGGTTTTCCCGTTGCCAGATTTATTATTCACCAAACCTTCACGCACAGACCATTCGACACAACCGGTAAAATCTTCGCCACAACCACCGGTTGTTTGCATACACTGTTTAAATTGCACGGTGCATTGACCCAAATCATACTTGTTCGCATTGCGATATTGTTCTAATGCAGCCTCGCGCATGGCACCCTGGGCCGCCGCCAGTTTCTGGGCACTTTGCGTGCGGCTCTGGCGCAGGCTGTTTTCATAGGCGGTACAATCGGAACGTACACGTTGTTGATACATCAGTTCCATCATCTTGGCCTGAGATGCGCATTCGGGAACCTGGGCATTACAGAGTTTCGCCGACACACGATACAACGCGTCTCCGGTTTTTCCCTCTATTGAAATTCCATCAGATGTAATTGAAAACATATCTTCAACATCGGCATCAAAGTCAACCGCATTTATGTTCCATGCCGACAAATCCAACGATTGCCGTTTAGATTTTGCTTTTTCCGCATCTTTTTCAATACTTTTTGTAATTTCTTGGGTGCGCTTCATAACCGCATCGGCATCATCGCCCATTTCTATGCGTTCCACACCAACGGTCGCCATCTGATAACTCTGTTCATCCAACGCCTGAATTTCCGCCAAAATCGCATCATATTCTGCGTTTTTATCACTGCATATACAGCGTCCACCATTGGCATTGTCTAACATACAGAATGAATCCATACAGCCACTAAATTTTTCCCAGCAAACTTGGTCAACGGCGGTATTTTGTGCCGCGGCGGCAACCTTGGTTCCGGTACTGATTACGCTCTGTTTTGCGGCACGCGTTGCCGATGCCGGGGCAACCGCACTGCGCCCACGAACGGTTGACGATGGTGTTGATGTCGGCGCGCTGCGACTTGCCACCGCAGAACGCGTCGCAGTTTGTGATACCGTATTATTTGATGTAGCACTGCGGCCTGTTGCGGTTCGCGCATTGGATACCGATGCCGAACTACGCGCCGTTGGTACCGCACCATATGCATTAAATCCACTTAAAATTATCGCCGAAATCAGTAATATATTTTTCAAGGTTCCCCCCCTATTATCTTTTCAATTTTATCATAAAAACATTCAATACAAAAGAGAAAAAATATAAAAAAACGGTTGCAATCGCAACCGTTTTTACTAACCACAAAAAATTATTTCCCTGTGGCACGACGTTTAACCGCAACCGCCTTTTTCGCCGCAGTTGGTTTTTTTGCTGCCGGTTCTTTTGCCGCAACCTTTTTTGTCGCCGGTTTTGTGGCCTTTGGCGCTTTTTCTGCTTTGGCTTCGGATTTTGCCTCTGAATCTGTGACAACTGCTTCTTTGGCATCTGCCGCCGCAACCGTTGGTTTTACCGACTTTTTCGCGTTAACATCGCGATCAATAAATTCAATAATCGCCATCGGTGCCGCATCGCCATAGCGGAATCCGGCCTTTAACACGCGTGTATATCCGCCTGGGCGCTTTGCATAGCGCGGTCCCAAAACCGTAAACAATTTTTTAACCACCGCATCAGACGCATTGCCCAATTCAGATGCAATCAAACGACGATTTGCAACGGTATCAACCTTTGCACGGGTAACCAATTTTTCTACGACACTGCGCAAATCTTTGGCCTTTGGCAAGGTTGTTTTAATTTGTTCTTTTTCAATCAAGTTTTTCGCCAGCCCGATAAACAAGGCTTTGCGTGCATTTGTATCGCGATTAAAAGTGCGACCTGCTTTTTGGTGTCTCATCGATTACTCCTTTATTTTTTCTGCCCTGCCCCATTTGGGGGCGGGATTCCACCAAATTTCGTGCCCCAAAATTTTCATTCCAGCAACACGCGTTTTTCTCATATAAACTGCCACTGTTAAGAAAACAATTTAGATGAGGTTATTTGGATGCGGTTGACGGTTCGCAGTGTAGTAAACCTACATAAGAACCGACAATCGCGACAAGAACCCATATAAATTGCTTTATTTATAGGGGTCTTCGTATTTTTTCGCCAATTCGGCAATATTTTCTGGTGGCCAACCTGGAACCTCCATCCCCAGGCCCAGCCCCATCGCCTCGAGTTGAATCTTGATTTCATTCAACGATTTGCGTCCAAAGTTCGGGGTCTTTAACATATCGGCCTCGGTCTTTTGCACCAGTTCGCCAAGCCAATTGATTTTGTCGTTTTTCAGACAGTTATTTGCACGAACCGACAATTCCAGTTCATCAACCCGCTTCAACAATTTCGGATCAAATTGCAATGCATCCTTGGCGGTTTCTTCCTCGGTCGGTGCATTGATTTGTGCCGGGTCTTCAAAGTTGATAAATACGGTCAATTGGTCGGTCAAAATACGCGCCGCAAACGCAATTGCATCTTCGGGTGTGACACTGCCGTTTGTTTTGACGGTCAATTCCAGTTTATCAAAATCAGTTGACTGGCCTACACGGGTTTCCGAAACATTGCTTGCCACATTCAGAATCGGCGAGAATATTGAATCAACCGGAATCACACCCAACGGCAAACCATCGGCATGTGCGGTTGCCGGAACATATCCGCGACCGGTCCCCAACGTGATTTCCATATCCAATGTTGCACCCTTATCCAAATTGCAAATCTCGGCATCTGGATTCATAATTTCAATTGCCGATGTGCATTCAATCATACCAGCTTTGACAACCGCAGGACCCGTCGCACGCAATGTGACTTTGTGTTGCCCTTCGGAATTTGCCTTGAAATAAACACCTTTCAAATTCAATAAAATATCTGCGACATCTTCGTGAATACCCTGGATGCTGGAAAATTCGTGCTGAACCCCATCGATTTTCACATACAGTGGTGCACAGCCCTGCAACGACGACAACAGCACACGACGCAACGCCGTCCCCAGTGTTAAACCGAAACCTTTTTCCAGTGGTTCCGCAACCAGTGTCGCCATATTTGGATTATGTTCATCCGGGATAATATTTAACTTTTTTGGCTTGATTAAAGTCATCCAATTTTTTTCAATCATTATGTTTTCCTTTTAGCTTAGTTTATCATTTTCGCCAATCGGCTGCGCACAGTTTCTGCCCACGCGCCCGCGAATTTTATTACTATTTTTTACAAAAGTCAAGTGTAATAGTGCGGTCCCCTTTACGATGTGAAGGGGACGGAAATAATAATTACGGTGAAAAATTTAATACGGATACCTGCTTTGCCGATATTTCAAATCGTAGTCACTCTTTGCCATTCTGACCTTAACCTGCAAATATTGCACACACTTTTTAATATTATTTTTATTATCTATATTCTTACATTCTGTTGCACCGGTATCGATAGTATATGTGCTCATTATTCCCATATCGTTTTTCAATTGTTTTCTTGCATTAGTGGTATCACTGTCCGCTGCCGCCGCAATTTTTGCCAGATTCCGCGCAAAACAATCATAAACATTCGCCTGATCCATAACATCATAACAATTTTCTGCATTTGCCAATCCGTTGTTATTTACCGCCGAACCCGACGAATAACCACCACCATTTGACGATGAATTGTTGCCGGTAAGTACCTCTATTTTACTGGTTAAGACGGCCTTTTCTAACTGTGTCTTGAATCGTTTAATCATAGTATTCAATATATCATATTGCTCTTTTAACTGTTGTGCGATAACAGTTGATTTCAATGCAATAATATCGTTCATTTCGGCGGTGCGATTGGCAGATATCGGATTTGTCATGTCGCCGACATTATATGCATGCACGCTGCACAGTGCAAACGCCGGCGAAAAGTATTCATAGCCATCACATGCCGACATATCATCGCCACGCGCCGGCATCACCAACATAGTCAGTGCAAAAATAACATTAAAAATTTTCATTTTCATTTGCATTATAAATTCCTACAAGTCCCCGAGACACCATCTCCACTCCACATACATCCTTCATCTTCATAATGATCATTACATACAGACGGCATTTTATAAACAGAGCAACCTGAACCTGTAAGCGCCGGCGCTGGCGCAGCACTTGTAATATGAGAGTTAGAACCATTACCAGAAGGCATATCCGTACAATAATTCAAAAACCAATAACAACCATTATCCGTGCAAGATTTATTCGTTGTATATTGAGTACAAATTGAATTATTCTGCTTTCTTTTCTTGGCTGGCTGACAAGAACCGTTTTTCCATTCACAGAAATCATCCCCATCGCATAAATAAGAAACTGTATATGCCGCACAACTCGCCCATCCTATTTCCAAATCAACACTATTAGCCCTGCTATACCCCTCGCCTTCGCTGATGGTTGCGCCACCATCCGAATTTATCATTCGGATTTCACTGTCAAAACGCCACTTTTTACAATCGGATGGCAACTTCTTGGTATTCGCCGCGGTTTCCAGTTGTTTATAGCGGTTTGATAATGGTTCCACCGCACAATATTGGACACCACAATTCAAATCACCACCAACCGCATTTGATGTATTATTACGACACGTCACATACGAATCTTGATTCACCAAGTCACGCAGCGTTTCAATATCAACCTTGGCCTGTTTATTGCGCCCGCGGAACGCAATCACATCCGATGCACACGCAACCTGGGTTGACCCCGTCAGACCCGAATTTGCATCAATCCATTCACGGTATATCGTGCTTTTTTCATTCAGTGTTCCAACCAAGCGACAATGCGGTTGCCGCTTTGCGACCGTACCATCTTCGCCGGTCACAACACGTCGATAACAATTTGAACTGTCGTCACCATAGCAAACACAATCGCCTTCGGTTTTGTTTGTTTCTTCCCTGCTGCACCGGTCGCAAATATACTTTCCCCACATATTACACGAATCCGACAGCAACATTATAACATCACTGACATCGATACCAACCGTCATCGCCAGCATCAGCGCTTCGTACATATTGTCAATAACTTCTTCGTACGGGTCAAAAAATTCATTTGCCAAATCTTTAAACTTTTTAACACGCCGCGGGCCGGTACAACTGTTTGCCGATGCATCACACCCGGCGTATTCAAGGATATTGTCCAATGTTGTTTTTAATTTTTTCATCTGTACCATCGCATCTTCAACCGCGGTTTCAATCTGACCGCCCATTTGTTCACGCACCAAAATATCGGCACTGATTCCATTTTTCGCCGCCAACTGTTCGGCAACCGACAGCCCCTCTAGTCCCGCAATCACCGCACCCGTATCACCGGTTGAACTCGTTGCGGTGGTCGTCGCCGCGGCGGCACTACGCTGTTCCGCCAATGCGTTTTGAATCTGGGCATTCTGGGTTTCCGATTGGGCGCGCATTTGTTCCTGCATCGCCGCCATAGATTCCGCCATCTGCGATTGCATTTGCGCCATTTGCGATTGCATCTGCTGTATCTGGGCATTACTCTGCGCCGCCGCGGTGGCATTTGCCTGGGCGGTTGCTTGGGCCTGGGCCATTGCGATTGCGTTTTCTTGTTCTATTATCTTGGCATTTGACTGTGCAACAATTTGCGCCGATATATATTCAATTAAATCATTTCCATATTGTTTGCACGCATTATTTGAATTTACACAGCCGGCAACAATTGGGCGGGCGACCGCCATATCGCTGCACGAACCAGATGAACACTTTGGTGTTGCACACCGCAGAATCACCGCGTTACAGTTTCCAAAATTCGCCGCCGCCGTCGTTGATGACGGCATGTTGCCACGCATATTCATCATGGAATTCCACTGGTTATTATTCATCGCACCGGTGCCATTATACGCGGTCAGATTTGAACCTGCCGTTGTTGCAACATTCGCCACCGCCGGCGTAATAAACACAGCGCACACCACACCACACAAGAAACGCAATGAAACTTTCATCTCTCTTCTGATATTCTATTGTATCATAAAAAGAATATGTTTAAAAGAAAAAAATAGAGTGTTTTATTATTATTTAATATAAAAAAATGCGGGGCAAATACCCCGCACACTAACCATTAACTAACAACTAAATTAATAATTGCAGCGATTACATGTGTTATTACGAACAACACGACGTTCTGAATATGTACCGGCTGGTTCATAAACGGTGACCGGACGATAGACCTGGTAATGATCAATCACTTCGGTGTGTGTTTTAACACGAACCGGCTGGGCACATGAATTGCATGTTGCAACATATTCTGTGCGTGGTTCCGCATACGCAACCGTTGTGTTATAACGAACACGGTTTGTGTATGTTTCTGTTTCCTGGTACAGACCGCCATCCGATGCATTTGCACCAAACGCAACCAATCCAGCAATTACAGATGCTAAAATTGTTTTTTTCATATTTGACCCTTTTGGTTATTCGTCAAGAATTATAGGACGCAAAAACCCGTTGTCAAGATATATTTATGATTTTTTACTCACCCACATCAACAACGGGGAAATATCCAAAAACCACAAACAATTACTTACTATTAGTATAAAATCGGTTATATTATCCCTGCACCATAGTTAATCTTATTCTGGTATATAATACATGCGTTCTATCCATATATTTCCATTATTACTATCGGTTTTTTGCATTATACCATAATTTGAAAAATAAAAAAAACAAATTAATCAAAAACTATTGCAAAAACATTAAAAAAATCCGCCAATTGGCGGATTTTTAAAATTACACGCGACGAACCTTCTTAGGTCTGCATCCATTGTGCGGAATACGCGTTGTGTCGGTAATACTCTGGACAACCAACCCGGCGTTTGCCAAACCACGAACCGCCGATTCACGACCCTGACCGATACCACGCATCAAAACATCAACCGTTTTCATACCCATTTCGGCAACTTTTTTGCCAACCGCATCGGCAACAACCGTCGCAGCATATGGTGTAGATTTTTTTGCACCCTTGAAATTATTTGCGCCCGCGGTTGCCCATGTCAAAACCGCACCCGACTGGTCGGTAATTGTGATACGAGTATTATTGTTTGTCGCAACGACATGCGCAATGCCATGCGATACTTTTTTTACAACTTTCTTTTTATTTATTGCCATTTTTTGTTTTTCCTTTTATTAGATGTCTTCAATTAACTATCGTGTTAATCTCTACCCAATGGGATTATTTACCCTTGACCGCAGAACCGGCGACAACGATGCGTTTACCTTTGCGGGTACGTGCATTTGTCTGGGTGCGTTGACCGCGAACCGGCAGACGATTACGATGACGAATACCGCGATATGTTTTTAAATCCTGCAACCGTTTAATATTCATCGCAACTTCGCGGCGAACATCACCTTCTACCTTGAAATTCTGTTCGATATAGTTAGAAATTTTAACAACTTCTTCGTCCGTCAGATCTTTCGCGCGCAGACCATCTTTCAATTTCAAATCTTTACAGATTTTTGCAGCCCGGGTTGGACCGATGCCATGAATATATTGCAGTGCGGCCTCAATACGTTTTTCTGTCGGAATATTTACACCTGCTATACGTGCCATTTTTCTTTTTCCTTTTTATTTTTATCTCTGGGACAATTTTGCCCCGCCCTGTTTTTCCGGCGCTTATTCGCCGTTCAAACTATTAACTTTGCCGAATAATTTTATATAAATTATCGCAAAAGTCAAATTCTGTTTCGCGCAACCAAACTAATTACGGAAACGCCCTTTCCTTGCAGTGGCGCCCATAACGCCATGATATTGCTTTGCCACCAGATAGGATTGAACCTGGTTCATGGTATCCAAAACAACACCTGCAACGATTAACACACTGGTTCCACCAATCATCAGTGGCATACCAAAATGAGTATTCAATATAATTGGCAACACACAAACCACAATCAGGTATAACACACCGATTGCCGTCACCTTGGACACCAACGAATCCAAGAATGTCATTGTTTGTTCGCCCGGACGCACACCTGGGATATATCCACCGGCATTACGCAAATTATTACTGGTTTCTTCGGAATTGAACACAACCGCGGTCTGGAAATACGCAAAGAACGCAATCAAAATCGTGTAAAGGATAATATATGACCATGTTCCATATGTAAAGAATCCCATAATACTCTGCACCACCAGATTTTCACTCTGGGCAAACCGCTGGATAAACGCAGGCAACATCATAATAGACGATGCGAAAACCGGTCCCATAACACCCGACATATTTACCTTTATTGGCAAATATGACGCATTCGTATTCATCACTCCATTTGCCATAACCTGGCGCGGGTACAAGATTTGAATCCGACGCTGCGCCAATTCAAAGAACGCAATCAGTGCCACAATACCAATTACAAATGCAATAACCAACATAATCATCGCTGGTGACATCTGACCAACCGACCCCAGCGACACAACTTTCGCGATACCTTCGGGAACCTGGGCAATAATACCGGCAAAAATCAGCAACGATGCACCCTGACCGATACCGCGCGCCGTAATCTGTTCCGCCAACCACATAACAAAGACCGTTCCACCAACCAGCGCAATAATCGCCGACAGTTCAAACGAAAATCCCGGATTTACAACCGCCCGTAAACCGTTAACCGGTGCCATCATTTCTAATCCGCGCACCACCGCCCATCCCTGGACAACCGCCAGCAAAACCGCCAAGTAACGCGTATATTGGTTGATTTTGATACGACCAGATTCGCCTTCTTTGCGCAAATCATTTAATGACTTACTTGTTGCGGTCAACAACTGCAACACGATGGATGCCGAAATGTACGGAAAAATGTTTAATGCCAACACCGACATACGCGATAGCGATCCACCGGTAAACATATCAAACATGCCCATCATACCACTGCCTTCACCCTGGAACAGGTGCAAAACCGCCGATGCGTTCACACCCGGCAATGGTATAAACGAACCAATACGATAAACAACCAACGCACCTAACGTAAACAAAATACGTTTCTGTAAATCCGAAAGTTTACCAAAATATTTTGATATGAATTTCATGCGTCGTTCTCTCTTTTTAAATCCCGATTATTTATTTTTGATTGTACCACCGGCCGCGACAATCGCTTTTTCGGCCGCCGCCGACCATTTATCTGCAACAATATTCACCGCTGTTTTGATTTCGCCCTTGGCCAACACTTTCAATCCCGACATACGACGATTTAAGATTTTTGCCGCCAATAACGAATCCAACGAGATTTCTTTTTTTGCGTCAATCTTACCCGATGCAATAAACTTTTCAATATCGCCCAGGTTGATTGTCACATAATTTTTTGCAAACGGATTTGTAAAACCAAACTTTGGAAAACGACGCAGAATCGGCATTTGACCACCCTGGAAAGTCGCTTGTTTGCGAGAACCGGCACGTGCCTTTTGTCCTTTGGTTCCACGACCGGCGGTTTTACCATAACCCGATGCCATACCACGACCAACGCGTTTAATATTGCTGCGCGCGCCTTTATTATCCATCAATGCATTTAATTTCATTTCTTTTACTCCTATGAACTATATAGTTCGTTTGCGCATGCGGACAAGTATCCGCATACTCGGTTTAAATAAATTTATTCTTCAACGACACTTACCAAATGGGCAACCTTGGCAATCATACCACGAATTGATGCACTGTCATCAAGTTCACGCGATTTACCAATACGACCCAAACCCAATGTCGCCAAAATTTTGCGTTGTGATTCCGGACGACCGATAACACTTTTGATTTGTTTTACAATTATTTTTTTTGCCATAACAATCACCTTTTATTATTTGTCTTCCGCTGCAACTTCGTCGGCAACCTTTTTGCCATCACGGCCGGCGACAATTTCTGCAACTGTTTTCCCACGACGCGCCGCCACAGTTTTCGGCGAATTCATTTTTGAAAATGCCAAGAACACCGCACGAATCATATTGTTTGGATTGTTTGCGCCCTGGGATTTCACAACAACATCTTGCACCCCCAGACAATCAAACACCGCACGCAATGCACCACCGGCAATGATACCAGTACCAGGAACCGCACTGCGCAAAACCAATTTACTTGCACCATATTTAACCGCAATATCGTGATGCAATGTACGACCTTCTTTCAACGGAACGCGAATCATTTTCGCTTTGGCGGCCTTGGTTGCTTTTTGAACCGCCGATTGAACTTCCAGTGCTTTACCTTTTCCAAATCCGACCTTGCCGGCTTTGTCGCCAACGACAACCAGTGCCGAGAACGACATATTTTTACCGCCCTTCACAGTTTTGGAAACGCGATTGACAGAAACCAATTTATCTACCAAATTATCTGTCTGTAATTTTTTATCATCAAAACGTGCCATTTATATACTCCGTATATTTTAACAATGTTGTTTTATATTCTGACGCCACCGGCGCGAATCGCTTCGCACAGTGCTTTGACCCGACCATGATAGCGATATGCGCCACGATCAAAGTAGCAGTTATCTGCGATTTTCGCTTTTACTGCGCGTTCCGCAAATGCTTTGCCAACCAATTCTGCACCCTCGATATTCCATCCATGACCCTTGAAACCCTTTTCCTTTGATGATGCCGCGCACAGTGTGCAACCCTTCACATCATCGATAGCCTGGATTTCAATATGACGACCACTACGAAAAACCGACAGACGGATTTTGCCTGGATTTTTCTTTTTTAACGCAACACGTGTCACCAACTTGCGTCTTTCTTCTGTAGATAAATGTTTCAACATTTTTTTTCCTTTTTTATCATTCCCGTAACAGCGGGAATTTAAACATTATTTCTTTTTACCTTCTTTGCGACGAATCTTTTCGCCCTTATAGAAAATACCTTTGGCTTTGTACGGATCCATTTTGCGAATCTTGTGAATTTTATCTGCAAACAGACCAACCGCACATTTATCATTGCCACTGATGGTAAATTCTGTTGGGGTTTCGCCCATTGTCACGGTCAAACCATCCGGAATTTCCATAACAACATCATGTGAAAAACCAACAACCAAAGTAAATTTCTTTCCACTGACCGATGCCTTATAACCAACACCTTTCATATACATCGCCTTAGAAAAGCCCTTGGTCACACCTTCAACCGCATTTTTAATGTTGCGTGTCATGGTTCCCCACATTGCACGTGAATCTTTATCCTCTGCATCTTTTGGTTCGACCGAAACATGACCATCTTCAACCTTGATATTTACCAAGTGAGCATTTTTTGTAGACAATGGCACCGTCAATTCACCCTTTGGTCCTTTGACGACTAACTTGCCTTCTGCGACGGATGCAACCACACCATCACTTAATTTAACTGGATATTTTCCTGCCCTTGACATAACTACATCCTTATTTTTATTATATAACCTTGCACAACACTTCACCGCCGACATTCATCAGGCGCGCCTTGTGATCTGTCATAACACCGTGTGGGGTTGACACAATCGCGACACCCAAACCATTCAAAACCCGTGGCATCTTGGCAGACCCCGAATACACACGGCGTCCAGGTTTGGAAACAACCGAAATTTCTTGAATCGCGCCATTTCCGCCAACATACTTCAATGTGACGATTAAATTACTGCGATGTTCATCAATTTCTTCTTTGCGAAAATCTTCAATAAAACCTTCTTCCTTTAATACAGCCAAAACCGCGGCACGCAGTTTGCTGTTTGGGACGGTGATAAATTCTTTACCCGCGTTTTGACCATTACGAATACGGGTCACCATATCTCCGATTGGGTGTGATAATGACATCTTTTACTCCTGTTCTAACCGGCTGCATTGTCCACAGACGGCATATTGTTCTACTTTACCAACTTGACTTGCGAACGCCCGGCAATTTACCTTCGGACGCTTGAGTTCTTACCTGCTGGCGGCAAAGGCCGAACATACGCGAATAGCCGCGTGCGCGTCCTGTCACCGAGCAACGATTATGCAAACGCGTTGGATTTGAATTGCGCGGCAACTTTGCCAGTTTCAGCATCGCTTCCTTGCGTTCTTCGGGTGTCGCGTTCACAGACATCTTTTCCTTGATTGCCGCACGCTTTTTTGCATACTTGGCAACCAATTTTTTACGTCTTTCTTGTTTGTTTATCAACGCTAATTTAGCCATCTTTTTTCCCTTTTATTATTTCAACACCAACGGCAGGCCGATTTTAGTCAGCAATGCGCGCGCTTCATCATCTGTCTTCGCGGTCGTAGCAATCACAATATCCATACCACGAATAGAATCAATTTTATCAATGGAAATTTCTGGGAATATCAAATGTTCCTTGATACCAAACGCATAATTTCCACGACCATCAAACTTTGATTTTGACAAACCACGAAAATCTTTAACACGTGGCAACGCAACCGTAATCAGTTTATCCAAGAAATCGTACATACGTTTACCACGCAATGTCACCTTGGTCCCAATCGCCTGACCTTCACGCAAACGATATGTCGCAATAGACTTTTTTGCATGTGTAACGACCGGCTTCTGGGCGGCAATTGCCGTCAAGTCCGCCACCGCCGCATCCAATTTCTTTTTATCAGAAACGGCTTCGCCGACACCCATATTCAAAACAATCTTGGACAGTTTCGGAACCGCCAACATATTTTTGTATCCGAATTCTTTGACCAATTCAGGTACAATTTCTTTTTCATAAATTTCACGCAATCTGCTTTGCATTTTTTTGTCCTTAACTTTTTCCCGTACCAGCGGGATGTTTTAATTATAATTCTGTTCCCGATTTTCTGGCAACACGAACCTTTTTACCCTTTTCCATTTTGTATCCAACGCGTGTCGGCTTTTTGGTTTTTGGATCAACCAGCGCAACATTAGACACATGAATTGGTGCTTCGCGATCAACGATATGACCTGCTTCGTTCTGGGTCGGTTTTATATGCCATTTATGACGGTTCACGCCGGCAACAACCACGCGGGATTCTGTCGGACGCGCCTCCAGAACTTCGCCTTTGACGCCTTTGTATTTTCCCGAAATAACTACTACTTCATCGCCTTTTTTGATTTTCATTTTACGACCTCTTTTATAACACTTCCGGTGCCAAAGACACAATCTTTTGAACATCATATTTACGACGAACCTCACGGGCAATTGGCCCAAAGATACGCGTTCCAATCGGTTCAAAGTTGTTCTTGTTTATTAACACAACTGCGTTGTCGTCAAAGCGAATGATTGAACCATCCGGACGTTTGATTGGAAATTTTGTCCGAACGATAATCGCGCGCTGAACTGTTCCTTTTTGAACTTTACCGCGCGGAATCGCCTCTTTGATGGCAACAACAATCTTATCACCAACGGTGGCATAGCGGCGGTGTGAACCACCTAAAACCTTGATGCACATTGCTTTACGCGCACCAGAATTATCTGCAACCGTCATAACTGTTTCATTTTGAATCATAACCTTATCCTCGTCCTGCGATTGGGGCGATTCCCCAATGCTTTGTTATGGAACCCGACTGGTACACATGTCACAAAGACGCATGCACCCTCAAAGATTCCTGGGTTGATTTGTTTACTCTGTTATTTCAACATCGTTATCTTTTGACACCCCAACCAATCCCTTGACAACCCAAGATTTTGTTTTGGATATCGGACGATGTTCCTCTATCGCAACGATGTCACCAACTTTATATTTGTTTTCCTCATCGTGCGCCTTATACTTTTTATTCTGCTTTACGAATTTTCCATACAGCGGATGACGAAAGCGGCGTTCAACTTCTACAACAACCGTTTTATCATTTGCCGTACTTCTTACCGTTCCTTGCAGTATACGTCTTGGCATAACCTTATTCCCTTATATACTTTTTCTTGTTTATATTTGCCCAACCTGGTATATGATACCCAATTTTTTGGAAATCGCAACCAAAATCGGTATTTTTATTTTGCCGCGTTCAACTTAGTCTTCACACGTGCAATTTCACGACGCGTTTTACGCAAAACATGTGTTTTTGGCAATTGACCCGCCGCGTGCTGAAAGCGCTGGTTCATTTGTTCTTTTTTCAAATCAACCAATTTGCTTTCCAATTCTTCTTTCTTTAAAGATTCTGTCTTTTTTTCTGCCATATCGGTCACCTTTTATAATCCAATTATTTTTAGTTAACTTTGCGTTCAACCACTTTGGTTTTAACCGGCAACTTGGCCGCCGCCAGGGCAAACGCTTCCATGGCGACATCGGGTTTAACACCATCCAATTCAAAGATAATGCGCCCCGGCTTTACACGGCAAATCCAGTATTCAACGGCACCTTTACCTTTACCCATACGAACCTGGGCAGGTTTAGTTGTGACCGGAACATCCGGAAAAACACGAATCCATAATTTACCCATACGTCTCATCCGACGGGTGATTGCACGACGTGCCGCTTCTATCTGGCGCGCGGTGATACGTTCAGGCGACATTGCTTTCAGACCGAAAGAACCGAACGCCAATTCACTGCCACCTTTGGCAACGCCGTGAATACGACCTTTGTGCTGTTTGCGAAATTTTGTCTTATTTGGCATTAACATGATACTAACCTCAACTTTATTTTAAGATTATTTTGTTCTTCTGTCACTAGTCCCGGCATATTCGGTTGGACGTGCCATTTCCGATGCCAATTTTTCTTTGTTAACAACATCCCCAGTGTAAATCCAAACTTTTACGCCGACCACACCGTATGTTGTCTTTGCCTGAACCGCTGCATAATCAATATCGGCACGCAGTGTATGCAATGGGATACGACCTTCGCGAATTTGTTCGCTACGCGCAATTTCCGCCCCATTCAAACGACCGCTGCACATAACCTTGACACCCTGGGCACCGGCTTTCTGGGCATTTTGAATCGCTTTTTTCATTGCACGTTTATACGAAACACGACCTTCTATTTGTTGCGCGATACCCTGGGCAACCAATTGAGCATTCAAATCAGGACGACGAACTTCATAGATATTCACAACAACCTGATCATTTTTGACCAATTTTTTGATTTCGTTACGCAGTGCTTCAATATCTGCACCGTTCTTACCGATAATCATACCCGGACGCGATGTATGAACCGTGATAACAACTTTTTTTGCAATACGGTCAATAACAATTTTTGCAACGCCGGCCTTTCTAAGTTTCTTTTCAATAAATTTACGAATCGTATTATCTTCTGCCAAACATTCTGCATAGTGCTTCTTGTCAACAATCCAGCGAGAATCTGGAACTTTGTTAATAGACAAGCGCTGTGCAATTGGCGATACTTTCTGTCCCATTTTTTTCCCTTTTTTTATGCGATTGTGTTCTTGAAACCGTTTGGTTTTATTCCGGGATTATCCCATACCACAATTGCATTGTTCTTTTATTTTTTTGCTGTTTCTTTTTTTGCCGTTTCCTTTTTAGGTGCGACACCTGATTCCAAAACAATTGTCAGATTTGAAAACGGTTTCAAAATCGGACGCGCACTGCCACGTGGTCCCGGCATGATTCGTTTCATTGTTAACGCTTTACCACACCAAACTTCCTTGACGAACAATGTATCAACCGCCAAGTTTTTGTTGTGTTCCGCATTAGCAACCGCCGACAACAAAGTTTTTAAAACTTCCCCGGCAATACGTTTTTTTGAAAACTTTAACACATCAACGGCACGATCCACCGGCAAACCGCGAATCATGTCACAGACCAGGTTTAATTTCTGGTGGCTGATGCGTATCATTTTGTTAAACGCACGAACTTGATTATCTTTTATTCCATATCTTGCCATAATCAGCACCTTTTATTTTATTATTTACCTGCGGCCGCGGCCTTTTTATTCGCAGCGTGTCCTTTGAATGTACGCGTCGGCGCAAATTCACCCAGTTTATGTCCAACCATATCTTCAACAATTGACACCGGAATAAATTTGTTTCCATTGTGCACTTCAAATGTCAAACCAACCATTGGCGGAACAATTGTGCTGCCCCTTGACCAAGTTTTAATTGGTTTGTGGTCATTTTTTTCATTTGCAACCGCAACCTTTTTCAAGATTGACGGATGAACATACGGACCTTTCCAAACAGAACGAGACATTTATAACTCCTCTAGCCTATTTTATTTTTTCTTTGCCAAATGTCTGCTACGAATAATCATCTTGGCTGTGCGTTTATTTCTGCGGGTACGATAGCCCTTCGCCGGGATACCTGTGCGTGACACCGGTTCATGTCCCTTGGAATGACCATTACCACCACCCATTGGGTGATCAACTGGGTTCTGGGCCATACCACGTGTTGATGGGCGAATTCCCAACCAACGCGCACGACCCGCCTTGCCCAAATTGACATTGCGTTGGTCTTGGTTAGAAACCGCACCAACCGTTGCCAAACAATCAGAATGAACTTTGCGCAACTCGCCACTGTTCATCTTAATCTGGGCATAAACACCATCTTTACCCATCAATTGGGCATAACAACCTGCACTGCGTGCCAACTGCCCACCGGCACCCGGTTTCAGTTCAACATTGTGAACAATTGTACCAATCGGCATATTTTTTAATGGCATCGCATTACCCGGTTTAATATCCTGACGCAAACCCGATACAACGATATCGCCCACCTTTAAATCACGCGGTGCCAAGATATATGAACGCATACCATCTTTGTATTCAATCAACGCAATGAACGCTGTACGATTTGGGTCATATTCTAAACGAACGACCGTCGCCGGGACATCAAATTTCTTGCGTTTAAAGTCAATTAAACGATATTTGCGTTTGTGACCTCCACCTTGGTGTGGGACCGTCACATGTCCAAAATTATTACGACCACCTTTTGATTTTAAACCGACCGTTAACGCCTTTTCCGGTGCGCCACGATGCAGTTCGCTGTGATCAATCAAAACCAAACCACGTGTTCCGGCGGTTGTTGGTTTATAACTTTTCAATGCCATTTCTTTTACCTTTTGTTCACTTTGACATTAACGTCCATTTTCTGGATTATCTGCCAAAGCCGTTATTATATTTCCAGTTTCGCATCTGCCGGCAACGCAACATATGCCTTTTTAACTGTGCGTTGGGTTCCGGTACCACGACCACGGAACTGTTTCACTTTACCCTTGACAACAACAATGTTAACCTTGGTCGGTTTGACATTATATATCGCCTGAACCGCGCGTGCAACATCTTGTTTTGTTGCGCGTGCATCAACTTCGAACGCAACCAAGCCCGCTTCGGACAACTTTACCGCCTTTTCAGAAACAATCGGGCGACGCAAGATGTCGTAAACACCGGCTGTCACTGCTGGTTTTTGTTCTGTTTTTACTTTCTTTTCTGCCATCGTTATAACCTTTTTGTCATTTGCAATCCGAACCGATTGTTATTTACGCACCCAAACGAGCCTCTATTGCCTTAACTGCATCAGCAGTCAAAACCAATTTATCGTGTTTCAGAATATCCAAAACATTCAGACCAATTGTTGGCAATGCATCTACATTATTAATATTAGCAACAGATTTTTTGAAGTTTTCATCCAATGTGTCACCACCAACAAACAATGCAGATTTAATATCTAACTTTTTCAACTGTTTTGCGAATGCCGCTGTCTTGGCCGCTGTCAGTTTTTCAGATTCAATCACAACAAAACTGCCATCTTTGACCTTGGACGACATCGCCATCTTCAGCCCCAGACTGCGAATCTTTTTCGGTAAATCAATGCTGTGGTCGCGAACAATCGGTCCATGAACCACACCACCACCACGCATATGAACATTATAACGTTCACCTTGACGTGCGTTTCCTGTTTTCTTCTGTTTAAAGGCCTTTTTACCACTGCCTGCGACATCAGATACGGTCTTTACCGCATGTGTACCTGCGCGCGACTTGGCACGTTGCCATGTGACGACACGATGCAGAACATCTGCGCGTGCATCCAAACCAAAAATAGAATCCTGCAAATCAATCTTGCCGACCGTCTTGCCATCAAAATTTATAATATTTACTTGCATTTTATTTCACCTTCGTTTTCAAAACCTATTCTGCAACAGATTCTGATTTGGTTTCTGTTTGCTCTGAATTACCTGATTCTTTGACAGATGTCGGAACCGGCAAATCTTTGTGTTCTTTCTTAACTGCGTCCGATACCAGGACAAATGTGCCATTACAACCCGGAACTGCACCTTCTACGAAAATCAAGTTTTCGGCTTCATCTGTGCCAAAAATCTTCAAATTCTGAACCGTCACAGTTTCATTTCCCATCTGTCCGGACATTTTTTTACCTGGCAAAACACGACCCGGCCACTCACGCATACCTGTACCACCCAATGAACGATGCGCTTTTAACACACCGTGTGTGGCCTCTTTACCACCAAAGTTATGACGTTTCATCGCGCCCTGGAATCCTTTTCCCTTACTTGTTGCCTGGACATCGACAAATTGACCGGCAACAAAATGAGATGCCATCAGTGGCGTTCCAACCGGAATCACACAATCATCCGAAACACGAAATTCTACAATTTTACGATACGGTTTTACACCCGCTTTTTCTGCAGCAACCGCCTGAGGTTTTGCGATATGTTTTGCTTTGGCTTCACGAATTCCCAAAACATTTGCAACATATCCATTTTTTTCGGCTGTCCGATTTCCAATAACCGTGCAGTCACCCACAGATAAAACCGTCACTGCATGTGCCACACCCGCATCATCATACAGACGTGTCATTCCCATTTTTGTTGTAATCAATCCACTACGTTTCATTTTTTTGCCTTTTTTTATGTCAGAGGTTAGTATATCGCCCGATAAACCAACACTAACAAACCATTTTACAATTTAATTTTTACATCAACGCCCGATGCCAAATCCAACTTCATCAGTGCATCAACTGTCTGAGGGGTTGGATTAACAATATCAACGACCGCTTTATGATTGCGGATTTCAAATTGCTCACGCGATTTTTTATCAACGTGCGGCGAACGATTGACTGTAAATTTCTGAATCAATGTCGGCAAGCGAACAGGCCCAACGACATCTGCGCCGGTGCGCTTTGCAGTTTTGACAATTTCCTCCACCGATTCAACCAAAATTCTGTGGTCAAAAGCCGTCAATTTGATGCGAATTTTTGATGCTGGTACCATTTTGCTTGTTTCCCTTTATTGTCTTGTTCTTTACATTCGTTGGCCGTCCAAACGGTTTCCCGCGGACGACCAACAAATTCTGTTATTATTTGATAATCTTCGATACAACACCTGCGCCAACTGTGCGTCCGCCTTCACGGATAGCAAAGCGACGACCTTCGTCCATAGCAATAGGTGCAATCAATGCAACTGTGATACGAACGTTATCGCCTGGCAGAACCATTTCCTTGTCCGCCGGCAATGTGATTGTACCGGTCACATCGGTTGTGCTAAAGAAGAACTGAGGACGATAGTTGCTAAAGAATGCTGTATGACGACCGCCTTCTTCTTTGGTCAAGATATAGACTTCGGCTTCAAAGTCTGTGTGCGGGGTAATAGAACCCGGTTTGCAGATAATCTGACCACGTTCAACTTCTTCTTTCTTGGTACCACGCAACAGCAAACCAACGTTATCACCGGCTTCACCTTGATCCAACAATTTGCGGAACATTTCAACACCGGTAACTGTTGTTTTCTGGGTTGGTTTCAAACCAACAATCTCGCATTCATCACCGACTTTGATAACACCGGCTTCGACACGACCTGTCACAACGGTTCCACGACCTGTGATACTGAACACATCTTCAATTGGCATCAAGAACGGTTTGTCAATTGGACGTTCTGGCATTGGGATGTATTCATCGCATGCCTTTAACAATGCATCAATTGATTCTTTACCGAAACCGTCATTCTTTTCTTCCAATGCAGAAATTGCAGAACCACGGATGATTGGCACATTTTCACCATCAAAGTCGTTTGCAGACAACAATTCACGGATTTCCATTTCAACCAATTCCAACAATTCTGGATCGTTTGCCAAATCACATTTGTTCAGATAAACAACGATTTTCGGAATACCCACCTGACGTGCCAACAAAATGTGTTCGCGTGTCTGAGGCATTGGACCATCAGTCGCCGCAACCACCAAAATTGCACCATCCATCTGGGCCGCACCGGTAATCATGTTTTTAACATAGTCCGCGTGTCCCGGGCAATCAACGTGCGCATAGTGACGCGATGCAGTTTCATATTCAACGTGTGCGGTGTTAATTGTTATACCACGTGCCTTTTCTTCGGGTGCGTTATCAATCTGATCAACACCTTTCTGGGCATCTGCACCGACACCATAATAGTGAACGATAGCAGCGGTCAATGTTGTTTTACCGTGGTCAACGTGACCAATAGTACCAATATTGACATGTGGCTTGGTTCTAATATATTTTTCTTTTGCCATGGTTTTCTCCTTGGGCTTTTGGGTTTGTTAATTTATTTTTTCTGATTCCCGAAATTGGATATTACACCCAAAATTTGAAATCACAAACTTTTTTTTCTTTTATTTTGTCAGCTTTTTTATAACCTCATCTGCGACATTTTGCGGAACTTCGTCATAGTGCGACAATTCCATATACGGATTTGCACGACCTTGGGACAAAGAACGCAGTGTTTTGACATATCCGAACAAATTGGCCAGCGGTACATATGCCGAAATCAATTGATTACCAAATTGAGTTTCGATACCGTTAATTTGTCCACGACGACTGTTCAAATCGCCGATAATGTCACCGACATATTCTTCCGGTGTATTGACCGAAAGTTTCATAATCGGTTCCAATAACTTCGGTGATGCTTTCTTCATCGCTTCGCGGAAGCAAGCACGCGCCGCTATTTCAAAGCACAACACATTAGAGTCAACTTCGTGATATTTACCATCAACCAATGTTGCCTTGAAATCCACAGTCGGATAGCCAATCAGAACACCTGTCTGCTGCGCTATCTTTAATCCCTTTTCAACACCGGGGATGTATTCTTTTGGAATCGCACCACCGACAATCTTGTTTTCAAATTCGTATCCTTTGCCCGGTTCCAACGGTTCAAATTCAATTTTTACCTGGGCATATTGACCCGAACCACCGGACTGTTTCTTATGAGTATATTCTTCGGTGACCGGTTTGCGGAATGTTTCACGATATGCAATGCGCGGTTCGCCGACATTAACATCAACCTTGAATTCGCGCAGCAAACGATCAACCAAAATTTCCAAGTGTAATTCACCAACACCCGCCAAAATCGTCTGACCCGATTCTTCGTCAACCGACACACGGAACGACGGATCTTCTTTGGCCAATGCCTGCAACCCCAGTGACATCTTTTCAATGTCCGCCTTGGTTTTCGGTTCAACCGCAATTGAAATAACCGGTTCTGGAACATGGATGTTTTCCAAAATAATCGGATTATTTTCATCGCACAGTGTATCACCGGTAATTGTTTCTTTCATACCGACCAATGTGATAATGTCACCCGCCGATGCTTCTTTGATTTCTTCGCGCTGATTGGAATGCATCAATAACATACGACCAACACGTTCACGTTTATCACGTGTTGAATTATATATGTATGAACCAGATGTCAATTTACCCGAATATATACGAATAAACATCAAATTTCCAACGAACGGATCATTTGCAACCTTGAACGCCAGCGCACTAAATGGTTCTTTTGGATCCGGATGACGTTCTGCGGCGGTTTCACGATCCATTTTTGTCCCTTTAATCGCCGGAACATCCAACGGTGATGGCAAGTAATCAACAATCGCATCCAACAGAGGTTGAATACCCTTGTTTTTGAACGCAGTTCCACACAAAACCGGAACAAAATTCTGGGCAATCACACCTTTGCGCAATAATTTTTTGATTGTATCATGATCTGGGATTTTGCCTTCCATGTATGCTTCCATAACGGCATCATCCAATGTAACAACTTCTTCAATCATTTTATTGTGCAGTTCTTCGGCTTTCGCTTTCAATTCTTCTGGAATTTCAATGGTAATCGGATGAGAACCAGTTTCATCTTCCCAAATCAAGCCCTTCATTTCCACGACATCAACAACACCCTTGAAATCTGCCTCTGCACCAATTGGGAAATTCAAGACCAATGGATTTGCACCCAAACGTTCGCGAATCATATCAACACAACGGAAAAAGTTTCCACCAATACGGTCCATTTTATTTATAAAGCAAATACGCGGAACATTATATCTGTCGGCCTGACGCCATACGGTTTCTGTCTGTGGTTGAACACCGGACACCGATTCAAACACCGCAACCGCGCCGTCCAAAACACGCAGTGAACGTTCCACTTCCATTGTAAAGTCCACGTGTCCCGGGGTATCAATCAAATTGATACGATGGTCGCGCCAAAAGCATGTTGTCGCCGCCGATGTAATTGTAATACCGCGTTCTTGTTCCTGTTCCATCCAGTCCATAGTGGCGGCACCATCGTGTACTTCACCAATTTTGTATGTTTTTCCGGTATAGAACAAAATACGTTCAGATGTTGTCGTCTTACCGGCATCAATGTGTGCCATAATGCCGATATTACGATACATATGTAATGGGGCGGTTTTTCCAACAGACATTTTCTTTTCCTTTATCTTTCTTTATATTACCAACGGAAATGGGCAAACGCTTTATTTGCTTCTGCCATTTTATGTGTATCAATTTTCTTTTTGAATGCGCCACCGGTACCATTCAATGCATCACGCAGTTCGCCGAACACGCGTTCAGTCATGCTGCGTTCACCGCGTTTACGCGCAAACATAATTGCCCAACGAATCGCCAAAGTTTGTTGACGATCTGGACGAACCTCAACTGGGACCTGATATGTCGCGCCACCGACGCGGCGACCTTTGACTTCAACCGACGGTTTCAACGCATCCAATGCCTCTAAGAAACATGTTAATTCATCGCCATCTTTTGCAATCGTTTTCAATTTATCCATTGCACCATAAACGATATTTTCGGCAACTTCTTTTTTGCCATCCCACATAACATTATTTATAAACTTTGCAACAACCAGATTGTTATATTTGGAATCTGGCAAAATTTCACGCTTTGTTGCGGCTTTACGTCTTGACATATCTTATATTCCTTTTTGTTCTTCACCCGGGGAACCGGATTACTCATACGGGCGCACCCGCATGTCATTTATTATTTTGCTTTCTTTGCACCATACAAAGAACGACCCTGCTTTCTGCTTTCTACGCCCTTAGTATCCAGCACGCCACGAATGATGTGATATTTCACACCTGGCAAGTCTTTTACACGACCGCCACGAATCATAACAACACTGTGTTCCTGAAGGTTATGACCTTCGCCCGGAATGTATGCCGTCACTTCGCGTCCATTGGCCAATTTCACACGGGCAACCTTACGTTGCGCAGAGTTAGGTTTTTTTGGTGTGGTTGTGTACACACGGGTGCAAACACCACGTTTTTGCGGATTTTCCAACATATCAGGTGCCGTAGATTTTACGACAACTTTCTTACGTGGTTTCCGAATCAGTTGGTTCACTGTTGGCATTCAAAATCTCTTTGTTTTTTTATTTTTATGACCCTTTTTTCACACAGTGCACCGTATCAGACTTATTTTAACGGCAAACCCGCAATTATAAATCTGCCAGATTTTCGGCACTTTTCTGTGTTTTTCACTTTCCTTGCTTACACGGAAAGCGCCCATACTATAACCCGGACACCGCACATTGTCAAGGATTTTTAGCAAAAAATATACAAAAAAACACCACCCAATCGGGCGGTGCTTTTATTTTCAAAGTTAACGATTAGAAATCAATACCGAATTTCATACCGAAACCATAACCATTGAAATCGTCAACATCCAGGTAACCACCTGCTTCACGTTCCATGATTTTGGTCAAATATGCACCAACATATTTTGTATCATCGATATTCATATTCAGACCCAACGACATTTCCCACCAACCTTTGTTTGCGTCGTCATTGTAATGATCCATAATTTTGAAGTAATCAGCAGATACAACGGTGCTCCATGTGTCACTCATTGTCCAGTGACCCGCGACACCAAAATTCAAGGTATGGTTCGCCCACATTGGGTCATCCGAACCCCAGTTGAACGCTTCGTCATTTGTATATATAAAGTTAGCATGCGCCGCCAATGTCCAATCTTCGGTTACATAACCACCGCGAACACCCGCAGTCCACATATATTCTGTATTTTCTTTATCCAAGAATGCAGCATGATCCCCCCAAACCGGAGCCATTTCAAATGCACCGCGTATATCCAATTTCCATGCTTTGTCATTAATAACGCGCCATGTCAAATCGGCACCCAATTCGTTCCATGCGTTACCCGAGAACCAATCTGCTTCGCCCAAAGATGTTTTTACAGAAACCGCCAAACGGTCGGTAATACCATAGCCGAATGTTTCACCCAATGCAAATTCATTCACATTGCTTGTTTCGGAACCCAATGTGGTTTCACTGTAAAAATGACCTTTTGCCGGCATATACAGCGGATTTCCATCCATTGTATTTGCCGCATTTGCGCCAGCCGCCGCGAAGACAGCCAACAAAGAAGTTAAAGCAATCTTTTTCATTGATTTATCCTTTCCTTAGTTTTTGTTTATTGGAAACTAGAAAATTTCGTTATCTAGCTAATAGGATTTTATACCAAAAATAGGTATCTTTTCAAGTAAAAAATAATAACAAACAAAAACACCACCCAAATGGGTGGTGTCTTTTATATGTATCTGGGTATTAGAAATCAATTCCAAACTTGATACCATAGCCAACGCCATCGGCCCATTCCCAATCACCCGTCGCATGCGACAGACCACCGGAAATCCATGCACCAATGTACTTGGTTTCATCAATGTTATAGTTTACACCAAATGTGCCGGTCCAACTGCCACTATTTTCTGGAACTTCACCATCCAAACCGGTATATTCAACACCCGCAACCAGGTTCCAATCTGAATCAATCAGATATTGACCATCAACACCGGCACGGAATGTGCGAATGCCCGCATCACCCCAATCAAAGGATTCTGCGCCAGTATATGTGAAGTCAAAGTGACCCGCAACCGTCCACATTGATGTCATATAGCCACCACGAACACCAACTGTCCATCCATAGAATGTGTCTTCTTCTGCCAAGAACGGTGCATGATATGGCCAAACACCTTCAACTATACCATAACCACCATAAACATCGGCACGCCATGCACCCTGTTGCAAAACACGAGCGGTCAAGCCAAATGACAAATCATTCCATGAATACGCATCAAACGAATCCACTTCAGACAGACTGGTCTTAACATTAACCGCCAACAGGTCGGTAATACCATAACCAAATTCTTCTGCCAATGTCCAATCTTCCCCTGCGTTGGAACGTGAATCCAATGCGGTTTCGCTATAAAAATGGCCTGCGCGTGGCATATACAACGGGTTTCCGTCAATGACGTTTGCCGCATTTGCGCCCGCCGCCGCGAAGACAGCCAATAAAGATGTTAAAGCAATTTTTTTCATTATTTATCCTTTCCTTTTTGGTTTATCGGAGACTAGAAAATTTGCTTCTAGTTAATGTGATTCTAATCAAAATAAGAATACATTCAAGAAAAAAGATTTTTGCAAACTGTCTTTAAATATGATAGAATCGGCGCCGTACGCGATTCGGAAAACATTCCGCACGCGCGCACCCCCGGCAACCCGGGATTTTTTTCACAAATTTAGAATTTTATAATTTTTTTAATTGTTAAAAAAATTAACGATTTTCAAAATTTATATCCGGATTATTTAATTTTTTTATCTCGCGCCAATCATAGTGATTTTTCAAATGCGATTCGTAATCTGTTGCAAATTTATGCCCGCCCCGCCCGTCTGCAACAAAATACAGGTATTTTGTATCCGCCGGATTCATCACTGCACGAATCGCATGTGCACCAACATTTGCGATTGGTGCCGGTGGCAGACCATTATTACGATATGTGTTATATGGGCTGTCAATTTTCAAATGTCCGCGCAGCAATGGTTCACCACGCATATCACCATAACCATCGGTCAACGCATAGATAACCGTTGGATCGGCCTGCAACCGCATTCCGCGACGCAAACGATTCAAATAAACACTCGCCACCACCGGCATTTCTGACACACGGGGCGTTTCCCGTTGGACAATAGAGGCAAGTATTATCACATCATCCCACGAACGCAGTGGCGCCGGCGGATTACGCCGCATACGCAGCCATTTATTCTTGGTTTCTAACATTTTTTTACGCGCCAAATCCAGCACCGCCAAACGTGATGTTCCGCGCGCAACATAGTATGTATCGGGGAAAATATCACCATCGGCAATATCACAAACATCGCGTCCATCATCACATTCCACATCACCGGTTAACTGGGACATTCCACTTAACAAATCACGAATTTGCAGAATGGTAAGCCCTTCGGGAATCACAACACGCATTGTTGCAATTTTTCCCCGCGCAAGCATTCCGGCAATTTTCCATGCCGATGCTCCCGCCGGAATTTCATATTCGCCGCTTTGCACACGACCGCCCTGCAAACGAATCGACATTTTAAATGCCATGTCCGAAAAGACAATTTTTTGTTTATCCAATCGCTTTGCAATGGCATTTACCGTATCACCCGAACTTACAATAAAATTCACCGATTCGCGAATCGGCGACCGTATGCACAACGCATAGTAAATAACCGCAAACATTGCGATTGCAACCAGTATTAAATAACGTGCTAATATTTTTTTGGAACGTCTTCTCATCACCCGATGAATTATTGCAGATAAAATTCATTTTGCAAGTAGTGGATAGTAAAACGGCGCAATGCGTCGTTTTTAATTTATCTTGCATTGCAACATACAAAAACCACGATGAAATATTGCCATCAAAATATTTTCCGGCACAGGTTCTTTACCTCGTTCGTATCTGTGCCATTGTTTAACAGATATGGAAACATTTTCGCCAAATCTTTTGTTTTCACATTTTGCTGTTTTCGCGCACAACGCAATATATTTCCAAAATATTTTGCATCAACCAATACAACCATTTTTCATTTTCCTTTTTCGTTAAAAACACCGTCAATGACGAATTGACGGTTGGAGGCTAGAAAACCACACTATGTATGTTTGATGGTGCCTTTTATTCAATATATTCAAGACCCTCCAACCAAATGGAGTTTTTACATAGTGGGGGTTTTCTAGACCCCGCACCGGGTGTCACCCGGGCACGAATATTGTAAACAAAAACGGTTGTCTTTGCAGCCGTTTTCACCGAACCATGATAAATTAAAATCACCCCGAGGGGACGGGGTGATTTAATTTATGGTCGGAGTAACAGGATTCGAACCTACGACCTCTACGTCCCGAACGTAGCGCTCTACCAGGCTGAGCTATACTCCGAACACACACAACAAACAAACGTTCTTGAAGGAACGAATCGATTATAGCCCGGCAATATTCATTTGCAACTTTTTTTTAATTTTTATTTTTCCACAAATATTTATGCTTGTTTTTTCCCGGAAATATAGCATTATTCATAGCGGTTTACAAAAAGGTATCAACATGTTTGCAACACGGTTTTTATCAAAAGATAAATTTGAAAACTATAACGATTACATTGAAAACGGCCGTCCGATTGTGCCCGAACACTTTAATTTTGCATACGATGTTATTGATGTTATTGCATCTGAAACCCCGAACAAACCGGCAATTATTTGGACGGATGATTCAGGTGAAACAATAACATTTACATTTTCTGATTTATCACGCGAATCGAATGCGGTTGCAAATTACTTGGTTTCCCGCGGTTTAAAAAAGGGTGATACCGTATTATTATTTCTGCGTCGCCGTTGGGAATATTGGATTTTAATGATGGCGATGCACCGCGTTGGCATTATTCCAATTCCATCCACGAACCAGTTAAAGTGCGAAGATATTAAATACCGAATCGATGCCGCCGCCGCGCGTGCGATTATTGCATTTGATGATGGACATATTGTGAACGAGATAAAAAATGCGATTGGCGATTCGGATATAATGTTAATTTCTAATACCGAAGTTGCCGATTCTATAAATACTATGCCAGATACATTTGAACGCATTCCGAATGAAAATTCGGACACGATGGTTATCTATTTTACATCCGGCACAACCGATATGCCAAAGATGGTTGCACACAATTATGCATATCCACTTGGGCATATAAACACCGCCGTTTTTTGGCAGCGCTTAACCGACGGCGACATTCACTTTACGCTTTCCGAATCGGGCTGGGCAAAGTGCTCATGGGGCAAGATGTATGGCCAGTGGTTGGCGGGCGCAACGGTTTTCATATTTGATGTTGCTGGCATTTTCACTGCGCATGATTTGTGGCATGCAATATCTG
Organism: uncultured Pseudomonadota bacterium; assembly: GCA_902762295.1. Classification (GTDB taxonomy): domain Bacteria; phylum Pseudomonadota; class Alphaproteobacteria; order Rs-D84; family Rs-D84; genus Enterousia. The sequence continues at coordinate 131,989 of CACWNX010000001.1, forward strand.
CGCACCATATCACATCATTTTGTGCGCCACCAACGGTTTATAAAATGCTGATTCATGCCGATGCATCAAAATACGATTTATCACATTTGAAAAAGGCGGATGTCGCCGGCGAAGCATTGAATCCCGAAGTTTATGAACGTTTCTTTGACATGACCGGAATAAAATTACACGAAGGTTTCGGTCAAACCGAAACATGCGTTCAATTGTTTACAAACCAATGGATTGAACCAAAACCCGGCAGTATGGGCATGCCGGCGGCGGGATGGGACATAAAATTATTGGATGAAAACGGACGACAAATCACCGAAGATGGCAAAGTTGGTGAAATCTGCATATCATTGGAACATGGTCGCCCGGTCGGCATGTTTGAAAAATATCATAAAAATGAAAAACTGACGGCGAACGCATTTCGCGATGGATACTATCACACCGGCGATGTCGCATACCGCGACAGTGATGGATACTATTGGTTTGTTGGCCGTAATGATGATTTGATTAAATCATCAGGTTATCGTATCAGCCCGTTCGAGGTTGAAAGTGTATTATTAGAACATCCGGCGGTTCGCGAAGTTGCCGTCACCGGCGTTCCCGACCCCACACGTGGTCAGGCAGTAAAGGCAACAATCGTTTTAAACAAATATTTCCAGGGCAACGATATTTTAATTCGCCAATTGCAAGACCATGTCCGCAATCGTACCGCCACATATAAGTATCCACGCATTATTGAATTTGTGGACAGCCTGCCTATGACCATATCTGGTAAAATCCGTCGCGCCCTGATTCGCACATTGGACAGCACCAAAAAATCAATCATTGAACCGATTAAAAACACAATCGGCCTGGGCAAAGACGAAGAAGAGAAATAAGTGAGTTAGTGATTAGTAAAACCGGTTGCGATTCGCAACCGGTTTTTATTCGTCATACCGACGATTTGGATCCCGTTGGCTGATGTCTGCCGGTATTTCGTCAGTCACGGTAAAATCAACGAGATACCATGTCAAGCACGGTATGACAGCAGAAAAAACAAAAAGCCCCCGTGTTTCCACGGGGTAACATGTTTTTTCGCCGGGCGACGTTCACATTGACCACTAATTCACTTTTTTCAAAACCAGCGATGCGTTTGTGCCACCGAACCCGAACGAATTAGACAGTGCAACATCAACCTTGCGTTTTTTCGCAACATTAGGAACTAAATCAAAATCACCGACTTCGTCCACTGGGTCATGCAGATTTATCGTTGCCGGAACAATACCGTCGCGAATCGCCAGTGTGCAGAATATCGCCTCTACTGCGCCGGCGGCACCCAACAAATGCCCCGTCATAGATTTTGTTGACGACATACATGCACCTGTGCCACCGAACAAATTCTTGACCGCCGCCAATTCACCCAAATCACCAAGTCCGGTTGATGTGCCATGCGCATTTATATAATCAACATCGGACGGATTTAACCCCGCATCGTTCAATGCCGCCATCATGGCGCGCGCACCACCTTCACCATTTTCCGCCGGCGCAGTAATATGATATGCATCACCCGATAGACCGTATCCGGCAACCTCGGCATAAATCTTTGCGCCACGTGCAACCGCATGTTCGTATTCTTCCAGAACCAATATACCCGCACCTTCGGACATGATGAATCCATCACGACCCTTGTCCCAGGGGCGCGATGCGCCCGCCGGATCATCATTGCGTGTGCTTAATGCCTTCATCGCGCAAAATCCCGTAATGCCCAAACGACCAACCGCACCTTCGCATCCACCACAGACCATAATATCGGCATCACCATGCTGAATCAGGCGTGCGCCCTCGCCTATGCTGTGCGCACCGGTTGCACATGCCGTCACAATCGCAATATTCGGACCACGCAACCCATATTTAATTGAAATATGCCCCGCCGCCATATTTATAATACACTTTGGAATAAAGAACGGACTGATATGACGCGGACCACCGTTGGCCAATTCTAAGCAATTATCATAAATTGTGTTCAACCCACCAATACCACTGCCAACCGAAACACCGATACGATTTTTATCGCCGTCATATGTATCCAGCCCCGCATCGCGAATCGCTTCGTCTGCGGCAACAACACCATATAAAATACACCTGTCCATTTTGCGTTGGTCACGCGGCTCAACCACCGCATCCGGATTAAACATACCGGGTTCACTGCCACACTGTGGAATACCCGCAATCTGGCACGGCAGGTCTGAAACATCCATGTTTTCAATCTTGCGTACACCCGATTTGCCCGCCAATATATTCTTCCAGGCATATTCAACGCCACAGCCAACCGGCGATACAATTCCCATACCTGTTATAACAACTCTTTTCATAACTTATCCCTTTGTATTGTTAAACGATGCCGACATAATAATATGTTTTCTGGAAAAAATACAGAAAAAAAACCGCCACGCAAAAATATCTGCATGGCGGACAAAAAACATAAAATATTTTATTATGCAGCCTTTTTCGCATGTGCATCAATATATTTAACTGCATCGCCAACGGTCACCAGTTTTGCCGCTTCTTCATCTGGAATTGTAATATCAAATTCTTTTTCAACCTCCATAACAAATTCAACAACATCCAAAGAATCTGCGCCTAAATCATTCACGAATGCCGCGGCTTCGGTGACTTTTGCATCATCAACGCCCAATTTATCCGCTACAATTTTTTTTACTTTTTCAAAAGTTGACATTTTACATCCTTTATTTTTGTTAAACTTTTTGTCATACCTTTCATGACGTTCACGGCAAAACACTATCATTTTATAGTGGCTATGTCAAGGAATTATAACAAATGATAACAAAACCGGCCCTAGTCCGCCGCCAATAATTCATCCAGTAATTCATTCATATTATTACGCAAATCTTCCCGGTCACCCGCCCAAACCAAACGATGTGAAACGAACTTATGAACATCATCCATCGTTAAATTTGGAATACCGGCGGCATCTACCACCCGTAACCATGCCAAACGTGGGTCTGTCAAATGTCCATGACCACGTCCCGGAAATACCCAGTACCCATCCTGGGGCAAATCTTGCAACAGCACAACCGCCATATCCGACAGAGGCATCTCGCCCCACATATAACGGTTAAAATCTAAATCCGCCCATTGCATAGAAAAAACCTGATTCTTGGTTGCAAACCCGTACACCAGCATTAAAAACGCCGCGCGACAAACCGCATCATCAGAATTCTTGATTGCATCAACCAACCGGCGCAGACCATATTTATTCAGTGGTCTAACACGGCGTACCTGTTCGGGTCGTGGTACAGACAATACCGGATTTTCTTTGACATACCCGGTTTCAATCGCATATTTAAATACACTCTGTAATAATTCTTGCATACGAACGGCAATTGCCACACCACCAATCGCGCCAATAATATCACGAATATCATCCGCGGTTATATCTGACACATTTTTATCAAACAATCCCGTCAAATGATGATTTATTGAACGCACCAATTTATCATACGAACCAATAGAGCGATGCACCCGATTTTTCAGATACATTTTTATAAAATCCCGAAACAGAATTTTTTTACGTTTAACCGGAATTTTCTTTGACGCATCATCCAACACAGTATTTACCGCGCTGCGTGCATCTTCAATATCCATGTCGGGATATTTGCCGATGATTACACGACGGTCGCGTCCGTTTATTCGCTTTCGCACAAAGAATGTTTTAACACCGCGACTGGTTATATACATGCGCAGACGCGGTTCTGAAACATCCTGGACCACATCAAATCCACGCGATGGCAACGCCAAATTATCCAAAATATACGGATTAAAAAAGAACTGGTGCGCCATCGCGTATCCTTTTTTATTTTTTTACCGGATTATTTTGTACGCGCACCCCGCAAACCGCGCAGAAACGCACGCCGTGCCGCAACCGCCATATCATATCTTTCTTTGGCAACGGTATAATCTAAATTTTGCGAAAAATGTGGACATTTTCTGTCTGCACATGGCAAATCACAAAACAACGCACAACGTTTAACATAGCCACCATCATCACAAATTTCTACCTTACTGTTACTTACCACCTTGTCAAATTTATTTATACAATTCAAAACATCCGCATCTTCATAACTATTCAACGAATATTCACGTAGATAATTTGTTATTTTTTCACGTGCCGACAACATTTCGCGTTTTGCCACACGTTGTTTCTTTAACAATTCTATATATTCATGAATTTTACTCATTTTCATTTCCTTTTTTTTGTTTATTACACTTTCAGTGCGTTTATAAATGCCGACTGGGGAATTTCAACATTCCCAAACGTCCGCATACGCTTTTTCCCTTCCTTCTGCTTCTCCAAAAGTTTCCGTTTTCGCGTGATATCACCGCCATAGCATTTCGCGGTCACATCTTTGCGATACGCCGCAATCGTTTCACGCGCAATAATTTTTCCACCAATTGCCGCCTGCAACGGTATCTTAAACTGGTGTCGTGGAATCAAATCTTTTAATTTTTCTACAATCGCCCTGCCCCGCTTTTCCGCGCTACTACGATGGCACATAAACGACAACGGTTCAACATTTTCTTCGTTCACCAATATTGAAACCTTTACCAAATCCGACGGCTGATACCCCTGGACAACATAGTCAAACGATGCATAACCCGACGATATAGACTTTACCCGATCATAGAAATCAAAAACAATTTCCGCCAACGGTAATTTATATACCAAAACGGCACGATTTCCGACATAGGAAATATTTTCTTGAACACCGCGCCGTTCAGAACAAAGTTGCATTATTCCGCCCATATATTTATCCGGCATCATAATCGTTGCACGCACCCACGGTTCTTCAATAGATTCAATTTTTGTAATATCCGGCATATCGGCGGGATTTTCCAAATCAACCACATCGCCATTTCGCAAATGAATTTTATACAGCACACTGGGCACCGTGTTTATCAGATTTAAATTGAATTCGCGCGCCAACCGTTCACTGATAATTTCCATATGCAACAGTCCCAAAAATCCACATCGCAATCCAAACCCCAGCGCAGACGACTTTTCCGTCGTAAATACAAACGACGCATCATTCAGTGCCAGTTTTTCCGCGCTTTCCTTTAACGCCGGATAGTCATCGGCAACCACCGGAAAGAACGATGAAAACACAACCGGCACCGACGGTTTGAATCCCGGCAATGCATCAACATGCGTCGCGCGCGCATCGGCAATCGTATCCCCCACCTTACAGTCATGAATTGTTTTCATACCGGTTATAATAAACCCTATTTCACCGGTATTCAGAATATCCACATTAACCATTTTCGGTGTAAAATATCCGATTTTTTCAATTGTGTATTCGGCACCGGTTGCAACGAATCGAATTTTTTGACCACGGCGCAATGTGCCGTCAACTACACGCACCAACACCACAACCCCAAGATATGAATCATACCACGAATCCACCAACAGCGCACGCGACGGCGCATTTTCATCACCATGTGGCGATGGCAGTTTATGAACAATTTCTTCTAACAACTCTGGCACACCGGCACCGGTTTTTCCCGACACCGCCAACGCATCATTCGCATCCAGCCCAATCACATCAGAAATCTGGGCACGCACCGCATCAACATCACTGGACGGCAAATCAATTTTGTTCAACACCGGCAACATTTCCAAATCATTATCCAGCGCAAGATATGCATTTGCCAGTGTCTGGGCCTGGACCCCTTGGGTTGCGTCAACCAAGACCAACGCGCCTTCGCATGCCGCCAACGACCGCGACACTTCGTATGAAAAATCCACATGTCCCGGCGTATCCATCAAATTCAGTTGATACATTTCGCCATTTTTCGCGCGATAGTTCAACCGCACAGTTTGCGCCTTAATCGTGATTCCGCGTTCGCGTTCAATATCCATTGAATCCAAAACTTGCGCCTTCATTTCGCGCGATTCCAGTCCCCCGGTATATTCAATCAACCGGTCTGACAGTGTTGATTTGCCATGATCAATATGTGCGACAATTGAAAAGTTTCTGATATTTTCCTGTTTCATCTGCGGCAATGATACACTCGTATAGCGAACACCGCAAGTGAAAAAATTATTTTAAATTATTCAGCAATTCATCTATCTTGGCGGCGCGTTCCAGTGTATCATCATATGTAAATTTTATTTGCGGGACATATTTTTGGTCAATTTGTTGTCCCATCAAAAATCGAATCGTTTTTGTTTCAATATCTAACCGTCGCTGGGCGACATCAATATCATCGGTACGACAGTAAAAATACAGCCGCACGAATTGCAGTCCCCCATGCGCCACCGCCCCGACCAGCGACACCCCCGACAGCACCGGGTCATCGGCATATTTATCGCGCAGTATTTCTGCGACAATCGTCTGAACTTTTGCGGCGACTCTATCGTTTCGGTTTGAATCAGATATTTTTTTTGGCATTTATAAATCCATTTGTGTTATATATAATGTCAATGTATAATATATTCCACAATCGTCAAGGGAAATTTTAATGAAACTATCTGAATATTTATTATCGCGCGCCGAAACACGTGGGTATACATGGCTGGTCTTTTTAATGACGGTATGCGAATCGATATTTCTTTTTATTCCACCCGAAGTCTTTATGACACCGCCAATTATCGCAAATAAAAAGCGCGCGATTCCGGTTGTAATTGCGGCATCACTTGGGTCAATTGTTGGTGGCATTATTGCGTATTGCATTGGGCTGTGGCTGTTTGATTCGGTTGGCATATGGATAATTGAAAACTTTGCATCAATGGAAAAGTTTGAATTGGCGCAAAATTTATTTATTCGGCATGGCATATTCATCATCTTTTTGACGGCGGTGACCCCTGTTCCGTACAAGTTGATGGCGATAACGGCGGGATTTATGGGGTTTCCGGCGGTATTATTTCTGGGACTGTCCGCGGTATTTCGGACCGGGCGGTTTGCGATTGTTGGCTATCTGCTGTGGCGATTCCAAGAACGTGCAAACACGATAGTAAAAAAATTTTTCTGGCCATTGACGGCGGCGGCGATATTACTTGCCGGATTTGGAATAATTTTAATGTTTTTTATTTAGCCCCACTAACCACTATTTTTTCTTTTTTGTCACCCAAAAATGTGATATAATACTCCTTGGGAAAAAACAAAGCAGGAGAAACAGAAATGAAAAAATTACTGGTTGGATTATCGGCATTATTGGTTGCGGCATCGCCGGCATTTGCGGACGGCGGGTGCAATGGTTGTAAAAATTGCGGGTGCAAGCCGAAAAAGTATCGTGTTATTTATGTGACGGCGAACACACCAGACACAATGTACGGCGACTATGTATTCGCAGACCCTGAATTGGGTCCGGATTATGTTGCGGCCGACTATGACGAACGTTATGACAACAATGCCAGTGATGTTTCATTTGAATCCCGTCGTTACAGTTCGCACGATTGGTACATCGGCGGACGTTTGGGATTAAACCTGTTATCATGGAAGAATAAATATGTTGGTACGCCATCAAATTACCAATTTCATGACAACTATGATCACGACAATTATTGGTTTGAACCGGTATTTGGTGGCGACATATTTGCCGGGTTGCACTTTGATGAAAATTGGCGTGGCGATATAGAGGCCGGCTATGTGACCCAGTTCACTGATTCTGATAACGGATTTTCGTTCAAGATGCAGATTCCATACGTGACGGCAAACGGATATTACGATTTCACCGGCGGATTTTACCTTGGCGCGGGTCTGGGATTGGCGTTTCCGAAAATGACATTAGATTGGGAAAATTTCGTTGCCAACACGGGCAAAGAAACCAAACTGTCGTTAACGGGTGCACTGATGGCGGGCTATACGAATTATCTGACGGAACGCGTTGCGTTTGATTTCCGCTATCGTATTGCCGGACTAATAGGGCCGAAAATGACACGCGGTGTTATTGCAGGTGTTACAGATGACAACGGTGTTGACCTGGAATCACTGGAAACCAAGACGGGATTCATTTTAGACAATTCATTCACGATTGGTCTGCGGTATGAATTTTAATTCCGAACAAAAAAATTAAAAAAGCGATTTGGAATTAAATCAAAATTGTGATATAATTTGTCGTAAGAGATGAAAATGCGAGAGGGAATAAAAACATCTTTATTATCATTATTCTGTGGTGCGGCGGTATCCATGGGCGCATTTGCGGCACCATCGGTTCGCACAATTGGTGGTGATGGGACATATACATCTGCGGCGTCGGCGACATCATCGCGTGCTGGGTCACTACGTCCATCGGGAACGACGACGGGCGGTCTGCGACCATCGGTATCGGTATCATCGGCGACGACGGGCGGCACCACGGGTGGCACCGCGACGACAACCGGTTCGGTATCAAGTGGCGGCACAGTATCCGGTCGTGTTGCATCGGCACCGCGTCTGTCTATTGGAAAATACATTGGCGCGCCAAAGTCGGTCAGTTCGACCCCATCAACCCCATCTGGGTTTGACCCATCGGGTTTAATCAGTCGTATTGACCAATTAGAAACCGATGTCACGAACCTTGAATCGACCAAGCAAAATAACATGTCGGGTTCGGACTATATATACATTGAAAACGATGAAATTTGGCTGAACCTGAATGCATTAAAACAGAAATTAGAAGAAGATGGCGTTGGCCGGGACGGTCAAACGGTTGAAATGGGCACGAATGATTCCGGGTTGTTATGGCGTTATGTTGGTGAAACGGACGATGATTGGCGCATTTTAATCACATGGGATGCAATCCGTGAAAAATTGGATTTAGATGGATTAAATCAAACAATAAACAATCTGACGACCCAGATAAATAACAAGGTTGATAATCATTACGACGACCCGGATGCGATTGGCACGGCATTGGTTGTGAACAATAATGGTGATGTTATTCCGGGGGGAAAATTTGTGAACCTTGACCAGGGTGCAAACAACGAAAATAAAATCTTGGTTGTTGGTGCGGACGGTAACGTGACCCTGGGCGAAGATAAAACGGCGGAAATTGACCCGACCCAGTTGGCGACGGACCTTGGGTTAAAGGCATTGGCATACCGTGATACGGTCGGCACGAATCAGATTGACGATTTGGCGGTTGAACGTGCGAAATTGGCGGACGATATCGCCAGTGTAATCAGTTGGATTGAATGGTGGAAGAAAAATGCCCCTGGCGACATAACGATAAATTCGGATGGAACGATGACGGGCGACGGGATGCAATATGTATTGTCGGTTGACAATTACGGTAATGCAAAGTGGTTCCAGGTAATAACGGCACCAACCGATGGTGCGGGAACGGGCAACAACGATGAACCACCCACACCATAGCGAATTGATAATGAATAACAAACAAAGAAAGGAAATTTGGGGATTAAATTTGTAAAGATACAAAATTAAAACCGAAAAAAAGCGACGCCAATGGATTTGTATGAATCAGATGTTATACGAACCCCGCGGTAAACAACAACAACAAACAAAACAAAAAAAGGAACAAAAATGAAATGTAAAGTAAAAGGATTGGTGTTTGTCGGATTTGCTGCGGCAATCCTGGCGGGCGCCGCACACGCCGGGGATGAAAACATTGTCACATCCAAGGCATATACCGATGCAACATACGAAAAATTAGCCGATAAAGTAAACAGTATAGCCGGTGTAGCAGAAGCAGATAAAACAACAAAGTATCCATCAGTTGCCGCATTAGAAGCTGCGATTGAATCGGTTAGTCCTAATTCGGGCGATTCATACGAATTAACATCACGTAAATTGGCGGGCGGCACAACTGGCGAAGGAAGTATTGCAGGTAACGCATCTGATTCTACAAAATATACATCTGCTAGGGCCGTCGCAGATTACGTCACCGATGTTTTGGCTGACAATGGTACAGCTGGTTCTGGTTATCAGCATACGTCAACTGCAGACTTCCAAGTTGGTGGTGCAAATGGTACATGGAAAACCGTTACCGACGGTACATATACCACAGCCGGCAGCGACGGAAACGGTGGTTTCAAGGTTGATGTTAATGCATTAAATGGAACCGGAACAAACAACTTTGCCAATGTTAGTGGCGGAACAGGTGAAGATACCAATAAACTGCCAACCGCCGCCGCAGTCAAGGCATACGTTGATAGCAAAGCAACATCTGATTTAAATGGTAAACAAGATAAAGTTGCTGGTACCAATGGTGTGGCAATGGTTGGACATGGCGATGGCGAATGGTTACCTGTTCAAGACACGACTTATGCTGAACTTATCCGGGCACAAGACCCAAATGACGCCAGCAAGTATGTTATGAGAGTTGCAGTTAAAGATTCAAAAATCGCTAACGCCGGAACCAGTATTAGTGACTTGACTAGCAGCAATGCAAGTGATGCAGATAACCTGACCACTGCATGGGCGGTTAAAGAAGCTATTGCGGATGCCACACAAGATTCTAATGGTAATTCACTGTTCCAAGAAAAATCAGATGCAAATTATCAAATCGGTAATTCAAGTGGAACATGGGATACAATGGGTAATGGTACATATACGACCTGGGCTCGTAATGCTAGCACAGGTGCTGTAACGGTTGACATCAATGCGGCAACTTCGGCTGCTGGGGTTACAACTGGTGAAACAACCATCCCGACATCTGGTGCAGTTGCAGATGCTATCGCGGCAGCAACCGGTAATCAAACCATTCCACAGAAAGACACGACTGTCTGCACAACAAGCTATCCGTGTGCATTGGTCGCCGAAGGCAGTAATCTGAACTGGCGTGTTATGGCGGTCGGTGGCAATCAGCCAACAACAGGTACTCAGGCACCTGGCGCATGCGGTAATGTTGGTGGTTGCGGTGCATAAACACCAAACGCATAATACCCGATTCAGTTATCTAACTGAAAACGGTTAATATGACCCTTTACACAGCCCCTCCCCGGGGCTGTGTTTTTTTCCACCCTCTCCCCTTCTTATCAAGAAGGGGACTGCTTCTTCCCTTGACCGGGAAAGAAAAATTTACTAACATTGCCCGTATGGAAGATAACACAATCATCTCTTTCGCCAATGTCGGCGCGCGATACGACGGAAATTCCGATGTTCTGACCGATGTATCGTTTAATATCGGTGCCGGGTCTTTCTTTTTCCTGACCGGGGCATCGGGCGCCGGTAAAACAACGCTGTTGCGTTTAATCTATCAACTGCACCGGCCATGTCGCGGAACAATTAAGATTTTCGGCGAACAAACAAATGATATGTCGCGCGATGAAATTACCGGTCTGCGCCACAAAATGGCGATTGTGTTCCAGGAATATTCCCTGCTGTCGCATATGTCGGTGTTTGACAATGTCGCATTGCCACTGCGCGTGCGCGGTGTTGACGAAGGCAAAATAAAAAAACTGGTGACGAAAACATTGGACTGGGTCGGCCTGGCCAAGTTTGCAAACGCAAATCCAAAAACACTTAGTGGCGGGCAACAACAACGCGTTTCCGTCGCGCGCGCAATTATCGTGCAACCGCAAATCATGCTGGCGGACGAACCAACGGGAAACCTGGACGATGAAAATGCGGCGCGGTTAATGGAACTTTTTATCCAGATGAACAAAATGTTGGGGACAACGATTATATTGGCAACACATAATTCTAAACTGATTCAAACATACAAATTCCCGGTTATGCATGTGGAAAATCATCGGCTGAACTTTGTTGGTACCGGAAAATCGCCCGCCACGCACGCAACCGAAAAACAAACAAAAAAATTGGACGGCGCAGATTACTTTGCCGAACTGTCCAAACAATTCAGTGATATCGGAAACACACAATCATGATAAAACGACCAACTGTATTTTCACTGTTCCGCGACCAATCGGTATTCATGACCGCCGTCATGGGGATTATGACATTCTTGGCGGTGATGGCGATGGGAATTTCAATCGCAATCGGAACCGGTGTCGCACGATGGAATCGCCAGTGGAATGTCTTTGCCACAATCCAGGTCACCGATAAAGCGAAAACACCCGCGGTTGAAAAAATACTGCGCGATAATAATGATAAAATTGAAAATGTCCGAATCGTTTCGGCGGACGAAATGTCGGATTTAATGCGCCCATGGATGAATGGCGGAAATAATGTTCTGGAAAAATATCTGCCCGATATGTTCGAGGTTAAATTTAAAACCAAATCTGATATGAACGAAGTTGGTAAATCGATTCGTTCTAACGCGCGATTTATTACACATAATGATGCGCTGCGCCCGTCGGTTTCCGCCGGATGGAAGATGGTGACAATACTGGCCATCGTCCTTATTATGATTATCGGAACAATCGGAATGTGTGTTTCATTCATCGCACGAAATACGGCGTTGCTGCATAAACGCGAATTGGAAATATTAAACCAAATTGGGGCAAGTGATTCATTCATATCACGCCAGATGCAAATAATTGTCACAAAAATTTGCGTGGTCGCATGTGGCGGTGGATTCTTGGTTGCACTGCCAATAATTGGAATTATATTGTCTGTGGCGCATTCTGCGCGTGTAGGACTGATGGCGATGTTGGGGATATCGGGTTGTGGTTGGGTTGCACTGTGTTTGATGCCGGTCGCAATTATCATATTCGCAATATTCGTCACCAAAAGAACAACACTGAAAATTTTAAGCAACGATAAATGAAGATTCTGCGCCCATCTTTTTTATTACTGGGAATTTTTGTGCTTGGTGGGATTATATTCAAATTAACCACACCAAACGATTGCGAATTTATTTCGGAAAGCGATAGTATATTCGTTCTGACCGGTGATTTTCGGCGTATTCCATTTGCAATGAAACAGTTGGAAAAATATCCTGATTCGGATTTATATATAATCGGTGTTGCACCCGATTCTGCATATAAAAATACAGACCGCGCAATTATTGAATCAGATTCAAAGTCAACATATCAAAACGCTGTCGCAATCCGCAATATCGCAGAACGCGCCGGATTAGACCGAATCGTTTTGATTACCACCGAAGACCATATTCGTCGCGCAAAATACCTGGTACAATCCGAATTACCAAAAACAAAAATCGTCAGTTGCCCGGCAAAACTTTCAGAAATGCCACCGGCACGACGACTGGAACGTTGGTTCATCGAATACGCAAAATACCTGGTCACGATGATTGGTATCAAAGAAGGCCCACAATTTTACAAGGATTAAAAAATGTTCAGAACAATACTTTTCAAAATCATACTTGGGATTTATTTCCTGCTGTGGTCACCAATTTTGGTAATTGTGTTACCATCAAAAAAGTTAACAAAAAAATGCATCATTGATGATGCACGTGGGGTACTGTGGCTGGCGCGTGTGATATGCGGAATAAAATACAAAATATTCTATCCACCAACCGAAGAAAATGGAATTCCGGTAACCCCGAACGATAATGTGCGCACCGATGGTAAATCTATTATTGCATCAAAACATATGTCAATGATGGAGGTTGCAATCCTGGTCACAAATATTCATAATCCGTTCTTTATTATAAAGCGCGAACTGATGTGGATACCGGTCTATGGTTGGTCATTTTGGCGCATGGGTTTGCAACCGGTAAATCGCGCACGCGGCGCAACAAATATGAATAAATTGACCACCGCGGTTGCCACAAAAATTATGAACGGTCAAACACTGATTATATTTCCCGAAGGCACGCGCACAAAACCCGGTCATCCAATTCCATTAAAACGCGGACTGTTATTCTTGGCCCAGAAATTAAAATTACCAATCACACCGGTCGGCACCGATACCGGAATTTACTGGCCAAAGCGTGGTCGTATGACATCCGGTACGGCAACTATGCATTTTGAACCGGTTTTACCGTCAACGGCATCCTTGGACGAAATCGCCGCGGCAATCAACCGCCACAGCGCATAACTTTTTGTATCATTATATATGTAATCACTTACACCACTTTTCGCGGCGGCCACCGTTGTACTTTCGACCCAAACCTTCGCGGATAATACGGCTACCAATATCATTTCCGTGCGAATCCAAAACATTTGCATCAATTCGCCCAAGGTATTTATCATCACGGATATTTTGCAATTCAACAATTGAACCCGGCGGCAATAACTCTGTCAATCGCGCCTTGGCACGTTGTGCCATATTGCGTTCATATTCACAATCGCCATGAATTTCCGGCGTGTCAATATTACGGATACGCACACGTACCGACACATCAACGCCACCGTCCAATTTTACAACACCCGAAAAAGTATCACCATCAACAACATATCCAACACGCGCCGGAATCGCACAAACCGAATCGGTTATGAATGATGCCAAACAAAAAATCGCGAATCGTTTTATCATCATGGCAACCGCGGTGACCATGTTGGTTCCATACCATTTACACCATCCGGCAAATCTATGTCATAAATATTCTGGCCGGTTATATCAACACTGCGAATGTGACTGATGCGTTCAATATCATCCGATGCGCGTTCGGTTTCATAGTACACAATTCTGCGTGAACCCGGTGCCCAAGACGGTGCCTCCATAAACCAGCCGCCCGCCAAAATCTTTTCATTTTTACCATTCGGATCCATGATACCAACATAGAAAGTATCATCTGCCATTTTTGTAAACGCAATAAATTGCCCATCGGGTGACCATGCCGGTGTCGCATAGCGCCCTGCCCCATATGTGATGCGTTCAATTTCCCCCGTATCCAAATCCAGTATATGGATTTGCTGGCTGCCACTGCGATCTGAATTGAATGCAATTTTCCGACCATCGGGTGAATATGACGGACTGGTATCTATCGCATTCCCAGATGTCAATTGTTTCAGCGAATTTGCATTCATATCGTATTCATATATGTGCGTAATTCCATTTTTAACCAACGACAATGCGACCCGTGTTCCGTCTGGCGAAAACCGCGGTGCAAAGTTCATGCCACCAAACTGTCCCAACCTGCGTTGCGCCCCTGTATCCAAATCCAGAATCCATACCATTGGGTCATCATTATAATATGACAAGAATACAACCGATTGCATATTTGGTGAAAAATGCGGCGACATGACAAAAGTCTTGGTGTCCGACAAATAACGCAAACCTGCACCATCTTGGTCCATTATCGCCATACGTTTCGTGCGTTTATCAATTGCGCCGGTTTCGGCAATAAACACAATCTGGGTATCAAAATATCCAACTTCGCCCGTCAGACGTTCATAAATCGCATCCGCCATAATATGCCCCAAACGCCGTACAGATTTTTTTGATGCAACCAGGCTTTGCGCCTCTATCTGTTCTTTGCCATCAACATCCCAAACAAAGAAATCCAGTTGATATTTTCCATCGGATAACTTGGTTAATCGGGACTGCACCAGAACAGATGCCTTTATTGCCGCCCACGATTTAAATGACGGCATCGCATCCATTTTTACAAATTCCGGGAACGCGTTATGATTCACAATATGAAACAGACCCGTTCGTTTCAAGTCCGATTCTACCACATCACGAATCGTTGCCGCATCATTTGCGTTTGCACCCGACGCGGTTTCAAATTTTTGAATCGCGACCGAAATCGGTTCAACCGAACCCGCAACAATATCTACCTTTAATTCTGCACGCGCAAACGGAACGAATGAAATTACGAACGCGGCGACCGCAAATATAATCTTTTTGAACATGTAAAATCCTTTCCCGAATATTTAACCGAACACATTCTAGAACATCGTCGCATAAAGTGCAAGCATCCAAAATTGTAAATTTTTACCGAATCGAAACCAACACAAAAATACATTTATGTCCAACAAAATTTGTCATACCCCCGCCCCCACAACCGTCCATACCCCAGTAAACACAAGGGTCTAGACAAATGTATTGACAAATGTAAATACAATGGTATAGTTCCTTGTAAAGACGGTTGTATAGGACAATGTATAGGACGAAAAAATGCCAAATGTAATGCAACAACTTTTTGTAATGAATATTGAATCACTGCTGCGGGACTATGCGGCGTATCGTGCATTTAATAAATCTGATGCGGTTATAAACATGCGTATTCCCCGCCCGGTCTTGGACCGATTAAAAGAATTGGCGGCGGCGCAACACGTCCCGTACCAATCGCTGATTTCGTCTGTTCTGTTTTCATTGGCGAATACCGAAGACAACAAACAATAAACCAAGGAAGCAAAAAAATGCAAAACAACATAATTCCAAACAACAATCAATATCATGCATTAAATCATGCAAAAAGTAATGTATACATGTACGACGAGTTATCTATATGGCCAGATTTGGTTCCGAATGACCGTTACGCGGTCACTTCCAACGAACATTGGGAATTAAGCAAAATTCTTGATATTATAAATGTTCAAGATAAAAAATATTTTTCCCACCCATTGACCGTCAGTATGGCACTTGGTCAAAACACACCAAAAGAATGCACGACACAAAACAACAACGAATTGGTGCAAAATCATGTGCGACCAATAAAAGAAAATTCTGATTTGGAATTATCACGTTATGCCGCATGGACATTGGTCAAAGAAATCGGAAAAATAATGCCAACTTCGTTTGTTCAAGAATATTTTATCAACCCCGGCAAATCTTTATCAGACATATATAATATATCAACCCAAACCGAACGCATTGAATTACGCAACAAAGTTGCAAAATTAAACGATAAACTGGACGGAATATTCAATTCCTTGAATCCCACCGCCCAACATTTCGCCACATTTAATCACCAACGAATTGAATGGCTGTTTAATCGAACAACGAAAGCAAAAATTATAAAAGACCGCAAATTATTGCCAAATGTTAAAAAACCAAGTAAAGACAAATTGGCAACACCATCAAAAACACAACTTTATGATTATATGAATGTCCGATTACTGAAAGCATATATTGATGCCGCCGAAACGATTATAAAAAAATGGGACACCAATCCAAAATCACACAATTATTTTGCATTGCGCGATATAACATATATGGCACTGCATAAAATTTGTGTGGATTTTTGGTGCAACGGCAGCACCAGTCCGCTTGCGAACCTTTGCCATTATGGCATAAAATCAATTGAGCAATGGCAACACGAACGCGAAATCGCATTTGCCAAACAATATATTGAAAAACACATTCGTTAAAAAAGGTGCCAATTCGGCACCTTTTCTTTACACAACATTTTATTCACTATGGTTGCAACGCAGTCACAACACAATTGAAATATCCCGCGCCCTTGGTTGAACCAACAAATTGTAAAATCATACCAACACCGAACAACAGGAAAAATCCAACAAACATACCAATACCTTTATCTTTCAGGTCATCTTTTTTCACATCGCCGGCCTTTATATATCCCCACGCCCAATCCATCAAAACAAACGCCGCACCAACAAACGCCAATGTCCGCAGAACATTTATAACCGGCTTCAAATTATCAATCAGGTCGCAAACCGCTTTATTTTCACCGGCGGCAAATGCCGGCACGTTCGCCATGATAAATGTCGTTGCAATCAAGAAATATTTTGAAATCTTTTTCATATTAAATCTCCTTTTCCTTGGTATTCTATCACAAAAATACATGACTTTCAAATAAAAAGAAATAATGGTTAGCGAAAAATGCCAGTGGCTAGTGGAATCTGAAATCATTTCATAATTACGAAGTAATTCCAAAAACCAACTAACCACTAATCACTAGCCACTAACCACCTACAATTATTTACCTGAAATTGTATAGAAACGACGTGAAATTGGTTCTGCCTTGCAGCCACAGCAATTTGTTGCCGCCATCGGTTGTTCAACCGAAACCGGAACCAATGCCTGGCGCTCATTGCGAGTCAAACGCGCACCATTGTCACGTGCAAACAAATCCGCACAACGGGTATTTTTGTAAACAATGCGTTTATCACTGTCCATACCTTCAATCGTTTCTGTGAAACGATCCGCGTATTCTTCGGCACGATAAACACAATCATTACCATCCTGGGTATAGCGAACATCACCTTTGTAATAATCATAGCCCCCACAACCCGCCAGTGTGGCAACTGCAAACATTGAAATTACTGCTTTCTTCATCGCATCTTCCTTTTATGCTGTTTTGCCTCTTTCACACTCCCGATTCGTTTACATGTTCATTCTTGCACAAATCGCACGCGTGTCAATTATTTTATAACCAGACAAAAATCATACTTATTACCGATGAAATATGTTATAATCATTGCAACAAAAGGACATTAACAAATGAATTACACGAAACTTGGACTGGTAAACACCAATGAAATGTTACAACGCGCACTGCATGATGGATATGCCATCGGTGCGTTCAATATATATAACATGGAAACGATGCGCGCAATCATAACCGCTGCGCGTGAAACGCACAGCCCTGTTATCTTGGCGGTATCGGAATCCGCACTGGACTATATGGGTGCAAACATGTTGATATCTATGATTGCCGCCGCCGAAATCAAGCCATATGAACAAATCGCCCTGCACCTGGATCACGGTCATTCATACGAATCATGCACACGCGCCATAGACATGGGTTTTTCCAGTGTTATGATAGATGCCAGTAATCTGCCATTTGATGAAAATATCGCACTATCTGCACGCGTTGCGAAATACGCACACCGACACAATGTATCGGTAGAGGCGGAATTAGGTGCCTTGCGCGGATTTGAAGACGAAAACACAAAATCAAAAACCGGACAATTCACCAAACCCGACAATGTCGTTGAATTCGTATCAAAAACCGGCATAGATTCACTGGCCATCGCAATCGGGACAAGTCACGGCGCATACAAACGCAAATCAACCACCGAAAAACTGCGGTTTGACATATTGGCCGAAATTGCGGAAAAATTACCCGATTTTCCATTGGTATTGCACGGCGCATCAAACATTCCATCGGATTTAGTCCACGAAATAAACGCAAATGGTGGTAAAATAACCGGCGCGCGCGGAATCCCCGCCGACCAATTACGTCGCACGGTTTCAATGAACATTTGCAAAATAAATGTAGACAGTGATTCCCGTCTGGCATTTACCGCCGGTGTGCGCAGCGCATTAAAATCAGATCCCGAAAACTTTAATCCACGCGAATACATTCGCGTAGGTATGGGCATGATGTACGAAAACACAATCACCGAAATAAATGAAATCATGAATTCCGCAAATAGGATATAGAGATTGGCGAATACCATATTAAATTTATCTTATTTGTAATAAAAACGGTTGCAACTGCAACCGTTTTTACTAATCACCGACCACTAATGTCTATTTTGCGCGTTCCACATATTCCAGGGTTTCGGTATTTACAACAATCTTTTCACCCTGTTCAATAAATACTGGAACCTGGACACGCACACCGTTATCCAAAATTGCCGGTTTGCCACCACTGCCGGTTGCGGTCTGACCCTTTAACGCCGGTTCGGTTTCTTCAACCGTTGCAATAACCGTCTTTGGCAAAGTCATTGAAACCGGTTGACCTTCTACAAAATTGGTTTTAACGGTCATTTCCGGTGCCAGGAATTTTACCTGTTCGCCCAGTGAATCCAGCGGCATAGTAAACTGTTCATAATCGGACAGATTCATAAAATACGCATCCGTTCCATCCGAATACAGATACTGGCAATCCATATCTTCAACCATCAGTTTTTCAACCTTATCTTCGGCGCGCCAACGGTCACCACCCTTGTTGCCTGAATCAATATCGCGCAGGTCCGCCTGTACAAATGCACCACCCTTGCCCGGTTTAACCTTGGTAATAGATGTCACGGTATAGCGCCGTCCATTGTGGGAAATAACCCAACCGACCCTCATATCATTTGCTGTCACAGATGCCATTTTAAATCCTCTTGGTTTTTCTAAACAAACGCAAGATTAAAAGAAATATGCACAAAACGCAAGTTTTTTATTCTTTTTTTCGTATGCAATTTGTGATATAATTCTGAATATGAAATACAGATTTTTATTTTTATCTTCATTAGTTTGCATCTGCACGGTCGTGGCGCATGCATCGGATTTTACCGCCGATGACGAATCGGTTGAATATATAGGTATGGAATACGATGACGAATATTCACCGGATGAATATGTCACCACCACCGAAGAAATATCAACCGAAATTTCCGTTGAACCGGAAACCCCGGTCACCAAAAAATCAAACGATATAACCCAGGATATTTACCTGGATTCATTGGATGATGTGACACTGATAAACCTTTATAACACGACAATGGACGATGTTGCAAAGACTCGTGCCCGGATTGAAACATTACTGATGCCGAATCGACCATCGGATAATATCTGGGTCACCGACTGTCCGTATTCAGATGAAAATAATTCGTGGGGTGCGGCGGCACAATCTTCGTATCAAATAGATATAGATATGGGGACAGATGGTTGTCCGTTTGAAACAATGGCAGAATGCAAGATATGGCGGCGAAAGCCAATTATTCGTGAAACGGTCGCACCGCGCAGTCCAAAAATCCGATTTGAAAAGATGGACGACATGATGGCTGAAATTGAATGCACTGGGGGACTGGATGCAAATTCGCCGGCGGCGGCACCACTGGTGAACCGTTATAAATCGCTTATGAAATCGGCGCGTGCGTGCTGTACCGAAGGTATCACATATTCGTTACGCAATGCAGGCGCATCAGATGGATTGGTTTATAAATTCTTGGTTGATGATGCGAATTTCTATAATGTCGGTGACCGGTGTTTAATGATGACCGATTCGGAAATTGAATCGGAAACATATATGGATGCAACATCCGATATGATAACCGATGTTCGTAATGGTTGTCTGTGCCGTTCACGCAATTGGTTCAAATCGTTGCTGGCACCGTTTGTGGATGCATGGCGCAAAAGCCCCGAATTTGCAGAATCACCGTTTTATTGGACATATACCGACGGGGTTGGTCGCGAAGTGACGGTTTCCATAAACGATGATGTTCAGCATGTTATCGATACACTGGCCACATGTCCATAAACAGATAAATTATTCGGGCGCAAACGCGCCCGAATACAAACCACTATCTACTAACCACTACATCCGCATTGGCATTAAAATGAACAATGCATCGGTATCTTTGTTCGTAGATTTGATAATCGTTGGCGATAATGGATCCTGCATTTCCATTTGGAATTTTTCGCCTTCTACCTGGCCGGCAACATCCATCAAGAACTTCACATTAAATGTGACGGTGAATGATGCATCGCCATTATATTCAATGTCTAATTCCTGGGTCGCGGTTCCGGCATCTGGGCTGGATGCATTTACAACCAATTTGTTCATTGAAAATGTCAACTGAACCGATTTAGTTTTATCTATACTTGCCACTGAAACCAAATCAACCGCGTTCAAGAATTGTTTCCGGTCCATAATCGCAATTTTATCATTACCCTTTGGAATAACGACACGATAGTTTGGATACTGGGCATCAACCAATTTGCTGGTCAAAATGGCGGCACCAATTGTGAAACGCGCCTTGGTATCCGACAGTTCAACATTAACATCATCAACGGTTGCATCTTCTAGCAACTTTGACAATTCACCAATTACCCGACGCGGCAAAATAACCGATGGCATTTCCGACGAACCCGCCGGTGCCGCCATCGCACACAGTGCCATACGCTGGGCATCGGTGGCAACCGCCGTCAATTTATTCTTACCGTCATCATTTGAAATATGGAAATATATACCGCCCAAATGATAGCGCACATCATCGGTTGGAATTGCAAACTTTGTCTGGTTTATCAAATGCGCCAAATCACCGGTTGTCATTTGGAACTTTGTGGTCAGATTGCTGCCCGCCATTGCCGGAAAATTTTCCGCCGGCAAAGTTGGCAAATGAAATACCGCACGACCGCTGGACACGACCAGGGAATCGCCCGACTGTTTAAATGAAATTTCGGCATCATCTGGCAATTTACGCACGATATCATACAGCATCTGGACCGGAACAGTTATTTTTCCACCCAATGTGACATCGGCGGCGACATGTTCAACCAATTCCAAATCCACATTTGTCGCAGACAACACCAAATCATCCGAAACATCCAGTTTAACATTCATCAAAATCGGCAAAGTTGCACGTTTTTCAACAATAGACTGCATATGCCCCAACGCCCGAATTAAAACCTGGCGAAACACAGAAAATTCCATTTTTACACTCCTGTTTATTTACTTCTGTTTCTACATTCCTGGGTGAATTTTACCAAAAAATGCCGATTCGGTGCAAGAGTAAAAGCAATCAAAAAATTATTTATCTGAATCGCCGTCTGAAGTCGGATTTATTACCCGTTTCGCCAATTCACCGGCGGGCAGATTCATCCAATCTGGGTCACCGCGTTTTTCGGGTGCGCCCTTACGCAGGGCGGTTTCACACGGATGACTGTCCGCCAACCAGTTTTCTAACAAATCACCCGCCAACAGCCCAACCCCTGCCCCGGCAACCAACCCCAGTCCACCGGTCAACGGTGCCAATAATAACCCAAGTCCGGTTGCCGATAATGCCTTGCCGGCAACGGCGGCACCGCTGATACTGATATCTGGTTCGGCCAGGTTTCCAGTTATCGTGATAGTATTAACAACATTTCCCGAAATAGAAAGTTTTAACCCGCGCACCGGTATTGTTGTCAATGACATCTTGATATTTTCCGCACCCAAATTCAAACTGCCGTCCAGCATAATGTTTATCGCATTCGTTTCAACCGCAACCCCATTCGTTGTTTCTGCCAAACCATTGCGCAGTTTTAAATTTGTCACTGCACACGCAATATGCATTTGGTCATACTTTTTGTTTGAACTGAACATATCATGAATACTGTGGCGCAGGCTGGTCAAGAAATCTGTTCCATACATATATTCAACCAAATCGGCATGCGCATATCCACCTGCGGACGAATGAACGCGCACGGGGCCGGTTATAGTTTTCATAATCGTTGACATATCTGCACCAGATGCCCGAACATAGGTTTCAAAATCCAACGGCAATTCAGATATAAAATTTTGTATACGAATTTGATTCATTAACTCGCCAATGGTAATTGACTTTCCAATTCCGCCCATTTCCAGACTCATCACTCCATTTTCAGATATTGTTCCTGTAATTGCGGCGACAATATCACCGTTAACAAATCCTGTATTTGCATCTATACGCACATTCGCATCACTAACACGTGCATTAACTTTTAAATTATCCAATGATAAATTCCGATACATAATCAAACGACCAATATCAACATTCAACGAAAGATTCTTGTCATAAAGATATTCACCAAATAACGGCATATTTTTGAATACATTATACTGATAGTTTTTTGGGTGGTGCGTTCCGCTGTACAATTCTGGGAACAACTCTAACAAGTTTATTTTTTTTGATGCAAAATTTAAACTGATATCTGTCTTTTTTTTACCCCAATCCAATGTCCCAGATATTGTCATCTCGCTGCCGCGGACGGCAACAGACGATTTATGTAATGTTAATCTATTATGTCCCAATCCACCCGCGATATTAACCTGTATTGCCGGCATTTTTGGAAAATCTATATTCAACAGTTCGCCAATTGGTTGAACATCTGGAATATCGCCTCTGATTATAAAATCTATTGGTATTTTACTGGTGCCTTCTAATGCGATATTTGCGACCAATGCATCACCATCAGACGAAAACGCGAACCGTACCGGATAAACCTTACGTTCGGGATTATATTTATCAAATGTCGCAATAAATGGAATCACATTTTTATTTACTTGAATCCAACCACGATATTCACGTTTATCGGCAATATTTGAATAGCGTACACTGATACGCGCCAATGAATATTTTTGGTTATCAACATTCACATTCAAACCATTTATTGTCACACTGCCAAAACCTGGATCCATGAATGGATACTCGGGTTGTTCGTTCTGTACGGCAGAATTCGCCGTATCGATGATTTTATCCGAACTTTTTTCTTCTCCAAGAACACTGTATTTTCCATTTGCGTTTTTATCCAAAAAAACATTCGCATCATTCAAATACACGCGTTGAATTGTTGGACGACCGGTAAATAACGACAGCAAATCCAATCCAACATCAATAGACTTTGCACGAAACATATCTTTATTTTTGCTGGATTTAACTGGATTTGGAATGCTAACATCTCGCATTGTCACACGCGGTCGCAGTGACAATTTCCACGATACATCACCCGATATTTCAATTGGCATTCCGGTCGCGCCACGCAAAACCCCTAATATATTTTCACGCAAGGTATCCTTGTTCATTTTTGAAATTGCCACGACCAACGCAATAACCATCACCACAAGAAACAAAAATACTATGCGTCCAATTATTAAAAATTTATTTTTCTTTTTAACCTTTTTCATAATAAATCCCTATGGCAATGGTAATTCCAGCAGACTAATAACCGGCTTCATAAATTCTGGAACCGGCGCACGAAATGTCATCATGCGACCTGTTGTTGGATGCCGAAATGTAATCTTATATGCAAATAAAAACAAATTATTTGTCGCCAAAACCGAATGCAACCCATCATCCATTTGTACACCGCGACCATATAAGTCATCACCAACAATCGGTGCATTCAAACAAAATGCGCTGTGCATGCGCAGTTGATGCGTTCGCCCGGTCAGTGGCAAAAACAAAACCCATGTCAACATCCCCGACGCACGTGCCAACACACGATATTCCGTTATTGCATGATGTGGCCGCGCACCGGTTCCATTTTCGCGTTCTGGGCCATCAAAAACTTTGCCCTTTAACAAATAATTATCTATTGTTCCATGTGATTCTTTTACATCACCATTTAGCAATGCCAGATATTCTTTGCGTGCGGTTTTATTTTGAAATTCACGCGCCAGGAATTGTGCCGCATGTTGCGTTTTGGCAACAACCAATAACCCACTGGTTTCCATATCCAAACGATGCACCAACGAAACCTTGGCATAGGGAAATAATGCCGCCGCCATTTTATCTATGGATTTACGAATACCACTGCCACCCTGGACGGCCAGCCCCGCCGGTTTATTAAACACCACAATATCATCATCATTATGGATTATTGTTTGACGCAACTTTTCCAAATCAGACAATGAAAATAATTCACCCGATTCGGTCTTTACTGGTGCCGTTGCATATTTACCAATTGTTGGCGGAACACGCACAGCATCCCCTTCGTGCAAGATTTCCTGACCTTTGCACCGGCGCGAATTCACACGAATTTGTCCACCACGGCAAAGGCGATAAAACTCACGCTGGGGCATTGATGGGAAATGCCGCAAAAACCATCGCAGCAATCTGGTTCCATCTTCTATGGGTGAAATTGTTATTGAATCCGCCATATGAACTATTCGCCGTAAACAATTTTGACCGTATTTTTGCCCATTTCTGATTGGCAATTTCCGGTCGCACCGCCCTGTTTCCCATCAGACGACAGATATCCAACCGAATCGGACCATGCCTTGGTCAAGAAATATTCACAGTCACTTTTTGACAATCCGTTAATCGCGACAATGAATTGACGACTATTAGATGGGTCAACCGATAATTCATATGTTCCGCCATATGTATTCTTGGACGACATACCAATTGCGCCAAAAATTGTCGTATTATTTATGTTGGAAAAATCGTCATATTCACCCAGCAATTGCCGAACCCCGGTAACAATTTGCAAAACTTCTTCGGTAACAGTATTGCGTTTTTGCGTACGCATTGCGGTTGAAATCATGCCGATTGCGCCAACCGTTATGACCCCCATAATGGCCAACACCCCAAGCATTTCAATCATTGAACGACCAGATTCATATTTCATTTTTTGTCCTTTATTTGCTATTTAACTTCTTTTATTTTATCATAACCATTATGAATATTCAATTCCGCGATTTAATAGAAAATGCACCCGGTTCTCCGGGGGTATATCGCATGTATGATAAAAACGGTGTCCTGCTATATGTTGGCAAGGCGAAAAACCTAGCGAATCGGCTGCAACAATATACTGACATTTCAAAACTGGAATTACATAAGCAGGTAATGCGTTCATTGGTTACGCGTGTTGAATGGGAAACGGTTCCAACCGAATCGGATGCATTATTATTGGAACAAAAACTTATTAAAACCGAAAGGCCGAAATATAACATTATGCTGACAGACGGAAAAATGTATCCAATGCTGGCATTAACCAACCACAAATATCCACGCTTATTAAAATTTCGCGGCAAAATATCGCAACGACGCGATGTATACGGCCCATATCCATCGGTATACGCATTAAACGAAACCATCAAAATGATTCAGAAAGTATGCAAATTGCGCACATGCACAGATACATTTATGCGCAATCGTGTGCGACCATGTTTACTCTATCAAATTGGCCGATGCAGCGGACCGTGTACTATGCCAGTACCTAATTACGATGAAAATGTCAAACTTGCGCGACGAATTTTAACCGGCGACAGCGAACCAATCATAAACGAATTATCCGAACAAATGAAAAAGTTTTCATCAAATATGGATTTTGAAAATGCAGCAATTATTCGCGATAAAATTTCTGAATTGACAAAAACATCTGTCCGCGGTATACGCCAGAATACACCGTATAGCGAAGATTCATCAAATTGGAATAATACTGTTGATGAAATGGAAAAATGGATTGGGAAAAAAATAAATTATGCAGGTGTGTTTGATAATTCACATTTATTCGGAACAAACCCGGTTGGTGCAATGATAACATTCGGACACGATGGATTTATTAAAACCGGATATCGGCATTTTAAATTGCGCGACCGTGCGCGCGCCGGAAACGATATTGCAATGATGGCTGAATTTATTGCGCGCGTCGTTGAAAACAGTCCCGAACTTGATTTAATAATTGTTGATGGTGGCCGCGCACAATGGAACATCGCACACGAAACCGCGCCAAACATACCGATTGTTGGTGTCACCAAGGGCGAAGTTCGTAATGGTGACGAACACTTTATTATGCCCGATGGCACCGAATATCGCACAATGCCACGCGATTCAAAGTTATTTTTATTACTGCGTCGTGTCCGTGACGAAGCGCACCGATTCGTAATTACATACCACCGCACAACCCGGGCCAAGGCAATGACCGGGTCATGTCTTGATGAAATTGATGGTATCGGTCCGACACGTAAAAAATTATTATTGAACCATTTTGGTTCAGTGCGTGCAATTATGGATGCCGACATAAATGCCCTTATTCGTGTACCAGGTCTTGGAAAATCGGCGGCAAAAAAAATATATGACCATTTTCACTGATATTGTGATATACTGACAAAAACCAAAGGAGAATAAACATGAAATTTTTCGTAAACTTTCTATCGGCATTTCGTATTGCGGCATCTTTTGCAATTATCGGCACACTGATGTCTGGGATGTATATGACGACACTTATATTGTTTTTGTTGGCGGCATTAAGTGATTTTTTTGATGGATTTCTTGCGCGTAAATATGATGTATGCACCAAAATTGGTGGTGTGATGGATCATATCGGGGACAAGTTATTGGTTGTAAACACATTTATTTTATTATGCATAATGATGCCAGTTTGGTTTGTTGTTATTCCGGTAATCATTATGATTGCACGCGAATTGTACATCAGTGGTCTGCGCGAATTCTTGGGCACACAAAAGATTGAAATGCCGGTTCCACATGCTCGATTTTCAATAGGTAAAATTAAAACAGCAATGCAGATGATTACAATATTGGCATTTCTTGGGTTGTTTGCATTGGGTGCATCGGTTGGCGCGGCATCAAATGGCAAATTTATGATATATGCAATTTACGCGTTACCAAATATTGGTATATTTGGTTTGTGGTTTGCACTGGTGGCAAGCCTGTGGTCGGCAACCCAATATACATTTGATTTTGTAAAAAAACTTGGCAAAATTAAAAAGAAGTAAAAAAACATCTATGCGCCGGAAACCGGCGCATAGATAATTTTTAGAACCAACCCTTTTTTCCGGTTTTTGTTTCTGCAAATTCACCAAGTATTTTCTTTTGTTTCTCGGTCAACTTGGTTGGGATAATAACACCAACATCCAGATACAAATCACCAAAACTTGTCCCACGACCGGTCGGCATACCATGTCCACGTACACGCAATTTTTCGCCAACCTGGGTTCCTGCCGGAACCTTTACCGATAATGTTTTATCATCAATTGTTTCAACATCTATTTCACCACCAAGGGCCAATGTAGTAAACGGTAAATCCATATGCGTAATTAAATTTGCGCCATCACGATCAAATTTTTCGTCATGTCGCACGTGCACATCAAGATAAAAATCACCCGCGGGGCCACCGTTTGTTCCGGCTTCGCCCTGGCCTGCCAATCGCAGACGCGCGCCATCTTCAATACCGGCAGGAATCTTTACATCAATCGTGCGATTTTTATGAACGACACCCGCCCCGTCACAATCCGCGCATTTTTTATCTATTTTATGTCCCAATCCATTACATTCTGGACATGGGCTCTGCATTGCGAAAAAACCGCGTTGCACATTGACATAGCCCGTTCCATGACAACGCGGACAAACCGGTGCCGATTTACCGTCGGCCGTGCCGTATCCATTACACTTTTCACATTTTACATTACTAGAAAACTTAACAGTGTGTGTTTTTCCAAAAAACGCATCGCGCAGACTGATTACGACATCGTCCAGCAAATCCCGTCCACGTTGCGCCCCATTTGATGCACGCGCCCCAGAATCAAAGCCGCCAAAGCCAAAACCACGCATAGCCTCGCGCAAAATATCCTCCATACCGGCACCACCACCCATATCAAAATGGAATCCATTTCCAAACGGGTTTCCGCCCATTCCCGCCGATGCGCCATTTCCACCGGCGAACGCGGCATCACCGAATCGGTCATAGGCCGCGCGCTTTTGTGGGTCTTTCAAAATATCAAATGCGTTATTAACCTCTTTAAATTTTTCTTCGGCATCTTTATCACCCGGGTTTTTATCCGGATGATATTTCATGACCAATTTATGATAGGCCTTTTTAATATCTGCATCCGACGCATCACGCGTCACACCTAACACTTCATAAGGATTTTTATTCATATTTGGACGTCCATAATTATTATTCTGATTGAATATATAATTACAGTTTTTGAAAAATCAAGCCCAATAAAATCTTATATTCGGCAATGTTTAGGCTTGCGCCGAATAAAATAATGTACTAATAATAGGTGTGTTATGGCTGAACAAAAAACACATTCTTATGATGCATCTGATATCCAGGTCCTAGAAGGTCTTGAACCGGTTCGCCTGCGGCCGGGAATGTATATTGGCGGCACCGATGAAAAGGCATGGCACCATTTGCCGGTGGAAATCATGGATAATTCTATTGACGAAGCCGTCGCCGGCTTTGCCAAGAAAATTACAGTAAATTTAATAGATTCAAAGACCATTGAAATAACTGATGACGGTCGTGGTATACCGGTTGACGAACATCCGAAATACCCCGGCAAATCGGCACTAGAGGTTATATTAACCACCCTGCATTCGGGCGGAAAATTTAATAATAATGTTTATAAAACCAGTGGTGGTCTGCACGGCGTGGGCAGCGCAGTTGTTAATGCCCTGTCATCAAGTATGGATGTGACAATAAATCGTGATGGCTATGCATGGCACCAGAGTTTTTCGCGCGGAATCCCCACATCAAAAATGACACGCGGTGCACCGTCTAAATCGCACGGAACGGCGATAAAGTTTACACTGGATGACCAAATTTTCGGCGAATCGGCGGTATTTAAACCGATAAAAATTTACCGTATGGCACGCGCCAAGGCATTTTTATCACGTGGTGTAAAAATAGATTGGCATTGCAATCCAGAACTGCTGACGGCGGACATGGAAATTCCGACAGATACAACGTTTTATTATCCAAACGGTGTGGCAGACTTTTTGGATGAAAAAACACGGGATAAACCACGCATATTACCGAAAATATTTTCTGGCACGGTGGATTTTCCTGATGATTCGGGACGCGTAGAATGGGCACTGACATTTTTAACCGATGAAAACGGCGCGGCATCTGACGATGGATTTTTTGCATCATACTGTAACACCATCGCAACCATTGACGGCGGCACCCACGAAAGTGGTTTTAAATCCGCAATCACCCGCGGAATAAAGGCATATGGCGAAAAAACAAACAACAAATCGGCGGCGAATATTATCGGCGATGATGTATTTGATTCGGTCGCGGCAATTGTATCGGTATTCTATAAGACACCGCAATTCCTTGGCCAGACCAAGGAAAAATTGTCCAATCCTGAAATTGCGAAATACACCGAAAATGCATTGCGCGACCCATGGGAAATATTTTTGGCATCGGACCCCAAGACCGCAAATGCGTTACTGGAATTTATAATAAACCTTGCCAATGCACGCATCCGCGTGAAACAGGTAAAAGAGGTCGCCCGTAAAACCCCGACCAAGCGAATTCGTATGCCGGCAAAACTTGCCGATTGTTCAAAGCATGGTGTTGCCGGAACAGAATTATTTATTGTAGAGGGCGAATCGGCGGGCGGCACCGCGAAACAGGCACGCGACCGGACGACCCAGGCGATTATGCCACTGCGCGGCAAGGTTTTAAATGTCGTATCAAATTCCGATGAACGGTTTGGAAACAATCGCGAATTAAATGATTTGATTGATATTATCGGTGCCGGCACCGCAAAGGATTGGGACGATTCTAAATTGCGCTATGACAAGGTTATTATTATGACCGATGCCGATGTCGACGGCAGCCATATCGCATCATTACTGATGACATTTTTCTATCAATTTATGCCCCAGTTGATTTATGGCGGTCACCTTTACCTGTCGTGTCCACCACTGTATAAATTTACATGTGGCACCGAATCATTCTATGTGGACAGCGATGAAGAATTAGAATCACTGACCAACGGCAAATATAAAAACAAACGGGTTGAAATTTCACGATTCAAGGGGCTTGGCGAAATGATGCCGAACCAGTTAAAAGAAACGACCATGTCACCAAAGACCCGTCGTCTAATACGTGTTGATTTGCCGCCCCGCACAGACGAAGGTGCCGAAGATACGGAAAAAACGCGCACAATCGTATCTGAACTGATGGGGAAAAAGCCTGAATTCCGTTTCCGCTTTATCACCGAACACGCCCAATTTGTGAAAGATTTATTTGTATAATTATTATTTTTTATAAAAAAAATACCGCCTAGCAGGCAGATTCCACAAACTTAATATAATAATCGTAATTTTTTATAGTGCCTGGTTATTTTGCGCCATTCGCACAACAAAACGCCGTAATGTTATCCGCTGGATATTTAAATTTCGCGCAATTTGGGATTTAGAAATGCCAGCATTTAACATACGAAGAATTTTTGTTTTATTTTTTGATAATTTTAAACTTTTCGATTCCGCAGAAAACGGTCGCCCTAATTTTTTACCTGCAGATTTCAGATTATCCAGTGATGCCTTGGTTCGTTGCGATATTAAATTTCGTTCAATTTCTGCCGACAAACCGAATGCAAATGCCATAACTTTGCTCTGTATATCATTTCCCAATCGATAGTTTTCTTTTATTGTCCACACCTGGCAATTTTTATTTAAACAAGTTTCTAATATTCGCATAACTTCCAGTAATGAACGTCCCAACCGTGATATTTCACATGCAATTAAAACATCACCAGAATTTAATGTATCTAGCAATGCGCCAAGTTTGCGTCGATTTAACGGTTCACGCGAAGATACAGTTTCCATAACCCATCTATCTATGCAAATATTATTTTGTTTTGCGAATTGTTTAATTTCGAATCGTTGATGTTCACATGTTTGTTTCGTTGAAGACACACGGATATAGCCAATAATCGCCATTATATACTCCTTTGGTTAAAGCGATAAATTTAATACTGCAACTGGTCATTTTAAACGAACGTTTGTGTCCAGTATTTTTTTGTTTTTTTATTATTTACAAAATATGCAGAAATCTGGGAATTTTTCATTTTTATTTTTTTCTTTTTGATTTTTTTATACTCCGGACACAAACGTTCGTTTATGCAACAGTAACCAATGTGATTATTTTCTTAATCACAATTTGATTAATCAAAATAAAAAGGAAAAAAATATGAAAAAAACATCTTTCTTAACATCATTGGTTGCCGTATGCGTTGCATGCTCTGCAAATGCTGCGTCTGATGTCACATTCGCCGGGAATTATCATTTAAATGAAACAACCGAACTGAATGTAACTGATCCATTACCTGGCACAACCTATGACTATACCGCGTCCGACGGCGCACACAACAACATTGCATATGATACTGAACCTGATGCAACACTGTTCACATATACCGGAACAGATGGGGTCGCCGATGGTTCAAATTTATCAACCGATGCACCTGCACAATCCGACTTTACTGGAGAATCTGCCGCCAATGGAACAACAGTTTTCACAACGCAAACTATCGCATCGGGTGAAACAGTTGACCCGTCAAATTATTCATATGTCAGTGGTAACGGTGGCACCGTTTCACTGGGGGCCTCGGCAATACCAATGACCGAAACAGTCGCATTAGATTCTACGTATACCAATGGACACACCATTGATGTTACCAATGGAGAAACACCGACTGATTTTGATGCTACACTGTATAGTGGAACAATAGAATCTACTGGTCGCACATATCATTTAAACCCAGATGGCAGCGCATTACAAAATGATTATAATGAAACCATTAATACTGGCGATGACCCCGAACTAAATGCTTTACTTACTGCTATGCAAACGGCGTATACGACGGATTCCGCGGCACTTGAGACAGCTGTATCAACAACTGGCACGCAGTGGGCAACCGAACAAGAAAACTTTGCTGCTGCACAAACTGCGGTTAATACAGACATGGCAACCGTTGAAACACTGAACCACAACTATGGTACATTAACCGAAGCACTTGATTTATACCAGGCAGCACAAGCCGCTCAGGCGACCGCCGGCGAAGCACAAGCCGCAGATGTTGCAACACAAAATGCCGCACTGGCTGTTTATAACGCACCAATTGAAGAAACCATCACAAACGGTGCGAATGATGCGATTGATGCATCTATCGAATCTGGTTCAATAAAAACCGCACTGGACGGCAAAGCTGATGCATCAGACGTCGCAGCGAATACTTCGGCAATTGAAACAAATGCAGGCAATATTGCGACGAATACCGCAGATATCGCAACAAACACTGCGAACATTGCAACAAACACTGCAGATATCGCAACGAACACTTCTGCAATTGAAACAAATGCAGGCAATATTGCGACGAATACCGCAGATATCGCTACGAACACGGCGAACATTGCAACAAACACTGCAGATATTGCAACGAACACATCGGCAATTGCTGATAATGCCGCCAAAATAGAAACGAACACGGCGAACATTGCAGCAAACACAGGCGCTATTTCTGCAGAAACAGAACGCGCAACAGGTGCCGAAAACGCGTTGCAAACACAACTGAACAACGCAATTGCTGATGCACGTGCCGCAGATATTGATACATTAAAATCTGCAAATGCGTACACCGATAAAATGATTGGTGATTTAGACCAAGACCTATCATCGGGTGTCGCCGGTGCAGTCGCATTATCATCGGTTGCGGTATCCAATGTTAAACGCGGTGAAGTCTCGGTTGGTGGTGGATACGGTTATTACAACAACCAATCGGCATTCGCACTGGGGGCGGCAATGGGATTAACCGATAACTGGTCAATTAATGCCGGTGCCGGTCTTGGTATTAATGGCGGCAATTTATCGGTACGCGCAGGAACAAATTATAAATTTAAATTGTTCTAATTCTGCAGGCTTTATTTTGAACCAAAAACCACCGAAAATTCGGTGGTTTTTATTTTTAATGTCAAATTTACATTTTATTTTTCCATCTCGCCATCACATCTACCGATGCGTCATCCTGCACATCAAGCAACCCAGAATCCA
The DNA here is from genome assembly GCA_902762295.1 of uncultured Pseudomonadota bacterium. Taxonomy (GTDB): domain Bacteria; phylum Pseudomonadota; class Alphaproteobacteria; order Rs-D84; family Rs-D84; genus Enterousia. The sequence continues at coordinate 165,969 of CACWNX010000001.1, forward strand.
TTCAACAGCCATGTACAAACTTGACTTTTGGTAAAAATGCTCTATATTCTAGGGGCTTGAAAAAGGGGGTACAGAAATGGATAAACAAAAAACACCTTTTAAAAATGTATATTTAATAGATATGAGAAAACTGGCTAAGCAACCAATTGATTGGACACCAAATGGTGCGGTATTGCCAATTGAAAAAATGAATAATATTCCAACCGACAATAAAACGGTATTCACAAAATTATTCTCTGAACGTCATACGAAACGCATGATTGATCAATATCCTGTACTGTTTCCTATTATCACACATGATGCGCGCACAATAATTGAATACATATCGGCAGATGGCAAACCACTTATCACATTATATCCCAACGCAGATGTAGATATTCATAACGCAGACTGGCAAAAATATTTAACCACAACCGCCAAAGAAGATTTTATGAATATGTACAACAATCATAAAAAAATGATAGAAGGCATGCGTGGCGCGCTAATGTCTTTAAAGAAATAAAAAAATCCCCAAACGGGGATTTTTTTTATTGTAAACCGATTCGGAAATCGTCGCCATAGCCGGCAACCTTTTGCCCACCAACCGAACAATTCAAATCTTCAAAGCCTTTCTTTAACTGATTCTTTTTAACCAGATGACTGGTTATCAAACCACCGGCGGTTCCAAGTACAACACCCGCAATCGAATCAGATAACAAACGTGCCGTATTAAATTTTCCTTGTTCGTCCCGCCATTCAGACACTTTCAAAGTATCACGCAATTCGGACAAATTTGAATAATACAAATCAATATCCGTTATCTCGGCGGTTAATTTTGTGATACCTGTTATATTCGTTTCAATTACCAACAACCACGCACCATTTAACAGATTCGCCAAATCTTCGGCATCCGATGCGCCCAATTTTTTACCCGCCGTATCACACAATGTATGTGCATCATTATAGTTCTTTAAAATGTTTTCTATTTTTGATTTTTGATTTGGGTACTCTGCCATGGCCTTTTGCAATCTGGAAATATTATCATTTATACCATTTACCAACCCTGCATCACATGTAAAACGCGCCCAAACCGGGTAAATATACGCACCACGATATGACCAATCATCGATATGCTGGGGTTCAAATTTTTTGTTACTTGCGCTGCCCGCAATCCATCCATCTTTTACTACTTCTATACCACTTGGCAATATATTATTTTTGACATAGTCATAACGCCGACCTGACAATGCAACATTATTATAGCCCCTTATGTCACCCTGCTGGTCAGCACTTGCAACCACAACAAAATACGCAATATCTCTTGAATTTAACTTTGCCAATTCTTGCTTCACTGTATCAAAAGAATCACTGCAATCTGGTGATGCTTTATCTTTTCCTGTATCAAAAAAAACTGCGTACACCATATCTTTATCACTGGCCCCCGGTGTAATTGCACAAGTTTTATTAGATGTTTGTAAATAATTAACATCGGCCATCGCACTGCATGCCATACCAAACATAACCATAAAAAATATCAGAAATTTTTTCATTTTGTCCACTCCTAACTTCCTTATATTTTATCACAAAGTGGACTAAACAACAAATGTTTATTTATACTCGTCAATCATTTCAGAAATCTGGGCCGACATAACCAAATCAGATTTTGATAATTTTTCTATCCGGTCTATTCCATACATAACCGTTGCATGATCACGACCACCGACATACTGACCAATTTCGGTCAATGACAACCCAGTCGCATTTTTTAATACAACCATCATCATCTGGCGCGCCAAGACCAATGCACGACCGCGACCCGCACCACACACCGCATCATATGATACGCCCAATTTTTCACACATAGACTTTACCATAACAATTGGCGAACGCGATGTCTTTAATGTGTCACCCAATATCCGTTCGGCAATAACGGCATCAACCGATTCGCCCATGATATCACGATATGCCATAATTTTATTCAAAACACCCGATATCACATGACCATCCGCCATAACACGGCCTGCAATCATATCTGCCAACTTTGAATCTAAACCCGCGTGTTCAAAAATCTGTCTGCGAACATCGCGTGACGGCGCAACAACATCGGCAACCAATCCCGATGCCAACAAAGATTGAACACGATGATCAAAGCCTGTCAAATTTCCCGGTGCCGCATTCGCAGTTAAAACAATATTTTTACCCGCCACACGCAAATCCATAACCAATTGCAAAAATTCTTCACATGTTGCGCGTTTCCCGGCCAGAACCTGAACATCGTCCATAATAAATGTATCACAGTTGCGACAGTAATCTTTGAATGCAAAAATCGTCCGGTCATGTAATGCGCGCGCAAATTCCGATACAAATGATGCACCTGACATCATTACCACACGACCCGTTGATGATGTATTAATGCAATCCAACAACATAGATTTTCCACAACCCGCCGGCCCATAAATAAACAGCGGTGAAAACGTTGCCGCACCCATCGCCATCTTTTTGCACGCTGAAACCACAAAGGCATTTTCTTCGGATGATATAAACGAATCAAAACCCGTCAATTTTTTGTCCGTCACCGGTGCCGTATATGTTTGGGTATTATTATCATTTGCCGTTCCATGCACAACCAACGACGCGCCAACACGAACACACCATCCAAGTCCCCAGGATTCGGCAACCGAACTTAAAATTTCACGATAATTTAATTCAACAAAATCTGCAGTAAATTGATTTTGCGCGGTAAAAACAATCGTATCGGTTTCAATATTTATTCCCATCGGCGCAATCCAACATGAAAAACAGGCCGCATCCATTTTGTCCGCAATCGCATTTTTGATTGCATCTGCATTTACCTGTTTTTGAATAACTGTCGCCTGCATGCCGTTTCTCCTTAGTTTTCCTTAAAAGAGTTTCCTGCCGGTAGAAGTATACAAAACCCACCTGCACAAAAACGCATACACCATCAGATTTTTTTAAAACCGACCGAATTTCTGCGTTTATATATGCACCCTACTCCCTGGACTCTCTCACTTGCTTTTATGTATGAAACCTATCCTTTTGACCCACAACATCAGGAACTTTATTTTTTAACCTTTCCCGTCCTGATTACGAAAAATAATTTATAAAATTCATTTCTATTTGCAATCAAATCTTACCAAATTTTTGCAAATTTATTTTTTGACACCGATTCGGATTTTTGCCAGATTTCTGCGGTTTGTATATACATTGTATATACATTATTTTTATTACACACGCACATATCCAGAATCTGATTTTTGAATTAGACCCTGCAATTCCAGTATCACCAATTCACGTTTAATTTCCGAAATATTTTTTCCGACAATTTCTGCCAATACAGATTCAGATACTGGAACCGTTCCAATATTATCTAAAACAATATTTTCCGATTCGGATTTTTTTTGTTTTTTTACTTCCGATTTTTCATCTGGAAAAAAATCTTTTGCCCCCATACACAAAGTGGCCCGCCCAGACCGAATCAATGAATTTGGTCCAACCGCGCGGGAATCCGCCGGATGTGATGGAATCGCATAAATTGGCCGACCGTATTCTTGGGCAAATGTCGCTGTTTTCATACTGCCCGATTGCGAATCGGCCTCGCCCACTATCAGTTTTGATGCAATTCCTGCAATAATACGATTTCGCTGAACAAAATTTGAACCAACCGGTACAAATCCAATCGGCATTTCACTAATCACTGCGCCACGTTCCAGAATTTCGTAATACAGCCGTTCGTTTTCAACCGGCCATATATAATCAACACCGCCCCCCAGAACCGCGATTGTGTTCAAATTTCCATTTGCACGCAATGCGCCACGATGCGCCGCGGTATCGGTCCCCATTGCCATTCCCGACACAACTGCGATATTATGTTCGGCAAATTCATATGCCATATCCGCAACGAAATTCATTCCCGCCGCCGTTGCGTGCCGTGTCCCCACAATTGCGACCGATTCGCATTTCAGTGTTTCAACATTTCCACGCACTGTTATAATCGGCGGATGATTTTTCACAGACTTTAAATTTATCGGATACAAATCATCCGAATCGGCAATAAAACGCGCGCCTAATCTTGCCGCTATTTCTATTTCACGTGTAACCGAATCGCGCAAATCCTTTGACGGATTTAAAAATGCAACCACATCATCCACCGAATCGAAACGCGACATTAAATTATTATATGTCGCCGGTCCAATTTTTGGTGAACGCAGTATCAACAAATGTTCAAATAAATTCTTCATATCACACACTATAAGATTATTATCAAACGAATCGCAAGAAAAAACGCCCAAACGGGCGTTTAAAATCTTATATTTACTTTGCTTACAAACTAAGCAACACATCAAAGTCAAATTCATCACAATGTTCGTTCTTTGACCCCGCCGGCAATTTTGCACATGCCGCCTGTAATTTCTTTAAATCCGTGATGAACGAATCATAACGTGAATCTTGCTTGTTTTTCAATGTCAACAACTGGGATTTCAACAAAGTCTTTTCATCCATATCCTTTTGACCTTGAACTTTGCCACCAATCGCGGCATTTCCGAACAATTCCATTGCACCGACACCAACGGCCGCACCACCAACCGCACCACCAACCGTTGCCCATGTGCGTCCAGACTTCTTGACATCCAAAATACGTTGTTTTAATGTCTCTTCATCAACCCACGAACCACAGTTTATAATATCACCCCATTGAAAATATCTACTTGGAATATCCGATGTTGCGATACGCGCATCGCTTGACCGGATATCAACTTTTACAAAGCAAACATTATTTTCCGGATTTTCAACATCTTCCTGCATAGTGGCATAATTATTAGTATTACTGTACCGCGATGCCCAAACAAAAGTATTACCAATACCGATATTATTATTCAGACATGCTGCGCGTTCGACCTCGCGTTGATCTTTTTCGGAAACCTTTGGACCATTTGGTTTTACATCATCGTCTTTGATACTTGGCGAACGAGGCTCTGTACTTAATGAAATATCTGGGGTTGTTAGTTGATTCTTTGATGCAATCAATGCACGATTCGAACTTTGTTTACCATAATTTGTTGCCGACATTCCCGTCATCCCAACACGCGGATCACGCGCACCCGTTGCCGCGAACACCGCCACCGGCATCATCATAATTAACAACATAAAATATTTTTTCATATTTGAAACCCTCCTAGATACACGAAATTATTATACCATAAAATGGGCAAAAAATAAAGTGCAAAACTTTTTTCGGTCTACTTTTTCCACTTCCACTTTATCTGCGATTCGGTTCCACCAACCAAACGGCCGATATTTTCTGTGTGCCGCCACAAACACAGCAAACAAATCCCGAGTATTGCCAGACCAATCCGCCACCCAATTACAAAACCCAATAATGGTGCGACAACAAATACCGTTAATGCCCCCAGTGACGAATACCCCAAAGACAACGCAACAATCAACCATTCTGTGCCACAAATTACAAACATCATCGGGTTCAATGCCAACACAACCCCAAACAAACAAGACACACCTTTGCCCCCATGAAATTTCAACCAAAGCGGGAAACAATGTCCAACCACCGCGGCAAAACCACACCAGGCCCCAAATGTGTCGCCCCCAATGGCGCACCCAAGCAAAACCGCCAAAATCGCCTTGGCCATATCTAACAACCACACCAACCCCGCAAGACGCAATCCACCGACACGCATAACATTGGTCGCCCCTATATTGCCACTGCCAACTTTACGTAAATCACCCCGCCCGGTCAGACGCGTCATCAGTATTCCCATTGGAATAGACCCCATCAAATATCCCAAAATAATTCCGAATATATATAACATTGTTATTTTTCCTTGATTTTATGTTTGTTTTCTATAAAATACCAGAAAACAATAACAAATAAAAGGAAAATAAAGTGGCAAACCACAAATCATCTAAAAAAAGAATCTTGGTCACGGCAAAGAAAAATGCTGTCAATACTGCACGTCGCAGTGCGGTCAAAACTGAAAACAAAAAGGCCGTAAAGGCAATCGCATCTGGGGACAAAGCGGCGGCGGTCGCGGCGGTTCGCAGCGCGGAAAGCAAAATGATGAAGGCCGCCGGCAAAGTTATGCCGAAAAAACGCGCCTCTCGTAAAGTATCCCGTTTAACCAAGGCGGCGGCTAAATTATCATAATTGACCAAAAGAAAAAAATTTGGCGTGCGTTTTCTGCACGCCTTTTGTTGTGTAATAAATACAATTAAAAAATTATCTGTGACGACCGCGCACAATCTGACGACCACGCAAATGGGCAATTCTGAATAAAGCATCTATGTGGTCATCGGTTAAAAAAATCTCTTGGTCATCAGAATCAAAAACCGCGCCACCACCCGATTTATATTTATGAATTCTGTATCCGCCCGTTAAAGAAAAGAATGCACCAACCGGATCCCATATTAAATTATTTTCAATTCTGATTAAATCTGCCAATGCCAGAAACATACCATGTTCTACATTTGCATCATAATTCTTACGATGTAATCGGTCAACACCATCATTTGGTTCAATACTAACCTGCATATTTGCACCCATAAATAACTCCTTCGGTTTGCGTAATATAAATATAGCACGCAAAGAATAATAATCACAACATTAATTTGACAAAAGATTTTATTACTAAAAAAGTCACCTTGCGGTGACTTTTTTTCTTTAGTTCAATGGTGCGCCCCAATGCTGTTGTATACTGCGTTCGGCATCCATTGGGCTGACCAAAACCTGTGGGGTCAAAATAACAACCAACACATCACGTTGAGATGCGGTTTCACGAGATCCCGACAGCATCATAAAGTCTGGGTCGCCCAATCCATAGCGTGTATCGTTGTTGGTTTGTTTTTCAAATCCCGAAACGACCAACATTTGCCCAGACTCCATAATAACTTCTTGCATAAAGCTGCGTTCTTCAACCTCTGGTAATTGCAATGTGACCTCGCCAATTGTTTGGGACGACATCTTTAACAATTCGCGCACCGACATTCTGAACAGCAATAATATCTTGCCATTTTCCAAAATGTTCGGCAACAACTGCATTGAAAATCCGGTTTCCAAATTATCCTGATCAACGGTACTGGATTCAACCGTTGTAAAATTACGCGATTCAAACCGCTTTATATATCCGGTTGTTTTTGTATTGTTCACCGGCGCAACACGGTTATTACGCGTTGTCACACCAACATTTGTCACCAACGATACCTTGCCTTGCTTTGCCAATGCCTCTATCAAGGCGGTACTACCAGCAACACCCGACAACGAACCGTTGTTTATTTGATCCGAAGTATATGCCCCCGGCACAGTGTTTCCGCCTTCGGTATGTGTCATACCGGTCAAAGACGACAAAGTATTTGATAATACGGCAATGTTCATAGAACTGGCCTCGGTTGTTGCTAAATTATTTTTTGGATTTGCAACAATATTTAATCCAGATGCCGAATTTATCGCCGCCGCCAAATTCAAACCAAATGCCGAATCGTTGGCAATTGAAACCTGCAGCACTTTGACATCTATGGTCACCAACTGGGACAAGCGACGATTTTGACGCGCAATATAATCACTGACACGATTCAACACCGATGGTGGTGCCGTCACCGTAATTGTGCCCAAACTGCGCGATACGGTAAAATTCGTATTTTCTGTTTTACCAACAATAGATGCAATCGTGCTTTCCACTTCGTCCCACTCTTTCAATGTAGATTCCAAGAACACTTGATTTCCATCATCGGTTTGAACAGATGATTGATATGAAACATCGGTCCCCAGCGCATATAATGTATATGTCTTGGTTTCGGTTTCATAGAAAACAATTGACGATTTATCGTAATACCATAATAAATCCAAATCTGTCGCGACCTGGGACAATAACCCAGAAAGTTTCCCAGTATAGGCGACATTCATCGTCTTTTTCAATTTATCCGATGCAACTTGGCTGTCAATTTTAACCGGAATTTGAGTAATAGATGTAATGTTATTTGCCAACACCTGTAATGTGACCGGTTCGTTCAGCATTATCGTCACGCCCGTATCGGTTTCGTATTGTTTTGGTAAATTATTTTTATGTTCAACCAATGTAGAACGGTCGCCCAACCAAACCCCCTCGGACATAGAAACAGTGTCACCACTGGCAACCTTGGCACGCGGATTTTTTGCCATTTCAAATGCATCATATACATTTACAAAATCTTGGTCAACCGATGCTGCAACTTTTGCAGATTCACGGTACGCACAACCTGCAAACCCGACAATTGAAAAAATTACCGCAAAAATTTTTACAAATTTTGTCATATATTTATCTCCTACAATCTTGTATCATTATTCTTCGGTTGTGGAAACGACCAAGACACGATTTCCTTTATAGAATTTGGCATACGGTACCGGTATTGCACGACCAAAATTGCGAACAACGGCCGATGCAACATCAACAAAGCGTCCTTTGAACACCGCACTTGCCTGGATTGGATACTCACGCGATGTTGCCCAGACTAAATCCCATCCTTCTTTATCACACCATGACTGTAAAACTTCGCGTAATGTTTGCCCGCTGGCGACAACCCACGAACGCACCTGGTCTTGCAACGCAGTCGCCGATTCGGCATCCCCAGATATATCAACCGATATTTCTGTATCGCCCGACACCAACAAAGTGTCTTCGCCACCATCGGTCATAATTGTCCGTTCGGTCAATCCGTTCTTCGCCAAATACGCATCATATCCACTGGCATACTTTGCACAGTTTCTGCGACCACTGCGCGACATTGCTAAAACATTTCCGCCATCATCCTCTAAAACCTCGCGATGCAACAACGGCATTTCCGAACCATACGCGCATTCATCATCAAATCCGACCGGAATCTGGTTTCCATGCAGCATATTTGCACCGCCCGACCAACCGTCACCATTTGCACCCAAATTAAAATTATTTTCAACGACTAAATCCGCACCGATTTTAGAAACAATTCTTATATTATCAGACTTCTGGGATTTTGAACATGCCTTGCTATCACAGGCGACCGTAACATCGGCATCAGACCCCGCCAACGGCCATGCCGGTATAACCATCGGCATTACCGGCTGGGGCACAGCAACCGGTTGTGGTTGTTCCACATAATAGTCATCGTACACATCGTTTTGATACATATCATCATATGATTGTTCTTCGGTATTAACCGTCCGTTCATCTTCATAGAAAACTTCGGATGTGACAACCTGGGGCAATTTTGACGCGGCAAAGCAATACCCCGCAGCCGTTGCGAGCATTGCAGCAATAAGAATCTTACGAAACATTTTCCTTTCCTTTTCCTAAATTATTTCCTTTACTGACACACTTATTATAACAATTTGACCGAATCTGTGCAAGACATAAAATGCCATATTGACGTGTTTTTAAAAAATTTTTATTAAAAATCGCACGAATCGGTAAAAGATGATATACTCAACACCGAAGCCAAAGGGGTTGTATATGTTTTTTACTGTTTTGTTCATTATTTTAGGTGTACTGATTTTAGTATGTTGTGCCGAATTTTTCATGATTTCAAAAATCAGCCATCGTATAAACGATTTAGAAAAAAATATTTCATACCAGTGTAATTTGATTGTGAAAATTCAAAATTTACTGAAAAGCAAATCTGCAACAAATGCGGTTGCCGAACACGCAGAAATGATTTATCAAGATTTATTACAAAACCTTATTCCAATTCTGGCGACACTGGACGTAATGCCGCGGAACACATCCGAACACCCATTGTGGCGAACGCTTGGCGGATTATTGGACGAATATGCAAAAAATCCATTTATTATGGAAAAATTGCGCCGTGCAATAAAACTTGATACCGAAGTTAAGCGCAATGTATCAAACTATATGAATCGTGCAGACAATTTACTAAAACATTTATCTACCGCCGAACCCGATGGTATTTTAACAACAACATTTATAAACGGACTGCTGGGGCAATCATTAACTTTCTTTACCCAGGCATACCAACTTGCAACCGATACAGAATCTGATAAATGACGGGGCCGACCGAAAATCTTGTATATGAAATTTCGCAAATGCGTGGTGAACCCAAATGGTTAACCGACTGGCGAATCGGTGCATTGCACGTATGGCAAAACATGCGTGAACCACACTGGGGCGAAATAGAATACGCACCCATAGATTATGATAAATTGAATTACTATAATGTGCAAAAACCGATTGACAATCGCGATTTAAAATCAACATATGACAAAATGGGATTACCCGAAAACGAACAGCGCGCATTGCTGGGGATGGCAACCGACACCGTCATCGACAGTTCATCTGTACATACATCCTATACGGCGGAATTAGCCGCACGCGGCATTATATTCTTACCATTTTCCGAAGCTGTTAAACAATACCCAGATTTAGTAAAAAAATACCTTGGGACGGTTGTTCCGCCAACCGACAATTTCTTTGCCGCATTAAATTCGGCGGTCTTTTCCGATGGAACATTTGTTTACATTCCACCAGATACCGAATGCCCAATTGACTTGGCCAGTTATTTCAGAATTGAAACTGCAAAAATTGGTCAATTTGAACGCACACTGATTATTGCCGACACCGGTTCAAAATTAAGTTATATGGAAGGTTGCAGTGCACCGCGCCGTCCAAATCATCAACTGCACAGCGGTGTTGTTGAAATTGTTGTACACGATAATGCACATGTAAAGTACGCAACGGTTCAAAACTGGCACGCGGGCAATGCCAAATCTGATGGTGCATACAACGACAGTGGCATATTAAATTTTGTGACAAAACGCGGCAAATGTTATACAAATGCACGCCTGGATTGGACCCAATTCGAGGTTGGTTCTGCAATGACATGGAAATATCCATCAACAATACTTTATGGCGATAATTCGGCAAGTGATTTTTATTCGTTAACCATTACACGCGCCGGACAACAATCTGATACCGGGACCAAAATGTTGCACATTGGAAATAATACAACATCAAATATTTTGTCATATGGTGTTGCATTAGATTGGTCGCGTCAAACCTTTCGGTCACTGGTTCAAATGTCGGGGCATGGTGGAAAAAATATATCAAAATGCGACACACGCATAATTGGAAATCGCGCAACAACAAATGCATTGCCCGACATAGTATATGAAAATACAGACAATATACAATCACACGAGGCGGCAACCGGTGCAATTGACGCATCTCAATTATTATACTTGAATATGGCGGGTCTGGATTCTGATACGGCGGCGGCACTAATTATTGGTTCAATGGCGACACCTATACTGTCACGATTACCAATGGAATTTTTGGTTGAATCAAAGCAACTTATACAAATGGCACTATCACCAAAGGGGTAATAAATGATTCTAGAGATAAAAAATTTATCTGTATCATTTGACGGCAAAAAATTATTAAGTAACATAAACATGTCTGTTGCAAATGGCGCGCGACACCTGTTGTGCGGACATAACGGTTCGGGAAAATCAACATTGGTTGGCGCAATTGCAGGAAATCCAGCGTATAGCACGGACAGCGGTAAAATAATTTTTGATGGCCGCGACATAACAAATGAAAATACAACATCACGCGCACTGCTGGGGATTTTTATTGGCGCACAAAATGTCCCCGAAATTCCAGGTTTAACAATTATCAGTTTTCTGAAACATTCGCTTGCCGCGCATCATCACTTTCAAACCGGCACCGATTTACCGATGGGTGAATTTTTGGAAAATTTGGAAAATGCACGCGAACAATTAGGCATTCCGCGCGAATGGTTAAATCGCTGTGTAAATGTCGGTTTTTCGGGCGGCGAACGCAAACGCATAATGTTATTAAGACTTATTTTAACAAAACCCAAACTGGCGATATTGGACGAACCAGATTCTGGCGCAGACATGGCGGTAAAGAAACAAATCGCGGACACAATTAAATCTATGCACGACACAACATTTATATTCATCAGTCACCAAAACGATTTCACACAAATGGTTGCACCAACCGATACAACCACTTTATCAAACGGAAAAATTATGATAGAATAATACGAACGATAGAAAGGATTCAATATGAACGCATTTATTCTTGTCGCCATTCTGGTTTTTATTCTGTGGCTTGGCAGTTCTATATTCATTCCATTATTGGTTGCAACATTTTTATGGTATCTGATAAATGCAACCGCGACATATTACCGCAAGATTTTCCCAGTGGTCCCAAAATCAAAGTTCGTAAATTTTGCATATAATTTATTATCTAATATTTTGGCAATTGGAACATTTATTGGTGTTATATACATATTTGCAACACGTGTCCGCCCAATGTTTACCGAATTGGTCGCGGCAATTCCGGATATTCAATCAAACCTGAATTCACTGTGGCATTATTTATCGGTAGAGTTTAATATAGACATAACCGCATTAGCATTGCCAAACATAACCACAATCGTGTCAAGTATTGGTTCGTCGGTTGCGCGATTGGCGGCATCTATGGGCATGGTGATTGTATATATGATATTTATGTTTGTCGAACAGAGTACATTTCATAAAAAATTCGCAGTTTTGTTTCCGAACAAGCCCCAAAACAAAAAAATGCGCTATATCACAACCAGCATAGACGAAAACATGAAAAAATATTTATTTATGAAGACACTGGTTTCGGCAATTACCGGATTAATATCGTATGGATGGATGGCGATACTGGGGTTAAACTTTGCCGGCGTATGGGCATTTGCAATATTTATTTTAAGTTATATTCCAACAATCGGCGCAATTATTGGATGCGGCATGCCAATACTGTTTGCGATTTTAATGGGCATGACATTAAACGAAGTAATCTTGGTTTCACTGGGTCTGATTGGATTACAGATATTATTTGGCAACATCATTGAACCAAAATTGACCGGAAAAACATTAAACCTGTCTACACTGGCAATACTTATAAACCTGGTATTCTGGGGGCTGATATGGGGTGTTGCCGGAATGTTTTTCAGTGTTCCTTTATTGGTTGCGACATTCATCATCACCGCCCAGTTTGATTCCACGCGTTGGATTGCGATATTGCTGTCCGCCGATGGCAAAATCCCAGACAAGAACGAAGATTAGACGCGTTACCGGCGTATCATCGCAATCGCGTTTTCCAATATCACACGGGCGGATTCAGAATCTAATTTTTCCTTGATATCACGAACGGTTGCGTGTCCAATCTGTTCCATTGCCACCGATGACGACAAACATTCGTCAATAAAAATAATCGGCACATCGGTTGCGCCCGCCAACGCATTCGCAAACGCGCGCACCCGCGCGGTCGTTTCCGATTCCGTTCCATTGGTCCGCAGGGGCAACCCAATCACAATTCCAACCGCATGTTCCGATTTTACCAAATCTGCGATTTGTTGCACCAATTCGGTTGCGTTTTTTACAACAAGAACCGGTCTTGTAAATATAAATTCATGACTGTTATCGCACACCGCGACCCCGGTGCGTCGTACCCCCCAATCAATTCCAACCAAGCGACCAAATCTTGGAAAAACCTTGAAATCGGACAAAATCATTGTATAATCACCTCTGCACATAAATATAGGATTAGAAATGGCATTTAGCAAGCAACAATTACATAAATTCGCCGACCTTATCAAGATTGATATTCCTGATGAAAAATTGGAACAGATGAATATAGATTCTGTGGTTGAATGGATTGATAAATTAAAGCAAATTGACACGCATGGTGTTGAACCAATGCTGTCGCCGGCGGAACATGCCCTGCCCCGGCGGGCGGATGTGGTAACCGATGGTGGCATTCGCGATGCGATTCTGGCGAATGCCCCGGACCGGGCGGGCATAAGTCGCGGATACTTCGCAGTACCAAAAGTTATGGACGGAGATTAAAATGCGGGCAAAAAAAACAAATGTTATTCTTACCAGTTATCCATACGACAGATTGACACCGTCAACATTAAAATTGGGCGCGTGGTCCGAAGAAAAAAAACAAGAATTTTTGAATTTTGTTCGTGGTCATGATTTGTATAACCTGCGGGGTTGCTGCATTAACATTCATTCTGACAATTCTGTAATGCATGTACGGGGCTTTGCGCGGCCGATAACTTTTACACCGATACGTTCACGAAATAAAAATAATGAAATAATCATAGAAATTATCACAGACGAAGAAAATCGCACTTGTTGGCCGGTGGTATCGGCCACATGCCCGTTGTGTATACAGGATGGACAATGCACATCACCATTGGTAAAGAAATATATTGGTGAATTTTTGTTTCCAAAGAAATATATAAAACAAAGATAGGAAGTGAAATGATAGATCTAACTATTACCGAAGCACTAAAGAAATTAAAATCGCGCGAAATCAGTGCAACCGAATTGACGCGCGCGCACCTTGCGCGGATTGAAAAATTCGGGTCCGAATTGAATGCATATATTACCGTCACCGCCGAACGCGCACTGGCGGATGCCACCGCCGCGGACGAACGCATCAAAGGTGGCGATATGCGCGCACTGGACGGTATTCCAATCGCAATGAAAGATTTGTTCGCAACGCGTGGTATTCGCACAACCGCGGCATCACGGATGCTGGAAAATTTTATTCCGGAATATGAATCAACCGTTTCACAAAAATTTATTGATGCCGGAACGGTATTACTTGGGAAATCAAACCTGGACGAATTCGCAATGGGAACATTTTCCAAAACATCTTACTTTGGTGCGCCCGTAAATCCGTGGCAAATGGAAAAACACCTTACCGCCGGTGGTTCATCGGGTGGTTCAACATCCGCAGTCGCATCGGGTATGGCAATGGGCGCAACCGGGACAGATACCGGTGGTTCAATTCGATTCCCATGTTCTATCACCGGCCTGGTCGGAATGAAGCCAACATACGGCCTGTCGTCGCGTTGGGGATGTGTTGCATTCGCATCGTCACTTGATACACCGGGTCCAATTGCGCGCACGGTTGATGATGCGGCACTGTTGTTGTCCGCCATGGCGGGTCATGACCCCAAAGATTCAACCAGCGCAGATTTCAAATTAAATTTAGAAGCGCCATTAAAACCAATTCTGGGCGATGGTAAAAAACTGCGTGTTGGTATAATCAAAGAGTTTAACAATGTAAAAATTTCCGATGATATGCAGAAATTATTCAATGCGCGCGTGGCCGATTTAAAATCCGCCGGTGCCGAAATTATAGAGGTTTCAATTCCAAACATCTTGGACGCATTGGCGGCATATTATATTATCGCCCCGGCCGAGGCTTCATCAAACCTTGCCCGATATGACGGTGTGCGTTATGGTCTGCGTGTAGAAGGGTCTGACATATACGACACATATAAAAAGACCCGTGCCGCCGGATTCGGCGACGAAGTCAAACGCCGTATGATTATCGGCACCGCGGTATTATCCAGTGAATCTTATGATGTATATTTCATGCAGGCGGCACGTGTTCGCCGTATGATTGCCGATGCATTTAATCATGCATTTGAACAATGTGATTTGATTGTATGTCCATCGGGCGCGGGAACGGCGATGCCACTGGATTCCGATATGACACCATTGGAATATTACGCATTGGATTTGTTCACCGTGGCAATGAATTTGGCGGGCGTGCCGGCGGTAAGTGTACCATGCGGCATGGCGGCAAATGGTCTGCCATTGGGTATGCAAGTTGTTGGGAAAATGTTTGATGATGTTCGCGTGTTGCAATTGGCAAAACATATCGAACAATTCGCAAACATCGACAACCGACCAACAAAAATAATGGGGGAATAAAAAATGGTGGCCAGAAGTGGAATCGAACCACTGAGTTGTGGGATTTTCGGGGGAATTGGTTCTATGGTGAAAAATAAAGGCAAAATAAAAATGGTGGCCAGAAGTGGAATCGAACCACTGACACAGGGATTTTCAGTCCCTTGCTCTACCAACTGAGCTATCTGGCCATCCGCAGGGTCAATAATAAAATACGAAAAACAAAAAAGCAAGGAAAAAGAAAAATGTTTACAATTCATGGAAAAACAGGCGATTGGGAAGTAGTTGTTGGATTGGAAACTCATATCGAGGTTCTGTCCAAATCAAAGTTGTTTAGTGGCGCATCGGCGGACTATAATCCATCGGTTGCCCCCAATACCCAGGTTTCCATGGTCGATGTCGCTATGCCGGGCATGTTGCCGGTTTTGAACGAATACTGCGTAGACCAGGCAATTAAATTCGGTCTTGGGATAAATGCGGAAATTTCCCACAAAAGTTGCTTTGCCCGTAAACAATATTTTTACCCTGACCTGCCCCAGGGTTATCAGATTTCACAGCCTGCGGACCAACCACCCGTTGTCGGACGCGGATGGGTTGAAATTATCGGCGATGACGGAAACCCTAAAAAGATTTTAATCGAACGCGCACATTTGGAACAAGACGCAGGTAAATTAAAACATGATGTCCACCCAACCAAATCTTTTGCCGATTATAACCGCACCGGTGTCGCGTTACTTGAAATTGTATGCTTTATTGATGTAAACAACAAAGAAGAAAATTCATTTATTACTTCCCCGGACGAAGCCGAAAGATATCTGCGTCAAATTCGCGAAATCGCGCGCGCATTGGGTGTATCCAAGGCAAACATGGAAGAAGGTTCTATGCGCGCAGATGTCAATGTGTCCGTCCGTCCAGTTGGTGCAAAATATTTCAATGAACGTTGTGAAATTAAAAATATGGTTTCGTTTAAGTTTATTAAATCAGCCATTGAATACGAAGCGAAACGACAGATAGAAATATTGGAAAACGGCGGTAAAATCGACCGTTGCACTATGCGCTATCTCCCGGACGAAGGCATAACCACAGTCATGCGCAGCAAAGAAGACGCGTTAGATTATAGATATTTTCCGGACCCGGATTTGTTGCCACTTATTATCACAGACGAACAAATTGAACGCATACGGCGGACTATGCCAGAATTACCGGCGGCAACCCGTAGCCGATATATTGAAAAGTTTGGTTTGGCGGAATATGATGCGGCGCGCCTTACCGAAACGGTTGATATTTCACATTGGTTTGATGCGGCGGTCGCGGGCAAAACCGAACGCGCCAAGGGCGTTGCGAATTGGATGATTTCTGAATTATTTGCGCACCCGGAAAACTATGACATAACAAACGAAAAATCGGGCATTGTTGACGGCATGCGTATTATCACACCATCCGATTTGGCGGAATTGGTGGACATGGTTGCAAGCAAAGATATCAATGGCAAACAGGCCAAAGAAATCTTTATTAAAATGTTGGATGGCGAATCTGGCACACCGCGTGAAATTGCCGACAAATTCGGCATGAAGCAAATTACCGACACCGGTGCAATTGAAAAAATTATCGACGAAGTTATCGCCGCCAACGCACCCCAGGTTGAACAGTATAAATCTGGCAAGGTGGGATTGCTTGGATTCTTTGTCGGCAATGTTATGAAGAAATCGGGTGGCAGTGCGAATCCCGCCGTCGTGAACGAAATATTGAAACAAAAATTGGGTTAAGGTAATGACGGAAACAATCGTATTTATATCACCAAAAATAGATGAAACCATGCGGCAAAAAATCGCAGAATCATTGCGTATACGCGGAATTGCGATAACGGACAAAATGCAAAACGCGACACTGGTTATTGCCGATGTTGCGCAACCTGTTAAACGCATTAGCATCGCAGATTTTGCAATAAAACTGGTTAACAATAAAATTCAAGAAGTTTTAACAATGAAACGCGAAATTTTACTGTTTAACCAAAAGACCCAAAAGATAAAATCAAACTTGAATATGCCACTAAAACAATTTAATCAAATAAAACAAATAAACAGAAAAAATTTTTTAACACGAACAAATTGTAAATAAAAAAAGGATAACACTATGGAACAAGTACAAATGATTTATGATATTATATTCGGTCAACGTTATATAATGCGACCAATGGATTATATTGAAATTAAACCAACAAAATTGATTGGTGATGCAAAAGCATTGCAATGTGCGCGCATTGCCCAACGCAAAAACAACGGCAAAAACAGATAGTAGTAAAAAATCACATGCAAAAAAAATACTTTATTAAAACCTTTGGTTGTCAAATGAATGTGTACGACAGTTGGCGCATCGCCGCCATGCTGGATGCACGCGGCATGGTCGCCACCAAAGACGTTGCCGATGCGGACATAATAATATTGAACACTTGTTCTGTGCGCGAAAAGGCAACAAATAAAGTATTTTCCGAACTGGGGCGTATACGCGACATGAAAAAGCCCAGTGCCCTGTTCGGCATTGTTGGTTGTGTTGCACGCGAAACGGGTGCGACCGCATTCCACCGCATACCCGAATTAAACTTTGTTTTGGGCCCGCAAAGTTATCACCGATTGCCACAAATCCTTGATGACCCGGATACAAAATTATTGAACATAGATTTAGGGGGCCTTGAAAAATTTGATGAATTACCACCAATGACAACTGCACCAACCGTGTCATATATTCCAATCCAGGAAGGTTGCAATCATTGCTGTACATATTGTATCGTGCCGTACACACGTGGGCGCGAGGTTTCACGCGCCTTTGACGATGTTGTTCGCGACACATTGCATGCCGCCCAAACCGGCGCAGTGGAAATTTGTTTCTTGGGGCAAAATGTGAACGGTTATAAATACACCGATGAAAACGGCAAAACATATCGGTTGTCTGATTTAATCCGCGCGGCGGCAAAAATGCCAGAAATCCGCCGTATACGCTTCACATCCAGTTATCCAACCGAAATGACCGATGATTTGATTGATATGTTTGCGACCGAACCAAAACTGCTGCCATTTTTGAATATGCCGATTCAAAGTGGTTCGCCTGATGTCCTGCGCCGTATGAATCGCCCGTACAGTTTGGATGCATATATGGAAATTATTGATAAATTGCGCGCGGCACGCGGCGATATACAAATCTCAAGCGATTTTATTGTTGGTTTTCCGGGCGAAACGGATGCGGATTTTGAACAAACATTGGAAATCGCACGACGCGTTCGGTATATAAATTCATATTCATTCAAATATTCACCGCGCCCGCATACGGCGGCGGCAACCATGCCGAACCAAATTCCGGAAAACATAAAACGTGAACGATTGGCGGTATTGGATAATGCACTTAATGAAATTCAACGCGAATTTAATGAATCGTGCGTTGATAAAACGTTGCCGTGTCTGTGCGAAGGCACGGACAAAACTGGGCGGCACCTGCTCTATCGGACACCATATATGCAACAGTGTATCGTTTCAAAACCAAAAGATAATAATATACCAACAATGGCGGAAATAAAAATCACCGCCGCCAATCGTGCATCATTACGGGGCGAATTTATTAAATAATCAGAAAATAATTTTTCTATTTAACGCAATTCTGTACGAAATCCCCATATCATCGTACAACACACCAACATCAAATCCACCGCCGACACCATCCGCGTTTGACATCATGTCCATATATCCCCCACCATAAATGGCACCATCGGTTTGCACAAATATTTTGCCACCCGCCGAATAACTATTACCATCTGTATTGTCGGTATTTTCAACTTTTGCACCCATACGCAAATTAAAGTCCGTTTTTGTTTCTGAAACAACCGATGCATAATCTGCACGCACTCCAACGAAAGGTATTACATTAATATCATCGTACACCCGATAAACCAATCCAAAATCCGTCACTAAGTCTGCACCAAAACCACTTGGGTTACGAATAACTGTGCCATTATGAAAAACATCTAAATCATTAAACATTGCATAAATAAATTTTCCATATGCATTTACATAATATCTGTCATCTATGTATTGTATTCCAATATTTCCGCCGTATAGAGCGCCAGAATAATCATCATAATCCGATGAATAATCTATTGCACCACCGATAAATCCAATATTCCCCATCAACGAATCAGATATCTTTCCACTTAAATTTATATTTGCACCCATAATCACGAAATCATCACTATGCAAATAAAACGGTGTTATCACGGTTCCTGGTTCAAACTTTATTAAATCATGACTATTAAAACTTATTATCGGATTCATTAAATTTATTGGATTCGTTCGTACAGATTTTTCAAGAATCATTGCCATATCCGCGCGCGAATCTATCGCATCTAATGCGACAATCAATTTATCATTTGGGTTTTCATCACGCAACGAATCCAAATAGTTTCCCAAGGCATCACCAATAACAACTTCGTAATTCGTATACAACGAATTAAAAATATACAGAGAATCATCTATCCACTTTGCAGAATGTGTCATCGCGTATTCTTCTGATAAGAATGTTGTTTGTGAAATAACATTACTGTTCACGACATGTGTTATCAGCGGTTGCGATAAATCATCTGGGATACCTGTTATCAAAAATTCCACACCATCACTGGTAATCTTTATGTTATTTGGAAATACCGGAACATTGGTTCCGACTTCAAAGACACCATCCCCAAGATGAATTTCGTATGCATTACCCGCCGCACTTATCAAATCTGCCATATCTATATGGTCTGTGTAATCATTATATGCAAAAATAATATGCCCAGATAAATTCGGTATTGGATTGACACTGGCGCTATTGTGAATTTCTTGGATAATCGTATGACATTTTGCGCCACAATCAAAATTACCAGATATTACACCATAGTTATAAATTTTGACTGCATATGGACCCATAAATATAACATTTCCAGACAATGTCCCATAGTTTGTAATCGTCAAAGAATCGTCTACATCTATATTCTCTGTATAATTTTCGCCCACCGATATATAAACATCAGCGGCCGCGATATGCGGACACAACACACATAAAATCCCCAAAATAATATGTGCATAATTTTTCATACCTCAGGGATTTTAACACGCAAGATTTTATTCTTAAAGCAAAAAATCCAAAAATAGTAAAATGGGCGCGACCGCGCCCGTTCAACGTAATACTTATCGTAAACAAATTACCATTGACTTGTTTGATATACCCTGCCCCATGCGGCTTTATATCCACCATCACGCGACAACACAACCTTGGCATTCTGTAAATTAGCACAGTTCAAGCCACGAATAGTATATGTTTGTGTTAAACGACCAGGTTCATCGATTGATAATGTCGGCAATTTCAGATTCATGCACTTTGAATCACAGCAACTGCTGTCGTTGCAATTACCACATTTATAGATTTTCATTGTATAGTCTTTACCTGGCCGCAGATCGGTCAAGTCAACCATCATCTTTACACCATTATCTGATGGCGCAAACTTTATATGTCCCATTTCGGATGTTCCACCACGACCATTGCGAGTATACATATTCGCCTTCATCCTTGGTGCTTCTACAACTTCGGTGGCGACAACGGTTTCATCAACTTCATACATCATGACCGGCTGTTGTGCATTATGATGATGCTTGGTCTTTGGCGCGTCATGGTGATATCCACCACAGTGTGTACTGCATGCCGCCAATGCCGCCGCTGTTGCGAATGCGACCGTTAAATGAGATACCTTTTTTATAAATTTATTCATTTTTTCTCCTTTGGGTTGTACGACAAAATTATATTACAAACACACTAAATTTTCGTCAGGTATGATTGCCTAATCACATTACAAAATAAAAAACCCCGAACATAAATTCGGGGCCAAACACAACATTTGATTGAACAAAAATGTTTAGAACATATATCTGATGCCGATATCGCCACCAAAATTATGTATTCCGGAATCAACATCTGCGTATGTATAGCGGAATGCCATATCAACCGCAAAAACGCGCCAATCAAAGGTCACACCAACCGTACCCATTGCCGAGAAACGCGTCATATCGTGATCTTCAATAACACCGGCAACTTCACGCGATGAATCTGCAAACGCGACACCGGCACCGGCACCAATGAACGGACGAATCATCTGATAATCACCCAAATCCATATAGAAGTTCATCAACAAGTTTTGCATTTTGGTGTTTATGTTAACATTATCGGTACCGAACATATCATTATCTTTAATTTTTGTGAATAAAGACCATTCAACTTCGGTACGCGCCTTGTTGCACCACATCGCCAGACCAAGTGCGACACGGCCATGCATTTCTTCGTCACTGAATGATTCCTTGAACCCATTATAACGATAGTTCAAGTTGGTATAGCCTGCGCCAACACGCAACGCCATATACGGATTTAAACTATCCCAAAACGATTCGTTGTTATGATATTGACCGGCCATGGCGGGACACGCAACCAGCGCAGCCAAGACAGGAATTGCAACTTTTTTCATGTTTTCTCCTTTTGTTTGTTCCAAAGGGTGCGTTTACACTCTTTTACGTTTTTAATGGTATCACGGCAATGTCAAAGTTTATATAGGTATGGATGCCTTTTTGCATTGTGGAAAACACGCATTGGTATAAAAACTTGCATTTTTATAAAAAGGTTATATAATTCCCTGGTCTGAACGGACCCATGGGTGCATAGCTCAGTTGGTAGAGCAACTGACTCTTAATCAGTGGGTCTGGGGTTCGAGTCCCCATGCGCCCACCAAAAATTAAAATCGGCTTTTGCCGGTTTTTATTTTTGCATTGGGACATTGGACGAGAAAATTTGTATGCGCGAACGAGCAATGCGAAGTTCAAGCAACTACAAATTTGCGCACAGGCATTTTATGCCGAGCGAACCCCACGGGGTTCGACACGATAGCCGGTTTTGCAAATTGCAACCATTTTTACTAACCACTCTGCACTATTTTTTCAGATAATTTATTGGGTTATACGACTTGGTTCCTTTGCGGATTTCAAAGTGTAATTGTGGTTTGGTCACCTTACCTGTCTGGCCAACGGTGCCAATTTTTTGTCCGACCGACACGCGCGCACCACGGCGGACCGACATAGAATTCAAATGCGCATAGACCGTCATCCATCCATCTGCGTGTTGAATGATAATAAGATTACCCATACCGCGCACTTCGTTTCCGGCATAGGCAACAACACCATTTTCTGCCGCATTTACATGTGTATTTAATGTCGCCGATATGTTTATACCGTCGTTATACAGCCCACCATTTTTTGCGCCATAGTGCGACAGTATTGTTCCACGCACCGGCCATGAAAACTTTGATGATGACCGCGCCGCAATCGGTTGTGGTTTTTCTGTGGCCGGCTTTGCGATTTGTTTATTTGTTGTTTTGGGTGTTTCTTTTTGTGTCGGTTTCGCGGTCGTTTTCTGCTGAGACTTTTGCGCCGGTCTCGATTCGGTTTTTGTCGTTTTTGTGCTCGCTTTTGCTGTCGGTTTTGAATCCACTTTGCTGGTTACTGTCTTGGGGGCGACAATCTTGGCTTCCGGCAAATCGGGAACGCGTAATTTCTGACCAACACTTAACGCGAACGGCGCACGCAGCCCATTCATAACCGCCAAATCATTAACCGGTATTTCATATCGGCGCGATAATGAATATAGTGTATCCCCCTTTGCCACAGAGACAGTTTTCAATGGAACACGAACATCTGTTTTCTTTTCAATAACTTTTTTATCTGGCTCTGGTTTAGTTTCCACTTTCGGTTTTTCCAACGGCTTTGGTTTATTTTTAACCGCCGGTTTCGGTTCAGTTTTGACCACAGGTTTTATTTCGGCCTTTGCCGTCGGTTCAACTTTTGGTGCATCGGATTGCAGTTTTAAAACCTGACCTACCCGCAGTGTATATGGCGGTTTTATTGCATTTGCATCCGCCAGTTTTTCTATTGTTGTATTATTCGCACGCGCCAACGAATACAGTGTATCACCGCGCCGTACAACAACTGTGCCATGCATCGCGCGCGCCGGCACATTTAATTCGCCGGGTTCATAAGACGGCACATCGATAACATCGTGTTCTGGTTCTGCCACTGTTTCGTCGGGTTCAGAATCATTTTTATTGTTATTGATTTTATCGGGTATATCAATAATATCTTCATTTGTATCAAGTGCGGTATCATCGGGCAGTTCATCTTGCATTGAATCAGATACTTCCTTGGTTGTTGATTCTGATTTCAAAACATAATCGTCAATGCCGGCATAGTTCACATATTCATCCATATCAACCGAACCATACAATTCAGGCGACGCGTAAACACCATAATCTGAAACCGCCGAATTATAAATTTCGGGTTCGGTATTCGGGTCGGCAAGCATTGCCGGATATCGCGCCGATATAAAATCACCAACCGTATCAGGCAACGCGGTTATTTTTGGTTGCAAATCACAGGACGCAACCAACGCGCCCGCGCATAATACGACAATCGCCGAAATAAATTTTATCATATCTGAATTATATCATAAAAATGATTATTTTTTCATAAATAAAATACTGACTTCAAATAATGCCCACATGGGAATCGCCAGTAATAATTGCGAAACCACATCAGGTGGTGTTAATACCGCCGCCGCAATTACAATAATTATTATCGCATAGCGTCGCATTGCAATAACCCGTTCACGCGACAACACACCCGCGCGATTCAGCAATACCATTACCAACGGTAATTGAAACGCGATACCGAAAACTTTCAGCATGCCAATTGCAAACCCCAGATAATCACGAACCGCCGGCATCACCAGTGCAGGAACCGGTGCCGATTCGTTTAATTCAATAAAGAATTTAAAAACAAATGGAAATAAAATATAAAATGCAAATGCCGCACCAATCAAAAATAAAATTGGCGAAATAACAAAAATTGGAATAATAAAATCTTTTTCCCGCCGGTGCAGCCCGGGCGCAACAAATGCCCAAATCTGCCACATTGCAAACGGTATTGTTATCATTATCGCGACCAGTAATGCCAAAGACAAATCAATCATCAATCCATCGGTTATTCCGGTATAGAGTAATCGTGCATCATCCCAAACATCTAACAACGGAATTGTTAAAAATTCTTGGACAAATGGCGCAACGAACCAACCCAACACAAATGACAAAACAAAGAATCCAATTGTCCACAGAATCCGGCGGCGCAATTCGGCAAAATGTTGCATCATTGTCATTTTTTTCATTTTGCACCCACCCGTTTTTTGCGCGATTTGCGTTTAACCGAAATCGTGTCCAGCATATCACGTGTCGTCGTATTCACAATTTCATCAATTGGTTGTTCTAATTCAATTTGATTCTTTATCTTTTCGGATGCATCGGTAATTTTCCAAATAATTCCACGAATAAATTTCACCAACCGTGCAATCGCACGCGCAACATCCGGCCAATATCGTGCCGGCACGACCAAAATCGCGACCAGCAAGATAACAACAAATTCTGCCCAACTGATTCCAAACATATTTTAATCATAGAAATCATCACCGCCATTGGTGCTGACCGTTTTATGACGTTTAATCTGAAAATAATGCTTTTCAAAACTGCTTTTTGCCTTCATATTGCTAAACACGACATCCGTTTTATTTCCAACCGCATCAACAATCGTCCAAGAATTAAGTGCCACAGGCTTTTTATCAAATGTGACCATCATAGTTCCAAGACCTTCTTGACCACGCAGATTCATTTTCAACGAAAATGTCTTACCCGAATCCACGGTATCAACGACACGAATATCGGCATTTTGCAAATCTATGTTTTTACGCACCAATATTCCCGCCGGTGTACTAGTCAGCGGCACTGTTGTAATCTGGTCCAATGATTTATCATAAAAATATAAATCGGAACCGTCCGATATTAACTGAATTGGCATATTTTTATAATCCAATCGAACACGTCCCGGACGCAACATTGAAAAGGTTCCTTTTTCGCGTTTATCATTATTTATCTGGATAAAATCACCCGTTAACCCCGTCACAGAATTCAAATACTTCTCCGCAGATATGACCAAAGATTTGTCCACCGCCGCAAATGCGCCACCGGCAAACAGTGCGAATAAAACAAATGCAAAAAGCTTTCTCATTTTATCTCCTTTCTAAATAATTCTAAAATACGCGCCTTTACATTTTCCAACGTATCGGCCACGACCGCACCGGCGGCAAATTCATGCCCCCCACCCCCAAGCGCCGATGCAATATGGTCAACCCGTTTAAATCGGCCACGCAAAGATACACCTATTTGATTTGGCTTTTGTTCTTTTAACAACGCAACATAATCCAGACCACGAATCTGCCCAAGCAAATTTAAAACCGTTTCACCACGACCGTCTAAATTTTTATACTGAGATGAATTTATGATTGCAACCCCAAGGCGATTTTTATAATAAAACTCGGTGGCACCAACGGCGGTCGCCTCGGTCACAATCGTCTTGCGCGGTTTATTTGCCAGGTCATTTACAATCCGTTGAATATTAACCCCGGAATCCACCAATTCCGCCGCAATATGCAAAATGTCGCCACGCTTTACATATTTAAAGCCCCCGGTATCTGTTATTATCGCTGTCATCAACAGGCAACGCGTCATCAAATCGGAATTCCATCCGGCATAGCGCATCATCTTATAAACAATTTCGGCCGTCGCCGCCGCATCAGAATCATCAAAACATAAATTACCAATTTTATTATCGTTTATGTGATGATCAACCTCTATCACAAACTTTGCGCGTTCAATAAATTTATGCGGGCCACCAATATTTCGTTCAATACCATAGTCCATAACAATCGCGACATCCGGTGCAAAATCATCATCTAACTTTTCAAAGAATCTTATCCTGCGACGCAACGGTACTTCATCCAAATTATCGGGAATATTACCATCATATGTGCACACGACCTCTTTGTCATAATTCATTTCTATTAAATGCGCCAACGCCAAAACCGAACATATCGCATCACCATCAGGATTCTTGTGCGCACACAAAAGAATTGAACCCGCCGACCGTATTTTCTCATCAAAAATTTTCCATTTTTCTGCGTTTATCATAATGCGATATCTTCCAGTATAAATTGTGCGCTGGCCCGACCATTGTATGTATTTTCTTTCAACCGCCCCAGCAATGTCATTTTAGTATTTATGTTTGCATCGTCCAGTAAAAAATTACCAACCGGCGACCCAACTAAATTAAATCCAACAAAATCCAATCGTGTTCCCGCCGATGTCCGAAAATTTCCACGCAGATGCATTCCGCCCCGCCCCATCAAAACCGCATGATCTAATACCGCGCCACGCAAAACCAACATCGGTTCCGGATTAGATTGACCAAACGGTTCCATTTGTTCCAGTTTTTTTACCAAATTCATATTTGCACCACTTGCATCCATTTCTGCATCTGCAACAATATCGGATGCTGGCAAAGCGCCATTCAACTGGTCCAGCACAGATTTTTCTAAGAACTCACAAAATTCCCCTTCACGATCCGCCGTCAATGAAAATCCCGCCGCCGCCGCATGACCACCACCTTCGGTCACCAATCCACGCGACAACGCATCATGTATAATCGCCCCAAGATTTACCCCCGGAATCGAACGCCCCGAACCATTTATCATACCATCCGTACGGGTTGCGACACATGCCGGCAAATTATATTTATCTTTCAAACGCCCCGCAATTATCCCCATAACACCACCGTGCCAATTATCACCACAAACGAATAAACTGCATCGTCCATCACGACAGCATTTTTCGGCAATATCGGTTGCCTGCAACATAATTGCATTTTGAATACTTATACGTTCTTGATTCATTGCATCCAATTTATTTGCCAAATCGTATGCAATCATTGGATTATCGGTCAGCAACAAATCTAATGCCGGCGTTGCAGAATCCAATCGTCCGGCCGCATTCAAACGTGGTCCTATTACAAACCCCGCCGTATAGACCGAAACCCGTTCAACGCGCGCAACATCCATCAAAACACGCAAGCCCAAATTCTGACGCAATCCTAAGACCTTTAACCCAGTTGCGACAAATGCACGATTTAATCCAACCAGTGCCATTGTATCGCAGATTGTTCCTAAGGCAACACAATCCAAAAAATTCAACAAGTTTATAGATTGAATTTTTTCAATCAAATCTGCACGACCCGAATTTTTCAATTCCCGATTTAACGCAACCAATGTCAAGAATGCCACACCAACACCCGCCAAATATGTTAAACCCGAATCGTCATCTGCACGTTTTGGATTAACAACCGCATCGGCATTTGGAATTATACCATCCGGCGAATGATGATCCGTCACAACCGTTCGCATTCCCAATGATTTCGCTAAATCTATTTCAGAATTCCCGCTGATTCCACAATCTACAGTAATAAGAACCCGCGCACCATCATTATATAAACAATGCACCGCGTCTGAATTTAAACCATATCCTTCGCCTTCACGCGTTGGTAAATGCCAAATAACATCCGTACCAATCGCACGCAGATATTTTACAAAAATCGCCGTTGATGTTATTCCATCAACATCATAATCACCATATATCGCGATTTTTTCACCATTTAAAACCGCATCTGAAATTATTTTCACTGCGACCTGCATATCATGCAAGACAAATGGGTCTGGCATATACTCTTTGACCGATGGATTTAAAAATTTTGGGATATCTGCGTCCGCGATTCCGCGTCCAGCCAAAATCCGATGCAGTAAATCATCTGCATCAACAAACGGCGTACTATCATCACCCGACACGAACCATGCCCGCCCCAGCATGGATTTTTCTACTATCTTTCTCAACGCTTACTCTTTTTTTATTGTCAAGTGTATTATAATATAAAATTATTCAAATAGCAACGGCAGTATCGCATTCAAAATTTTTCCCGTTGTCGGCACCGCATTCCATGCCGCTGTGCGCAGTCCAAAAGTTTCTTCATTTCCCTTTGGTTCGTCTAATACAACCAAAATAGTATACTGTGGTGCCGCAACCGGGAATATTCCTACAAACGCAGTCAGATTTCTAAATTTATCTATTTTTCCATTTATTCGTTTTTCTGCCGTCGCGGTTTTTCCACCAATCTGAATTCCGGCAATTCTCGCCTGCTTTGCACTGGTTTCTTCGGCAATACGCAACATAACCGAACGCAGTCGTGACGATATATCATCTGCCAAGACGCGTTCACCACGCAATGGCCCAAAACTACGCTTTTGTAATGTTGGATAAATGTATATTCCGCCATTTGTCATAGAATTTACCGCCAGCAACAAATGCATCGGTGTCACCGATATACCGTGTCCAAACGACACAGTCGCACGTTCAACCGGCCCCCACTTTCGTGGCAGAAGCGGTGTTTCGGTTTTTCCGAATTCCAAACTAAGTGGTTTATCCAAATGCACCCGATGAAAGAATTCTTGCTGGGTTCCATCTGGTAAATCCAGTGCAATTTGAACACTGCCAACATTACAAGAATGCAACATTATTTCTTCTACACTTAAATGTGGACGTGGCGGACGAAAACTGCGCACATCATGAATTGTGGCGGCCACGCGGCCAAATTTATCACGAATCTTGAACGGTTCTTTGACATAGTATTCTTTATTTATACCATTTTCCATCGCCATTGCCGTATTAAACACTTTAAATATAGACCCCATTTCAAACACACCTCGCATCGGCATAAAACTGCGTCGTGACATTGAATCCGCATTCAGGTTTTCTGGGTCATAATCTGGCAATGACACCATCGCAATCATTTCACCGGTACTGGAATTCATCAACATACCCATTGCACCTTTGGCCTGATATCGTTGCATTGCCGCCGACAATTGTTCATAAAACACCGATTGAATTCGCGAATCCAACGACAATTGCAATGGCGCATCATTATCACGCAAATAATCATCATAAACACGTTCTGCGCCCTCTAACCCATGTCCGTCATTTCCGACGAATCCGACAACATGCGAAAACAAACGCCGTTTTGGGTATTTTCTTTCTTGAACAACCTCTATATCCAACCCAGACAATTTTGCCGTCAAAATTCTTGCCCGCACTGCATCACTGGCATATTTTTTTATATAGTAAAAATTACGACCGGAATCCAGCATTTTTAATACATTTGCCACCGAATAATCATATGGAAAAATATCGTGAATTAACTGAGCCACCGCATCGGCATCTTTAACCTGTTTTGGTCGCAGTGTCACATGGCCCGACATAACGTTTTTTGCCAAAATATCGCCATTTCTGTCAACAATATCGGCACGATTTACAATCCATGCCCCATCACCATAGCCCTGACGCACCCGGTCTGTTCCCTGCAATGCTAATTGAAAAGTGCGTGCAACGAATATGATAAAAACCGCGACAAAAAAACCATACACAAACCGTAACCGTTTGTGCCCCAGCGCGTTCCCAGGCGCACCCGTAAAACCATGTTTAAAAATATCCCGTCCTACTTCAAACATCACTTTTCAGTAATCTTATCAGGCAAATCCCGAATTTCAACCGATTTATTAAAACTTATCGCTTCGGCACGCGGAGCCACGCCCGACACTAAATTCCGCAGGCTCTCTGGTCGCACTAATGATGCGAATTTTGCCTGGGCAACCGCGATATCTTGTTGGGTTTGAACAATATCGCGTCGGACACGTTTTCGTTCATTATTTTGCGCACGATAACACACCTGCAACGCAACATTGATTGCGACCATTATCACAACCATCACAACACCAACGCGAAACATTTTTTCGTCTTCATTCATTTTATCATCCATACGAATAAATTCTTAACCACTATTCTATCATAAATTTTTCAAAAAACGAATCATAGAATTTACACCATTTAAACGCGCCGCCCCGATATTTATATTTAAATCTGAAAACATTTTATCCAGTGGCATTTTTTTTATCTCGTCTGGTGATTTTCCATCAACCATAGATAATAATATCGCAACAATTCCACGCACAATCGCCGAATCGGCATTTGCATAGAATCTGTCCCCATCACGGCAAATCTGGACAAACGATGCGCAACCTAATATATCGGTGCATACGGCGGAATCTGGCGTATGCGGCAAATTTTTACCAATATCCATAACGGCCTCTAACCGTTCGACCGGGTCATGAATCATATCCAATAAAGTCTTTATTTGTTCAAAGGTCATTTTTTACCAACCACTGTTTGTTAAATCTAATTCTAATCGCGCCGCGTCCGACATACGCGACAAATCCCACGCCGGTTCCCAGACCAATTCAACATTAACTGGTACCGGTGAAACCACATTTGATACAACATTTTTAACCTGTGCAAATATATCATCCATCATCGGACATGTCGGACTGGTAAATGTCATTTTAATATTTACTAAATTATCCGATACATCGATATCATACACCAACCCCAAATCCCAGATATTCACCGGAATTTCAGGGTCATAAACTGTTTTCAGCGCACTTATAATATCATCTTTTGTAAATGTCATTTTGTTATATCTTTCATTATCCGTACAAAATTTTTAATATCAGAAATTGTATTCCATGGGCCCACAGAAACACGAATCGAACCAACTATACCAAGTTTTTGATGAATCCATGATGCGCACATATTACCAACCCGCACACAAATATTATGCGCCCCCAACATCACACCAATATCCAATGGATGCATGCCATCAACCACAAAACTTAGAATTGCCGCATCCTGCATGGTCAGAATTTTTATATTTGGAATTTTTACTAATTCGTCATAAGCATATTTTATTAAATCTAAATTTGGTCGATGCGTTTCTAAATAGTCTAATGCCGGAACAATCCCCGCAATTTGTGTCAATGGCAATGTCCCCGCCTCCCACTTTTCGGGTGCACCATTCAAAATCCATTTGGCATCCGATATCTTTGACACCATGCCACCGCCAAATTTATCGGGAAAATATTTTTCCGAATCACGAATATATAAAATCCCCAGTCCGGTATCTGCACCCATTTTATGCGCCGAAAACACCATAAAATCACAGTCCCATTTTTTTACATCTATTCTTTCATGAACAACATATTGCGATGCATCAACGATTGTGACAACATCTGGATTTTCTTGCCGTGCCGCCGCAATTATTTTTTTGACATTCTGCGCACGCCCCAAAACATTTGACATAGCAGTTATAATTAAATAATCCGTTTTTGGAATTTTATTTGGATTTATATCCAGTTTTTCATCTAATTCACATTTAAACATTTTACGGATTTTACCACGATACATCAAGTTTTCCCATGGCATACGCGCCGAATGATGATCAAGGTCAGATACCGCAAAGGTTGACTTTTCAAGATACCAAGGCTGTGAACTGATGATGTCTACAATACGATTTAATCCATCGGTTGCACCTGATGTAAAAACAACCTGATTCGGTTTGGCATTTATAAATTTCGCAACACGGCACCGTGCATTTGCAACCATATCATCAACCGCAGACGCACGGGTGCAAACCCCACGCCCCGCATTCGCATATTTATTACGCAAAAAATCCATTTCTGCGTCAATCACAGAACGCGATTTTAACGCGGTCGCCGCCGCATCTAAATATATGATTTTATTCATTTTATGTTTTCTCTTGCATTTTTATTGAATTATAATACACTTGTCCGAAATATCAACACCAAAGGAGAAAAAGATGGCGATACGACACGCAAACGATGAAAACTTTACCGAAATGACGGGGGGGGCATTAACATTGGTGGATTTTTGGGCACCATGGTGTGGACCATGTCGTATGTTTGGACCTATATTTGAGGCCACATCCGACACAATCACTGATGTAAATTTTGTAAAATTTAATGTAGAAGAAGGTCGTCGCACTCCTGCCAAATTCGGAATTCGCGGAATTCCGTGTGTGTTGGCATTTAAAAATGGCGAATTGGTAGAGGCACGCACAGGCCTAATGGACCAAGACACCTTGACAGAATGGATTAAAGAATTAAAGGGGTAATAAAATGGTAAAGAAAAACTATAAAGATATTGAACTAAGCCCAAAATACAAACCAAAGAAAACCGAAGAATATATGTGTCCCGAACAATTGGCATATTTCTACCAGTTGCTAACCACCCAAAAAGAAGAAATCTTGCGCCAAAGCGAATCGACACTGAATTCGGTCAGTTCAAAAACCAAAGAAAGTTCATCCATCACCGGCGACGATTCGGATATTGCCAGCGCAGAACAAGAAACATCATTTACATTGCGCATGGCAGAACGCGATAAAAATCTGTTATTAAAAATAGACCAGGCATTGGAACGCATTGAAAATGGCACATTCGGATACAGTGTAATTTCTGGCGATGAAATTGGTATAAATCGTATGCTGGCACGACCATTGGCTACGATGACAATCGAAGAACAAGAAGAACACGAAAAAAGACAATAAAAAAATATTAACTAAAAAACGGACGAAAAAAATCGTCCGTTCTTTTTATTTTTGCGACTTTTTTGTCGCCTTTGACCTCGTCTTTCTCGCCGGCGATTTCTTTACTTGTTCTTTTTTGGACTCTGGTTTTTTATCATCATCTTTTTTCATTTCTTTTTTGAATGTGTTCAAACCATTTGCCAAATTTTTCATCATACCCGGTATTTTGCTGTGTCCAAATAATATGACTAACAACAAAACAATAACCAGTATTTCCATCCAACCTAATCTTCCAAACATATCAAACTCCTTTCACTGACAACTATTTTGCGACATAGCAATCTAAGCCGTCAGACTTTGCATTACGGCAGAATCCGTTTGCATCATTTGAATTGGCAAATGCTATGCGTAAACGATATGTTGTTTGACCATTCGGCAAAACCGCCGCCAGTATAACGAACTGTTTACCGCTGAACAAACTTTGATGTCCGGCACGAATCTTTTTCTCGGATGCTTCGGCCGCTGCGCGTGTGCTGTATGAACCAAATTGAACATACCAACCACCATTTGCAACCTTTTGTGTTGCCGGTTTTGGTGCCGGTTTTGGTTTAGTAGGTGTCTTGACCGTCTTGGGTGCCGGTGCCGGAATTGGTTTTGGCGTCACCGTGGCACGTTCTGGATTGAATGTCACATCTTTGCGATCTTCAACAACGCGTACCGATTGTGTCGGTGTGGCAACCGGCGTTGGCGCAGGTTGATTGGCGACAACCGGTGTCGGCTGCGGTGCGGGGCGCGGTTGATTTACAATCGTCGGTGACGGGACCGGGCCTGGCACAGGCATAACCTGAATCACCTGGGGTTCGGGCATCGGTGCCGGTGTTGGCGCAGGCATTACCACCGTATCGCGTTCTTCTACAACAACTGGTGCGCCTAAATCAACATCTATCGATGATGATGAATTACTGCCAACCACGCGAATAATAATAAACACTGCCAAAACAATTATTGCCAACCCAATAATCAGCAACAACCACGGACGATGTGGTCGCGGTGCAACAAACGGTGTTGCATCCGGCAGGCTGTCATCAACCGAATTATCGGCATCATCCAGGTCCAACAAGTCTAAATTTTCATCATTCATTATGGTTTCTCCCTTTTACACTGAATACATTATACCATAAAAATGTGAATTCACAAAATTATTTTGCAGGTCGCGCACCAAAATTTGGTGGCACAATTAATTTGTGATTTTCCTCAACAATCGGTTCGGTTTCACAGGTCTTTGCACACGCGCCCAACACGACCGGTGTCAACATCGCAATAATTAAAATTATTTTTTTCATATTCCTTCCTTTTTTTCAGATTCGGCGACACTCGCCGCCGAATCACTAACCACTAATCACTATAACGGCAATTTTACCGCATCACGCATTTGATTTACAAATTCATCCAATGCGACAACTTCTTGCTTTTCAACACCCAATTTACGCAGAGTGACGGTTTTATCTGCCGCCTCTTTTTCACCGACAACGGCGATAATTGGGGTTTTTGCCAACGACAAATCTCGAACTTTATAGTTGACCTTTTCGTCACGTAAATCGGCACGACTATAAACACCCGCCGCGCGCAAATCGGACACGACCTGCTCTGCATAATCTTTATATTTTTCTGATACCGGGACAACAACAACCGGTTCCGGCGACAACCACAACGGCAAATTACCCGATTGATTCTCTATAAGAATACCCATAAAACGTTCAATAGAACCAAACAAAGCACGATGCAACATCACAGGACGATGTTTTTCGCCATCTTCGCCAATATACGAAATATCAAACCGTTCTGGCAAATTCATATCAACCTGAATTGTTCCACACTGCCATTCACGTCCGATTGCATCACGCAATATAAATTCCAACTTTGGACCATAAAATGCACCTTCACCTGGATTTATGGTAAATTCATATCCATGGGCATTCAAGGCATTCGCCAACGATTTTTCACACAAATCCCAAATTTCATCTGAACCAATTCGTTTTTCTGGCCGTGTTGACAGGTATATTTTAACTTCATTGAAACCAAACTGCTTATATATATCCAAAATCAACTTTAGCGTATCTATGCATTCGGTTTCCATTTGTTCTGGTGTGCAGAAAATATGTGCATCATCCTGGGTAAATTCACGCACGCGCATCACCCCCATTAACGAACCGGATGCCTCATAACGATTCACCTTACCAAACTCTGCCATACGCAACGGCAAGTCACGATAAGAACGTAACGCACTGCGATAAATCAACACACCACCCGGACAATTCATTGGTTTTATGCAAAACATGCGCTCATCTTCGGTCTTTCCCGAATAATTATGCGCACCATACTTTTCCCAATGTCCAGATGTTTCCCACAGAACCCGGTCCATAACCGCCGGCGTACAAACTTCAATATAGCCCGCCCGTTCCTGACGCGCACGCATATAATCAATTAGACGGCGATAAACCTTGTACCCTTTATCGTGCCAGAAAACTGCACCTGGTGCATATTCCGGTTCAAAATGGAACAGGTCCATATCTTTACCCAATTTACGATGATCGCGCTTTGCGGCTTCTTCTTGCATTTTAAGGAAGTTGTCTAATGCTTCTTTGGATTCAAATGCATCGACATATATACGTTGCAACATTTTGTTTTTGGAATCACCCTTCCAATACGCGCCGGCAACATTACGAATCTTGAATCCATCGCGCGGCAAATCTTTTGAACTTTCCACATGCGGACCACGGCACAAATCGGTAAAGTCCCGGAAAGTATAAATTGACAACTTTTCACCCGCCGCATCATATTCGTTCAACCATTCCATTTTGTATGGTTGGTCGGCAAAGATTTTTTTCGCTTCGTCTAATTCGATAATTCTTTGTTCGAAACGACCATTTGATTTAATCAGTTCACGCATTTCCCGTTCAATTTTTTCAAAATCTTCTTCGGAAAAACGATAATCGGTATCAAAGTCGTAATAAAACCCATTTTCAATTGCCGGACCACCCGCGAATTTAACATCTGGGTGTAATTTTTTCACTGCGGCGGCCATAACGTGCGCCAACGAGTGACGAATCAATTCAATTGGATATGACATAACAAGTTCCTTTTTATATTTTTATTTAGATTTTCAAACTGTTTGATTATATTCGCGCGTCATCAAAAACGCAATAATAAATTACCGTACCCCCGCGGGGGTTGTAGTTGTCGTTGTAAAGAATGTCCAAAAACACTTCATGCCAACCATTATATGCCAACCGAATCAAAAAGTCAACACTACACATCCAATATCGCGCCATAAAGGACCGCAAAGAAAAAGCACACTGTTCCACCAATTACAAACAAATGCCATATTGCGTGCGAAAACTTTAGTTTACGCCACAGATAAAATATAACACCCAGACTGTATGACAATCCACCCGCCAAAATAAACCACAGACCGCGTGGCGGAATATTGTGCAACATTGCCGGCAATATAAATAACAATGTCCATCCCATCAACAAATAAAGCGCGACAACCCACTTTGGTTGCTGGTGCGGATTACGGATTTTAACAACCGCACCAAAAATCACAATCGCCCACAAAATTCCAAAAACCGTCCAACCCAATCCGCCACGCAAATTTACCAACAAAAACGGTGTGTATGTGCCGGCAATCAACGCATAGATTGCGACACTGTCCCATACTTCAAAGAAACATTCATTTCTGTGACCGATTGTTATGTGACACATTGTTGAACCAAAATACAGTGTAAACATTGTCACACCAAAAATTGCACATGATACAACCGACCACGCATTTCCATAAATTGCTGCGAACACGACCAACAGGGTCAAACCTGCAATTGCCAAACCTATTCCGATTCCATGCGTTAAAATATTCAAAACCTCTTCGGCGCGGGTGGATTTGCGTTCCCAACGAAACAAACCTGTTGCACGCAGAATACGCAACAAATGCGATGCATGTTCATCACGCCGAACTTGTTTTAACTTAGTCCGAACAATTTTACGATTTTTTGTTTTGGTCATACCAACGCCTTTATTCTTTTAACAACTCTTGTTCCGCCCATCACTTGCATAATGGAATAAAGGTCCGGTGTGTTTGTGCGACCCGATAACGCAACACGTAAATTCATTGCGACATCACCATTTTTCACACCAAACTTTTCGGCAATCGCGACAATTTTATTCCACCAAGTATCTTTGTCATCGGTAATATCAAATGTTTCCAAAAACGCGTTCAGCACATCACTGTTATACGCATATTCCGTATTCGGAACAAACAAATCGTCCCAGAAAAATTCTTCTATCTCTAATGTCTGTTTCCATGTGATAAAATCTTTACGAATGCGCGCCGGATTGTCGCGTTCAATGGCCAGCACACGCGTTAAATAATCCGTATCGGCAACCTGCATTTTTTGTTTGTCATTGCCATATTCATTTGCCCAATCGGTCACAGATTTAACTAAATCAGAAACCGCCATCGCACCAATATACTCCTTGGCCCACCATTCCAATTTCTTCATATCAAACAAACCGCCCGACATTGGAATTTTTTTTGGCTTCATTTCATATTCCCAGAAATTTTTTACTGCGCCTTTTAATTTTGCCTCTTCATAGCCCGATGCCAAAATATTCCCCAGGTATTCAATTACCGCATCGGTTGGCCAACCGTCATTTAAGAAAAACGCGACATTTGCTTCTGGGTCTTTACGTTTAGACATCTTGCGTTGTTTTCCGGTTTCATCGTCTATTTTATCCAGTGTTGCTGTATGAATATACACCGGCGGTGTCCATTCCATCATACGAAATAATTGGTAATGCAAAGGCAACGAAGGTAACCATTCTTCACCACGCACAACATGTGTAGTCCGCATAAAATGGTCATCAACCAAGTGCGCAAAATGATATGTCGGCAACCCATCATTTGATTTTATCAAAACCAAATCTTCATTATTTTCGGGGAAACCAATAGAACCACGAACGGCATCTTTACAGAAAATTCTTTGATTTGGATTACCATTTGAATACAGCCGAATAGATGGTATTTCACCATTATCCAGGTGCCTAGTTATTTCATCGGGTGTAATATCACGGTCGCGTGCAAATTCACCATATATACCGGTGGCAAAACCCGCCGACGATTGTTCTGCGCGAATGCGTTCCATATCGTCCGGGGTTAAAAAACATGGATATGCATGCCCAGTTCGCAACAATTCTGCCGCGACACTGCGATAAATATCTTTGCGTTGTGATTGATAATACGGCCCATATGTTTCATCATTATTGTATTCCAAACCAAAGCAATGCATTGCATTTTTTACAACCGTCACCGCACCATCAACCTCGCGTTTGGTATCAGTATCTTCTATGCGCAGCATAAAAACCCCATTTGACTGTTGCGCTAATTTATAATCAATCAATGCACCATACAGGTTTCCAACATGCATAAATCCGGTCGGACTGGGTGCGAATCGGGTCACCATAGCGCCATCGGGCAAATTACGCGGTGGAAATTTTTCTTCTAATTCTGCGACGGTATATTTCGGTGCCGCGCCCAGCACGCGTGCAATTAAATCCTCGGTCAAACCTGTTCTCATAATCAAATCCTTGTATTTCCAATATTTGCATTTTATACTAAATATATGGAAAAACAAGAAATAAGAACATTTGGTCGCCGACACGGCAAAAAATTATCGGAACGCAAAAGTTTCCTGGTGGAAAAAGTACTGCCCGGGCTAATTCCAAACGAATCGGAATCTAATGACATTCTGGAAATCGGCTTTGGTGCCGGCGAACATGTCCGCGAATTGGCGCACGAATTTCCGAACAAAATTATAATCGGTGCCGAACCGTTTGTGAATGGGGTTGCCGCCCTGCTCTCGGCAATATGTGACGAAAAAAACCAAATAAAATCCGAATATAAAAATATTCGCATCTGGCCGGACGATGTGCGTTTAATGTTAAATAATACAAAATTTAAATTTTCCGAAATCTGGATTCTGCACCCCGACCCATGGCCCAAGGCGCGCCATGAAAAGCGCCGGTTGTTAAATTCAGATTTCTTGAATTTGTTGGCAAACAATCTTGCCGACAACGGAAAAATTATTATTGGAACCGACCATTGGGGCTATTACGATTGGATTTGCGAACAGGTATCAAAAACAAACCTGTTGCAAAACGATTCGGAAATTGAAATTATAAGAACGCGCTATCAAGAAAAAAATATGGCGCAAACATCCGAACCAAAATACTTGATACTGACCAATAAAAACTAGTATGGCATAAATACCAAAATTTTTTCAGCAACCGCCGGCCGCATTTTTTGCGCCAATCGCAGAACCTGGCTGGCCCGCATCATATTTTTACCGAACATCAAATGCAATGCACCGTCAAAATTCCAACTTTCAAACATCGCATAAATTCGCCCAACAAAGTCCGACGATGCGTCAAATTTATCGCCCACCGCGGTTATCATAACTGCGTTTGCCTGGACACGATTTAATAAATCAAATATACCCACCCAATCCGCATTATCAACATTATCTATATTCAATTCAATCACCAAATCATGGTCAAAGAATAAATCATTTTTTATAGGCATGACCAGATTAACAAACTGTTCCAGTTCATTTGGTTTAATCATAATCTGCGCACCATTTGCACCATGACGAAAACTATCATTCACATTACGCGCAATTTCAGACATCGTCACATCGGCATTATCATCAAAATCAACCGCAAAGCGATTAAATATACGAATATTACGATTTTCAATCCAAGGCCATATTTTTTCGGTCACCGACACCGGAACCGATATCAACGATACATTATTATCCAAAATAAAATTTGAAATTTGCGCCAATTCACTATCATCAACCACGCGGTCATCAACCCAGATTACCGACATGCCCGAAAAATCGTCAAAAAAATCATCTGTTTTTATCATAACACTTTTTACTTTATCATAAATGTGATATAATTTAAGCGAAATGATACGAAAATTTGATAATTTTTTAATTGGACTGCTGTGGCTATTAAGTGTCACATTGGCGACAACATTCTGGATGAACATAAATTATGGGTTTAATGTATTATCCACTGCGCATTGGGCATACCTGTCTGAACTCCAGGCATCACGCACCCAGGTCAAATTTGATTTTTATATATCGTTAATTGTCGCACTGGCGGTTGGAATTGTCGGGCTGTACATTTTAATTCGCCCACGATTTCGCAAGATTCCAACTTTACATGCATCTGTATCTATGCCACCAACACAATCGCCGGAACAACAAGCAACCACACCAATTATTAGCTCTGGTGTGCCCCAGCCTGCACCACAACCTGTTACACCCGCGCGACCAATGCCGCCCGCGGCAATGATGTCGCGACAAATAACACCACCGCCAACCGCAACGCGGATATTTACACCACCAACACCGAAAGTTGCACCACCCGCGTTGGAAATTCAAAACAATAATTCGGAAATTAAAAATATTTTTGAATCGTTGGGATATGCAATAAAACCAACCAAGAAAATTGGCAAAGTTGTTAATCCGGTGGTGACACTTGGGTATGACAGCACGGTTTGGATTGTTTCATCAGATGTATCAGTTGATGATATGCGCGATGCAATTCAAACGATTATTAGCATATTTGATGACACACTTGGTGATACCGCAAACGATTTAACTGTCCGTGGATGTATAATAAATACATCCGAGCAATCTGATAATACCGATCTGATTACCACATTCCATGATCTGGACGAATTCCGAAAATTTATGAATGATATACCGAACACCAAACCCGACGATTTTGATTCAGATTTATTTGATGCAATATCAACATACATCAGCACCGTCACAAACTATATAGGCAAAGAATAATGCAATGGACCCAGGCAACCGCCGAAAAACGATTAAAAGATTTAAAAATGCCGGACATGCCAATAATGCCACTGGTTCCAACCAATGTAAATGTATCACCCGATTGGTTTCAAAAATACAAAGCATTATGTCGCGAATTTATGCGGTCCCTTTCTGATTCGGTCCAGGAACTTGCGCTGATGAACCTTAGTCGTGATGAATTTATGAATCTGCTAATGGGCCGTGCGTTGCCGGGGAATTTATCCATGCGTTTTCGCGTACCGTTAATATGGGGCGGTCAACTTGATGTGGATAATTTATTCATGTGCGCAACATTTCCGCATTCGCAAAACCTTGACCGATTTATTATTGAACAGGCCGGTAATGATACAATATGGCTGCCAAACCCCGAAAAGAAAATATATTTGCCGATACATTCAACAATATCGGGCAATGGCGGGAATGCGGTCGCCGATAGGCTGAATCAATTTGCGGCAACGGTCGCCGCCGGTCGCCGACAATCATAGGTAATGCAAACAATGACACAAAATGATTTAATAAAAATTTTATCTGAACGCGGTGCATTTTTTGCAAATGCTGCAAATACCGGTCAAATAAACCGTGTAAATATAAATCTCCAGGGTCTGCATGCCGCAACCATTCCA
This sequence comes from uncultured Pseudomonadota bacterium, assembly GCA_902762295.1. Lineage (GTDB taxonomy): Bacteria > Pseudomonadota > Alphaproteobacteria > Rs-D84 > Rs-D84 > Enterousia. The sequence continues at coordinate 207,758 of CACWNX010000001.1, forward strand.
ACATTTATGAACGGGCTTTACCAAAAATGTGGCGGAATAAATCTTGGGTCGGGATATATATTTGGACCCAATGAATTTACCATTGGACCAAAGCATCCAATTCCCGATATTTTTTCGGTAAATCGCGAATTAACAAACATCTCTGCATTGCGTGGAAAAACAATTTTTGGGCGCAATGACTTATTTTGGTTTGCATTTGATTCATTCGGCAAATGCGAAATGTTGGATAATTTAGGGTTAAATACTTTACGAAAATATGATGACCCGTATCGTGCAATTTTTGAATGTATAATTGGTGGAAAAATTTAATATGAAAAAAATATCTGTATCTTTATCTGGACATCAAACCAGCATTTCACTGGAACAAGAATTTGTTGATGCATTGCATGAAATTGCGCAACAACAAAAACGTTCCATTACATCTATTATCGCCGAACTGGATTCAACGCGACCAATCGGCGCAAATTTATCATCTGCAATCCGAATTTGGATTTTAAAATATTTTCGCAAATAACAATTACCGTCGTTTCTGGGACACATCAGACAACCATATTGTCGCCATACATGATATAATCAGTATAATTATCATCCACATATCGCGTCCCAAATAACGATAAACTGTTTTATGTGCCCCCCAAACACGGCCATCCAAAATTCCCGCTTCACCAATCGGCATATCGGCAATAATTGCACCGGTTGGTGACACAAATGCACTAATTCCAGAATAGTTCGCACGCACAATCGGCACCCCCGATTCAATTGCATAACGCCGAACCATGCTAAGATGCTGGTATGTTCCCGGCGTTTTTCCGAACCAATTATCATTTGTAATGTTCACAATGGCATTTGGATTTGTACCATTCGGAATTAAAGAATCAGAAAATATTATTTCATAACACACCGCCGGTGCAAATACGAAATTATAACGACCTGCACGCATTTTAACAATCTCTGGGCCGTTTCCCGGTGTCAGCATACCTGGTGTTGGAATCAGATTTCCAAACGGTCGATATTCACCAAATGGCACAAGATGCGATTTACTGTATACATTGGTCACATTACCGTTCGCATCCGAAACCAATAAAGAATTATATAATTTTCCATCAACAAAATAATTAGAACCAACAATAACCGGTTTTGCTAAAACCTGACCCAATGACATAATATCACCCGGCACCATAACAAATGGATATGCGGTTTCTGGGAACACCGCCAAATCATATTCGCCATCCGACAGTGCCAACAAAGTCATTGTTTTTAAATTATGATTGGCATTTTGTATGGCTGCCTGGCGCGAATATGTTGCTTTCTGGGTCGCGCTTTGCGCCGGTTGAATAATCCGAATCAACGGACCTTGTTCGATCTGCACTGAATTTACATAATGAATATTCTTTACTCCATACAGTATCCCAACAAATCCAAACATTATAAATACTATCAGGTTAAACCAATTTAAACCATTACGACGATTCTGGATAATTTCGCATACCGATGCAATAATTCCAATAATTACAAATGTCAACCCCAGCGCACCATACAACGCCATTGAATTCGCAATATATAAATTATTTATGCCGATATTTGCAATCGGATTCCATGGAAACCCGGTTAAAAACCATTCACGCGCCCACAACACAACCGTCCAAACCGCGGCAAACAAAAATGGTCTGCACACCGAATTCAGACGTTTGCCTGTTACCGAAACAAAAGGTATTGCAAAGATTATGCCACCCAATATTCCAATTCCAACCAGTGCCGGAAATGTCCATATTGCAAATTGCTTTGTCAATTCAGGAACAACATAAATACTGTGCACGACCCACCAAAACATTGCGATAGCATAAATCGCACTGAACGGTAAAATCCGAACAAATTTTCCAACGACCGAATGATTTGTTAAATATTTCAATGACAACAAATATGCACCACCAACACCAATCAAAGTCAAAAACCACAAATTAAATGGTGCAAACCCCAGTGCTGCAAAAACACCACACAGCATTAGCATCACAACACGACCAATCGGACGATGAAAAAAACTTTTTATTGCGTTTATTGTTTGCCCCCCGGGACAGCAAATTCCATCTTTACATTCGCGACCATTGGTTGCATATGGATTTTTATACCCCAGTTTTTTTAATATTTTCGTTTCTTTTTTTTCCATAATTTCTGCGTCATTATCATCGACATGGTCATACCCCAATAAATGCAGAACCCCATGTACAACCATATGCGCCACATGTGCATCAAATGATATGCCCGCTTCTTTGGCCTGGGCACGCACAGTATCCAGCGATATAAAGATGTCCCCAAGTAAAAACGGGTCTGATAATTCAAACGACAAAACATTTGTTGGTTTATTTATCTTACGATATTTACGATTTATTTTGCGTATTTCATCATCATCAACCAATGTGATTGAAACTTCGGAATTTTGATATGTTCGTCCAACAACAGTATTAACAATTTTCTTGAAATCTATGTCGTATTTTTTCCATCTTTTATCCTGATAGTTCACATAAACGCGCATAATTTTTCCCCCTGTTAATTTGACGGCAAAATCATATTGCCAACCCGTATTTTATCTAATAGAATTATTATATCACAAATAAAGACAATAATAAAATGCAGAATACAACAACACGACCATTGGCCGATATAATGCGTCCGAACACAATTGACGAAATTGTGGGGCAACGCATATTGCTTGGCGAAAACGGTATAGTACGCCGTATGGTTGATAATCATAAAATTGCCAACCTTTTATTATGGGGGCCACCAGGTTGCGGAAAAACAACCATCGCACGCGCATTGGCGAAATCGGTTGATATGGATTTTGTTCCTATGTCTGCGGTTTTTTCTGGTACCGCCGACATTAAAAAGACTATAGAGGTCGCACGCACAAACGCATCACTAGGGCGCAGTACTTTACTATTCATTGATGAAATTCATCGTTTCAATAAAACACAACAAGATACATTATTACCATATCTGGAAGATGGTACCGTTGTATTCATTGGCGCAACCACCGAAAACCCAAGTTTCAATTTGAACAACGCATTGCTGTCACGATGCCATATTGGTGTACTGGAACCATTAAACACCGAAGATTTAATGACACTGATTGAACGCGCCGAAAAATTTATGAACCAAAAATTGCCATTAAACACAGATGGAAAAAAACATTTGGCAGAAATTTCTGATGGCGATGCACGATTTTTATTGAACACCGTTGAATATTTAATATCGGCAAAGTTCAAAAAAAATTTATCGCCAGATGAATTAGATTCCGTAATACAAAAGCGCGCACCATTATCCGACAAATCTGGGGACGAACATTATAATTTAATTTCCGCGGTTCACAAATCATTACGGGCCAGTGATACTGATGCTGCGCTGTATTGGGTTGCGCGTATGATGACATCGGGTCAGGACCCAATGTACATATTTCGTCGACTGACCCGATTCGCAATGGAAGATATTGGTTTGGCCGATCCGAATGCAATGCAAATGGCATTGACGGCATGGCAAATTTACGAACGCATGGGCAGTCCCGAAGGTGACCTTGCGCTGACAGAATTAGTCATATACCTTGGGACCGCGCCCAAAAGTATTTCCGCGTACAAGGCACAATCTGCATCATATGCGGTTGCGCGACAGACATCAAACCTTATGCCGCCAAAAAATATTCTGAATGCGCCAACCAAGATGATGAAAAATTTGGGATATGGTAAAAACTATGTTTATGACCCCGAAACTGAATCTGGTTGCAGTGGTCAAAACTGCTTTCCTGAATCTATGTCGCGTCAGACATTCTATCACCCCATTGAACGCGGATTCGAACGCGAGGTTAAAAAGCGCCTGGAATACTGGGACACACTGCGCCGAAACGCTAAACACAACGAAGAATAATTCTAGAACAAAATATTAACCATTACACCGGTTGCGATGCTTTCAGATTCAAACGCATAGTCAAAATGCCCGGCATACTGTGTACGACCATATTGACGAACAACCTTGAACCCGACCGTTTCTTCGTCATAATCTGGATTGGTCGCCTTGCGCAATGCAAAGTTTGCACCGACACGCCAATCGTTATTCACACGAAAATATATTTCTGGCATAATATCTATAAATGCCATACCCAACGGTTTATCTTTAAAAATCCAACTGGACTTTATCGTTGCCGCCAATGTCACACCCGAATACTGTCGTCCAAAACGCAATCCAACATAGTATGTTGAATCGGCATATTCAGGTGTTCTTACATGTTCCGAACCGCCGAATTTCAATCCGAATAACATATCGGAAATTATGCGACGATTATTTTCAGATGCCAACCCCATACGATAAACACCGCCTAAGTCTATACTGGAAAATCCATCTTCGTGGCCATCAAAATCCTGTTGATAATGAACATTGCCACCAAACACAAATCGGTCCGCCAAACCATAACTTAACGATTGCCCAATACGTAAACCATTATCAAAATAATCAAGACGGGTCTGCGATAATAATCCGCTACGCGCCTGCATGAACAACGGATCCGATGTATCAGTTGTTAAATCATTTGCAGCATATGCATTTACTGCACACAATAATGTAAAAATTCCGAAAAACAGTTTACGCATTTAAGAAATCCATTTTTATAAAATACCGGTGGTGCATATTTCATCACCACCGGTATAAATTAATTTATTAGAAATAGAATATAATCTGACCACCGAACGACATTTCACGATACTTGTCTAACTTGGCCTTGCCCATTTGATGCCATTCGCCAGATTCCGTACCAAAGAAATTCAAAGTTTTACCATCGGCAGTATCATAGAAAGATGTTTTCGCATAAAGATTCAATGCGAACCAGTCATTCGGCTGCCAACCAAACGCACCTTTGATAGATGCTTGGTTATGCCAGTCATAATAACCGAACATCGCCTCTAAATTCAATGTCCAATCTTCGTTCAGAACACTGAACACCCCTAAACCCATTTCACCAAAGAAAGTGTTCTTAACATCTTCATCATATGCAATGAACAAAGATTCCACAACACCACTTTCATTAACACCAATTGTACCATTGCCATAGTATTCATCATCAAAGTTCACCAACCATCCACGTGCGATACCATAGATTGTTGATTTTGAAACCTTGTATCCAACACGCAAATCCAATGCGAACTCGTTTGCGATATCTTGCTGGCGCTGGTAATATGCGGACATTGTTGCAATCCATTCATCATTATCGGCGAAACGGAATTGCAGACCCAATCCATACAAATTCAAACCATTTTCATCAATTTTATCATCTGGTGCCGTTGACCAGTCAAACTTATATTTACTGATATCATAACGACCCATAGCAAGGATACCAATTCGGTCAGTGATACCATAACTTAAATCTTCTTTTATTGCGAACTGATTCATTTTCCAGGTTGCCTTAGTATCCGACATAGTACCAGACGGAACAAAATCAATATCATATGATGACATGTTATAACTTAAATCCGTCACAGAACCAAACATGCCTTCGGTCGGCTGAAAGAACGGATGAGCCAAATAATACTTGCGTTTCACCTTGGTCCGAACTGTTTCTGTATTACGGGTTGTTGTCGTCCGCGTCGCCGTCCGATTATTTGTGTTATATGTCCGATACATCTGGCTGCGACTTGATGGCTGAGCCTGGGTGGTATAATAGACATTATTTGCACCACTACGCGCGCCTGCACCAGAATATGTGCGGGTTGTTGTCCGAGTTTCATACCGCTGGTAATTTGTATTATTTGCATTATTTGCGCCATAATAATTTGTCGCCGCATCAGATGATGACACCGACATAACCGCCGCCGCAACGGCAAACACTGGTAAATACAGTTTCATTTTAAAAGACTCCTTTTATGCCTGGTATTATATCATAAAAACGACAGTTGACCAAGATAAAAATTATAAATATATCAAAAGTAAAATTATAATATATGACGCTTTCCATTCGGGTCGGGGGCACTGACGATACCTTCTTGTTCCATACGTTCCATAAACCCAGCTGCCTTGTTATACCCAATACTCAACCGGCGCTGAATATACGATATAGTCGGTTTCTTGTCACGCAAAACATATTCTTTAGCCTGGGTGTATAAATCAGCATCTTTTCCACCACCCGATGATGACGATGCGGCACCAGATGCGCTTTCCGCAACCTCGTCATCAACAACACCAGAAACATATTCTGGTTCGCCCTGGGCGCGCAAGAAATCACCAATTCGTTGCAATTCATCATTATCAATAAGTGCTGCGTGGATACGAACCGGCACACGACCGGCCTCGCTGAATAACATATCGCCCTTGTCTAACAAATTCTCGGCACCTTTTTCGCCCAATGATGTCATAGAATCAATCATACTGCGCGCCTGGAATGATATACGCGTCGGAAAGTTCGCCTTGATAACACCGGTAATAATTGTCGCATCGGGGCGCTGGGTCGCCATTACCAGGTGAATACCGGCGGCACGCGCCTTTTGTGCGATACGTTGGACACATGCCTCTACTTCTTTGCGTGCGACACCCATCAAATCGGCAACTTCGTCAATAATAATGACAATATATGACATATCTGATAAATCTACTTCCTGGGTTTCATATTCTAGTTCCCCCGTTTCTGGATTGGTTCCAACGGCGACCTGACGCGTCAATTTTTCGCCAGATTCACGTTTTTTTGCAACCGCATCATTGTATTGCTCTATATTTTGAGCATTTAATAATTGCAACTGTTTATAACGGTCATCCATTTCCCGAACCGCCCATTTCAACGCATTTACCGCCGGAACCGGGTCTAATTTTACGATTGGGGTAATTAAATGCGGGATGTCATCCCAGAATCCAAAATCAACCCCTTTTGGGTCAATAATCATCAACTTGCATTTATCGGGTGTAAAATGATAAACAATCGATGTAATAATAGATTGCACAAATACCGACTTGCCCGTCCCGGTACGCCCCGCAACCAACATATGTGGCATCTTGGCCAGGTCAAAATACATTGGATTACCACCAATATCAACCCCCAGTGCAAGTGGTATTTTATACTTAGAATTCACAAACGAATCATTTTCAACCAGTTCACGGAAACGAACAACCTGGCGATTCAAATTTACCATTTCCACACCAACTAAATCGGTTCGTGGAATATGCGCGATACGAATGCGTTCGGTCGCCATTGCGCGCGTCATATCACTGACGGTTTTATTAACATCAACCATACGCGTTCCACTTTCAGGACGAAACTCATACAATGTCACAATTGGTCCAGGTCGTATACCCGTCACCCGACCATTTACACCATATTCGGCAAAGTGTGTTTCTAATAAAGATGCCTGGTGCTTTAATTCCGGGGTGACAACATTTTTACCAAAATTAGATTGTTCCAAAAATTCGGGGTATGGTAATTCATATTGAACATCATCCGAACTTTTTGTTTTACGACGCACTGCACGACGACGCGGTTTTACCGGTTCCGCTTCTTCTTCAACTTCCTCTTCGGTTTCTTCTTCGGCTTCTTCGTATTCATCTTCGGGCAACGGCTGCATTAAATGGAACGCCGTTAAAACCCAGCGTACAAATCGCGCTATACGCCGGAATATCGCCATCACATCCGAAAAACTAATGTGCAACAAAATACCCGCCAAAATGAAAAAAAACGCCAAACATACTATGCCAACCATAATACCAAACCCACCAATCGCCGATGATATATCAGATGCCGCAATCGCACCAATCATTCCACCAAATGTTGCACGCGGGGCAATCAATCCAAAACCGGCACCACCCAAACAAATTGCAATAAAACCACGCAAAATATTATATTCGGGTGTTCCATCATCCACAGCCCCAAACATCAAACTTATTCCCCAGCGTCCAAGACAGAGTAATAAAAATAGTGCCGGCACAAAACCAATTGCATAGCGCAACAGTCCAACAATATTTCCCATCAACGACTGGTCCCCAAAATTGCCAGATGCCAACACCCCATCTAAATACGGATTATGTAAAAACAGCGCAACCACAGCCCACAATGAAACACAACATATAACCACACCGCATAATTTACGAACAACGCTTCTTAGCGCACTTGACACACTGTCTGGTAAAAATTTTGATTGTTTACTCATACTGGGTATTGTATCACAAAAAAAGACAAAATAACAGTCCCCCAGCAAATATTTATTTACGCACGCCACGCGCCATCCAGGCATACACAACATCGGCGGCAACCATACCAATAAATGCGCCAAATATCACATCAGACGGCCAATGCATGCCGGCACACACGCGCGACATACCAATTATAATCGCCAATGTCCATGTGAACCACTTTGCGTGCGGTGCCAATAACCCAATTGTGACCAATGCGGCAAACGAAGCCATTGTATGCCCCGACGGCATAGAATGAAATGCCCAATCATTGGTAAATGGAAAGAATCCGGTCATATTTAATGCATCATAGAATATTGGACGCATACGCCCAATCACAATCTTTAATATTCCACCAACCACAGATGCTAAAAACACTGAACAAAAAATCCAAAATGCATAACTGGTCCGAATCATCTTATACAAGTTAGCCAACCTAATATGCGATTTTGTTTTAATTGCCTTGCGCAGGTAAAATACCACAACAACCAAGAATGAAACGACCAACCAAACCTTTGCACCAAACAACGCCCCAAACACATTCCAGACACCCCAATCAAATCTATGCAAAAAATTATACATTGGGATGTCAAACCAGAACACACCTGCAAAAATTAACACCAATGCAAAAATTGCACCAACAAGCAATGCTTTCCAATTCAATTTTTCTTCGTGTGTCAAAAACATATCGCACCCCCTATTCAAAATTGACCAGTCTGCTGTATACCTTTGGATCGGTCAATATCTTTACCGCGACCGACATCGCAACCAAATCTTCATCTTCGCCACTGGTTATTGTGGGGCAACCATTACGAACGGATTCGGCATCAACATTCGTTTCACCATTAAAATCACGCGCACGAAAATCATTGTTTATCACATTCAAGAAAAACGCGTCTTGTTGTGATGATGTACGAATATTTGATAAACAAACCAACGGAAATATGCCACGGTTATCCAGGTTCATTCCGCGACCAGTCTTTACAGATTTATTCAACAGTTCTAACATTCCACCATCCGACAGCGATATCTTGGATGCGATTCGCGCCGCCCCGGCGGTTGGTGTTCCGATTAAAACGCCACGCATATTTTCATAAAATGCCGCGGCAATTGCTTCGGCGGTGCCACGCGTAGTATTTGATACAACAACAACAACCGGTGCATTCGTCACCGCCGCCCCAGACGGTATAACTTCTAATTCTTCGCGTTCATTTTGAATGATGCGCATAACCGGTTTTGCACCAATAAACAGCCCGGCTAATTTCGCCGCCGCGCGTTCATCATCGCCATCTGCGGCACGTAAATCAAGAATTATACCTGATAAATTCGGATGCTTTGCCAATGCTTCACTAACTATTGCAACCGCACCATTAGAAACACGATTTACAATGATTTCCAATATTCCGCCATTATCATCATCCATAAATACGACATCCGCATCCGCCGATACAATCGTCGCACGGCGCACAACCACGCGTCGCGTTCCCCCGGGGGATAAAACCGTCATCTTTAATGTGCCTGAATTAAAACCCGACATCATAGATGCCAGCACCGAATCATCTATATCCGAAACCAAGGTCCCATTTATTTCGGCAATCAAATCATCAGAAACAATTCCCGCGTTATCCGCCGGTGATCCACGATACACACCCAACACACGAAAATTTCCCTTACTATCACGTGCGCCTTCAATTCCGACACTGGTTAAAATACGCCCATCATTCGCAACACCCGCATCATCTGAATAAACATAACGACCCTTTTCATCCAATCCACGCATCAAACTGTCCACCACCACACGATATATTTCCGATTCGGATGCATTATGTAAAACATTATCCCGTTCACGCAGTTTTAAAACCAAAGCCGTTGTTATTTCACCAAACGCGTGCCAATCGCGCGCCACCGGTCGCGGATAGTTTGCAATAATTGAATCCCCCCAAACCAAAACCACGCGTTCATCGGTCGCCGCAATATGCGCATTTGTGTTCAGGTTTTCCAGTGCCTCTATTGCAACATTTATATTTTTACCCCCCCAACTAACACCATCTAATTTTTCATATATTTCGGCAAAACCGTCTGACATACGAACAACATCCAAACCATCTTGGATTCGTTCATCATCAAAAAACAATCCATCGGCAAACGCACCGGTTGCAGTTATGCATAACAAACAAACACCAAAAAATTTTTTAAAAAATTTTACCATATTACCCTCTCCTTACCTGTTGTTATTTATTCCGCATCCGGTGCGCAATATCAATACTTTGTATCGCGTAAATTAAAGTGATACAAAATCACATTTGAAATATACATACTGGTCAATGTTCCCATAATAATAGAGAATGTCATTGCAATTGCAAAATCACGCAACGCCAAACCACCAAACACAAACAGTCCCAACAATGCCAATATTGTTGTAATACTGGTCATCATTGTTCGCGACAACATTTCATTAACCGATAAATCAATCAATTCATCCATAGGCATTTTGTGATATTTTTTAATATTCTCGTCAATTCGGTCATAGTTCACAACTTTATCGTTAATTGAATAACCAACACCCATCAATACAACCGCAATTGCCGTCTGATTAAATTCTAATCCAACCACCGAAAAGAACCCAAACATCAACACAAAGTCAAAAATCAACGACACAAATGAACCGACCGCATATCCGCCACGATACCGTATCCAGATATATACCGCCATCAAGATAAAGGACACTAATACCGCCAGAATACCACCACGAACCAATTCACCGCCGATTTTTGGGCCGACAATTTGCACCTGGGAATATTCTACACGATTTCCCAAGATATCTTTGATTTCACGCACGCGTTCGTTTTGTTGCGCATCGGTTGCACCCTTTGGTAACCCAACACGAATCAGAATTGAATTACCATCAACCGATTGCAATTCGGGTTTAAATGCCGCCAAATCATGACGCATTTTGTCAACGGTATAATCTGGACTAGTAGCTGTGACCTCCATTGAAATACCACCGGCAAAGTCAATGCCATAGTTTAACCCACGAAACACCAACGATAAAATAGATAACAACACCAACGCACCCGAAATCCAGTACGATAATTTACGATACTTCATAAAATGCAATGTCATAACTAAACCCTTTTACTTTTTAACATAACCAATTTTTTTATTTTTGCCATTCATATACCAATCTATCAGTACACGCGACAACCATATGCATGTAAACAGTGTCGTCAATACACCAATAGAAAGTGTCACCGCAAAACCACGAATCGGTCCGGCACCAAACTGGAACAAAATCAACGCGCAGATTAAATTGGTCAGTTCACCGTCCAACACCGTCTTCATCGAACGATTAAATCCAGAATCAACCGCACGCAGTGGTGTTGCACCCGAACGAATTTCATCACGTATTCGTTCAAACGGCAAAATGTTTGCGTCAACCGCCATACCCAATGTCAACACAATACCGGCAATACCCGGCAGTGTCAGCGTCGCCCCCAACAGTGCCGACACACCGATAATCATTGCCAAATTCACCAACAAAACAATATCGGCAATAACACCAAACGCACGATACACCGCAATCATAAACAACAGCACCAACAACACACCAACCGCCGAACCAATTTTACCCTGGGCAATGGTATCGGCACCAAGTCCGGCACCAACGGTGCGTTCTTCAATAACCTGCAACGGTGCCGGCAACGCGCCACTGCGCAATAACACCGCCAAATCTTTTGCACCCTGCAACGTGAAGCCACCGGAAATTTGACCACGACCGCCCGGAATTGGTTCACGAATCATTGGTGCCGACAAAACTTTACCATCCAGCACAATCGCGAATCGTTCATTTACATGTTCTGTGGTCAATTTTGCAAAACGACGCGCACCAGCGGTATCAAAAACCGTTGTCACAACCGGCATATTATTTTGGTCAAAATCGGCCTGGGAATCTTTCAGACTCTCGCCCGAAACTTCTACACGGGAATACACCGGTACAGTATTCATTGGACTTTCCATATACGGTAAAAACTCTGTTCCGGCGGGCGGATTACCCGATGACATTTGTTCTGGGGTCACACTTTCGTTTACCAAATGAAATGTCATCTTTGCCGTTTGACCAATCAGTTCTTTGATATGTTCTGGATTATCAACCCCGGGCAATTGAACCAAGATATATTTGCCACCCTGACTCTGGATAGATGGTTCTTTTGTCCCCAGCGCATCAATACGACGACGAACAATTTCAATACTGCGCGCCAACGCATCAGCCGCCATTTCTTCTTTCTGTTTTTCTGAATATGACAATGTCAATGTCCGTCCAGACGAAGAAATATCAACCGTGTTTCCAAAAACACTCTTTAAACGTCCCTTGGCCGCGGATATATCTTCATCTTCACGAATAGTCAGCGACACCACCCCATCATTATTACGCAGATTTGAAAACCGAATCACACCTTTGTTACGGTCAATCATTGCACTGCGTACTTCATCATACAGTTGCACCGATTTTTCTTTGAACATGGTGGCGGTATCAACCTCTAACAATAATTGCGCACCGCCCTTTAGATCCAAACCCAACGAAATCGGATGCATCCATGACGGCAGATATTTTGATGCACTCGGCATCATTGTTGGCACCGCAAGCAATACCCCAAACAGCGCCACAAAAACAATTGCTAATTTTTTAAACATACCAAACAACCTTTATTTTTCAACACTTGCGATTGCATTCTTGCTAACTTCTATAACGACACCTTTGGCGATTTCCATTTCAATTGTTTTTTCACCAATCTTTTTTACTTTGCCATAAATACCGGCCGCCATTATGCGATCACCGACCTGGATAGAATCTAACATTTTTTGATATTCGGCCATGCGCTTTTTATTTGGTCGTACCATAAACACATAAATTATTGCGAACACAATCAGACAGTAAATAAACAATCCGCCCCAACTGCCTTGTTGCGCAGCGGCCGGTGCAGAATTCGCCACAGCATCAACAACTTGAACTTCTTCCATAATCGTTTCTCCTTTTTTTATTATTCATGCGGTCAGAATAGAAAAAAAAGCCCAAAAAGTAAAGCAAATATTAAATTATTTTATACGCGTTCAAACCAACCGTCAATTTGACTAAATGGTATAAATTTATAAACCGGACGACCATGATTACATTCGCCACCATGTTCGGTCTTTTCAATATCGCGCAACAGCGCATCCATTTGCGCCAAATCCAGTTTTTGCCCGGCACGCACAGAATGATGACACGCATGATTTGCCAGTTTCAGGTGTAATTTTTCATTTAACCGACTGGAATGCCCATATTCACGAACTTCATCGGCAATATCATGTAAAACCGATGCCCAATCCAAATCCCAATCTGACGGTTTTTCAAAAATCGCGATTGCATCATCACCAAACGAATCCAGTGTTAATCCGGTTTGACGCAATTCATCCGACACCGTTAAAATTGCGTTCATATCTTCGGCACGCAAACGAACAATTATCGGGGTCAACAATGGCTGAACTTTGATTTCATGTTTCCGCATTTTTTCATATGTTATACGCTCGTGCGCGGCATGTTGGTCAACAATAACCAAACTGTCCGCGGTCGCCGCCAATATATATTTATTTGCAATTTGTCCGATTGCGCGCCCCAGTGGCCCAAAATCAAACATATTTTCATCGCTTGGTATACCAATAATTTCATTTTTGCGGTTTGCAAAGTCGGGATTTATTTTTTCACCAAACATAGTATCACGATGATTTTGTGGTTGATGTACAAAGAATGTTCCTGTTGTATTTTCACGAACGGTCGGCGAAATAATTGGACCTGAAAAAACTATGCGGGTATCATTTTTATTTTCTGATTCGGTTATCATTGTTTTTGACAACACATCGCGCAAACTTTTGATAATAAATGCACGCACATGATTCGGTTCCAAAAAATGCACATCGTTTTTTGTTGGCGAAACATTTACATCTACACATCCCGCCGGCAATGTCAAATATAGTGCGCACAACGGAAATTCCCGCGCATGCATAACATCCATATATGCCGCACGCAACGATGAAACCAAAACTTTATCTTTGACCGGACGACCATTCACAAACAAAAATTGGTCCACCGATGATGCACGACAAAGTGTTGGGTCCGAAATATATCCCGATAATTTCATACCACCAATTGTCCCCGATTCGGCCGAAACCATATGCATACGACCACGAACATCATCACCCATAACGGCAATAATACGTTCCAGCAATGGTTGATTTTTTGGAAATCGCCATTTGTTATTTAAAACAAACCCAACATCCGTTCGCGCCATCGCCAACCGTTTAACAACATCTAATACCGCCATCATTTCTGCGCGGTCACTGCGCAAAAATTTCAATCGCGCCGGTGTTTTTGCAAATAAATTTTGAACGCGTACACGTGTTCCCGATTGCCAATCGGACGGGCGCACTTCACCGGTATTACAGTCCAAATGCCATCCATTTGAATCCACCCCATTGCATGTATCAATTGTCATATCAGATACAGATGCGATTGATGGCAAGGCTTCGCCCCGAAATCCCATAAAGCAAATGTTCAATAAATCATCATTTGGCAGTTTTGATGTTGCATGCCGCTGGATACACTTCTCTAAATCATCACGGGACATTCCCGAACCATTATCAACGATGTTTATTTGTGTTCGTCCACCATCAACAACATCTATTATAATTTGATCGGCCCCCGCATCAAGCGCGTTTTCAACAACCTCTTTGACCACGCTAGCCCCATGTTCAACAACCTCGCCGGCGGCAATTTGGTTTATCAGGTAATCTGGCAGTAATCGAACCGACACACTTGACCTTATTCTTTGAACTTTACTTCCAATATTTCATATTCTTTTTCGCCCGATGGCAAACGCACCAGACAAGTGTCCCCAACGCACCGTCCAATCAGCGCGCGCCCAACCGGTGAAGTACAAGAAATAACCTGCTTTCCATCCGATTCGACATCGGACAAAATTCGGCACTGCATACGATTTCCGTCTTCGTCTTCACAAACAACGCGTGCCCCAAAAAGAACACGGTCGCCGGATAAACTATCCACATCTATTACCGACGCATTATTTATAAAATCTTCCAGATATTGAATACGTTTATCTATTTGGCGCTGTTTTTCACGGGCGGCACTGTAATCCGCATTTTCAGACAAATCGCCCAACGAACGCGCCCATTGCACGACCTTTAATATTTCGGGACGCTGAACCTCTTGCAAATCTTTTAATTCTTTGACCAGTTTTTCAAATCCATCCCTGGAAATCGGTTTTTTATCCATTTTATCACTTCCTGTATTTTGATTAGGCTGATATTATAAAACTTCATTTTAATTTTGCAATTAGGAAATAAACAGGCTATACTGCAACATAATATTGGCCGTAATAAAAATGATGCGAATTGGAATTTTATCAAGATTTTTATTTAAACGCTTTTTTCGTGGCGTAGGTTTGGTTTTGTTGATTGTTTCCGGGGTCATATACGCGGTCACTTTTGTAGAACGTCTGACCGGGAATCCGACGATTGTGGCAACCATGAATGATGCATGGGTACGTTTGATGGAATATGTTCCGATGTTTTTACCATTGGCGGTATTTATGGGAACTCTGGTCGCGTATTACAGTTTAACCCGGTCCAGCGAAGGCATTATCATTTCCGGTGCCGGTGTTTCAACGTATCAAATGGCGCGACCTTTTTTGTTTGGTGCATTTTTAATCGGTGTTTTTGCCGCTACAGTTATAAATCCATATGCCGTTAAAATCAGTTCTGAAAACATAACACGCGATAAATTACAATTGGTTGATAATGCAATATGGCTACGCGAAGCGTCTGAAAACGGATACATAACAATAACCGCCCGAGATATGCGCAAAGTAAATGACGATTTAATATTTGTTAACGCAACAATTTACACACAAAGCCCGGAATTTAAATTACAAAACCGAATAAATTCAGCGCAAATAAAATTATCTGATACCGGATTATCAAGCGACAATGCCGAAATATTTGATTCCAACGGTAAAACATACCACGACAAATGGAACATAAAAACACTTTTGACACCAAAAACCGTACTTGAACGATATTTACAACCCGACCAAATATCATTCTGGAATTTGCCTGGCTTTATTCGTAAAATGTCTGGTATTGGTGTATCGGTTCGTGGACACCTGGTTCAATTTTGGACATTACTGTTTTTACCACTGACAATGATTGCAATGGCAACATTAGGTGTCGCATTTTCACAAACACGTCAACGCCGCAATCACAGTTTCGCCACAAAATTCAGTATTGGTATATTAACATGTTTTGTACTATATTTTCTGTTGAATGTATTTAATGCACTGGGGGCCAGTGGCACATTGCCGGCATTATTGGCAATAATTGCACCGCCACTGATTATAATCGCATTATCGGGAATATTTATTGCAGAATTTGATACGATATAAAAACCAAAGGAACATCTCTATGCCATTACGCAAAAAAAATTCATTACGAAACAAGGTAATTATATGGACATTGGTTATTGCCATTGTCATTTTAATGATAATATATTTTCCCCCAACCCAAAATGTGACCGAGGTTGTCCTGTACCAATAAAATGATTAACTATATAGATGTTTTTTTAGAAGCCCTATCGGCGGAAAAAGGTCGCAGCAAAAATACACTGCAAAGTTATGCGAACGATTTACGTCATGCCAATAACACAATTTCTGGCGGATTGGTAGGCGCGGTCGCATCGGACATACAAAAGTATTTATCCGAACTTGATGAAAAACCATCATCCATCGCCCGCAAAGCCAGCGCACTGCGCGGATTTTATAAATTTTTAATGTTGGAACATATAATAAAAACAAACCCGGCAACCAATCTGGAATTACCAAAACGAACAAAGCCGTTACCCAAATTATTAACCACCGATGAAATAGAATTGTTAATATCATCGGCGGGCGACATACGAACATCAGTGCGTTTACGGGCAATGATTGAATTACTCTATGCATCGGGATTGCGCGTATCAGAACTTTGCGAATTACCAATGACGGCAAACCTTGGTGACCGATTACTTATTCATGGCAAAGGCGCCAAAGAACGAATCGTTCCAATGCATGAATCGGCACAACACGCATTGCATAAATGGCTGGAACTGCGTGACAGTGATGAATCAAAATATGTATTTCCGTCAAATTCTGCGTCGGGTCATATAACGCGCGATGGATTTTTCAAGATACTTAAAAAATGTGCCGTACTGGCGGGTATAGAACCCGGACGCGTAACCCCACATGTTCTGCGTCATTCGTTTGCATCGCACCTGCTGGCCCATGGTGCAAATCTGCGTGCGATACAGACAATGTTGGGACACGAAGATATTTCAACCACACAAATCTATACGCATGTTTTGCCCGAAAAATTGCACCAGGTTGTTGCCGAACATCATCCACTATCAGATATCAAGGTGAATAATAAATGATAAAAAAATGTGATTTTCCCGGATGCACCAAGGCCGGCACATGCCGCGCACCCAAAACCCGTGATTTAAAAGAATACTGGTTTTTCTGCCAAGAACATGCCGCCGAATATAATAAAAACTGGAATTACTATGCCGATATGTCACCCGAAGAAATAGAAGAAGATTGGGAACAACAAACATTTGGGGCATCGACAAAACGCAGCAAACAAGATTCGGCGGACTATATCAAATTCTTGAACGATTTTATAACTGGTCGCGATACATTTGATAAAATGCCACCAAAAAAATCATTACCATCGGCGATTGTATCTGCGTTCAAAACCCTGGATTTACCAATTACGGCATCATGGCATGAAATCGGAACAAAATACCGCGCATTGGCAAAAAAACATCATCCAGATATCGCATCTGGTGATACCAGTGGCACTGAATTTGCCCGTATTTCGTCCGCATACCAGACCCTTAAACGGCATTTTGGCAAATAAATAATTATCACCAAATTTTTATGGCACGAACATCATATTTGTGCTATGTTAGACACACAAAAGGAATAAAAGTATGTATGATGTTATTATATTAGGCTCTGGGCCAGCAGGTTTAACCGCAGCAATTTATTGCGGACGCGCAAATAAAAACACATTGGTTTTGGGCGGCACATCGCTGGGCGGTCAAACGGCGGAAATTGCATTATTGGAAAATTATCCGGGGTGGCACGGAACCGGTTTTGATTTGATTGAATTTATGAAACAACAGGCGGAATCTTTCGGCGCAAAAATTGAAATGGTCCCGGCAACGCATATTGAAAATGAAAGCGACGGAACATTTACTGTTATTGCGGGCAATGACAAGAAATACCAAACGCGAACAATCATTTTGGCGACCGGTGCATCACCACGCAAACTGGAAATCGCCGGCGCACGCGAACTGTTGGGACGCGGTGTGTCATATTGTGCAACATGTGATGGATTTTTCTTTACCGGCAAAACCGTTTTGATTATTGGTGGCGGAAATTCGGCATTAAACGATGCACTGTATCTTGCCGATATTGCCAAGGTTGTAAAAATAATATATCGCAAATCTGAATTCACCCGTGCCGAAGCGATTCTGCGCGAACGCGTATCAGAAAGAAAAAACATAGAATGTGTATTTAATACCGAATTAAAAGAAATCTCGCCAAAGCCGGATTCTGAAACCGGCGAACTGGTCGCAACAACCACAAACGGCGAACAAATTGTTTGCGACGGTGTTTTTGTCGCAATCGGTCACGAGGCGAACACAGACTATTTAACCGAAGACATTCGTCGTGATGAAATGGGCCGTATCGCACCGGATTCATTGCCACGCGGGATGTTTGTTGCCGGCGATGTTCATTCAAATATAAAAATGCAGGTCGCAACCGCGGTCGGTACCGGTTGCGGCGCCGCAATGGATGCGGTTGCATACCTGAACGCAAACGCACAATAACGAATAATAAAAAAGGCAGAAAAATGTTAGATATAAGATTTATTCGTGAAAACCCAGATATTGTAAAAAATGCCTGCCGGGTAAAAAACTTTCCGGATGTGGTTGATGATATTTTGGCACTTGACATACGTGTACGCGAATTAAAAACGATTACTCAAACCAAGACGGCCGAAAAGAACAAAATATCACGCGAAATTCCAACCGCCGCGGATAAAGCGCCACTTATTGCAAAATCAAAAAAAATTAGTGAAGAAATCGCAAATGATTTGGCAGAATTAACCAATAAAGAATCCACATTGAATGATTTATTGCACCGCGTTCCACAAATACCCGATGCATCGGCACCGGTTGGCGCGGATGATTCTGCAAACGTGGAAATCCGCCGTATTGGTACGCCACGCACTTTTGATTTTACACCACGTCCGCAATGGGATTTATTAGAAATGAATGGTTGGTGGATGCCCGAAAAGATTGCGGGTATTTGTGGCACACGTGTTTACGCACTTGCCGGTGAAGCCGCCGAATTATCATTGGCGATACAAACATATGTTATTCAGAAACTTATTTCCAAAGGTTTCAAATATATTGAATGTCCCTCTATTTCCAAACCGCAAACAATATTTAATGCGGGACACTTTATGGGTTCTGATTTATCGGTGATGAATAATGATGTATTTATGTTGGCCGATACCGACAGATGCCTTACCGGAACGGCGGAAATTGTATTAAATTCTCTGCACGCAGACGAAATATTGTCGGAAAACGACTTACCAATAAAATATGCCGGATTTTCACCATGTTTCCGCAAAGAAGCGGGTGCCGCCGGTCGTGATACTCGCGGAATTGTGCGTGTACATCAATTTAACAAAGTTGAACAATATGTATTCTGTACACCGGAACAAAGTGACGAAATGCATGAACATTTGTTGAACAATTTATGTGAAATAATGGAAGATTTAGAATTACCATATCGCGTAATTGCAAATTCCACCGGCGATATGGGATTCAACAAAGTTAAAATGAATGATGTAGAGGCCTGGTTCCCATCGGAAAATGCGTACCGTGAATTGGGTTCTTGCTCGTCAATTGGGCAATTCCAGGCCCGACGCACAAACACGCGCTATCGCGAAAACGCGACCGGCGAAGTCAAATTTGTTGCAACATTGAATAATACTGGAATCGCCCTGCCCCGCGCGTTGGTGCCGGTAATTGAAAACCACCAAAACGCAGACGGCTCTGTTAATATTCCGAAAAAATTACAACCGTTAATGGGTGGCCGGACAAAAATCGGTGGTAAACATTAAATAAAAAAACACCGCCCAAACAGGCGGTTGTTTTTTTACCTTAACGGCACTTTCCGCCGTATACAGACACTAACTTTGATTTTTCAAATATCTGGTCTTGTTGTTTTATTGACACACGTTTTGCATGATAATCTGAATCTGTACGACTGTATTCCCAGTTCATGACCAACTTGCAAAAATCACGATATTCATGTGCAATATTTTCGTTTGTTAAGCAGGGTAAAACCTTATTATACACAATATCCGCCGGATCATCGACCGTATGTATACTGTATTTAATTCCTGCACGTCGTATCCAATCTTCTTCGGTTGCCAG
Organism: uncultured Pseudomonadota bacterium; assembly: GCA_902762295.1. Classification (GTDB taxonomy): domain Bacteria; phylum Pseudomonadota; class Alphaproteobacteria; order Rs-D84; family Rs-D84; genus Enterousia. The sequence continues at coordinate 228,546 of CACWNX010000001.1, forward strand.
ACGCGAAAAATATTTTTCTGGGTGTTCCGATACATCACGCATATATGACAACGCATTTTGCAGATATCTATTATTTTTTATATCTAAATCTATACCGCGATTTTTTACAATTTCGCGCAAAGTTCTTGTATAAAAATCTCTAAGAACAGACCGAATCGCGATATAAATTTCCGCCGTTTTATCATTCAGTACAACCATAATTACCACCTTTTATCAGTCTAAACTTTAAACAAAAACACCAAAATGTCAATTTTTTATTATAATTTATTATAATTTGTTGAAAACCAGAAAATATAGTATAATCTATATCCTTGGTGCAAAAAAAAGGGTGCAACTATGAAAATTCGTAATATTGCGATTATCGCGCACGTAGACCATGGGAAAACAACCCTGGTGGACAACATGTTAAAACAGGCGGGAACATTTCGTGAAAACGAACGCGTTGATGACCGTGTTATGGACAGTGGTGATATAGAGCGCGAACGCGGGATTACCATATCCGCAAAGCCAACATCGGTTCTGTGGCACGATTACAAGATAAATATTGTGGACACCCCGGGACACGCAGACTTTGGTGGCGAAGTAGAACGCATTTTATCCATGGTTGATGGTGTTGTGTTATTAGTGGACAGCGCCGAAGGCCCCCTGCCTCAAACCAAATTTGTATTATCCAAGGCATTAAAATTGGGGTTGCGCCCGATTGTTTGCATAAACAAAGTTGACCGCAATGATGCGCGCCCAGATGAAGTTTTATCCGAAACATTTGATTTATTTGACAAATTGGGTGCCGACGATGCGCAATTAGATTTTCCATATTTATATGCCGTCGGTCGTGATGGATGGGCGGTTCGTAATTTGAATGACGAACACAAAGATTTGACTCCACTATTCCAGTTGATTGTTGACCATGTCCCTGCCCCCGACTGTAATGGTTCGCGCTGTCAATTGGATGCACCGTTTAAAATGTTGGCAACGACACTGGAATCTGACCCATATGTCGGGCGTATTTTAACCGGTAAAATTGAATCCGGAACTGTGCGTGTTGGCCAATCGGTCAAGGCAATAAATATGAAGGGCGAATTTATTGAAAATGCAAAAATAACCAAGATAATTGAACACCGTGGCATAGAGAAAATATCACGTGATAGCGCATCTGCAGGTGACATCGTTGTCATTGCCGGGTTTGCCAAGGCAACTGTGGCGGATACCTTGTGCGCCCCCGAAGTCACAGAACCAATTCCGGCGATGCCAATTGACCCGCCAACACTGACCATGACATTTTTCGTGAATACTTCTCCATTGGCGGGTAAAAGCGGTAAAAAATTAACATCACGTATGATTGGCGAACGCCTGTTCAAAGAAGCCGAAACAAATATCGCACTGCGCGTCACACAAAGTGAAAACAAAGAATCATTTGAAGTTTCGGGACGCGGCGAATTACAACTTGGAATTTTAATTGAAACAATGCGTCGTGAAGGTTTTGAATTATCGGTATCACGTCCACGCGTTGTTATGCACACCGGCGAAAATGGTGAAACATTGGAACCAATTGAAGAAGTTGTTATTGATGTTGATGATGAATTTAGTGGCGTTGTTATTGAAAAAATGACAAAACGCAAGGCAACCATTACAGAAATGAAGGCATCAGGTGCCGGCAAAACACGCATTGTATTTTCGGCACCATCACGTGGTCTGATTGGATATTTATCAGAATTCAGAACTGACACACGCGGCACCGGAATTATGAATCGTGTTTTTGATAAATACGATACATATCGTGGACCGATTGTTCAATATCGCCCAGGTGTCTTGGTTTCAATGGAAAATGGTGTGACCGCAACATACGCATTGCATAACTTGGAACCACGTGGCGTTTTGTTTGTTGGCCCGCAAACCGAAGTTTATTCTGGAATGATTATCGGCGAACACAGTAAAGAAAACGATCTGGAGGTAAATCCAATCAAAGGCAAAGAACTAACCAATGTTCGCAGTGTGACGGCCGACGAAAAATTATTCTTGGCACCGCCACGTAAAATGTCACTGGAAGAAGCATTATCGTATATTCAAGATGATGAATTGGTAGAGGTGACACCGGCAACAATTCGTCTGCGCAAGAAAGAATTGGACAGCGGAAAGCGCAAAAAACTGGCACGCGGTAAAGAAGAATAAAAAAATGCCTGTTTAAGTAAACGGGCATTTTTTACAACATGTTAATCCATGATTTTATATACTGAAACGGTCTAAATTTTATTTTTAATCCATGTGATTTGATATCATTATATATTATATCATTTTTGATAGTCCGTCGCAAGAAACCATACGACAGCATTTGTGAAATTGCAGATTTTTTTATAAACGGAATTCCATGTTGCAATAACACCCACGGTTTCTTATATACAGTGTTGCACCGATGATTATCTTGCCGAAACAAAACATACATTTTTTTCGTAATAGACTTTAGCAGTTTTGATAATCCAATTTCGTATTTATTTATAATATCTTTTTTATCTGTTTGTTTTGTAATTGAATGCATAAATTTACTAAAATCCGGATTATGCGCAATTTCACTGCGAAATCCGACAAACCACGATTGTACATGCTCTGGCGTAACCTCATCTTGATTACTGACCATTCCAACAAAATCCGATTTAGTACGTTCCATTTGTTTAAGAACCACACCAATATCTTTGTCCGATACCGGACCGTATACAGAATCATTCACAAAATAAATAAAATCATAATTATCAAATAATTTTTTATTTTCGGCATATATGTACGCGCGTTTATATGAACCAAAGTCATATTCACCATGCTGTTTTGCCGCAGAATATATAACATATGGTTTTAATTTATTTAGTTCCCGCATTGGACAATCATTATCCATAACAAAAACAACATCACCATAATGCGATAATGTCGTAACATAAAAGACCAATGCATCGTCTATTATGCCGTTTTTATTATATCCCGCAAACAAGAACAATCTGGACATTTTTAAACCTTTACCAAGAAAATTGTAAAATTATATTTATAACATGTCCAGGAATAAAACCACCCATCAATTATATTTTTATTTGCAGTCGCAAATGTTTATATTTATAATAAAAACAATATTTAACAAAGGGGATTTTGAATGCAAACACCACTAATATCTGTTGTTGTACCAATGTATAATGCGGAAAAATTTATTCGCAAATGTATGGAACACTTGGTTCATCAAACATATAAGAATCTTGAAATAATTGTTGTTAACGACGGCAGTACCGATAAATGTGGCGACATTATCAAAGACTATGCAAAACATGACAAACGCATAAAACTGATTACACAAAAAAATGCGGGTGTATCGGTTGCATCAAATGTTGGTATAAATGCTGCAAATGGCGAATATGTACATATACACGATCATGATGATTTTGTAAACCTGGATTATTTTGAAAAAATGGCAAATGCCGCAACAATAACAGATGCAGATATTTTATGTGGCGAAGTAAATGAAATCGGATACAGTTTTCCAAAATTTAATGCAATTGAAATTTGCACATCACTGGACGACAAAATCAAAAAAACACATGCAAATAAATTCAATCCCGCATGGCGCTATGTATATAAAACCGATTTCTTGCGCCGCACAAAATTACAATTTGAACCATCCGTTTGGGGTGCCCAAGACATATTATTTTCAAAACCTGCAATTGTTTTGGCAGATACGGTTGCATTGGTTCCCGGCGCAATTTACAATGTTATTGACAAACCAACATCACTTGGTAAAGACAAAAAAAAGCAACGCGCAACAACGACCGCGGAAACGGCGCGTGCATGGCAACGGTATTCAGAATTTCTGGATAAACATGGCGCAACCGAATTATTGAACGCGCCCGATACACCTATGATTCGCGACCGTTTCACAGTATTTAAGATTACACTGTTCCGTCGTGATATATATTCACGAAAAATCAAATATTATTTATTTGGTATAAATATCGGCACACGACGACTGGATTAAAAGGAACAATATGACCAAACGTTTATTTCTAATTGCCGGATACGATAAAAACGGGCATGTTAATTCCGCATTTGTGCATATGGTACATTCATTATCAGAATATGGCGATTGCGTTGTGGTTATGGATAACGAATCAACAAAATCTGAATTAAAAAAATTAAATTCATATTGTATTTATGTGGATGCAACGCGTCATGGTGAATATGACTTTGGTTCGTATAAACGCGCATACAAATGGGCAAAAAAAAATTTGAATTTATCGGACTATGATTTCGTCTATATGGTGAATGACAGCGTATACGGACCATTATTTGATATGAACGAATACTTTCAAAAAATGGAATACTCAAAAAATGATGCATTCGGTATGGTACGAAAAACCGGTGGCAAATCTGAACATATACAATCGTGGTTTATCGGTATGCGGCCATCGGTATTTTTGTCTGAATGGTTTGACGAATTTATAATGTCTGTAAAAAAACAACCTAACAAGGCTGCGGTTGCAACCATATATGAAAATGGGTTTACCGAGAGATTAAATGCACATAATATAAAATGGGATTGTGTATATCATGTCCATAATCGTGGTGTTTATAACAAAGTAAAAAAACTTTTTAAACAAAAAATGCCATTTATAAAAAAATTGGCATTTACCCGACACAACGGTTCTCTTGGGGCCCAGATAGCATATGTATTGAATAACCTGCCCGATAATTTACGCAATGATATATTTAATTCTGCATGTGATGTATATGGTAAAGAATATATGCATTGGTTACTAACGAAAAATCCGATTAAAATATTTTTCAGATATGTTAAATATATAATAACGAGGATATTTTGAAACGATTAAAAAAAATTGCTGCAATTACAATGGCGCGAAATGACGAATTTTTTCTTTCGCGATGGGTAAAATATTATGGCAATGAACTTGGCCACGAGAACCTTTATATTATTCTTGATGGACTTGACCAAACGACACCCAACAACGCAAAAAATGCGAACATTATAAAATTACCACATACCGATATGTCGCGTATCGCCGGTGACAAATACCGAATAAAAAAAATATCAGAATACGCCAAAGAATTATTCAAAAATTATGATATTATTATCGGATGCGATTCTGATGAATTTCTGGTCGTTGACCCACGATTAAAAAAATCTTTACGCGAATATCTTTCTAACCTGAAAATAAACACATCCGTGTCGGGTCTTGGACTAGACATTGGGCAACATCTAACAAAAGAATCGGTACTGGACAAACGAAAACCTATATTGAACCAGCGCGAATATGCTTTGTTATCCACCCGTTATACAAAACCGGTTGTGTTAAACAAACCATTAAATTGGGGCAGCGGTTTTCACAGTATCCGCGGGCACAATTTTCATATAGATAAAAACTTATACCTACTGCATTTTGGTGCAGTTGACATGAAAATATTGATAGATAAAGCAAAAAAACGCGGGCCAGATTGGGTAAATCATCTGCGCCGCCGCGGTAACGGCACAATGAATATTATTACCAAGAAACACGCACACAGCGAATCTATAATAAAAATAGTTCGCACTATGCAACGAATATTTCGTCCCATTTATGCAATGGATAAGCCCGGAATGTTGGGAATTAAAATTGTTGTAAAAATCCCAACAAGATTCAAAAAATATGAAATATAAAAAACGGCGCATTTTCGCGCCATATTTTATTCACGAATAAATCGCCAAATCTTGTCTCGCAGTTTATACATTTCTTTATTCGGAACAAAATCCAAAGCACCAATTTTATAGAGTTTATAAAAACATTCGCGGGCGGCATTTAAATCAGATATGTCTTCAAGGTATTGAACTTTATCAAATGCGCGCGCGATAAAGAACCACAAGAAATTTTTATTCCACATACTGAACTGATACGCATTTGCTTTATCATGATATGCCAAAAATGCATGTTCTATTCCGCGACATAAACTTTGCATAATACGAAATTGGTTTGCCGCCAAAACAATACCGCCAAAATTCGGACGATAAAAATACAACGGTAATTTTAAAATTGTCACCCGCGGATTCTTTAACATGACCTCACTCCACCATGGGAAATCTTCAAATAAAATTCCTTTTACAAACGGGACATCTGCAATCAAACCACGCCGGTACAAGTTTTTCCAAACCTGACAATGTTTTATTAACCATGAACGATGGAAATTGAACAAATTATGTGTACGTTCGGTCGCATATTTAAATATATCGTTGGTTGACAAACTGCACACACAGGAAGGACGGTATTTATAATGCATTGCGATTGGCACCAGGTCATCGGTATTCAACCCAAGAAAATGGCGAACCATCAAATACGGACGATAAAACCGGTCGTATCTAAAAGACACAATATCCGTATCATCGCGTTGCGCCATATAGTGGGCGATTTCCATTGTTTGTGGATGTATAAAATCATCGCTGTCCAGAAACATTATATATTCACCGGTTGCGTGTTTCATTCCAACATTACGCGCATCGGACAGGCCACCATTTTCTTTGTTAACAACAACAATGCGTTTATCGTGGGCGGCATATTCCGCCAATATTTTATCACAGTTATCGGGACTGCCATCGTTTACACATATCGCCTGCCAATCGGTAAAGGTCTGGGCCAGAACACTATCAAGACATCTGCGCAGATATCTTTCAACATTATATACGGGGATGATTATTGATATCGTCGGCATAGACACCTCCTAGGAATTTGTAAACATCCTCACGCAGATTATACCATTTATTGGGAACATTGTCAAAGCTCTATTCCAAGGATTGCTTTATAACCTATTGTATATGGCTATAAAATATAACATTCATCTAAAATCTCCGAAAAAGTTTACGCAAAAACCACAATATTTGAACATGATATTTGCGAACAAAATCGCGTTTGTATTGTTTCGCTTGTCTGTATTGTTCTTTTATTTTTTTATGATGCATTTTATCACGATTGTTCAATGCAGACATATCGTTAAACATATAATGATAATAAACACCCGGAACAAACCCTATACTGTCCGCATATGAAATCGCATTTAATACAAATATTGCATCCTCTTGGGATATTAGTTTTATATCAAACCTAAGGCCATTTTGTTTTATAAAATTTGTCTTAAACAAATATCGCCACACATAACCATCCGTCAACACATATGTATTACGCAATTTTTTATAAATTGTATTCACCACAGATTTTGATTTATATATAATATCGCGCGCATATTTTGTATTGGTGACAAAACCACTGCAAACCATATCTAAACCAAAAGATTCTGCCATCTTAACCATTTCTGCATAGTATCGTGAATCTATAAAATCATCCGCATCCATAAAATGAATATATTCCCCATTGGCATGTTTAATACCATCATTTCGCGCCGCCGACACACCAGAATTTTTTTTATTTATCACGATAAAACGACTATCACAATCGGCATATTCATCCAATATTTTTTTACTGTTATCGGTACTGCCATCATTTATACATAATACTTCAAAATCTGAAAAAGTTTGCGAACGCACACTGTTCAAACATCTGCGCAGATATCTTTCAACATTATATACGGGGATGATAACAGAGATTTTCGGCATTATATGTCCTTTTTATTTATAACAAAATCCGCAAAACTGTTTGGAACGACTGCTGATGAATCACAATATGTTAATTTTTGAAAAAACACATTATTTGATAAAGAATTGAAAATATTTTTGTCAAATGGTTTATCCCATAATTCCCATCGCATTATATGCGTAGGGTCTTGGTCAATACGCAACATTTTTTTAAAATATTTTTTCGCACGCACATCATTTTCCACTAATGTTTTAAATAATAATTGGTGAACAAAATAATCCATCGCATGATTATTATTTTTCCAGTATTCAAAAATCATTGCCCGCCATGCCGCCAACAAATACGAACCGCGCCGCGCCCGGATAAAACAGTTTTGAACAAAACCATATCCCCAAACATTACCAGCCATGTACATAAAGAAATCTTGGGCTATAATATTATCTGGAATTGGTGCGGTGACAAATGCAGTCGCATCCAACCATATTCCACCATAGCGATATAATAATTCAACACGACATATATCGGCAAAGTGCGCATTTTTTATTAAGCCACATCTCCGCTTTTCCATAATATAATCTGGCAAAGTTATATATTCAAACAAACTCTTTTCATCAAGAACAACCAATTTTTGCTTGCAATTTTGTCGCACACTGCGAAAACACGACTTAACTAAATCTGGCGCACTATCTTCGCCCTGCAACCAAATTGTAAATATTTTATCTGACCCGTTTTGTATAGATTCATCTGGAACATTTTTTGTTGCAAACAGATACTGTTTCAAATACTGGGGGACTAAACGCCCCAAAACATTTCCACGAATCGCCCTGCGTCGTTCGCGACTGCGCCAGGGCCAGTTAAAGATGTGTGCCTCCATTACAATTTTGAATCGTGTAAACCAATATTTAATATTCATCGGTTTCCTATTATGTAATATGGACACCATCGGATTTTTAATCATCCGATGGCATCACATTATCATCATCATCGGATGGTCCGGTGGTCATTTCTTCGGCAATACCATTTGCACGCGCCATAATTTTATCCAGCAATTCTGCCTGGGCATCTGGATGTTCTTTTAACCATTGACGGGCATTTGCTTCACCCTGACCGATTCGTTCATTGTTATACGAATAGAAACTGCCGGCCTTGTCTATAAAGTCATACTTTACACCCATATCTAATATTTCACTTATCCGGGAAATACCTTCGCCATACATAATTTTAAAGTCAACGGTACGAAATGGCGGCGCAACTTTATTTTTAACAATTTTAACACGCGTTTCATTACCAATAACATTTTCTTTATCTTTTATTGCCCCCGTACGGCGAATATCCAGTCGCACCGATGCATAGAACTTTAACGCATTTCCACCACTGGTTGTTTCTGGATTGCCAAACATAACACCAATTTTCATACGAATCTGGTTGATAAATATCAACAATGTATTACTGCGCGAAACACTGCCTGCCAACTTTTTCAATGATTGACTCATCAGTCGCGCCGTGGTTCCAACAAAACTGTCACCGATATTTCCTTCTAATTCGGCCTTTGGTACCAGTGCCGCAACCGAATCGATGACCACGACATCAACAGCCCCAGATTTAATCAGCGTATCTGCAATTTCCAACGCCTGTTCACCCGAATCAGGTTGCGATATAATCAGGTTTGCAACATCAACCCCTAATTTTTTTGCATAACTTGGGTCCAGGGCATTTTCGGCATCTATATACGCACATGTTCCGCCTTTTTTTTGTGCCTCGGCGACGGCATGCAATGCCAATGTTGTTTTACCACTGCTTTCAGGTCCATAGATTTCAACAATGCGTCCACGCGGATAACCACCAATCCCCAGCGCAATATCTAATCCCAACGAACCAGAAGATATTGCCTCTATATTTTGTTGAGAACCATCACCCATTTTCATGATGGCTTCTTTGCCAAATTGTTTCTGGATTTGTGCCAGTGCCGATTCCAATGCCGGATTTTTTGCCGGTGTATTTGTCACTTCTTTTTTTGCCATGTAAAACCCCTTTTCTTGTTTTGGAATCATACACAGAAAAACCACTACTTGCAATTATTTTTTAGAAATTAAAACCAATATTGACATAACCCCAATCGCCGCTGTAACGAACCAAACCGCCGATGTGACACCAAACAAAGTGATGCAGCCCGCCCCAATAATTGGTGCAACAACATTAGGCAAATTCGCACTGGTTCGAAATACACCATAAAACCTGGACTGCTGGGACTTTTTTGTGTTATCAAAGAACAACAAATCATGCACTGGTTCCATAAATGCACCAGAAATCTGCCATAAAACAAAGATTGCCAACAATGGAAAACCGGTCGCAAATGTCGCCCATACCGAAAACGCAGCAAACGACCCAAACCCCAGTATTAGCCATACATTTTTGCCAAATCGGCGCACCAATCGTCCCATAACTTCGGACAGCAACAAATATGGTATAATGCCAAGTGTAAGAACCAATCCCAGTGTATCTTTGGAAAAACCGTTTTCAATAACCACAATCGGCACATACAGATATCGCATTGCACGCAACGAATAGAAACCAAAATTCACTGTATATGCACGCAACATACCTGGGGTCCGAAAGAATGCCATCGCATTACGCCACAATGCACGAACTGTCCGTCGCGGATTCACCGGTTTTATTTGTCGTTGCGCCTGGGACAAATGGAAATATTTAAAAAACGCCCATGCCCCAAGATATATCGCCGAAGACAAAAAAAACGCCGACCGATTACCAAACTTGGTTGCAACCATAACCGCCAACATTGGTGCAAATAATGCGCCAATATTCGTCCATAAATGGTACCGTGAATTTAACCTTGCCATACCGGCATTTCCGGCAAAATCCGACATAAACAACGGTATCAACATTGCCGTCATTGTTATTGCAAAACCACTGGTATAATCCAGCACAATAAATGTTCGTGGCAATACAGAAAACCCCATCATTGCATAGCACACAACCAACATCAGTAACGAGAAATAAAAAACTTTTACCTTTGAAAACTGGCGAAATATTTCATGTGCAAACAACGCAGTAATCATACAGAACACAGAATAAATCGCAACATAAATACCAACAATCGCAGAATTTTGAAAAATACTTAATATAACCAGTGAATAAACCGCATTATAAATACCATCGGCGAACCCAGTAAAAATCCCCAGGTTTGCAAATGAAAAGCCACTAACCGAACTGCGCACCGAAATATACTTATCCTTTGCCATAAAATCCCTTCCTGCATCGTGTGATTATATCACAAATTCACACAAATCGCAAAGGATACAAAAAACGCACCAAATGGTGCGTTTCAAACTATTTTGCGTCTGGCTTTTGATTTCTTTTTTCGTACAAATCCGCAAAATCAACCATCTGCATCGCAAAGGGTGGAAACCCAGATTCGGCGGTCAAACGCGTCACCAATGCACGCACAGACGGGAACAACAATGTTGGAACATCTATTAACAGAGTACGTTTCTTTACTTCTTCATCTTTTTCTTCTTCCATTTGCACTAGCCCTGAATAAGTTGTTTCAATCAAAAATATTGATTTAGAATCGGCCTTTAATTTTGAATGAATTTTTGTAATCAAATCAACCATATAAAGATTCTTTTCTGAACCTTTGACCTGCATATCTATATTTATTTCCAATTCGGCCTGACCATTGTCTTGTTTAAAGAATAAATCTGGGACATTTGGGCTTTCAAAAGAGATATCTTTCAAAAATTGCGATATGATATTGAACTTTGCCATACGATTGCTCCTTTTTTTATGACTCGTTTTATGATAATATAGCATTATCAGTGGATTTTACAAGTAGGAGAGATAAAAAAATGATTAAACGAATAAATATACGAATTTTCTATAATATTATTGCGGTAATAACCGGAATATTCTTGGCATCGTGCGATTTATCAACACCAACGCATACCGGCGATGATTCGGTCATTCCGGAAAAAAACTTTAAAAAAGTATCGTTTTCGTCCCTGCCCGACTGGGAAAAAGATGATGTTCGTTATGCTCTCCAGGCTTTCAGAAATTCTTGCAAGGCAAAAATTAAATACAAAGGCACTATTATTCCGGACCCGGTATTATTTGAAGAAAAATGCAATATGTTGCCCAGTGCCAGCGCCGACAACGCAACCGTTCGTGCATGGTTTGAATCAAATTTCCAACCATATAAAATATATAATGATAACGGTTCATCAAAGGGAACATATACCGGATACTATTCACCGGTAATACCGGGATGCCGGACAAAAACGGCGGAATGTAATGAACCGTTAATGGGAATCCCAACCGACGGCCGCAATTACAAAGGTGTGCCAAAAAAACAAATTGTTGAAAAACAAATTGGACGCGTTCTGTATTGGGCGAACATTGTTGATGTCCAAAACATTCAAATTCAAGGCAGTGGCATGTTAAAACTTGCCGATGGAACAATGGTAAAATTAAACTTTGCCGCGGTAAACGATATGCCATTTAAATCTATTGGTGAACAACTGCGCAATCGTGGTATCCGACCCGAAGGCGGATATTCCGCCGATGCGGTTTGGAAACATTTAAAGAAGAACCCCAAACTGGCCAAAGAGGTTATTTATAACAATCCACGATATGTATATTTCTATGAATCGGTTCCACCAGATGTAATTGGAAAACTTGGGACACCGCTGTCAAAAATACGCAGTATTGCGATGGACGATTCGCTGTATACATTGGGATTGCCCGTATACATAGACACAAACCTGTCTAATGGACAAAAGTTCAGACGACTGATGATTGCCCAAGATACCGGCAGCGCAATTCGTGGATATGTTCGTGCCGACATATTCTTTGGCAAAGGCGATGAAGCATATCAGTATGCACATGGTCAACATGCCCAGGGCGAAATGTACATTTTAATGCCGAAAGAATACAGTTATGTTAAACCAAAAAAATAAAAAAGATTTCACCGTCCGTACTAAACGCCCCCAGAGTATTGCTGGCGCATTGGGTGGACTGTTTAAAATATTCGGTGTACGCGCATCCGATTCGGACTTAGTTGCGCGTTGGCCGGAAATTATTGGCAATGAAATTGCAAACCTTGCCGATATTTGCGCGGTAAAAAAAATGAAAAACGGAGACTATAATATTGTTTTGCGACCACGAAATCCGGCGTATACATTAAAACTGTCATACATGACCGATGAAATAAAAAAACAAATAAACAAATATTTTGGCGCACCATGTGTCGGCAAAATAAGTTTCAGGAAATAGTGAAATGACAAAACGAATACTGGGGATTGACCCGGGGCTTTTACATACAGGTTGGGCAATTATCGAATCGGCGGGCAGCACACGCAAATATATCGCCAGTGGTGTGATATTACCCAAAAAGACCGGCGAATTGGCGGAACGATTAGCGATTATTTTTAACGGGGTCACCGAACTGTGCAAAAAATTTGAACCCGACGAAGCTAGTATGGAAATAACCTTTGTAAATAAAAACCCACAAACGACACTGATTCTGGGGCACGCGCGTGCGGCGGCGATGGTGGCAATATCTGTTCAAAACATTCCGGTATTTGAATACGAACCGAATCGGATTAAAAAGATTCTAACCGGCGGCGGTCATGCCGACAAAACGGCGGTTGATAAGATGGTACGAATATTATTACCAGGTGCAAATCCAAAAACACCGGATGAAAGTGATGCGATTGCAATCGCCTTGGCCCACGCAAACACTACACAATTGCAACGATTTATCTCTTGATGTTTTGATATCTTTGCCAAATAATATTTTGTAATTTATTATCCGATACATGTGATTTCATATATTTTTTCATATCAGATTCGTCTTGCCTGGTCATATTATAAATTGAATATAAAATATCAAATCCCAATTCTGTTTTTATCTCGTATTTATCCATAAATTGAATTTGAAATTTTATCGCCCGCATCACCATCTCTGGCACACCATATTGTCCAACAACTTTATTATTAATAAACAACATATTTTGTTGCGAGATTGTTCGTGATTCTAAAAATTCATAAAAAAACGCAGATGCAATTATTTTATTAGTTTTCATACGATAGAATAAACTGTTGCAATTAAAATCAAAAAATCGTGCAATAATATTTTCTGGATTTGAAGTATAATATTGAAAAATATCAACAATTCCAAAATCTTTGACTTCATATTTTATTCCGCCCAGTGAATTTTGTCGTATCTTAACTACATTTGGATTTCTGGCTATGTCGAGTAGCGGCGATGGTAAAATAATATCTAAATCTTTTGGTTTTATATCATGACCCGATAATTTTCCAAGGACACAATCACGAACCGCGCCTCCGACAACACACATGTCTTGCACACCCAACGCATCCGCCACATTACGAACAATATTGGAAAAACTTGACGGAACAGGTATCAAAGATTCTTGGGTTTTAAAAATGTTTTCTGACATATTTGCACCAAATTCAAAATACAAAAACCAGCATTTCAAATTTTATGCGGCGGCGGTGAAGACTTTCTGGACATCATCATTTGCATCCAGCGCATCAACCAAGCGTTCAACTTTGCCCCATGTTTCTTCGTCTAAATCCATTGGCATATTCGGGACCCATGTCAATTCCGCATTTTCCGGTTCGCCCAAAACATCTGCAATTTTCTTTTGGACATTCATAAAATCATCCGGCTTGGTTGTAATAATAAAACCTTCATCCGATGTTTCCAGATTTTCGGCATCTGCATCCATAACGATTTCCATCATTTCATCTTCGGTTTTACCGACGGATGCCGGATAAAAAATCTGACCAACGCGTGTGAACATAAATACAACAGATCCCTCTTCGCCCATATTTCCACCATTTTTGGCAAATATATTACGAACCTCGGGCACGGTACGACGCGGATTATCGGTCAATGCCTCTACTATAATCGGCACGGCACCCGGACCATAGCCTTCATAGCGCACCGCGACATAACTTTCGGTATTTGACCCCGATGCCTTTTCAATCGCGCGTTTAATATTGTCATTCGGCATAGAATTCTTGCGCGCCTGTAAAATTGCCAATCGCAGTCGCGGATTATTATCGGGGTTTTTATCACCAAGTTTCGCCGCCATTGTTATTTCACGCGCCAATTTAGTAAATAAACCACTGCGCGCCGCATCCGCCAGCCCCTTTTTGTGCTGAATATTATGCCATTTGCTATGTCCACTCATTGTTTGACCTTTTGATTTAATTAGATTAGAATAACGGGCATAAGGATAGCAAATGATTGGAAAATTGCAAGGCATTGTTGATTATATCGGTATTGACCATATAATTTTGATGGTATCTGGTGTCGGGTACAAGGTCTATACACCGGAATTATTGACCCGGGGCGATTCTGTATCATTATGGATTGAAACCGTTGTCCGGGAAGATTCAATTCGTTTGTTTGGTTTTTTGACACAATCGGCACAAAATTTGTTTAATATGTTGACCGGGGTATCTGGTGTTGGTCCAAAGGTTGCAATGGCAATTATGGGAACAATAAAGACCGATACACTGATGACTGCAATTGCGACCGGTGATGCAAAAACTATTGCAACCGCCCCAGGTGTCGGAAAAAAAGTTGCCGAAAAAATCATTGTTGAATTAAAAAGCAAGGTTGGGGGCGCATCGCTTAATTTTGATATGACCGATTCGTCCGGCGCATTACCTGACCTGCTGGCGGCATTAGAATCATTGGGATACCGACGGATGGATATTGTTGATATAGCACAAAAATTGGTGTCAAAAAATCCAAGTGCCGACATATCAAAACTGGTCCCAATGGCATTAAAAGAAATCAGTGGAAACAAGTAATATGAATAATCACGATAATATCTTTGCGCTTTCATCTGGACGCGGGAAATCCGGCGTTGCGGTGATTCGTATATCGGGCAACAATTTACAAGAATTCGCCAAAGAAATCATCGGTCATAACACTATTACCCCAAGGAAAACATATTTTACAAACCTTCGCGACGATACAGGCGAAATAATTGACCAATGTATTGTTATTTTCTTTGCCGCGCCGCACAGTTTCACCGGCACAGACATTATTGAAATTCAATGTCACGGCGCGCCGGCGGTAATAAATAAAATCTTTGAATTTTTGCGTGGTCATAATATGCGAATCGCCACACCCGGCGAATTTTCACGGCGCGCATTTTATAATGGAAAAATGGATTTATCTGATGTTGATGGATTGGTCGCATTATTGGATGCCAAGACAGATAGACAACGCGCCGCCGCATTAACATCTATGATGGGCGGTGACAGCGAAATTTATACCGATTGGCGGCGGCACATGTTGGAAATATCTGCATACGCGGCGGCAATGACAGATTATCCCGCAGATGATTTACCCCCCGATATTTCAAATACAATAATATCACATATAAAAACGCTCTATACGGCGATTTCCGCCGCATTGAACAAATACAGTGTTTCGCACGCAATTCAATGTGGCATAAATATTGTAATAGTTGGTGAAACAAATGTTGGAAAATCTTCGCTGTTTAACCGAATTGTTGGCGCATCACGCGCGATTGTATCAGATATTCCAGGAACAACACGCGATGTTGTATCTGCCCAAATGGATATTGATGGATATATGGTGAATCTATCAGACACCGCGGGACTGCGTGATACAACGGACAAAATTGAACGAATCGGTATTAAACGAACCACCAACGAAATTGAAAACGCCGATATCATTATACATGTTATTACCCCAACTGATTCGGTTATGACAGTTAAAAAAGACGAAATATTGGTTGTAAATAAATCTGACACAACCGATTCAAAAAGAATAAAAAATGCAATCTATGTTTCGGCGAAAACGGGTGCTGGTATACCGGACCTGATGAAAACAATTACAGAACGTATAAATGAAATGTCCGGTGGTGGCGAATCGGTTTTAATGATAAATGCACGCACATATGATTTAATCAAAACCGCCGCCGATGAATTAAAAAACGCAATGTCTATCGCGGGCGATGACTATGATATATTGTCCGAACATGTCCGCTATGCCGCGGATGCAATTGGAAAAATACTTGGTGTAATCAGCACAGACGAAGTCCTTGATATGACCTTTTCCCAGTTATGTTTAGGGAAATAGTTAAATACTTCTTTCTCCAAAAATTTTTCTAACATCGGCCATTATCGCTGCCTGTAATTCAAACAGTTTATCCCCGTCCCCGTTCAAAATTTGTTCTGCTTCCCACTCCAATAATCTTTCATACCCACGACATATAGCCTCTCTTTGCATAAGCCAATCAGTATGACTACTTTTAACAGACTCTTTTTGCGACACAGCACCACTTGTTCTTTTGAAACACATCACCTTACTCCTTACGCATCGGATACTTCCCATCAATCAAATTCTGGTGGACAATATGATGTTTGACCTTTTGTGTACTGGTTGTTGGTAAATCTTCGGTTGTCATTGCAAAGTGTGTCACCCATTTATATGATGCAACTTTCTTGTTTGCATGCGCAATTGCAGCCGCCAATTTTTCCATTGTCATACTATCTTCTACACTAAATACACCATATGCAACGGTTTTATCTTTGACCTTGTGTTCAAACACTGCAACATTTTTCACACCCGGAATATTTATAAACAAACCCTCCAATTCATCGGGATAAACATTTTTACCACTGTCCAAAACAATAACCTGTTTCTTACGACCGGCAAAATGTAATTCGCCATTTTTATCCATAGACACCATATCCCCAGTATTAAAGAACCCCCGTTCATCGAATACATCTTTGTTGGCGGCATCGTTATTCAGATAACCACCAAAAACCTGATTCCCTTTTAGCCACAATATTCCGACCCCATCGGCATTCTTGTTACGAATCTCGACAATATTGTTTGTTGTTGGGGCACCAAAGGCATATGGGATACGTCCCCGGCACGGTTTTGAAATACAGATGGGTCCAACGGTTTCTGTCATGCCATATCCCTGAATAAACCCAAGTCCCAGTGCCAAATAGAAATTTTCAATTTCTGGTTTTGTTGCTGCGCCACCTGCAATAATCAACCGTGCGCGACCACCAAATATATCTAATACCGGTTTATAGACCGCATCAACTAATTTTGACAAGCCTATTTTACGCAACAACCGAGCATTTTTCATAATGAGTTTAAACAACCACCACTTATGCTTGGCCTTGATTCCGTCAATAATTTTATTTCTGAACACTTCAAATAATCTTGGCACAGCCGGAATAACATGCGGACGATATTTTTTGAAATCGGACATAATTTCTTTTGGATTTACGGTTGGTTGCAACAACACACCGGCCCCATATTCCAGAGTAGCCAATATTTCAACTGCAAAACCAAATATATGATACATTGGCAAGAAACCATATAAAATATCGCCTGCGTTAATGTATTCGCGCATATCCAACAATGAATGTGCGCATTCTGTTAAATTATAGTGTGTAAGTGGAACAACCTTGGGCGTACCGGTTGACCCGGATGTAAACGAAAGCGTCGCAATATCTTTTTCATCAAGTTTTGCCGCCTTTAATTTCGGATTAACATCACCATCCGCCTTTGTGATATCAATAAAGGTAAATTTATCGGTTTTATAAAAAAAAGATTTTTCCGCGCATATAAATTTACAGTTAGTTATTTGGGCCATATTGTCATATTCAAACGGTGTCAGATTAGTATCTAGCAACAGCACCGTTCCACCCAAGTACCATATTGCAAATAACGTAATTGGAAATGCGGGTATATTATGCGATAAAATACCAACCACATCACCAGGCTTGATTCCGCTGTCGTGCAGTGTTGCGGCACGGCGTTTTATCAAATCCAAGAATCCGGAATATGTGACTTCTTCACGAACAAGATATACTATATCCGGGTATTTTTTTGCGGTGGATTCTAAAAATTGGAACATATTCATAGTAAAAATCCTTGTTGTTTTTATGAAATATTACCGATATTATATTCATAAAAGGAAATATTGCAAATATGAAAATACTAACCGTTAATATAAATTCTATACGCGCACATGCCGTTGCATTTATAAATATTTTAAAATCCGGGGAATATGACACAATCTTGGTTCAAGAATTAAAGGCTGAAAATGCCGCATTTCCGCATAATTTATTTGAAGAATACGGATACAACATCAAAGTATTCGGTCAAAAAAGTTGGAACGGTGTCGCAACATTTTCTAAATATTCTATTGAAGACACGACCCGCGGTATGCCAAATTATCCCGACCCAAACGCACGTGTTCTGGAAACGGTTATTGACGGTCATATTCGGATTATAAATGTTTATATGCCAAACGGCGAATCCGAAGAATCGCCAAAATTTCAATACAAGATTGAATGGATGCGCGCATTTACGGACTATATCAAACAATACACAAATTCTGACGAATCGGTCATCATCGGTGGCGACTTTAATGTTGCGATTGCCGACCGCGATATTTGGAGCCCCAAAAACTATATTGGTTCCAGCATATCTGCACCGGCGGCACGCGAAATAATGCAACAATGGTTGGATTCCGGGTGGATCGATGCATGGCGTGAATTTCACCCCGACGAAAACGATTATACTTGGTATGGATATCGTGGTCGTGATACCGTGGGCAATCGCCAAGGATTGCGCCTTGATTATTTCCTGGCAAACCGTGCGGCAAAAAAAATTATTACTGCGTGCGAAATTGACACATATCCACGCACCACAGAAAAACCAACCGATCATTGCGGGTTGATGTTAAAAATAAACTAGTCACGTTCATCGGCGCGCGCAAAATCGTCAAAGTTTTTATACTTTGGGTCACTGGTCCGCAGATATTTGTACCCCGCCCCACCCGCCGAGTACATATTAAATAACTCTGTCACTTTATCAACGGCGGCATGAATCATTGTACTGGTTTCTTCTGAATTATATTCAATAATGCGCGTCGCGCCAGATTTTAATTGCAGAAACCGAATTATTGGTTCATTACTTTTATTTGTTGTATACATTGAAAATCCGCCATTTTTTAACATATACGCCTCTAATGGCAACTGGGGCATATTGCCAATATCTAATTGCGATTTTGTTGGTGCTGTCCCTGTTTTTATATCCAGCACCCCGCCATCCCAGATTCGGTCGGCACGCGCACGAACATTACGGCCTGCAATCTTTACAACCCCAGAAATTTCGGTACTGGCATTTGGTGTTTGTTTTAACATCTCTGATGCAATTGGTGCAATTTCAACGAATCGCCGATGCCAGAAATTAAATATCAAATTATTTTTTTGCAATACATCACGCGCCGCAATATCCATTGCGCGCACCAAATATTCAGAACCACAATCACTCGGCGCACTTTCTAATATCCCATGCACCAAATTTCCAAAATCACGTGCATCGGGTGCCGCCCAATAATCATCACGCGGTTGCAAACGCAATATATGCCGCACATAGAACGCATAAGGATTATGTATTAACAATTCTAATTCGGTCACATACACATCCGACCAGTCCGCCGGTGGTACCGGGTCAGTATAATCCAGTTTCATCGGTTGAACCACATCACGCGCACGCACCGCATTTAATATATTATCGGCGACACATCTGTCAAAATTACCACGCGCCACCATTACACGCGACAAAAATCGTGATTCTTGTGTTTGTACCCCACCGGATGCCGTACTGCGTGTCCAATACACATCTGAGCCACACGACAGATTCATAAAATCTAATGCCATTAACGATACTTTATGATTCGGTGACGGTAAACCAATTTCATTCGCAATTCTGCGTGGCAACCATGGATTTTCATAGCCAGTTGCCGGAAACATACCTTCGTTCAACCCCATCAGAATAATTACATCCGCGGTTTGCATACGGGACTCTATTGTCCCTAGCACGGTCACATGTGCCAAATCATTCATCGGCGCACGAATTTTTATCACCGATAATGCATCTGCAACAAATGCACGCGCATCTGATAAATTCAAATGTATATTTTGTGTATTCAAACAATCCGACAATGCTTTTATTTGAATCCATACTTGCACAGATATATTGTCTGACACATCAAATTGTGGTGTGAATTTATCGGCATATTCATCAACAATATTCGCGACCGTATCAAACAAATCAAATCTGTTTTTGATATAAATATCGTTAAAAATATTATTTTCTGTTTCTATCCATTCGTCAAACAAATTCAATATTGCACGACCCGCCGGGCTTAAAGCACATGGTATTCCACCCGAAAAATCCGCCACAATTCCACGATGTGCAAATTCAGACATCAAACGTTGATTTCCGGCGGCATCAGGTGTAATCACTAAGACCGTTTTATTATTTTTTATTGCGCGTGATGAAATTTCGGCGACAACGGCGGCCTCTTCAGATTCACGGGTTGTTTCAATCAAATGACAGTTTGATAAATCGTATATTGAATTATCGGTGTATACATTGGAAAACGCGCGATTCATAAAATCTATATGTGATTTTCCAACATCTATTTCAATTATATCATCGGGTAAAACACTAATATTTTTCAGAAAATTATATTCAGAATTATATGGGTTTGTATCCAATTCAAAATCATCGTATACGCCGGAAATCTTGCCAGACAAAATGATACGACCATTTGGCATTCCGGCAATAACCGTCATTAAATCACGCGTGACCGGAACACTGGCGGTTGAACCACACACAATCACCAAAGAATCATCAACCGGCAAATTTTTTACATAATCACACCACGCGTATACATCAGAATTCCGTCTTTGAACCTCGGTATATCGTCCATTAAAAATATCATCATTTACACGCGACAATAAATCTAAAAATTTTGCTTTATCATGAAAATGATGTGCATATTTGTCATCTATTAAATTATTCCAATCTATATCTGAAATTTTTATTCCGCTGTTATCCAGATAATCTTGCATAGTAATTAAAGTTCGCGCAATCGGAATTGCCGCCGACATACTCTGAATATCGGGCAATTCAGAAATCAAATAAGACAACACAACAACACGTTCTAATTCTGGCACTGTATCATCATGCGCATCACAATCATCATCTTCTATGCCCTCGCCAAGCGGGACCAGATGTGGCAAAATCGCCACCCCACCCATACGATTTGCAATCATTTTTTCTGTACTTCGCACGGCGCGTCGATTCGGTAAAAAAATTAAAATTTTGGAAAAATCTAAATTTGATTCAACAATAATCCGCCACAGACCATCAAGAATCTTGGACGGATTTGAAACATAAAAAATATTTTTATTTGATGCCAATAATTTTCCTTATTGTATCGATACCGGATTTTTTCTCGGCCGAAGTATAAACAACTTTATCAACCATTGCCGGATGCACACATGAATTTATTTCGGTTTGATTTTGTTCGCGCACACGTTTATCGGTTTTGGTATAAACAATCTGATACGCAATTCCATTCTGGTCACAAAAATCAATTAAATCTAAATCCGATTTTTTTGGACCGATTCGCGAATCTATCAGTATAAACAATCGCCGTAATTGACGACGCGTTGTAATGTATTCTTGAAAACGAACCAACCAACGATTCGCGCTTTCACGCGAAACACGCGCATAGCCATAGCCCGGTAAATCAACAACAACAAATTTATCATCAATATTAAACACATTCAGGCTTTGTGTTCGTCCCGGGGTATTTGATGTTCGTGCAACATTCACACCCAAAATCGCGTTTATCAGCGATGATTTACCAACATTACTGCGTCCGGCAAACGCGTATTCTGGGAATTGCGCATTTGGTAAATCACATACATTTTCAAAACCACCAACAAATCGTATCATTTTTCACCGCCATTCTTTAACAATCTTTTATACGCCTCTTTCCGCGAAATACCTGCACGTGATGCTAAATCCGCCGCCGCACCTTTGGTAGATTTCGCGGCAACATCATTTACAATTTCGGATATTTCGGCATCTGACATTTTATGTTCGGGTGCCGGACCAACAACCAAAACAATTTCGCCACGCGCATCTGTATCTAATAAATCCGCAGGATATCCGATTATTGTTTCTTCGTGAATTTTTGTTATTTCACGCACAATGGCGATTTTTCGTTCTGGCATAACGCGCGCAATCGCCGCAATCGTATTTTTGATTCTATTCGGGCTTTCATAGTAAACAATAGTATGCCTAATCCGATTATCATCACGCAATTTCTTTTCGTCAAAAAAACCACAGAATGTAAATCGGTCGGTTGGAAACCCACTAAGCACCAGTCCAGATATAACCGCGGTCGGTCCCGGCACCACAAAGACCGGCAATCCCGCATCACGCGCCGCACGCACAATACGAAATCCCGGGTCACTGATTGCCGGCATACCCGCGTCCGACACAACTGCAACACTGGCCCCATTGCGAATTTTTTCAACTAATTCACCAATCACATTACGTTCATTATGTTCATGACACGACACCCGCCGTGTTTTTATATCAAAATGTGATGCAATTTTACCAAAAACACGTGTATCTTCTGCGGCAACCAGGTCTACATTCTTTAAGACATCTATGGCGCGTGGCGACATATCAGACAAATTACCAATCGGTGTACCAACAATATAAAGCCCTGTTTGCATTTCTGAATCCTTTGTAGTAGAATAATACAAGATAAAATGGATTTTTCAATGCATATTATAAAACGTATCTTTCAATTTGCCTGTATATCCGCGATACTTGCGGGATGCAGTGGTGGTGGTCGCCAAACACGGTGGCATTCCGAATATGACAATGGCCCGGTATCTGCGCCGGCGATTTTACAGTATGGAACATTTGCATCAGACCTGTACGGTTCATCGGGTGACGATAAAAATATTGCAGTATTACTGCCGACATCGGGTGCAAATGCATCCGTGGGCAAGATGATTCGCCCGGGTATAGAGGCCGCCGCCATGCGATTCGCCCCAGGCGGATTAAATATACGGTTTTACGATACAGGAACCGGCAATGTTGCCGAAACGATACAATCTGCGCTAAATGACAATCCTGCAATAATTATTGGACCGGTTTTTGCAGATAACGCAAAAATATTGCGCGATATAAAATCATCCAGTATCCCGGCACTGGCATTTACATCGGATTTTTCGGCGGTTGGAAACGGTGTTATCAGTGTTGCACTGATGCCGACAAACACAATTGAAACCACAATCCGGTCCATGAAGTCAAACGGTGCGAACCGATTTATCACCATTGCACCAAATACTTTATCTGGGCGCACAATGGCGGGCGCGGCGTACACAATCGGTGATATATATAATATTGTGAACAATGGCGTATTTTATTATAACGAACACGACACCGAATCTATCAAGTCTGCGGCAATGGCGGCATCTATGTATACGGCGCGCCATGCGGCAAACACGCGTGCCAAAGAAATTTTGTCTGGTATCATAAATCACGAAAATTTATCTTATTCAGAAAAATCATCTCTATCAAAACAACTGGAAAAAATAAACCGCACAGATACGCTTGGTAACCTGCCCTATGATTCAATATTATTCTTGGGTGGTGGCGATGACACAAAATCACTGGCATCATTCTTGCGCTATTATGGTGTTGGTGTGCGCGATGTTGCATTTTATGGAACCCCGTTATGGGAAGGTACCGATATCGCATCCGATATAACAATGACCGGGGCAATGTTTGCGACTATGCCGGATATATCCACCGACTTTGCCGATATATATACAAATGCAACCGGTGGCAATGCGAATCGCATGGCGGCAATGGGGTATGACGCAACAATACTTGCCATCGGCGCAATGTATGGAAACCGTGATATTCCATCTTATATTATGAGCCCCAGTGGATATGTTGGTGCAAATGGTTTGTTCCGTCTGCGTTCAAACGGTGCAAATGAACGCGCATTACAAGTTATGCGCCTGAACGGCGATGGGACGACAACGGTTGTCAAAAATCCAGAAACCAGTTTTTCAACACCAATCTATACATCTGCGGTAAATTATATATCACCAATATCGGAAATGCCGTTATCGTCTGGTGGTGTAAATCCGATGAATTATATAAATATTCCTGAACGATTCCGTGGCAAATACACATCAAAGACATATGGTGCAAATTATTCAAATGCATTGCCACGTCCAACAGAGATGCCAACTGTGACAATCATTTCAAATAACGATGATGTGTCTGTGACGGCCGAAGATTATCAACCGGTTCCATTGGAAAATGTCAGTCGTACTTATATCGATTCGGTTGAGATATCTGAATAAAAAAAGGAAAAGCAAATGAAAGAAATTTACAAAATTATTATCGCATGTGTAATTACAATGACCGTAACGGCGTTCGCAACGGCATACTTTGTATTGCATCACGAATCGGGTGATACAGAAATGGTCTGCGCAGACAATGCCAGTCCTGATATAAACGGATGTTGTCCCGGAGAAGAATTAACACAACTTGGCGATTCGGTCGTTGGATGTTGTCCAACCGAAGGTGGCGATTGTTTTCCACCAATTACAAAATAAAAAACTTGCCCCACTAGTTTTTCTTAACTAAAATATACCCAGAACTTTATTGGAACAAAGTTCGGGACCTTC
Source organism: uncultured Pseudomonadota bacterium (assembly GCA_902762295.1). GTDB lineage: Bacteria > Pseudomonadota > Alphaproteobacteria > Rs-D84 > Rs-D84 > Enterousia. Next base: position 253,796 of record CACWNX010000001.1, read on the forward strand.
ACAAGTCCAAAATCAGAAGTCGCAACCCCACGGTTGCTTTTCACATGGTGTATTTTCGCACCATGCCCCCAATTCGCCGTTGGGGGAGCCATTGGTTATATGCAGGAAGACCAATGGGAATTACTTGACTTCTGGTGATTTTGTGAACTCCCCCAACTGCCACATAAAGTTCTGGCAGTTTTTTTTCATAAAAAAATATCACAGGAGTCATAAAATGCGCAAAATAGATTTAGTTTACATGTGGGTTGATGGGAACGATAAAAATTGGCAGAAAGAAAAATCAAAATATTTAATTGCCGAAGGCGGTGTTGAAAATCTGCCTACAGATTCAGTAGTTGAAGCGCGGTGGCGCGATAATGATGAATTAAAATACGCACTGCGCAGCGCTGAAAAATATGTGCCATGGATAAATCATATTTATATCGTAACAGGGTTTAATCAAGTGCCTGAATGGTTAAACGCAAAGCACCCAAAAATTACCATTGTGTCACATGATACGATTATGCCAGAATGTGCGATCCCTACATTTAATTCAACCAGTATTGAAATGTGTATTGCAAATATTCCTGGGTTATCTGAATATTTTCTGTTATCAAATGATGACATGTTTTTCAACAGACCATTAACACCAGATTTCTTTTTTGATTCAAAAAATCGGGCTATATTGAGATACAATAAGCGACACAAGAAAATAAAAAACATCGGTTTTGACCTGGAAACGGTAAATGGTGATTATCAACAAATACTACTATTATCACAATACAAAATATATGCCACTTTTCATAAAAAAGTTTATAAATATATTCATTCGCATGGCATAGACCCATATATAAAAAGTAATATAAAAAATGTTCTGGCGCATCCATTGTTAGAACATGAAATAAAAAATTTAACAAACTATAAATTCCGACACGCATGTCAAATACACCGGTTAATTTTTGACCTGTATGGCATAATTCATGGCACCACCGTTCCACAAAGGTGTCATTGTATTAAACAAACACACAATAAATTATGGAATAAAATATATAATACTGTGCACAGACGTTCATTGCAGAATTCCCCGTGTTATTGCACAGATGTGACCGTTGCAAATTTATATACAAATAATCCACCAATCGTATGTATAAACGACACGGTTATGACAACCGAAGATATGCGTGTAAATAACAAAAAATGGCTAAATTGGAAATTTCCAAAAAAATCAAGTTTTGAAAAATAAAGGTTTAATCCAAATCGCGCAAACTTACATCATCGCCATCGACAATGACGATTTTTCCAGATTTAATTTCGCACAGTTTTGCGATTGCAATAAAATCGCGCTGTGCGAATAAATCCGCTGTATAGACCGGAATAACACCACGCAATAAACATAATTGATTTGCGATAATCTCTTGATCACACACCGCAATGATTTTGACATCTGGTCGCCGACATGATATTTCGGTCACGCCAATTGAATCACGTGCAAATACAATTATCGCCAATGCATGATTCAAAAACGCCACAGATGATACCGAACGCGACCAATCGTTTTCATCGGTATTTTCTGAACGCACCCGATCGTGCGGATAATTTGCCGCATCCATATCCGACGCAGTCAAAATTTTATCCATTGTTTCAACAACCTTTACCGGGTGCGCACCTATTGTGGTTTCTTCGGATGTCATCGCCGAATCGGTCCGCAAATACGCCGCATTTGCAACATCACTGATTTCTGCACGCGTTGGAAATTCATTTTCAACCATCGAGCTTAACATTTGTGTTGCCATTATAACTGGACGATTCAATCGCCGACATTCACGGATGATATGTCGCGATATTGCTGGAACCTGTTCATATGGTAATTCAACCGCTAAATCACCACGCGCAATCATAACCCCATCAGCAACAGATGCGATTTCTGTTATACGTTCAACCGCGTTTTTGCGTTCAATTTTTGCAATAATTTTTATCGGATTTGATGTTCGCGCCGTTATAAAGTCGCGAACATATGAAATATCTTCGGGTCGTTGGACAAACGATACCGCAATAAAATCCGGTTTTTTTGTAATTGCGTATTCTAAATCATTTTGGTCTTTTTCGGTCAAAATCGGCATATCTATATCTGTGTCTGGCAAATTAAAACCGCGACGCGACCAGATTTCATTACCACGAACAACCTTGGTTTTAACCGCACCATCGGAAACACCGGTGACCAACATTTCTATCTTGCCATCATTTAATAAAACTCTTTCTCCAACCTGCAAAGACCCAAGTACATTGGTATCTGGCAGGTTTACACGCGATGAATTTCCTGGTTCTGGATTAGAATCAAATGTAAATTCTTGTCCAATTACCAGCGGGTATTTTTCTTCGGTCAAAAAATTACCGATACGGTGTTTTGGCCCCTGCAAATCAACCATAATTCCAACAGGAATACCCATTTGCGACGATATTTTGCGAATCATATCTATTTTTTGTCCCTGGACATCACCAGTATCATGACTAAAATTTATGCGAAAAACATTGACACCGGTCTGAATCATCTGGCGCAAAACGCGTTCTGTTTCGGAACTTGGGCCGATTGAAGCAGTAATTTTGGTAAACCTTGACATAATTTACACTCTCTCGGGTTTTTGTTGATTTTTATGATTTATGGTATATCATAAAAGTCGGACTTAAACAAGGGGAAAACATATTATGAAAAACGCAAATCATGGATCATTTGATAATCAACAATTACTTGGAATTATTGAAAGAATTGAAAAATTAAATGAAGATTCGGCCGCAATCGCCGCCGACATCAAAGAAATTTATGCCGAGGCAAAATCTGCAGGATACGACCCAAAATATATTCGTCAAATGATTCGGTTGCGTAAAATGGATCCCGACGAATTGGACGAAACCGACGAACTAATAAAAATGTATCGTGACGCGTTGGGATTATAATGAAGAAATTTACAAAAACTGTTGAAAATTTTACCTGTGCCCATTGTGGCACAGCGGTTTTTGGCAACGGTTATACAAACCATTGTCCGAAATGTCTGTGGTCAAAACATGTAGATAACAACCCCGGTGACCGCGCATCCGATTGTGGTGGATTGATGGAACCCATATCTGTGGAACGTGCCAGAAATTCATTCGTCATCACGCATAAATGCCAGAAGTGTGGTAAAACAATTCGGCAACACACATCCGATAATGACGATATCGATACAATAATAGATTTAACAACAAATCAAGATTTCATATTTGGTAAATAGTATAAAAATGCGCGAATGGTTGAAAGCACAAAGTTTATTTTTATGGGTGCCGATATTTTTGGCATTCGGGATGGCATTTTATTTTTCACTGTTTTCTGAACCCAATATGGCCATATTATTTTTAGTATTTGGCACTGGGATAGCGTCGTCCACATTAACGCGCAAATTTCCAATAGCTGGTTTATTTGCGTTTTTTGCAATCGGGTTTGGATACGCCGGAATATACACACATTTAAAAGACGTTCCATCATTATCACATGATATACATGAAATTAACATATCTGGGGTCATAACTGATTTAGATTATGCAAACGGCAAAACGCGCATTTATTTAAAAACCGAAAATTTTGGCAATATACGCGTATCAACCGAATCAGATAAAATATTCCGCATCGGTGACGAGATATCCGGTACAGGCGGATTGTTCAAACCAAAGCCCGCTGATATTCCAAACGGATTTGATTTTGCGCGTTGGGCATATTTTAACAATATAACCGGCACAGGATATATAAAAGATATAAAAATTACCTATACGCCGGAATCCGCCGTATACAATATACGAGACAGTATAAAAAAATCTGTAAAATCTTTCTTGGTTGACACATTGGTTTTAGGATATAAACATGCCCTGCCCGATGGTCATCGTGAAATATGGACAACAAGCGGTGTTGCACACATCTGGTCAATCAGTGGGTATCATATGACATTGGTCACGGGATGGCTGTTTCTAATATTTTATTTAATATTCCGTTCAATTCCGTATATCGTCCGGCGAATACCGGCACGTATTCCGGCACTTATATGTTCTTGGGTTGGACTATGCGCATATGTGTTATTATCTGGCGCATCGGTGGCAACACTTCGTGCATTTATAATGGCGACTTTGATAATTCTCGCATTTATATTAGGACGCAGCGCGTTATCACTGCGTATGGCGGCAATTACATTTATTATAATTCTTGCGTTAAATCCATCATATGTTATACATGCTGGATTTCAATTATCGTTTGCCGCCGTTTTTGGAATAATATGGTTATGGAATAACGCAAATCCACCAATGCCAAAAATCAAACCGTTACGATATGTGTATGGTGCATTACTGACCACGATAATTGCAACTGTCTTTACTGTGCCATTTATAATCGGGCACTTTGGCAAGTTTCCGTTATACGGCATTCTTGGTAATTTAATATTTTTACCAATATTTTCATTTCTTATTATGCCATTGGTTTTTATCGGCACATTATTCGGTGATATCGGAACAAATGCGCCTTTGACCTTGGCGCATCATATATATGACCACGCGTTTAAAATTGCAGAACGAATCGCAGATATGCCGGTCCCAAATCTTGGGATTGGAATCGTCCCAAATTCTGCAATTATCATGTTTATTATCGGACTCGGGTGTTTGATATTTATTAAAAACAGCGAAAAGTTCAAATATATAATTACACGGCATATAAATTTAAGTTTATGTATCACTTTTGTTTTAATTGGAACAGTGATATGCATTACCACAGACAAACCGATATTTTACATTTCATCAAACCATAAACTTATTGCCGCCGTAATTGACGGAAAGTTGAAATTTAATAAATCGCATGACAGTTCAAATTTCTTTGCATTTGATACATGGAAAATATCAAACGGCGAAAAAATTGGGACAGAAAACGCACTGCTTGCCAAAGAATCTGGCGTATACACAATTTCGTACCCAAATTTAAAAATTGCATACATCCAAAGTTTTGTTCCACTTTCTAAAAACATTGGAAAAATTTGTTCGGATAAAAGTATTAAATATTTTGCATCATATTTTGACATACATTCTGAAAGTTGCAATGCAACAATTATCAAAAATGGTGCGGTTATCTATCCTAATGGAAAAATAAAATATATTCCTTTTAATCGTTGGTGGCATAATCGGCCCGAATAAAATACAGGCCACTTGCCGGCGCGGTTGCACCCGCGGCACTGCGATTGCGTGCCATGAATATTTCATCTATATCATACGGTGTCCCAAGCCCAATTTCCACCAATGTTCCAACCATATTTCGAACCTGGTGATGCAAAAAAGACCGCGCCGAAAATTCAAAGATAATTAAATCACCTTTTTGTTCTATACGGCAAGAATCCAATGTTTTTATCGGACTTTTTGCCTGACACTGACTTGCACGGAATGATGTGAAGTCATGTACACCAACTAACTTTTCTGACTGATTACGCATGCATGAAACATCCAGTTTTCGTGGTATCCACCACACACGATTTTTATTCAACACCGGCGGTGCCGAACGATTCAATATAACATATTTATAGTGCCGCGCAACACATGAAAAACGTGCATTAAAATCATCGGGAACAATTTCACAATGCAATACAGACACAGGTTCGTTATTCAAATAAAAATTCATTGCCCGCATAACGGTATTTGCATCATATTCATTATCTAAATCAAAATGCGCACACATAGCAATAGCGTGCACACCTGCATCGGTTCGCCCCGCCCCAACAATATCTGGTCGTGTCCCACAGAATTTTTCAATTGCATCTTTTAACAACGATTGCACCGATGGTCCTTGGGAATTTTCTTGCCACCCAATCAGATTTGTTCCATCGTATTCAAGAATTACTTTATATCTTGTCATTATTTATCTATATTTTTCGTTTCCTGGTATAATTTTTATATTTTCACATGCTTCATCTATCATAGAAACTTTCTTCCGCCCAATCAACCATGCAAACATATTGCGCAAAGGGCTTTGAATACAATAATGTGTTAGTTTTTTATTATCGTATTGACAATACTCACAATGCATACAACATAACATATGACTATTCCCCATATTTTATCTCTGCACCATGCAGGCCATTAACAAAACTTTTCCAATCCATAGGGCGCCGCCCTGCAGGTTGAACAGTAATAATTTCTAAATTATTGTTATTCATCTTGGTTTTCAGTATTTTGACATCGATGCCGTTTATTTTTGTGCGTCCAGCGCCAAGTGCGCGCACCAAATTATGAATTTCAATCGGCGATTTTTTCCAGTCAATAATTTCATCGTATACGCCGGTTTTCGCCGTATAGACGATTTTTCCACTTTGTGGAATCGGTGGATATTTTTGTGGATTTTCCATATATTCAAAAATCATTTTTGCGCCAATTTTTGAAACCTTTTCTTCCACTGTTTCGTTTGTATCATCTATATCTATATTGAATTTTTCACACATTAAAATATCACCGGCATCCAATTCATTTGTCATCTGCATAAGGCAAACGCCACTTTCTGTATCACCATTTTTAATGGCTGTGCGAATCGGTGATGGCCCACGATACAGCGGTAATAAACTTGGGTGAATATTTACACAAGGTGCCGAATCCAAAACATTATCATGTAATATCGCACCATATGCCGCAACAATAACCATATCAGGCGAAAAATTATATTCACTGGGTTTATGATACACGGGTATATTATGCGATTCCGCCCAAACATGTACCGGCGATTTGATTATAACATGCTTTCGCCCAACGGGCTTTGGTGCACGCGTAAAGACCGCAATAACATTATGCCGTGCGGCAATCGCATCAAAAATAGGCACAACAAAATCGGGTGTTCCCATCAGCACTACATTCATTTCCGCCGCCTTACTTTTCGCATAACCATTTCGCGTTTTGCCGGTGCCAAATAATCTATAAACAAAATTCCATCCAGATGGTCGGTTTCGTGTTGAACAATTCGCGCCATTATACCCGACATTTCGGCGGTATTCTGTTTACCATCGGTATTTGTCCATTCAACAACGACACTATCTGGTCGTGTGACATTGGCATAGACCGGCAAATCATCCGGTCCCAATACCGACAGGCACCCCTCTTCTATCACGACCATATTATCACTGCGCGAAATGATACGCGGGTTTATCATTTTAAAAACCTCGCCCGAATCAGGATTCATCATAACCAAGAATCGTTTAGTAATTCCAACCTGGGGTGCGGCCAATCCAACCCCATTTTGTTCGGACATCATTTTTACCATTTCATCCATATTTTGCAAAATATCGGGTGTAATATCGTCCACCGGGTCACAGTGTTCCCGCAGAATCAAATCACCACAAAGTTTCATTTGCAACATACATAAATCCTTTTATAATTAAATGATAGCAAAGGAATTGGAAATGACAACTTATATTTTAATTGCGATGTGTGCGGTTATAATCATACTTCTGGTGGCATTGTTGATGCGACCAACGACGGTGGACATGTCCGCCCTGCGCGAAGACAACGCGCGCCTGCGCGAACGGTTATCGGAACGACTTGGCGCACTATCGCAAAATGCGATTGAACTTAAAAACATCAGTTCGGATATCGCGAATTTCAAAAACATCTTGATGGGAAACAAACAGGCACGTGGCACATTCGGCGAACGTCAACTGGAAGATTTGGTTTCCGATATTATGCCACCCGAAACATACGCGTTTCAGTCGGTTATGGAAACGGGTGTCCGACCTGATTGTATAATCCGCCTGCCGTATCCACCTGGCGATATGATAATTGACAGTAAATTTCCATTAGAATCGTATTCCCGAATGACCGGTGGTGAAAACCCAGAATTGTATCGTAAACAGTTTGAACTGGACGTCCGCAAACATATAGATGCAATTGCCGAAAAATATATTATTCCGGGTAAAACCGCCGAAAGTGCAATGATGTTTATCGCAAGTGAATCCATATTTGAAACACTGCACCGCGAATTTCCGGGCGCGGTTGAATACGCCGCGCGCAAAAAGGTCTTTATTGTTTCGCCATCAACATTGTGGGCAACATTGAACACGATTCGCGCAGTATTGTCAGACATAAAAATCAAACGCGTTGCGGGTCAAATAAAACAGGAATTGGATATGTTGCTGGGCGATCTGAACCGCCTGGCCGACCGCGCGGCCAAGGTTCAAAATCATTTCGCATTGGCGCAAACCGATATAGAACAATTACAAACATCGGTAAACAAAATCACCCCCCGCGCCGAAAAATTAAAAGAACTGGATTTTGATAAATAGGGGTTAGTGTTAGTGATAAAAACACGGCCGCAAATGCGACCGTGTTTTTTTAAAATCAGAAAGGTTTCAACTTACATCTTTTATCCAGGTCATCCCATATGGCCATCGCATTAGTGCGACCAGAACCAAGTTCTTTCCCAAATTCATACACCTCTCTGCACGTTTCGTGATTATGCGCCTCCGGACAAAAAATATAATTTTCATCATAATCACTGAACGGCTGTTTTTTTGTGATTGCAGCACATGCCAAACCCGTAAAATCCAACTCTTTATTATGAGGTTCTAAATCCGGCACAAAGTACAAAAACTTTATTTCCGCATAGTTACCATTATCATAAGTAACCCCAACAGAAGCATTAGACTTAAAAAATTTAAGTTCTGTAACAGATCCATCATATTCAAAATATTTTTCTATAACTTTTCTTGCCAAACCTTCTGTTATAGGAAAATCATAAAAAGTATATTCTATGCAATATGCACGTTTTATGTCCGCATCATCGGATGTACACGGATTTATAGGTATGCACCGTTGCGTTTTTTCTACCCATACCAATTTATCTGGATGTTCCAAACATGTTTCTTTTATTCCTGCATTTGCAGCATTTATGACCACCAATCCTGCAATTACTAACAATAAAAAATTTTTCATTTTTTCTCCTTTTAGTTTTTTATTTTTTGCATTCATCTGGTAATTCGATACCAAGTTTTTCAAATTCTCTGCATGACGATTCATTTCTTTCTTCCTGAGTCTGTGTATCCATCGCGACACCACCACCGCCGCTATATCCGCCACCGGATTTGGATTCTTTTGCTTTCTTTATCTCTTGTGCCAATTTAATATTCCCAACAACACCAACACCCGTTGCAGCAAGGGTCGATATGCCCGCAATCTTGAAGCCGCGTGTATTCTTTTCGCACGATTCTAAATCCGCCTTCAACTTATCACGCCGTGATATTAAATCTTGTATCTGCGCATCCAATTGCATATCTATGTAATCAACCGTGCCCGCATGCACGGAACAAATACAAATTAAACCCGCAAAGATTATAAGTTTATTTCTTATCATCTTTCTTGTCCGTTGTTGTTTCGGTTTTACCAACAGATTCGTTTTCTTTCTTTAATTTATTCAGTTTTACGCCCTGGACTATTGCCGCCGTACCGGTTGCAACCGTACCCGCCGCACCAATCCATGTCGCGGTTTTCCAATTTTTATTCTTGCGACTGCACTCGGATAACTTTATTTCTAATTCGCTGATTTCGCGTTTAAGTGATGCAATTTGCATTTGGCGGGATGTGTCAATCGCCATCTCGTCCGCGTGCGCGAACGATAAAGAAAACAATATAAATAAAAACGCCCCCAAATGTTTGCTCATTTTTTCCCTTTAAGAAAAAAACCACTTAATAATTAAAGTGGTTGGAGGTTGAAGACTATGTTCTAAGAAAATAGTGGGCTTATTCTATATATTCACCGCCCTCCAACCACACTTTGGTTGGAGGAGTTTTATGTCCCCACGGACACTTAGAACCAAGGGTCTTCACACCCCATCGGCGGAACACCCACCGACACAGGCATTGTATCATAAATACACAAAATTAAAAACAAAAAAATACGGATGTATGCGCATCCGTTTTTTACTAACCACTGACACTAGCCACTAACCACTATCTTGGCAGACCGGTTTTTGGGTTTATCCATATCTGTTGGGCGGCGATTTCCATCATTGGCATATCAGATTTGCTATCCGAATAGGCACGAACCACATGTGGAATACATTTATGAGTTTTCGCCCATTCATCCATCGCACAAACCTTATTTTTTCCATGACACAGAAATTTATATTTCCACGGTTTGTCTTTATACATTTTTGAACAAATAACCGCATCAAAATCTATATCATCAACCAATTTTGGAATTAAATAGTCTGGCGATGCAGAAATTAATATAACTTTATTCCCCGCCGCGCGTTCATCGGCAACCTTGTCCGTTGCCCAACCGAATCGATTTCTTTTATGTTCGCGTACAAAATCATGTGCAAATCGCCGAACCATATTTGGTGTAATAAACCGACGAATATTTTCACGCCACCAAATACCACGCGGATTAAACAGCCGTACAACCCCAGATAAACCAATCAAGGGCAAAAACAACCACGGTCGCAAACTGTGCCGGAAACAATACCGCCCAAACGCAAAATTCGAATCGGGCCACGATAATGTGCCATCAAAATCAAACAGTACAACATCAACCGGTTTTAACATTTTCATCCTTTTGGTTTGAATTATAACACATATAATGATATTTTCAACGCTGCCTAAATTACGCTTGACTTTGATTGTTTTGCACAATAGGATTTTATTGTCAATAAAAAGGAAGAAAAATGAAATCGTATTTAGATATATGCAATAATATCTTGGAACATGGAACTGTTTCTGAAAATCGTACCGGAATCCGCACAATTCGCAATCCATCCGGTGAAACATTTATTCATGATATGGATATGGGTTTTCCACTGATTACGACCAAGAAAATGGGACTGAAAAATATTGCAACCGAATTAGAATTCTTTATCAAGGGCATAACCGATAAGAAATGGTTAACAGACCGTAAATGCAATATCTGGAACGAATGGGCCAGCGCACCAAAGTGGCAACCGGTTTATGAAACCGCAATGCAAGATTTTATAAAATCATTTAACCGCAAACCAAGTAATGCCGAATCAACCGCAATCAGAAACGATATCATAAACAACGAACGCGACTTGGGACCGGTATATGGATTTCAATGGCGACACTTTGGGGGCGAATACCAATTTGATCCAAAACGCATAGATAAAAACCCGACTGATAATTTTAATCATGAAAAACCCGGATTTGACCAAGTTGCCGATGTATTGCGCGTTTTGAAAAAATCCCCGGTGGAACGCGCCATTGATTCAAAAAGTCGCCGCATGGTGGTATCTGCATGGAACCCGGTTGATGAACCCAAGATGGCGTTACCCCCATGTCATTTTGTGTATAATTTATTGGTTGATGGCGACCGGTTAAACCTTATATGGACACAACGTTCATGCGATATGTTCCTTGGGGTTCCGTATAATATCGCATCGTATGCATTATTGCTTATGTTATTTGCAAAAGAAGCAAATTTGAAACCCGGTATATTAAAGGGTGAATTGCACGATGCGCATATTTATGAAAATCATATACCGCAAATGCGCGAACAAATACAACGCACACCATATAAATTACCAACCGTTGAAATTCCAGATGAAAATTGGAATGGCATGTTGCACTGGGATTCTGCGAACGGATTTAAATTACAAAACTATAAATGTCATGAAAAATTGCGTGGTGATGTCGCGCGTTAAAAAATGGGGCAAATGCCCCATTTTTATTTTTTAGCCTTTAATCTTTGGCGTAATCTTTCCATCGCAAAGAACAATGCCGGTGTCAAAACAAATGTCCATATCAATGATGCCAGCATTCCACCAATCATAACCGCCGCCATTGCACGTTTCATACCATCTGCACTCCACAACTGTGGCAACATACCTGTCATAACTGCAATAGATGTCATTAACACCATATTTTTTTTATCGTTCAATTCTGTCCAAAGTGCCACTTTTGCGTTTTGACCACGACTGATGCGATTGACCGTCGGCTCTAACACCAAAATATTATTATTCACAACCAATCCAACCAACATAACAAACGCCAACATCGCACCAACATTTGTTGATGCCCCCGACAGAAACAATAATATAAACACACCCGCGAAACTGGTAATAATAGATGTTGCAATCGTGAAAGGATGAATCAAAGAATTCAAAATTGCGGCCAGCAACATAAATGTCAAAATCGTTGCCAACATAAACGCCATTCCAATTTCGGATGTCGTTTCCGATTGAATTTCCGCCATCCCGCCAAAACCATATCCATACCCCGTTTTCCATTCCATTTTGTCCAATGCACTTACTATTTTCGCCTGAACGGGACCACTGGTTGATTTGCCAATATTGATATCTATTTCGGTCACACGATTCTTGTCCAAACGGCGAATATCGGATGTTCCGGTTTCATACTTGATATCACCTAACTCTGACAATGCGACCATACCTTTTTGGGAATTCAGCAACACATTATCAAACAACGCGATATCTTTAAATGGGCGTGCAAATTCCAATACTATAGGGTATTCTTCGCCATGTTCTTTGTATTTATACGAATCGTTTCCATACAGCGCCGTTCGCAGCGCACCGCCCGCATACGAATTTTTTATTCCCCAGAAATCCATTTTATTTGCATCTGGAATAAATTTAATTTCTGTTCCTGGAGTTTGTTGCGCCAACACCGCCGTTTGCACTTCTTCTATGTTGTTAATCGCATCTAATGCCTGTGCCGCATATTTATTACGCAACGCATCATCTTCGCCGTATATATTAAGGACTATATCCGCCGAAATCGCCGAAGACACGCCCTCGCCTGCACGAATTTGAATTTCTGCATCTGGAATCACACTAAGTTTCGGCAACATCTGACGGGCAATTTCTTTATCACTATGACGGCGATGATTTTTATCAACCAACTTTACCTTTACCGATATATTTTGCAGACCACGTTCACCAATTTTCACCGATGTAGATTTTACATCCGAAAAATCATGCAAAGTATTTTCTATCTTGGTTGCGATATCTTTTGATTTTTCATATGTCGCCCCCATTGGCGCACGCGCAGTAATATTTATTTCGTTCGCATCGGTGGATGGACTGAATTCATTTCCGGTGAAACGCATCAACATTGCCGATGCAAATAATGCCAACACTGCAAACAAAATCACGCGTCCCGAATGTTTATATTGGTATGCAAACCATTTTTGCATATTTGTTTGTTTTTTAGATGAATTTGCAACTGTTTTTTTCTGTTTAACCAATCGCAAAATCTTTGCAATCATCATTGGTGCCAATGTAAACGAAAACAACAATGACAACAATGTCAGATATACAACCGTCATACCGAACTGAGACATAAATTTACCGGCAATTCCACCCATAAATGCCAACGGCAAAAACACCACAACATTTGTTCCAACACCCGCCAGAACCGACACAGCAACTTTTTTTGTTCCATCAATCGCGGCATCTTCTGCAGATTTTCCTTTATTCATTTCTTGTAATGCAGATTCAATTAAAATAATTGCATTTGATACCAATGTCCCCAATGCCGACGAATACGCCAACAGTGTCATCGCATTTATCGTAAATCCACTGGCATTAACAAAGAATAATCCCGAAATCAATGATGCCGGAATAACAACACCGGCGATAATTGTTGAACGCCAATTACCGGTAAATGCCAACAACACCAGAATCGTAAATATAACCCCAAGTATAATTCCACGTATTGTTCCAGTTGTTTCATTTGATACAACAATAGATGAATCTGACACTATTTCCATTGTTGCATCGGGGAAATGCGATTTTAAATCTGCATTAAAATCAGCCATTTTTTTATTCAATTCTCGCGATATTTTAATTGCATTTCCATCAGAAGCCTTTACCACAGATGCAATAACGACACTTTCACCATTAAACCGTGCACCGGTTTCAATATCGCGTGCAGAATCGGTCACTGTTGCAACATCAGAAACTTTAAACTTTTGCCCTTCGGCGGTTGTAATATGCAAATTTTTAATTGCATCAACCGATTCGAATTCGCCGATAAAACGAACATTTGATGAATCTGAACCGATTTCTATTTTTCCCCCGGGCACATTCAAATTATTCGCGCCGAACGCGGCAACAACATCCATAATCGTCACGCCGTGTGCCGCCATAGGTTCGGGATTCAGCGCGACACGAATCGCACGCTTTTCCCCACCAAAAACCGATACACTGGCAACACCATTTATTCCGGTTAATTTATTCGCCAACACATTTTCGGTATATTCACGCAAATCACGCAGATTTGAACCATGAAGCGCGATATCAACAACCGATGTCTGCAATGGATTCAGTTTTTCAATAACCGGTTGACGCAAATCGGTTGGAAATTCAGATGCCAAGGCATCTATTTTTGATTTAACTTCGCTGGCTTTATCATTAACATTCACCCCAAGGTTAAATTCCGCCATTACATAGCCACCATTTTCAAATGCCTGGGATGTCAGTTTTTTTAACTCTGGCACTTGGGATATTGCGTCCTCGGCCTTTTTAATAACCTGGGATTCAATTTCGGCGGGTGCCGCACCCGGATAGACAAATGTTGCCGTCACCATCGGAAAATCTAATGCCGGCGTACGTTCTATATTCATTTTTGGAAACGAAACCAGTCCCAAAACCACAAACAACAAAACAAACATAACGGTTGTGACCGGACGACGAACAAAAAACTTTAACATTTTACTATCCTTACCTTTATTTAATATTTATTTTCTGACCATCGGTGACATGACTTACTATAACCTTGTCACCATCTTTAATTCCGTCTGATATGCATGCCATATCTGAATCTGTCGCCGAAACTATCACTTTTTGCGCACGTGCAATCCCCGAATCAGCAACGAAAACAAGACTATCGTGCACCGCATACGCCGGAACAAAATAACAATTTAAATCAATTTCTGCATTGTTTATTCCATCGGAAACACCACGCGTTTTTACGACATACATACCCGAATCTAAATCCAGTGATGATGACACATATGTTATTGCGCCATCGCCAATTTTCTGACCGACGCGCAATTTTGCCCGGCGCGCACCCGAGACATATGCACGATTATTCTGAACCGAAATCGGAATACCAATTGTACCACTTTGTTTCTTTACAGTCACATATTCAACCAGCGTCCCGTTTCTACTTTCATCACGCATTGGATTAAAAACATCCATACGCGATTCAAGTGCGACCATAACAAAACGAAAAACAAACCAAATCACCAATACAGCCAAAACCGCCGTATAGATAATTTTTTTTACTTTTTTATCATCAAATTTTTTACCAAAAACATTCATATTATTCACCCAATTTTTTTATCGATTCGGCCGACATTAAAATTTTATATTTTGCGTTTAATAGCGCCATATCCAATTGGTATAACCCGGCGGAAACATCCGATAATTCAACCGCCGATGTTTGCCCGGCGGCAAATCGGTCGCGTGAAAAACCGTATGCCTTGGCGGCCAAATCACGTGCATTTTCCAACCCCTTCAAATTATTACGCAAATGATTATATTGCTTTATCGCATTAGAATATTTTTCCGAAGTAATTTTCTTTGACTTATCTAAATCTTGTCGTGCAGCTTCGGCATTCATCGCATCAACTGTGGCATTTGCACGATTTACACCGCCACTGAATATAGGCACCTGCAACGATAACCCCCAATATGCCGATTGCGAATTTTCGTTAAACAAATTCTTAAACTTTTTATCCATCGTTGCATAGTTATACGAACCAACCGCCGCCAGTGTTGGATATCCACCGGCACGTTCGGACGAGGCCTTGGATTCATACATACGAACCTGTTGGTCCAAGATTTGCCATTCTGGGGTATTGGTAAGTTTTTTGTTTTCCAATTCCGGGAAAGTCCCTGGGAAATCATCGGTTAAATTCAACGGTTCATCTATATCTATTCCGGCCAAAATCTTTAACATTCTATGCGCTGTATCACGGTTAAATTCTGCATCAGACAGATTTATTTCTTTTGTTGCGATATCTGATTCTATCTTGACCAAATTACTGCGATTTGCGCGCCCCGCACTGGTCAGTTTCTTTTTAGCCGCCACTGCATCATCCAGATTTTTCTTTGATAATTTGACAATTTCATCGGTCATTTTTGCGGTCCAATACATATCCGCCGCCGCATAGCGAACTTCGCGTCTAACCATTTCTTTGCTGTATTCGCCCATTTTAATTGCGTTGCGCACACTGTCTACCGCATTTCCAATTTTACCAAATGTATAAATTGGTTGTGTAATTGTCACACCCGCCATGAATATGTTATCCGGAACCTCTAGCGATTCCAACCCCGCCAATGCCGGTATCAGTCCACCAATCTCGGGTGGTAATGTAACATTGTACGAATCAAATGGCTTTTCAACATTTATCAAATTCATATATGTTGCCGAAGCCTCTAATTTAAACCACCGATTTGCATTAACTGCGTCCAACGATGCCTGGGCTTTTTTCAGGTTTGCATCTGCTTTCTTTAAATCATTTGATTCTGCAACGATTTTTTGTATCGCATCATTTAGCGACAAATCAATTGCATACGATGCATCTATACAAACAAATCCGGCGTACAGCGCGATTATTGCAATAATAAACTTACGCATTTTTTAACTCCATTTTCATCAAAATTTCATTCACAGATTTAAAGGCTTTTATTAAAATTTCTTCATCAATTTTATCTATATCTTTGAACAGTGTCGCAATCGCAGAACGAAACATTTCTATAAATCGCTTTGCAACATCGGCACCATGTTCGGTCACCGAATACCATGTATTCCGACGATCATTTTCGTCCACCACACGCAAGACCAGCCCATCTCGTTCCATCTTGCGAAATGCGGCACACAAGTTTGGTGCCGGCAAAAATTCACGCGCCGCCAAATCTTTTAGACGTGTCCGCCCGGCAATATATAAATGAACCAAAAATTGAACCTGTTGGCGTGAATATTCGCCGAAATCAATCAGTCCACGATTTATTCGTTCTGATAATTTTGCAAACAATAAAATATTTTTTTCCAGCAAACCAACCAACTCGCGTTTAACGACCATGCCTGCCTCCCCTGTTTATTTTGTGTGAAGATATACCTATATTTGTTAAAGGTGACAATTATTATAGTTTTTAATGATTATAATTTCAAGTCAAAAAACTAAAAAATATTTTATTATTGCAAATTGGGCAAAAATGAATATAATTGGGACAGTTTTGAGGTGTCGTCTAATGGTAGGACAAGAGATTTTGGTTCTCTTTATCATGGTTCGAATCCGTGCGCCTCAACCAAAATTAAACAATGCCCCAACAGGGCATTTTTTAATTTTCTTGGCGCACGGATCGGTGCGAGCGCCAGCGCAGCACCAATACGAGAATACACAATTAGAAAAATCTTAAAAAATCGACCAAGGCAGATTTTTTTGATTTTTGTTATTGTGTATCGAGGCACCCGTGCGCATTCCAGAGAGCAAAAATATAAGACTTTGGCGAGTTCGAAAGTTTATTTTTAAAAATCCATGTTCTTTTTTACACTTTCGAACTTTTGGTTGTTCTTGGCTATATCAACATATTTACATTAATGAAAACAAGTTTGTATCAATACCCCACACAAAAAAACTTTCGAACTGGTAAAAAGGTTAGATTTGCAACAATAATATACCCCGCACGACATTACCGTTCAATGTGGTTGTGGTGTGTGGGCGAAACTATCGTTTTTTCTTGTTTTTGTTTATTTTTAACTTTAACATCGGCCAAGTTAAATAATAATGTCCTTTTATCTGCTTCCGTTAAATAACCAATCTGTTCTAATTTATCTAAATATTTTTCCATTTCGCTTGGATTGACTTCTGATATGATACTTTGTAAAAAAAACTTGGCTTTATCGGGTGAAACTTTCCCAAGTTCATCCCAAAACTTTTCATTCTTAGCAATTTCGTAATAATTATCTGGTGAAGTAATTTTTGTAATCATGTATGGCACGCCAGTATGATTTTTTAATATATGATATATTTTATTACCTGGTTTTAATTCAGATGTTATAAATTCTACACCTGATTTAGTTGGTTGTTTTTGTGGGTCCACTGCATACCAATTACCATCCTGCATTTTTATACACGGAATAGTATGACCACGCATACCATCATGCAAATAATTCCACTGAGTACTACTAAGAAATAGCAATCTATCTGATGGTATCTGTTGTTCTGGGGGTAAAACAGAATTTACATAAGCAAATGCATCCGCAGCATTACCGCAAGAAGCATAAAAATGATATTTCATCACATTTTTACCACTAAGCGCAAACTTCAATTTATCATAATCATCTAATTTATGGATTTGGGTATATTTTTTTATATCTTTTAACATAACCCTTATTTCTTGTAACACCGCTTTCTCAAATTCTGATTGGTTATATTGTGTATTTTTATCTTCAAATTCATTTATTTTTTCAAGAACAATTTTATTAACATATAAATCATAATTTACAATGTTTTTTATCTCTCCTTGTTCTGCTTCTGTCAAATTTTTTTGTAAAAACAACTTCAATCCATTAAAACCACTAGGACCTTCCATCAAACTACCATTTTCATCAAATTTGGTAGAGTCAGTAATTCCGTGCATTTTATAAATTATATTTTTTATCTTATCATACATTTCTTTTTCTTGGTCATTTTTACGAATTTCATCAGGACTTACATACATTGAAACACTCCTTTGTACAAGCAATATAACAAATTTTCAATAATTCTGCAATTCTAATTAATAAAAGGAGCCCTCTAAGAAAATTGACATATCTTTAACTCGCGTTTCGCCTACACACCACAACCAAAAATTCAACCGGCTTTATGCCGGTTTAATTTTTGGTCGCGCACGGATCGTTGCGCGCCCAAGAAAAACACTTGCGGAATTTTCTGACAGAATTTAAAATCTGGACAATACAGTACAAGGAATATCATGACACAAAACAAATATCAAAACATTATCACTAATGAAGAAGTTAATCAAAACAAACTGGACCGCGCCGATGCAATTATTTCCGAACTTTACCACAAAATGCCGAAATATATCGCCAATGGTCACGGACCTTTTTTAGCCGCAATTTATGACAATGACGGAAATTTAATTGCAGAATCGGCGAACAGTGTTCTATCAGACAAATGCAGCAATAATCATGCGGAAACAAATGTAATTCGCGCCGCCGAAGAAAAACTTGGTACACACGATTTATCAAAATACAATTTATCGCTGTATATAACCGCCGAACCATGCATGATGTGCATCGGCGCAATTATGTGGTCTGGAATCCGTGCGGTTTATTATGGTGTTCCGTCTATAACAGTTGAAAAAATCACAGGATTTGACGAAGGGTTCAAACCAAATTGGTTGCACGAATTCGCAACGCGCAATATTACTGTATATGGAAATATTGCACCCGAATCTGGTGAACGCGTATTGCGCGATTATGTCACAAATAATGGAACGATATACAAACCAAAACGAACATATTAATAATATATGTCAATCGGAACTTCGTGTCCGGTGCAAAAATCTATAAAGAAATTAACAAATGCACGAACCTTTGGCGTTTCGGCGATTTCGGTCCGACAAACACATTGAGTTTCCATTTCATATTCAAAATCTAAATCTTGCAGACAAACCAGGTTTTTACCGCTTTCTTCAAACCACGATGGGAAAACCGTAATACCGTCACCATCGCTGACCAAACGATATATTAATGCCAACGAATCGGATGTAGTATTTAAATGTTTTGCTCGTTTTATAATACTTTGCACTTCGGGCAAGTTCATATAACGAATAACCATACATAAATCATGGTTTTCTAATAAATCATTTATATTTTTGGGAACGCCATGTGTTTCCAGATACTTTTTACTGGTATAAAATTTTAGGTGTGTTTTAAACTTAAACAAAACTGTTCCATGAATATCTGGATGTAATTTCGGTTTAACAATTAAAATATCCATATTGTCTATATCTGGTTCTTTCCGCATTAATAATTCAAGGCGAATTTTTGGATATTTTGCATAAAATTCAGACAAATCTTTCATAATAAAACTGCCGAACAGCCCTTCTTCTGTCCAAACAGACATAGAACCAGACAAAGCATTCACATCTACAAAATTTTCTGAAATTTTATTCAGCAATTCTTCTATATTCAATATATCATTATAGATAAGTTGTGTAGAATTTGTTGGTTGGCTGCCATCAAAATTTCTGTTGATAAGTTTAGTATGAAATCTTTCTTCTAAACTCTTAATCAGTTGGGACAGATTAGAGTTTTTAATGCCGTTTTCACCCGCCGCGATTTGAATACTACCCTTATCAACAACTTCTTTCAGTGCCAATAATTCTTTTAATAAAATTATTTTCTTTTTCAATGTGGACATAACATGTATCCTATACGAATAAATACCTTTGTAAACAAAAATATTTAATCACAGATACATTTTATAAAGTCCTGTAAAGTTTTCCCCGTAGAATTCAATATTTTTGCGATACTGTTTGTGGATGGCCATCTTGGCTGACCATATTTGGACCAACGTTTACTTTTGTTGAATGTTGTCGCATCTAAACCTGAAAACCTTGCCAATCCCGAACAAGACATATTGTGTTGAAATGCGAAATTATCAATTGCCTGCCAAATATCTTTGTGTGTCATTTTAGTCTCCTTTGCTGTATGTGACAATGTTTATTATATTTATTTTTTTTAAATTCATTTTACCCTATTTTCAGATACCAGGTATCTAAAAACGGGTATTTTCCCTGCAACAAAACACGATAAAATTCAATATAAACAACCAAATACACACAAAATTCCACCAAATTGTTATATAATGTTAATTTGCTTAACATTACGACCAACAAAATCTGACACAACCATTGGTTTCCTAGGGTTTTTGTCCATTTATTTATCGGGGAAAATTTGTATATTAGGAAAAAATATACTGTACATATTATAAGTGTAAAAATATTGCTATAACATCAAAACAAACATCATTATTACATGGTCAAATCGTATGACATTTCCAATAACTTTTTAACATTTTTCATTGGCACACTGCCATCCAGTAATACAGACACCCAATTATTTTTGTTCATATGATACGCCGGTAGAATTCCCGGCACCCCGCGCAAGAATTCCACGTTATCGGTTTTAACATTTATAATATCAACATCTGCATCACCCGGAATTTTCAAAACACTGCGCGGTACAGAACCAACCAGCGCGAACCATTTTTGGTTATCATGATGCCGAAAAATGCAATATGTCGGATAACGTCGCCACAAATATTCCGGGGCAACACAATATTTTTTATTTATAAAATCCATAACCTGATGTCGCATTTGGCCCAGATAATACAAACATATTTTTTACTTAATCGGTTCTAAACATTGACCATTACCATCCTTTGGACAACAGCCAAAGACCATCGGTTTAACCTCTTTAAAAACTTCACCCTCGCAACAGCCATATCGATTCGGTTGCATGCCATCACCACACAGACCTTTTGAAAGATTTTCAATTATCTGGGCATTTTTGGCGTCTTCTTCGGCCGCCAATTCTTCCGGGGTTTTTTCGGGTTCTGGAACTTGTTCTGGTTCAGGTTGTGCAACAACCTCGGGTTCAGGTTCGGGTTCTGGTGTATCAAAAACTTGCACCGGATTTATATTATTATAGTTATGAACCGGTCGCCGATTCGTTGTTGTCGCACATTGTGCACGTTGCCGACCAATCATCGAATCCAGTTCAGATTGTAATTCAGGATATGATTTAACATCTTCACGCAATTCTGCAATTTGTTTATTTATTTCATCACATGTCATACGCGCAACAACACCACGCGGCACAACCGCCTTTTCAGATACCTCTGTTGTTGTCACATATTCTATATCATCATCATCAAAAAATTCATCCGTATCAAAATCACTCCACTCGTCATCTGCGTACTCGTATCCAGATGTCGCGTCGGTCAACACATCATCACCATCCGCCATAAATGCCGATGTCGTTGCGAAAACAATAATCGCAATAATCCCAAGGGTTTTATATTCCATGACAATTCCTTTTATTCTTCAATAACGCGTTGCAGTTCCATAATAAAGTCAATTCCCGGATTCACCAACTTTTCAACCTTGTTCAGATATTTTTTTGCCTCGTTTTGCATTTGTAATTTTTTATAGGTATTTATCGTTGAACGAATTTCGTTTTTATTAACATCTGTTTCATCAACACGAACACCTTCGGCGATTTGCAGTTCATTCAGTGCCATTTGCCCATATTTATTTTTATTTTCTGGGCAACCATCTTCTACGATTTTAGAATAAATTTCTGCATTATTTAAATGACAATCTGGTTCATCACAGTTATTCACATATTGCAATAGTGTTGTTTCTATAACATGGCAAGGCTTGTTCAAATCGACCAAATTTGCGTTTCTCAAATCACCTAATGCCTTCACAACACCCTGTTCTGCCGTTGCCAATTTTGCAAATTCTTCGCGATTTTCGGGACAACCGTTTCTGTACAAATTCGCATAAATATTCATATTATATTCATGCGCATCATAGGCGCCCGCCTTAGCATCATCTATGTTTTTATAAATTTGTGCCAGCAACGCGTTTTCACGCATTTGACATGCAGACAAATCTGTCTGTACGCCGGATTTTGCCGTATGCGTCGTCTTTGTTTGCCATATAAACGCACCCGCCATCATACCACACACAAAAATACCAACCAGTACCAGCCATGCCAAAATACGTTGTCTGCGTGAATAATATTTAACCGATTTATTTGTGTTTTTCATACTTCTCTCTCCTTTTTTATTTATTATTTAACGATGCCATTTTTAATTGTAATACGGCGATCTGCACGATTCGCCAATGACATATCGTGTGTCACAAACAGCATTGCCATTTTATTCTTGCGCACCAAATCCAGCAACAATTCAAAAACCACAACTGCATGATTTGGATCCAAACTGCCAGTTGGTTCGTCTGCCAGTAATATATCCGGCGTATTCGCCAGCGCACGCGCAACCGCCGTCCGCTGTTGTTCACCACCAGACATCTGACCCGGTAAATGCGATGCACGATGTGCAACATTTGCCGATTTTAATAACTTCATTGCACGCGCGCGTGCAGAATCTTCATTGACACCATTTGCCAACATCGGCAACATAACATTTTCCAACGCGGTAAAATCCGACAATAGATTATGTCGCTGATACACAAATCCCATTTTGCGACGACGAATCATTGTACGCATTTCATCATTCATTGCATGCACCGGAGTACCGGCAACAATGATACTGCCACCAGATGGTTTATCTAATAATCCGACACATTGTAACAAGGTTGACTTTCCCGACCCAGACGGTCCAACCAGTGCGACAATTTCACCACGATGCAAATCAAAGCCACCACCAGACAAAATATGCAATGGTTGTCCACCTTCAACAAATGTCTTTTTAATATCGCGCACTGACAGAACTACATCACCCTGCTTTGCCCGCGATAAAGAATTCAATATTGATGCCATTTACATAATTCCTTTAATTACTCATTTCTTAACACCTCTACTGGGTCGGTGTTAGCCGCCTTCCATGCCGGATAAATCGTCGCCAAAAACGCCAAAGCAATCGCAATCAGCGCGATTCCCAACACAGTTGGGAATTCTAACCGCGACGGCAATTCTGACAAATAATACAGTTCTGCCGGGAATAAATCGCGACCTGTTGCCCACTGAAAAAATTTTCGAATCGGTTCAATATAAATTGCAACCACAACCCCCAGCACAGTTCCAAAAATTGCACCAATCACCCCTATACTGGTCCCCGACAATATAAATATTCGCATCATAGAACGACGCGACACCCCAAATGTGCGCAACACCGCGATATCCCGTGACTTGTCTTTAACCAACATCACAAGCGATGACACAATATTAAACGCCGCCACAATCACAATCAGCATTAAAATCAAAAACATAACATTTGATTCAACCTGTAATGCACCAACAAATCCACGATTTAAATCACGCCAATCACGAACAACATATCCATCTGGCAACGATGTCATCAGTGCATCACGCACCGCCGTTGTATCATCGGCGTTTTTCAAAAACAAATCAATATGTGTCACCGAATCGCCAATGTTCAGATACTTCTGCGCGGTTTCCAGGGGCATAAATATATAGCCCGAATCATATTCATACATTCCCATAAAAAATGATGTTAGAACCGGATACGACATAATTCGTGGCATTGTTCCAAATGCCGTTGGTGTTGCACCATTTGCCGATACCAACGATACATTGTCCCCCATATGAACACCCAATGCACGACTTAATGCCGAACCAATTACTAATTCACCATCGCGAATTTCAGTAAGTTTCTTGCCGTATACACGCGTTCCATTTGTTGTTTTTTTTACCAAATCCGTCATACGAATTCCACGCACCATCGCACCACTGTTATTGCCACGTGCAGTCACCATTACCTGACCTTCGGCAATTGGAACAATTGAATCAACCGCACGTGCCACAATACGATTATCGCGCATACGGTTTATCAAGAAATCATAATCCGCAATTGCGCCATCTTGATGATACACAACGACATGACCATTCATACCAACAATCCGCGACAACAGAGTATCATGGAACCCCCCCATAACCGCCATAACCACAATCAGCGTTGCCACCCCAAGCATTATTCCAATCAGCGACACCCACGACACCACAGAACCAAAACCACGGCGACGGGCACCTAAATATCTGAATGCAATTTTTCGTTCCAGTTTTGTAAACATAACGGTTTCCTATTATACAAATTTAATCACGCAAGAAATTCCGCAACGCATCACCAACTAACTGTGGTTCATCCGGAATATCATTTGGATTTACAATAGATACTATCCGTGGCGACATAAACACAACTAATTCTGCAAACGGACTTATCAGAGTTTCGGGTGTCGTCACAAAAGAATGTGTCGGAATACCAACGATAATATAATTATCGCCGATACTTGACGGAATTGTAAACGATGATAATTCACCATGACTGGTCCGCAGAACAATCTTGGCATCTATTTTATCACGTCCGCCAAAATCACCATATTTTGCCGACGCACCGACAATCAAATCGGTTTCCAACCTTTCTTCTTTGCTGCACTGACCGATATCAAATCGCGATTGCCAGCCATCCGGTACAACAAAACGCCCCTGGGATATCAAAACTAAGTTTGCCTGGGTTGATAAAAATTCTTGCAATGTTTTTGTATTTATTTCCGGCCCCACAACCAGCGCACGCCCAACAACCCCCGGAATAGACATTTTAATATTTTTTTCACCAAATGCCGGCAACAGGTTCATCCAGATAATCGGATTATCGGTACGCGGATATACCCGATACACATCCATATCCCATGCCATAACATATTTCTTGGATGAAATATCCGAAATAATGCGTGCAACCTCACGTTCTGTTTGATAATTGCCTTCAAATACCAATGTGTTATCCGCCCAATCAACCAACAGATTCCTTACATCCGCCCCATGCATCGCATCAAGCAATGCCATAACAATCGTATCATCATGCGGCATCTTAATCAGCCACTTTCCACGATTATAAAGTTTTATTTCACCCATCGCCGCATCATAGGAATAATACATATGTCCAAGATGCGCAATCAAATCAACCGCATCCGCCAAATTTCCCGATGCGATTGAACCCGATATTTTTTCGTATCCTGGTTCTTGTTCCACAACAGCGATATCAACCCCATCCAGCAATTTATTCAACGCCGCCGCAACGGTCTGTTTACGAAAATCGTAATCAGATACAGTTAATTCAGGCAATTTATCCCCAACATTCAGACGAACAACTTCTATTTTTTCATCTGGCACAACCGACACAACCGACTGGTTATCCCAGTTCACAGTACAACGCCGTGGCAATTCAACCGAAAAATGTCGTGCAGTATCCGTCGTCAACGCCGCTTTTTTTGGAAAAATCGGAACAGAATTATCATCTATCACCAAATTATCCACGACCTGGACCGTGTCATAATAAACCACATCATTCTGTTCATTTGCACGCATACAGCCCGCCATTACACCGCACACAATAAACAATTTTAATATTTTCTTCATATTCGCCCCCACGGGTTATATATTCATTACCTTTTCAAATTCTTCCAGTGTCATTTCGTATATTGGTTTTTGGGACGGTGTCGCCAAATCGCGCACATGTTCAAACTGAGCCCGAAACCGTTCTATGACCGAAACAACATCTGAATCCAGTTTTTTATTTTCTTTCATCAATCGTTCGCCGTATTCTACCACAAATTCTAAAACATCCGCCGCAAAAAAACGTCCAACATAATTTTCAATTGGGATGCCGCCTTTGTTCACACATATTGCAGACATAACTTTGGCAACCTGGTTATAAAAATTCGCCAACTTTATAAAATTTTGAACATTTATTGCCATCTCTTTCCTCTGATATATTTTTATACATTATAAAAACTATTGCCACAAAAAGGCAATTAAATTATAATAGTAATCATGAAAATATTTAAAATAATTTTATTCCTTGGATTGGCGGCATGTGCATCCCCAAACGGGGGCAGTATAGATGACGCGACAATTCTGAATTGGGAAAACGAATCGGTCACAATGGAACAATTTGTTCGCGATCATCGTGCATGTCTTGGGATAACAAAGCCATCATATTTACCACGTTCACGAATCGCAAAATTACTATCACCGAATCAGAGTGTGCGTATGCCTGACTGGGATGGTTTATGGGTGACATTTCAATCAAACGAATACCGCGATGTAGGTCAGCGGGCATTATTATCCGTTCCACGAAACACGACATCTAAATCGGTTGGTTCGTATCGTAAATGCATGTTTCGTCGTGGATACTTGTTGCGCGCAATGTAATTTTTTTCGCCCACGGCTTTCATATTAAATAAAATTATGATATAATATCGGTTATGAAACGAAACCTGTGGTTTTGGCTGTATTTTGTTGCCGCCATTATATTGGCGATATACTTTTCTGTGCGTATTATCATGACATTTATGGGATACGGAACTCTATCAACGGTCCGTAATATTTCGGTTTCGGCAGATGTAAACAACAAAGATTTAACACCCATGGTCGCCGCAGTCGGCATTGCACCGGGAACCCGTTCATATTCGGTAAACCTTGAATTAGTAAACGAACGGTTGTTGCAAATGCCCGGGGTACGCGAATCGGCGGTACGCCGATTACCAAATGGAAATTTATCGGTTAAATTACATTTGTATCGGGCGGTCGCGCGATGGACCGATGGGACATATTATTATCCGTTATCGGCCGATGGAACGGTTGTAAAAAAACCATCAATTGACAATACACCGGGAACTGTATTGTTTCGTGGCCCGGTACCAAAAGATATATCCGATATAACCAAGGCCGCAACAAATGTAATAGACGAACTTGAATATATGGAATGGATTGACAACCGGCGCTGGAATATGATTACAAACGGCGGCATAACAATAATGTTACCCGAAGAAGACCCGGTTGCCGCAATTGGAACATTGGTCACACTAAATAAAAACAATGATGTTTTATCTAAAAATATAAATGTAATTGACATGCGCGACAGTGCACGAATTTTGGTAAAATAGTATGAATATGATGGATTCATCTTTTTTGTGTTTAGACATTGGCACATGTGGTGTACGCGGTATTGCAACCCGTGTTCGAAATGCCCAGATATATGAAACCGCATATTATTCTGTTGATGATTTTGACACGGTGTTCGCATTAAAATCGGTAATAGACGAATTAGAAAATAAAATTGGAACACGTTTTGATACGGCGTATATAACCGGGAACTTTGGAAAATCCTATTTTGAAATGGCGGCAAAAAATACGGTCTGGGCGAATGACCATAAAATAACAGCAAACGATATAAAATCTCAAATATCCGAAATAAATGCCCCCGACGGATTTTATCCAATGCATATTATTCCATTGCGTTATGACACACCAAAAATCAGAAATATGTTATCGCCAATTGGACACAGTGACCGCCAGTTAGTATCTGCATATTCTGCATTATTTTTTGACGGCGAACATATGCAAAAATTACTGGAAATATTACGGCATGCGCACATCCAGGCAAACGCGTTCTATACGCCGCATTTTCTGGCAAACGCGGTTTTACGCACAAAAAAAACAACGGTGATGTTTATTGATTTTGGTGCCGAATATACAACCGTATCCATATGGACCGATCGTGGTCCGGTCTGGTATAACGCGTACGCAATTGGTGGTAATGATTTAACATCTGAAATTTCCACACAACTGGATATTGGTTTTACCGATGCCGAACGCATAAAAAGAACAGTGGCAGATTTACAGTCAAACGAAATGTCACGTTTCAGTCCTGCCGACCCTGCATATGCGTTTTCGTGCGCCGATGTAAATGAAATCGTTACAAAATTTTATAATAATTTACTGGATAAAATAAAAACGGACACAACTAAATACATTGAAAAATACCACCCAAACGAAATCATCGTCGGTGGTGGCGGGGCACGCATTAACGGCATTGTTGATAATTTGAATTCATTGTTAAATATACCAATTACAAAAACCGATTCGGACACAACGGTCAGAACGCTTGCAAAATACATATGGATGGGTGAAGAATCTCATCGCAATGCCTATATTGCACGCAATGAAAAGATTCAAAATCGCATAAATAAAATATTCAAATTTTTCAAAATTAAACATAAAAACAAACAACCCAAAAAACAAATTCCAATTTTACCCAGTACACTTTGTTTTAATATGGAAAGCCCCGTCACATATACAATGTTTGAATCTGCGGGTATATCAGCGATACATGTTGATATTATGGACGGGTTGTATGTTGATAAAATTGCCGGCGGGCTGGATGAACTGCGAAAGATTCGTGCGTCATGGCCGGGGCATTTGCATGTTCATTTAATGACCGAGGCTCCATCCGAATGGGCAACCGGCGCGATTGAATCGGGTGCCGATACTGTGATACTATCAACGAACACATCTGGTCTGCGCAACGCAATAAAAATTGTCCGTGAATCAAATCATCGCATCGGTATTGCATTAAATCCAGATTCCCCGGTATCATTATTAAAAACGGTTTTACGCGATTTAGACGAAGTCATGATAATGGCGGTAAAACCCGGGGCTGCCGGACAAAAATTTGACAGGAATGTTTTACAAAAAATATCCGCATTGGCGGCAACACGAAAGAAATACGGATTAAAATTTATAATTTCTGTTGATGGCGGAATAAATTCTGAAACCGCGAAACTTTGTTGGGATGCCGGTGCGGATGCATTGGTTTCTGGTTCATATCTGGCGAATGCGCCGGATTTTCCACTTGCAGTTATGTCACTATTAAAAACTGATAATCATTAGTTTATTTTATAATTATTTTGCGTCCGTCTTTATATTCTGATATATAAACATGCATCGTATTTTCTGGCAAAATATCGTTGGCTATATCCGGCCATTCAATTAAACAGATATCATTTTGAACCGCATACCCCAGCCCTATTTCCACCAATTCCGCCGCATCTGAAATCCGATACAAATCAAAGTGCGATATTTTTTTACCACCAAAATTATATGTCTGAACCAATGTAAATGTTGGACTTGGCACCACAGTATCCGCACCACACAAGGTCTGGATTATCGTGCGTGCTATTTCCGATTTTCCAACACCCAAATCGCCATGCAGCGCGATTGTCATCGGTGCATGCAACCCGGTTGCAAATTTTTTTGCCCATTCGTGCGTTTCGTTTATATCATGTGTTATAAATTCCTGCATAATTTTTACTCCAATAATAATAAGTCATCTTCCATTTTTCGTATAGTATCACGAATTTCCGCCGCCGTTTCAAAATCCAAATTTTCTGCTGCTTTGCGCATTTTTATATTCAGTTTTTTAATATCGTGTCGCAATGTTTCTGCATCAAAAACCCCATCTTTATTATAAATAAATTTGTGTTTTTTATCTGTTTTTTCTTCCTTTGCTTTTACTTCGTCAAACACCGCCTTGGACACTGTTTTTGGTGTAATTCCATGTTCGGTGTTATATTTCATTTGCTTTTCACGACGACGCGCCGTTTCATCCAATGCCGCCCGCATAGAATCTGTTATCACATCGGCATAAAGTATAACGCGTCCATTTGCATTTCGTGCCGCACGACCAATTGTTTGAATCAGCGACCGCGTTGAACGCAGAAATCCTTCTTTATCGGCATCCATAATCGCAACCAATTCACATTCGGGAACATCCAGACCTTCGCGTAATAAATTTATTCCAACCAGAACATCAAATTTACCCATACGCAAATCACGCAACAATTCTATGCGTTCCAGTGTTTCAATATCGCTGTGCAGGTACCGCGCACGCACACCATTTTCATTCAAATAGTCGGTCAATTGTTCTGCCATTTTCTTGGTCAATGTTGTCACCAATACGCGTCCAGATATTGCCTTGACTTCGTCCAACAAATCATCAACCTGATTTTTAATTGGACGAACAATGCATTCGGGGTCTAATAACCCGGTTGGACGTATAACTTGTTCGGCAACAACTCCGCCCGCCTGAGTCATTTCCCATTCCGCCGGTGTCGCAGAAACGAATATTGTTTGTGGTCGCATAGAATCCCATTCATCAAATGTCAATGGGCGATTATCAACACATGACGGCAACCGAAAACCATATTGTGCCAATGTTTCCTTGCGTGCCCTGTCCCCACGCGACATTGCCGCAATCTGGGGAACGGTCACATGACTTTCATCTATAAATAAAATCGCATCTTTTGGCAGATATTCAAACAATGTCGGTGGCGGTTGACCCGGTGCCCGCCCAGATAAATATCGCGAATAGTTTTCAATTCCACGACATGTCCCGGTTGATTCCATCATTTCAACATCCATATTCACGCGTTCACGCAGACGCTGTTCTTCAACATACTTCATATTTTCATGAAAGAAATTTAATCGTTCATTTAAATCTTTTCTGATTTCAGCAATTGCATTCATAATTGACGGCATCGGTGTCGCATAGTGAGTATTCGGATAAATCGCAACCCGGTCCAATTTGAACAATTTTGCCCCTGTCAACACATCAAATTCCCATATTTCTTCTATTTCATCGCCCCAGAAAGAAACTTTCCAGCCCCTATCCTGGCTGTGCGATGGAAATATATCCAATGTATCACCACGCACACGAAAATCGCCCCGCTCTGGTGTGACATCATTGCGTTTATATTGAATGTTTACCAATTCCCGAATAACATCACCCATTCCCATTATATTCCCAATACGCAGAACCAATTTCATTTCAGAATATTGTTCTGGGGTACCAAGTCCGTATATAGACGATACCGACGAAACAACAATAACATCGCGTTCTTCTAACATAGCACGCGTTGCACTGTGTCGCATACGGTCTAATTGGTCATTTATTGATGCATCTTTATCAATATATGTATCGGTTGTCGGGACATAGGCTTCTGGCTGATAGTAATCATAGTACGAAACAAAGTATTCAACATGATTGTTTGGAAAAAATGACTTCATTTCTGTATAAAGTTGCGCCGCAAGAATTTTATTCGGTGCCATCAACAATGCCGGTCGTCCAAGTTTGGCAATAACATTTGCCATTGTAAATGTTTTACCCGAACCAGTCACACCCAATAATACCTGGGACCGGCGACCATCTTTAATACCATGAACCAACTCAGAAATAGCGATCGGTTGATCGCCCATCGGTTTATAATTACTTTCAAGATTAAAAATTTTTTTATTCACAAATATCAGTATAATAAATTATAATAAAAAAACAAGAGGAGTGGAGTACAAGCTAATGCCTATGAAAGCACGCAGTAAACGCAGGACATTTTGGACCATTGTTATTACATTGGCCGTATTATTTATGGCCATCATAATTATCCCACCAATGATAACACTGAACAGTATGCGTTCAAAAATAGAAGCAGCCGTCTTTGCCCAAACTGGTGTACCTATTCAAATACTTGGTGATGTGAACTTTGGTTTAATCGGTCACACAACAATCGTTATGCACAAGGTAAAAACCCCAAACGGTTTAACAAAGCGGTTGTCGATTCAGGTACCGTTTTCTAATTTATTTGATTTGCAAAATGCCGCTTTGAACGGCGCGATTAAGGCATATGGTGCAGACATTAATATTACGACACTGTCTATGTTAAAATTACCATATCATATGTATGTGACAAATTCTGTTCTACACTTTATGGGCAAAGATTACCATATTGTTCGTGGGGATTTTAATTATGGAACATTCAGTGGTGTTGTGCGTACCGATGAACATAAATACGAGATACAGTTTCAAGGTAATGAATTTACCGTTAAAAACAAAAATTTAAACCTGGATATTGCCGGCGAATTTTTCCCATCTGGGGGTGCCATCGGAACACTTGAAATCAGTACAAACAAGATAAATTCCTGGTTTGGTTTTGACGAACCGCGTATAAGCGGAATGGTAAAACTATCAACAGATTTTCGGTGGAATGGTGGATATGAATTTAAGTTTTTTGATTTGGTCGCAAATAATGTTCGTGGAAACATTGACATTTATGATAACGGATGGCGCAGTATTGTTTTATCATCCGACGATGTTGTGTTTGATTTTTCGTTTCTGGCACATCCAACAAAAATTATGCGCGATACAAAACTGGATATAGATTTTTATGGTGATTTATTATTTGAACACAAACGGTTTTCACATGTAAAAATTGACGCGGTCAGTACGGAAAAATACATACAAATTGCGAAAATTATTGCCGATAATTTATCACTGACCGGTGGAACAATAGATAAAAACGGCGGTCATGATATTTTAATAAAAACTGTTATGCACGGCAAAAACACCGAGTGTTTGTTTTCTGGGACACCGACCGATTGGAAATGCGAGACTTTTAAATATGGTGATTTATCAGGAACAATGAAAATAACAAAAAAACACACAATGGACGCAACCGTTATATCAAATCGCGCAATAACAATTGAAGAATTACAGGCGGATATTGAACAAATCGGTGTAAAAAATGCAAACATACGATTTAAATTTGCTACGATTGGTGGTAAATATACAATGACCCCAACCGGTTCAAAAACCATCTATGATTATGTATACGGCAAAAATCTGCGTTGGTTAAATCCACATATGAAATTATTACCCGACTTTATGATGGATGAGACCGGTAATATTGTGTGGAATGGCGATACGATGACATTTATACCAAATTCACAAGATTGGTCTTTGGCACTGCACGATAATTTCTTTTATCTGACCGGAAAAAGTATAAAACAATGGCTACCAAATGCAGATTTACGTTCTGTGAATGATTTTGAATATAACGCATCGGGATTTTATAACGACCGTGGCGATATATCTGACCTAACATTAAAAGTCGCCGGTCAAGTATTTACCGGAAAATCAAATGCCAGCGGAATCACAATACACACAAACAAACTTGTTTTGGATACATTTATAAACCAAAATTTCTTTGC
Source organism: uncultured Pseudomonadota bacterium (assembly GCA_902762295.1). Taxonomy (GTDB): domain Bacteria; phylum Pseudomonadota; class Alphaproteobacteria; order Rs-D84; family Rs-D84; genus Enterousia. The sequence goes on from CACWNX010000001.1 coordinate 287,450, forward strand.
ACGATATAATGAAATGGAATATGTTGCAAATGCACCGATATTATTGCCATTTGAAGTAAATAAAAATATATATCTGTCGGCGGATGAATTAGTATATGGTGAAAACACCTATAAAAACTTTATATACTCTTTAAAAGATGGGACACAAACATTTTCAATTACCGACAATGACCGTGGAAATATGTTGGCAACCATTATCAAAGAATTATCAGAATACGATATATTCATTCAATTAAATCGTTTCATGATAAATGGTGCGTTATTATCACCGCGATTTCCATTAAATATAATGAACACATCCATCACCGCAGAAATAAATCTGAAAACACACGGGCACATTGCGCATGATATTGGATATAACATGAACGGGAACATGGATTTAAGTTTTGATGGTGGATACCTAACAGGCATCGGAATAGATAATTTCTATGATGAATATGCCGATTTAACCCGATTAAATATATCAGATCGTTTAATGACGGCATTGGAAAATGGAATCACAAAAATCAAAAAAATGCGTGTCATTGGTCGGTACCAGAATGGAGTTTTTGAAACAACAAAACCACTGGAAATATCGGTCCATCATGCCGACATGCTTGGAACATTGGTTATTGATAATTCGGGCATGGATGTACAATTAAATATATCTATGCGTGGCACATCCCCAGATGCAACATCGGTCTTTCTAACTGTTTCGCCAAATGGGGGGCGTGGTTATTCACTATCAGAAATTTTGAAAAACTTTGACCCCGCCTATATGCGCAGTTTTATAAGGAATCATGATAAATTTTAGTAAAAGATAATCGCCCACAGTTGTGGGCGATACTTGTTCCACAAAGCATTGGCAAAGTGGAAACTATCCACTAATTCTTTTTACGAACCTGGATATGAACATCACGCAGTTGCTGTTCGGTGACCTCGTTTGGCGAACCCATCAACAAATCTTGACCGCGTTGATTCGCCGGGAACGCAACAATTTCACGAACACTATCGCCATTGCCCAGTATTTCCGAAATTAAACGTTCAATACCAAACGCACATCCACCATGTGGTGGTGCACCATATTGAAACGCGGTATATAAACCTGAAAAGTTCTTTTCAACCGCCTCGATTGGATAGCCTGCGATTTCAAAACACTTTTTCATAACATCCGGATTATAATTCCGCAACCCGCCACTGCAAATTTCCATTCCGTTTAAAACCATATCAAATTGTGCCGCCTTGATTGAAAATGGGTCACGTGTTGACAATTCTTCCAATGTCGCCAACGGATATGAAAACGGATTATGTGTAAATGCCGGCGCACCATCGCGTTCGGGGTCTGGTTCAAAGAACGGGAAATTATCAACCCAGCAAAATGCGAAATCACGTGGTTTAATTAACCCTAAATCTTCACCAAGTTTATTACGCAACCTGCCCGCTGCACGCGTCGCATTATCGGTGGTATCACAAATAAAGAACAACGATGAATTGTCGCCTGCAATTTTATGCAATTTTTCAATGCGCTCGGCATCCAATTTTTTGGCAACTGGACCCTTTGGTTCATCTGCAAAAACGATATAGCCTAATCCCCCAAGTCCAAGTTCTTTGACCGCATATTCACCAAGTTTATCAAACCATGAACGGGGTTTATCTGCGCTGTTTGGTGCCGGAATTGCACGAACCACACCGCCATTTTCAATCGCATTTGCAAATATTCCAAAATCTGACCCACGAAAAATATCGGTCACATCTGAAATCAAAATTGGATTGCGCAAATCTGGCTTGTCCGAACCATATTTTAACATTGCGTCGTCAAATGAAATGTGCGGGATTTCCGGATAAACATTCGCATCTGGCACAAACGTTTTAATCAGTTCTGGCATAATTGCTTCGCCAACCGCCTGAATATCCGGCAAATCAACAAAGGACATTTCTAAATCTAACTGATAAAACTCTAATAATCTATCCGCCCGCAAATCTTCATCACGAAAACACGGCGCAATTTGAAAATAACGATCAAAGCCCGCCACTTGCAGTAATTGTTTAAACATCTGGGGTGCCTGGGGCAAAGCATAGAATTTACCATGATGCAAACGCGATGGAACCAAGAAACTGCGCGCACCTTCGGGTGAATCGGCGGTAAGCAATGGGGTCTGGAATTCTGAAAAACCTAAATCCCACATTTTGTCACGCAACCACTTCATAATTTTATTACGCATTAAAATATTATTGTGCAATTTTTCACGGCGTAAATCCAAGAAACGATATTTATATCGCAATTCTTCACTGGTATCATCGTCACCAAAAACCTGGAATGGCAAAACATCCGCATTTGTTAAAACATCCCATTTTTCAACCTGCACTTCTATTGCACCGGTTGGGATTTTATCATTTACCTGGGATGCATCACGTGCGACAACTTTACCGGTTATCTGCAACACAGATTCCGGGCGTACACGTTCCAAATCATCATTTCCACCGTCAATAACTATCTGGGTTATTCCGTAATTATCGCGCAGGTCAATAAACAGTAAAGACCCATGGTCGCGTTTACGATGCACCCACCCCGACAGGGTGACCACTTCTCCAACATTTTTTGAATTTAATTCACCGCAAGTATGCGTTCTGTATTTTGATTTCAGTGATAACATTTTTTACCCCTTTTTCTTGTCCCACGAAGCCTTGGCGAAGTGGGATCGGGCGACAAAATAACAGGATTTTGGCACCCACAATTACTAAATGTTTTTTTCGGGGCGCATAAATTGGCTATGCGCGGTGCCACCCGAATTTATCACTTTTTTTGTTTTTGAATACGACTCCGTGGTTGTTGGTCACATCAACACCAAATTCAAAAACGGATTATGCATTCGTGGTGCCCTAAGCAAGAATCGGACTTGCGACTCGTCCTTACCAAGGACGTGTTTTACCACTAGACTATTAGGGCAATTCCTTTGAATCACCCCGTGATTATACGGAACAAACAGAAAAAATCAAGCAAAAACCGCCCCAGCCTATTTTTCAATTTTTACACGAATATTTATATCTTCAATCCGTTTTACATCCGGCGATTTTTCAATTCCGCCAAACGGCATCTGCCCAACCAGCGTCCATGTTTCCGGCAAGTCAAACATTTCACTAACAATATTGTCTATTATTGGGTTATAGTGTTGCAAATTCGCCCCAACCCCGATTGTCCGCAATGCCGTCCATACGGCAAATTGCAACATACCGTTTGACTGCATTACCCAATCATGAAAATTTTCGGCATAAAGTGGATATTGCCGCCGGGTTTCTTCAACAACCGCGGTATCATAAAAATAAAGTACTGTCCCATATGCTGCGGCAAAGGCATCTGTGCGTTCACGCGAAAAACGACCACCGGTAAATTTTACCATTTCATCATAAACCGCATCCCAGAATCTGTCTTGTTCTTGCCCAACCACAATCACTACACGTTGACTCTGCATGTTAAACGCATCTGGAACATAGCGAACACAGTCTTTAATTAAATCAAAAACTTCGTCTTGAACCACAGGCAAATTCTTATTCAATTCATAAACCGACCGGCGATTTTTAATCATTTCAATAAAGTTCATTTTTGGCCTCCCTTGATTGACCTTAATCTTACCTTATTTTCATCTGAAACGCGATAGGATTCGCATGCTTTCCGAATTGCGCACCGACGCGTCCAATCATCAAGTTTAAAAAAACATGGAAATATCCGGTCAAATTGCTTTGCCGCCGCGGTTGCAAAATACCAGGCACGCATCATATTAACATAATATTTATCTGATTTTATTTTCAAAACAATATCGGCATATTTGTCATCAAAGTTATTGTCCATAAAATATCGCATCAGGCTCAATACGGCAAAACGCACCGTATAGACATGTTTTGACTTAATCCACTTTTCTATATACGGTAATAATTTATCCGTATTTTTTGCAAACACTTTTGGTGACATCTGATCACATGTTGCCCAGTTATCAACATACGGCAAAAATTTATCCACCGCCAAAACCGCCATATCAAAATCACGATATTCTGAAATAATAAATGCATGTAATTGGTTTTCTTCAAAGAATTTATGTGGCAAATCATGAATAAAATCTTTATCATAACCAGATTTTATTATATCGCGTGCCAAAACACGCAGTTGTGGTGTTCGAACACCAATAAATCGTGATTTATCAACCGTTGGTACTAACGATGAATTAAAATCCCGATATTTTAAATCCGCCCCCGAATACAAAGAATCAAGAATACATTTTTTATTCATACTGCAAACTATACACAAAAAAAATCAAGTAAACATAATAAAAAACTTAAAATTTTATGATTTTTTTATTAAAAAAATCAGGCAAATATGATAAAATTCACACTCGTAAGAGGGTTTTTATGAAAAAATTCATATTGCTGATTGCGCTTTTGATGCCAACAATCGCATGGGGTGCCGATGATTGTGCGACACGGACCAATGTTCCGGCTGGTGAACAATCACTGCAAGATGTTATAAAACTTGGATTATGTCGCAATCCCCAAACTGCGGCGGCATATGCATCGTTACAATCAAGTCGTTTTAATAAAAATGCCGGCTATGCAAATTATTTGCCAAGTGTATCGGCTGGATTGTCTATGGGCAAAGAATATAAAAACGAGCAATGGCGTGATTGGTCATACGGCGCATCTCTGTCGGCATCATATCTAATTTTTGATTTTGGCAAACGAACCGCCGATATGAATCAAATGCTGGCAACATATCGTGCCGCCGGGTTTGACTTTAATGAAACCATACAAAACTTCGTCTATGGTTTGGTTGGGTCATACTATGAATTATTAAATGCCGATGCGAATGTAAAATCGGCAGAATCTGCATTAACCGTCGCCCAGACCGCATATGACACCGCATCAAAAAAATTCAAGGCCGGTGTTGTTGCACGCGCCGATGTATTAAAGGCCGAAACCACATTGGCAAATTCCAAACTATCGGTTGAACGCGCAAAAAACAATCGCGAAATTACCAAGGGAACATTGCTTACAAAACTTTCATTTCCGGCCGATCAAGAAATAAAAATTGCCGATATGTCTTCTTCTTTCGGCAGTGATGCCGAAAGCGAAAGCATTGAAGAATTATTAAAAATTGCGCGCGAAAAACGACCAGATTTATTAAAGGCATCTGCAAACAAAGATGCCGCATGGCATAAACGCAACAGTGTATTTTTACGAAATCTGCCATCTATTTCGGCATCGGCATCACTGGGGTGGAACGATAACAGTTTTTCGGATGTGTTCAGCCCATCTGGCGAAAAACTGAATGGTTCAATCAGAATAGGCGCATCTATGCCGATATTCGCCGGATTTGCGAATATGTACGGACTGCGCGCGGCCGAATCTGATTATGAACGCGCAAAATATAACGAACAACAAACATCAAACGCGGCAATGATGGATGTATTCACCGCATACCAAAACTATAAAACGGCACGCACAGTTTTAACACAGACCGCCGCATTATTAAAATCGGCCACCGAATCAGAAAAAGTGACCGCCGGTATGTACAAGGTTGGTCGCGCAACAATGCTGGATTGGCAAACGGCACAATCTGAACTGATTGACGCACAAAAACAAAACAATGCCGCAAAGTACGATTTGTTTGTAAAACGTGCCGCGGTCGCATTGGCAATCGGCGATTTAAAATCTGAATTAGAAGGGGCAACAAATGAATAAAAAGAATTGGCTTAAACGCCATAAATGGTTATTAATTATACTTGCAATTATTATGGTTACAGTATTCGCATTCAGTGGCACATCAATCAAAAATCAAAAAAAGAATTTTGTCACAATGGATATTACGCGTGGTGATATGTCACAAACGGTGACTGCAACCGGCGAAATACGACCGCTGAATACGGTGAATGTCGGTTCCCAGGTATCTGGAACAATTCAAGAATTATATGTTGACTATAATTCCCAGGTAAAAAAAGGCGATAAATTACTGGAAATTGAACCGTCTGTTTTACAGGCATCGGTTGACGAAGCCAAGGCTTCACTGGACAGTGCAAATTCACAGTTAACACTGGCAAAAAACGATTATAACCGAAATAAAACTTTATATGATTCTGGATATATTGCACGCGCCGAAATGGAAAAATCTCTGTCAACATATGAACAGGCGAAATCATCGGTTGTTCGTGCACAATCACAATATGACAAAGCGGTCACAAATCTTGGATACGCAACAATTACATCACCGGTTGACGGCACGGTTATTTCGCGCAAGGTTGATAAAGGTCAAACCGTTGCCGCATCATTTCAGACACCCGATTTGTTTGAAATCGCCGAAGATTTAACCAAAATGCAAATTGAAACATCTATATCCGAAGCCGACATCGGTGTTATTAAACAGGATCAACCTGTCACATTTACCGTTGATGCGTATTCGGGACAAAAATTTAATGGTTCTGTTCGTCAAATTCGTTTATCGCCGACAACAACATCAAATGTCGTCGTATACACCGTCATTATTGATGTTGATAATTCCGATATGCGATTGATGCCCGGAATGACAGCATTTGTGACAATCACCGTCAATGCCGCAAAAAATGCCTGGAAAGCGCAAAATTCTGCATTTTTATTGCGTGATTTTGGCGACATTGTTGAAACACAAGACGAATCAATAACGCCGGCAAACCACCTTGCAATAAAACGCGGCGACTCTGTAATTCTTGTTCCGTATACCAAGGGTTTAACAACCGCAACCGAAACACAAATAATTTCAGATAAAATTATAGACGGCGATAAAATCATTATTGGATATACCGGTCAAAAAACCAAACGCACGACAACAAACAATCGTGGAAATGGTATGATGGGCGGCGCACCTGGTGGTCGTCCAATGTAATGGTGACAGATATGAAACAAACACCGGTCATTTCATTAAAAAAAATCTGTAAAACATTTCCACTGGAAATCGGTGGTTTTCAACAGGTTTTATTTGACAACACATTTGATGTAATGCCGGGTGAATTTGTCGCAATTATGGGACCATCGGGATCGGGAAAATCAACATGCATGAATATAATCGGCGCGCTGGATACGGCGAGTTCCGGCGTATACGAACTTTACGGTCGGGATATAACAACACTTTTACCCGATGAATTGGCTAAAATACGAAATGAATATATTGGATTTGTTTTTCAAAATTTTAATCTGCTGCCAAAGCGAAACATTTTGGATAATGTTATACTGCCACTGATGTATCGTGGCATGCCAATATCCGAACGAATGACGCGTGCGCGCGAAATGTTAAAACTTGTGGGACTGGAAAATTTTGAAACATATTTACCAACACAACTTTCGGGCGGTATGAAACAGCGCGTTGCCATCGCACGCGCATTGGCGGGCGACCCAAAAATTATATTGGCGGACGAACCAACCGGTGCATTGGATTCAAAAATGGGAAACGAAATATTAAAATTCTTTAAAAAACTGAATAAAGAACTTGGTATAACCATTGTGATGATTACGCATGAATTTGAAATTGCACAGTATGCAAATCGCGTTATTCATATTTACGATGGGCATATAACATACGATGGCCCAATTCCAAAAAGCGAATCTGTTCTAACCAAATCCGAACAAAAGGTACATAAAAAATGACATTTTATGATATTGCACACGAATCTTGGCTTTCCATATCTGGCAATAAAATGCGGTCATTTTTGACTGTACTGGGGATTGTAATTGGTATTATGGCGGTTGTGATAATGGTTGCGGTTGGTGAAACGGTTCAACAATCTATTACCGACCAGTTTTCATCACTGGGGACAAACACACTTATGATACGTGCCGGTGCGGCACAAAACGCCGGGATTCGTTCTGGCAACCGTATGACATTGACATTGGACGATGCAGAATTTATTGGACAATTGTCCGATGTTGCCGCGGTCAGTCCCGTTGAAAACAGCGCCGCCCAGGTTGTATATGGAAACCAAAACTGGTCAACATCTATGGTTGGTGTCTATCCAGGATACGCAATGGTTCAAAACATTGAAATGCAGTATGGCTCTTTTTTTGACATGAACGCAATTAAATCTGCATCAACATATGCGGTTATCGGCCCCGATACCGCCGAAGAACTTGGGATGCCGAAAAATCCGGTTGGTGAAATAATCCGTGTGCGCAATACACCAATGACAGTTATTGGTGTCACCAAAGCCAAAGGCGATTCATCTATGGGTTCACAAGATGACATGGTGATAATTCCAATAACAACATTAAAAAAGCGATTATCTGGTTCGCGTTTTCCAAATTCTGTGCAAATGATATCTGTGAAACTTTACCAAGACGCGGATAATGATATTGTCACCAATCAAATAACAGAATTATTGCGTTCGCGTCATAAATTAAAAGATGGTGCCGCAGACGATTTTCAAATCACCGATATGAAACAAGTTATGGAAACCCTGGAAACCGTCAGCGGTTATTTAACACTGTTATTGGTTGCAATTGCGGCGGTATCATTACTGGTTGGGTCAATTGGGATTATGAATATGATGTTGGTATCGGTAGCCGAACGCACACGCGAAATCGGAATTCGTAAAGCCATTGGCGCACAAGAAAGCAGCATTATTATACAATTCTTATCTGAATCTATTTTGATTTCGTTTATCGGTTCCATGTTCGGACTGGTTCTTGGTGTTGGATTGTCCCAGGGGGTTGGACGATTCATATTACACTATAATGTTCCGTTCAGTATCTGGCCGGTTATTGTTTCAATATCGGTCGCGATTGTTGTCGGATTGGCATCTGGTGTAATGCCGGCAATCAAAGCCGCAAAATTAAACCCAATAGACAGTTTAAGATACGAATAATATTTTTTCTTGTATAAAACACACACAACTTTTATCATATTCTAAAAAAAGGAGTCTGCCATGAAATGGTCAATTTTAATTGTAATAATCGCACTAGGAATAATTGGTTATTTTCTTATTCCGTGTAATAAATGGGATAATGTCTTTCCAAAAAATTCCGCTGTCATTACACAAAAGGTGCATTTTCACAATCGTTATGGGATTGAATTAACCGGTGATTTATATATTCCAAAGAACAAAACATCTGAAAAAATGCCGGCAATCGCTGTATCTGGTCCATTTGGGGCGGTCAAAGAACAATCATCCGGTCTATACGCCCAAGAAATGGCGGCGCGTGGTTTTATAACCTTGGCATTTGACCCATCATTTACCGGTGAAAGCGACGGTAATGTTCGCAATGTTGCATCACCCGATATAAATACCGAAGATTTTTCTGCGGCGGTTGACTATCTTTCAACCAGACCAGATGTTGATGCAGAAAAAATAGGTATTATTGGAATTTGTGGTTGGGGTGGAATGGCGATAAATGCCGCCGCAATGGATACACGAATCAAAGCGACCGTCGCATCAACTATGTATGACATGACACGCATAACTGCAAACGGATACTTTGATACCGACAATAATGCCGATGCCAGATTTGCAACCAAAACCGCACTTAACAACCAACGAACAACAGATTATAAAAATGGTAAATACGAATTGGCCGGCGGTGTTGTTGACCCCCTGCCCGATGATGCGCCACAGTTTGTGAAAGATTACTATGCGTATTACAAAACACCACGCGGATATCATAAACGGTCATTGAATTCAAATGGCGGATGGAATAAAACCAGTTCTTTATCGTTTATAAATATGCCGATATTGCAGTACGCAAATGAAATTCGCAGTCCAATATTACTGGTGCACGGGGAAAAAGCGCACAGCCGTTATTTCAGTGAAGACGCATTTAAAAAATTAACCGGTGACAATAAAGAATTGTTAATTATTCCCGGCGCAAATCATGTTGATTTGTATGATAACATGGAAAAAATACCATTTGATAAACTTGAACAATTTTTCAAAACAAACTTAAAATAAAAAGGACTTTAAAATGAAAAAATTTTTATATATTATTATTGCGTGTTTAATCGCGGTGATTACTTTTACACTGTTATTTATAAAAACAGGGGAATCAAATATGACAAATAATAAAGTGTTAGTTGCATATTTTAGCGCAACCGGAAATACAAAAACAATAGCAGAAAAACTTGCCAACGAAATCGGCGCTGATTTATTTGAAATAAAACCTGCACAAATATATACAGATGACGATTTAAATTGGCAAAACGACAAAAGTCGTTCTTCGGTTGAAATGGCGGACAGAAACTCACGACCAGAAATCGCATCAAAAATTGATGATTTTGCACAATATAAAACCGTTTTTATTGGTTTTCCAATATGGTGGGGACGCGAACCATCAATAATAGATACATTTATGGAAAGTTATGATTTTGCCGGGAAAACAATTATTCCGTTCGCAACATCCGGTTCCAGCGATATCGGAAATTCGGGTGAAATCATACAATCATTGGTTCCAAATGCAACAGTTTTGTATGGAAAACGGTTTTCAACCAGTGTTTCCGATACAGAACTAAAAAACTGGGCAATCGAACAAATGTAAAAAACGCCGGCGAAAACGCCGGCATTTTCTATTTCGCGACTATACAAAAATTAAAACCGGGCACATCCCGGTTTGAATTTTGGTAGCCGCACAAGGGATTGCTTCGCCACCTTGCAAAATCCACCTTCGTTAAAACTTCGGTGGACCGGCGTTATTCCGCCTTTTTGCTACGGTTCGGACCCCTGTGCCGGTGTCCAAATCCCAATATCAAAAATTAAACCCCGAATAAATCGGGGTTGAATTTTTGGTAGCGGCGAAGGGATTCGGACCCCTGACCAAAGGATTATGATTCCTCTGCTCTACCACTGAGCTACGCCGCCAAAAGACCGTGTCATTATAACAGACAATTTTTCAAATGCAAGTATTTCCATAATTCGGCACAAATATATGATTTCGTTCCAATTTTAAACACGGTGCGACTTGTAATATTATATATACAAAGCCAAACTTATAAAAATGAAAAAAATATGCACAATTATTGCTGTTTTAATTTCGTGCCCTGCATTTGCCACACCGCGCAAATTCAGTCCTTTTACCGGACACTATAAAAACCAATTCGCTTTTAATCTTGCCCAGGGCATAGATAATGGTTTTATACTGCCGCCGCCCGGGAAATTTGTTCCGTTTTTTATTGCGCAATTACAGTATTCCCAGCCAACAACATTTTTTCGCATTCCTGCGCGTCAGTCTATAAACTTAGCGCAAACCATTGGTTTTGGACATAAATATGGATGGGATTGGGGCGATTTTATAACCCCGATTCTGTTCATATCTGGTGATGTAATGATATTAGATTTTTGCAAATATTACCTGACGGGTGGTGCCGGAATTGGATTACAGGCCGAAGAAAATGAACGACTTGGTGCAAAATTATTGTTTCAATTCAAGGTCACCGCCGGTTGGCATATAGATAAAAAATGGGGCCTAGAATTATATATGCAACATTTTTCCAACGCAAACACCGCACCACAAAACCATTCATATGCATTTTACGGCATCGGGATAACATATAATTTTTAATTATGATTTTACCACTCTATTGGTTTTCCACCATGGGCGACAATATATTCATTTGCGCGACTAAAATGATGATTACCAAAAAATCCGCGATGCGCCGACAATGGCGATGGATGCACACTTTTCAAAATCAAATTTTTCGTTTCGTCAACAAATTCTGCTTTGCGTTGCGCGTATGCCCCCCAGAGCATATAAACCAAACCATCACGCGCAGACAATGCCCGAATTACCGCATCGGTAAATTGTTCCCAACCGCGCCCCGCGTGCGATGCCGCCAGATGCGCCGCAACCGTCAATGTAGAATTCAACAACAACACACCCTGGTGCGCCCAGGATGTTAAATCACCATGTGTTGGGCTGGGACGCCCCAAATCCAATTCAATTTCTTTATAAATATTGACCAATGATGGTGGCGGCGTAATTCCATCAGGGACCGAAAAGCACAGACCGTGTGCCTGACCCGGTTCATGGTATGGATCTTGGCCGATAATCACGACACGCACAGAATCAAATGGGCACAGGTTAAATGCATTAAAAATATTTTTTGCCGCTGGATAAATTTTTTTACCTGCCAAATATTCCCCCCGCACAAAATCGGTCAGTTTTATAAAGTAATCTTTATCAAATTCATCCGCCAGCGCGCGTTTCCACGATTCCTCTATTTTTACATCCATTTCCACCAAACCCTATAATTTTATTAAACCTATTTGCAATGCTTTCCACAATACCACATCAATATATCCGCGCGGAAGACCTGTTTTACGCACCAAATGCGCGAACATATCGTCGCACGCCGTTTTTATTTCATCTGTCAATTCGTCTGTACAGCGGATTCCGCCGTATTGCGCCCCTAACCTGCGAATCCAAACATCATATTTAACAACATCAACACCCAAATTTCGCGCCAGGTGATTTGCGGTTATTTTTCCAATATGTGGCAAAGTCGCCAAATATTTCAGCCGCGCATTATCATCAGCACATTTATAAAACCCATCGCAAAATTCTGCACGATTTTCCCAAATTTTACAAATTGCCGACACCTTATTTTTATTATGAAACATTTGAAAAATCACATCAAAATTCGCACCATTTATATAAATATATTCCATTATGTTTTTATGAATTCGCTTTGCAGTTTTTTGTGAAAAGCCCCCTGCCAAAATAACATAGGCACACATTTCCGCAAATTCATCGGGTGTAAACCGCCGTGGGTTTGCCAACATATCGCGAATCTCATCAAAAGATTGGGCATCAGAATCTGCGCCCAAATCTTTTATTTTTTTCTCTAAATCAAAGAACCATTTTGCATCAAACATTACACATCCAAATTTGCATCCAGTGCATTTTCAACGATAAAGTCGCGACGCGGTTCAACAACATCACCCATCAACATAGATACAACCGCATCCGCCTGGGACGCATCGTTCACGGTGACCTGGAATAAACTTCTGTGATTCGGGTCCATTGTTGTTTCCCATAATTGTTCGGCGTTCATTTCACCCAAACCTTTATAGCGCTGAATCTTTAATCCGGTCTTGGCATATTCAAACGCAGTATTCAGCAAATTGAATGCCCCCCAAATCTTTTGCGATTTTGTTTTGACGGTAAGTGTTGTGGGCTGTGAAAAAGTATCCATCAGTTCTTCACGACCGGGCATACGGCGCCACGCGTTGATTTCCGGTGAATTCAAACGTTCACGCGACAAAACATATTGTTCGGTCACACTGCGCAGTGTTCTGGTAATTGTAATACCATTATCGTCCACTAACACTTTCCAACCACGTTCAAATTCTAATTCTTGGGCATCCAGCATTTTTGCCGCCGCCGCACAGTTATCCGCCGATTCATTATCAAACACACGGTTCAGTGCCAATGCCTCTACAAACCGCAGTGGCATAATATGATTCATCGGTTGCAAAATATTTCGCATATCCAACACCAAATCCAACAGACGCTTCATATCTGCGCCCGAAATTTGTGCGCCAGACGCAATCTGAACAACACCATCGGTCGCCAACTGGTCCATTAAATAGTCATCCATGTCGCGTTGGTTTTGGATATAAATTTGCTGTTTACCACGCGTGACACCATACAATGGCGGTTTTGCAACATAAATATACCCGCGTTCAATCGCCGCCGGCATATGCCGATAGAAAAACGTCATCAGAAGTGTCTGAATATGTTGACCATCAACATCGGCATCGGTCATGATAATAATTTTATGATAGCGCATTTTTTCAACATCAAAATCATCTTTACCGATACCCGCACCCATTGTCGTAATTAGCGCACCAATCGTATCTGATGATAACATCTTATCAAAACGCACACGTTCAACATTTAAAATCTTTCCACGTAATGGCAAAATTGCCTGGGTTTTACGGTCACGACCCTGTTTTGCGGTACCGCCTGCCGAATCCCCCTCTACAATAAACAGTTCACATTTTGCCGGGTCGCGTTCACTGCACCCCGCCAATTTACCCGGCAATCCACCAAGTTCCGGACCGGTCTTTTTGCGTGATAATTCACGCGCCTTGCGGGCGGCTTCACGCGCGGTCGCGGCCTCTACAATTTTATCAACAATCAGTTTTGCCGTCGCCGGATTTTCTTCTAAATACTGATATAATAATTCAGATGTTGTATTTTCAACAATTGGGCGAACTTCACTGGACACCAGTTTATCTTTGGTTTGGGAACCAAACTTTGGATCTGGGATTTTCACACTAACAATACTGGTTAAACCTTCGCGGAAATCTTCCCCCGACAAATTAATATCTTTTTTAGTGTTATGTTCCGATATATATTTATTTATCGCACGTGTCAAACCCGCACGAAATCCCGCCAAGTGCGTTCCACCATCACGGTTTGGAATATTATTTGTAAAACAAAGCGATGTTTCGGTGTATGCCGTTGTCCATTGCAAAACAATTTCAATATACGAATCATCAATTGTTTTTATCATTTGTATTGGGTCGCGATTTAATAATTCTTTGGACTTGTCCAGATATGTCGCAAATCCCGCCAAACCATCGGTTGAATGAAATTCGCGTTCTTTCTTTTCACCACCACGCAAATCTTCCAGAATAATACGAACATTCGCATTCAAATATGATTGTTCACGCAACCAATTTTCCAGAGTATCAAAATTAAACTCGGTTGATGCAAATGTTTCGGATGATGGCAAAAATGTCACTTCGGTTCCATGCTCATGATTTGTTTTATTTTCTGTAATTTTCAAATCCATTGTCGGGACACCGTCGGCAAATTTCATCTCGGCCTGTTTATCACCACGCCAAACTTTGACCTCTAGCCAGGAAGACAATGCATTAACCACCGACACGCCAACACCATGCAGACCGCCGGAAACCTTATACGCACCATTTCCTTCGTTATCAAATTTACCACCCGCATGCAGTTCACACATAATCAGTTCCAACGCACTGCGCCCGGTTTCATGATTTATATCAAACGGCATACCACGACCATTATCGCGTATTGTCGCACTGCCATCCGGGTTCAGCGAAACATAGACCGTATCGGCATAACCCGCCATTGCTTCGTCAATAGAATTATTAACAACTTCGTAAATCATATGATGCAGACCGGCGCCACCTTCGCCGACATCACCAATATACATTCCTGGGCGTTTTTTAACCGCCTCTAACCCTTTTAAAACCTTAATGGAATCACCGGTATATTCATTATTTACAGACATAAAAAAATCCTTTCTTTTTTTGTACCAAAAACATAGCAAATTATGCTATAATTGTCAAAGAAAAAGGAGAAAATATGCGTTTCGATACTTTTGCAACAAAAGAAGACAGAAAACGTCTAACAGAAATAAAAGGTCCGGAAACCAAAACCTTTAAAAAGGCCGATTTTTTAACGGCTACAAAGTTGGTCGATGAACTTGGATTGCCCAAAGATGTTATTGAAAAAGCCATGCGCGAAATGAAACTCAAACAAACAAAAGTTGTTTTTAATAACCGCAGAACCGAAGTTATTATAGGCAGCGATAAAAAGGCTCTCAAAGTTCATCCGATGGGTTTATCGGTATTTAAAGAATATGTATTAAAACAAAATGGTGGTAAAAAATGAAGTTTAAACTATTGTATTTTGGGGAAATTTTAATAAACCCAAAAAAACGGGCGCAACACATATCTGATATTCGGATGCAATTTCACCCACAATTAAAGAAATTGGTTGAACACCAGCCGTGGGATAAACTGACCCAATATATGGCACCAAACGCAACCAAAAGTCCGATTATCACCCGTCATGTCGGTGGTATAGATTGGAATCCGATTATTACACCGAAACTAAAACTTATTGCAGAGTTGGATATCCAAATGTTGCATCCAGAAATAATTGGTGTTCCGCGTTCGGATATAGATAACCGCATAAAAACATTATTTGATGGTCTGCGTTGCCCACAAAACGAACACGAAATCGGACAAAATGTTCCACGCGATATTGGCCCGATTTATACATTGCTGGACGACGACCATTTGATAACCAAGATTTCTGTAAATACCAGCCACTTGCTGTCAACACATATGTTCCATCCAAATTTAGCAAACACCAGTCCGGACTGTGTATTTATGATGATTGATGTAAACCTGCGCGTTGCCGAAGGCACATTAGAAAACTTGCCGTTTATGGTATAAAGTGGTTAATGTTTTTCTGGAATTATATACAATTACAAAATGATTCCAGATTGTATTAACCACTAACTAAGAAATGCTGTTATCTGGTCTTGCATTTGGAATGTTCCCATAACTATCCACGCAATCACACCAGATATCAGCAATATTCCAATTGTATTCAATGTATCAGACAAAGACTCTATTTTCTTAACCGAATTTTCCAGATAATCGTTTGATATTGTGGTCAGATTCGTATCAAAATCATTCATATCGGCATAAATTGTCATATCTCCAATCAATTCAGAATTTGGAAAATTTTTACCTGTGTTCTGTAATGCAACCCCAAGGTTATCACCATTCGCAATATAATGCAGTGTTTCATCTAATATATTTCGCAGATAGCGATTTGAATTATCTGCTAACATGCGCATCGCATCAGGAATTGCGACACCGGCCGAAACCATCGCAGACAATGACATCATCCAACCAACCGATAAACGAATTTTATAAATACTCCATGGTGGCAAATTATCAAATGCCGCACGAATATGTCCCGACCATCGTGGCAACGACCACCAAATTAAAACACACAACACACCAAACACTACTGAAAATTCCATCCAATATTTTCCAGATATACTTGACAACCATATCAACGATGCCGCCCCACCCCGCCATACAATATCAGAACCGGCAACTTCGGCCAACGGCGGAACCAAATATAAACCAACCATAATAATTATTCCGAACACCAACACCAATAACAATAATGGATATGCAATCGCGCTGAATACGGCACGCCCTATTCTTTTATTTGCCATAATTATATGTCCAACATTATCCAGTGCGACAATCAAACTGGACATGTTTCCCGATGTTAACAACAATGTTTCTTCGGCGGGTATCCATCCGCGTGTAGCCTCGGAAAAACTCATACCGCGTTCAAGATTTTTTTCCCATTCACGCATACATATTGCAAAGGGTTCATTTGGTTTTGCGCCACCACGCGATTCTATCATCTGCAAACGATTCAGCGCATTAACCAATGTAAAATCATTTTTTAATAATGACACCAATTTGCGCCAAATTGAAATGCGTTTGTCATTACTGAATCGACAAACCATCTTTGCATAAAGAATTTCTAATTGATTCATTTTTAATATACCCCCGGTCTGTCAAGTAAACCAACCCAACGCTCTAATTCATCAACACCAATTATGCCCTGCAACATTAATGCAGATGCCGCCTCTTTTAATGTGCGACCATCCATTTCTTCAAGCCAATATTTTACCGCGGCATCGGTATTACCAGATAACGCCAGTTGCAAAAATTCACTGTTTGTGATAATTATTTCACCGGCCTTGATACGACCATGTGTTCCGGTTCCGTCACAATGTTCACACCCCATACCACGCATATAAACCTGTTTTAATCCAATTTCACCAAATGCATCCATAACGCGCGCATACTCGGGATATTCCGGATGATTTATCAAACGTTCGCGACAATGTGGACAAAGTCTTTTAAACAAACGCATTGAAACCAAACCACGCATCATAGTTTCTTCTTTTAATTTGAATGCCTCTACACCCATATCTAATAATCTTACTAATGCCGCCATTGCAGAATTTGCATGCAATGTTGTCCAAACATTATGTCCCGATAGTGCGCCCTTGACCGTCAACTGTGCCGCCGACAAAGTTCGAATTTCACCAACCATAAGTGTATCTGGGTCACTGCGCAACGCGGCAGCCAATGCCTCGGTATATTCGTTTTCACGCTGTTCTTCGTTTAATGTATTTATAACCGGAATCTGGTTTGCGCCAAAAATCTTTTGTTCAACAGGGTCTTCCACAGTAATAAGGTTTATTTCATAATGGTGTTCTTTCAACATCAGTGCCATATTACGCACCAGCGTTGTTGACTTACCAGAACTGGTCGGACCGGCAACAACAACAAGACCTGTTGGAAATGAACGCAAACGCCGTAATAATTTTTGTTCATATTTTCCAAATTCTTGGTCTGTTGTTATGTTTTCAGATGGGTTATCATACAACAATCGCATAACAACATAACGTGAACCAAAGGCAACTGGATTAAATTGCATACGAATACCCAACACACCCGACGGTAAATATAAGTCTTTTGTTCCGCGTAATGGTGTGCGTCCGTCTTTTTGTGCAGATTGATATTCATTCTGGGCATAGTTAGCATTTGAAATATCGGCCGATGCAAATGCCGCACGAACAAACGATTCACCCCATCCAGAATTAAATTCTAAAACAGGTTGCATACTGCCATCTATACGAAAGAATATTGTTGTCTGGTCTGCGACCTTGATATGAATATCTGAAACTTTTTGTGCCGCGGCCTTGGCGATAATATCAACAAAGTCTTTTTGCATTTGGTTGTTGTAATCAACCCGCGAACGACTTGTATCACCAAGTTTTGTTTCATAAAATTTATATATTGCCGACACCAAACCCAAATCCGCATAGAACGGCAAACGCAAAGGACGGTTTTTTCGTTTTAATAAATCTATGAATGCCAGCACGCGTCCATCATAACGATGTGTCCGCGAAACAATTATACAACCACCGGAAAAGTACGCTAATAAACTCTGGGTATCTTTTGGTAATTCAAATTCACCACCTGGTGCCGTCAACAAATGATTATTTTCCGAAAACAGATATTCTATGATTTCTTTATTATCTGCATGTTGCAGTCCGACCGGCACAGACGGTTTTTTTGAATCAGGCACATTGTCCAAAATATCTTGTCGTTCTTTCATTTGCGATGCCGAACATTAGTTTTTACTACCTATATTTAATGTATATGTTTCACCATCTTTGACAAATACAACACCATCATCCAACGATATAGATTTTACCTTGTATCCATCCAATGTTTTACCAACTGTTAACCGCTTGTTTTGACCACTTGACAATTCCTGAACGGTTGCTTGCAATTGGCTGCCGGCACCGAAAACATTTAACAGTTTATAACTTTTATCTATTTCTGTTTCTTGTTTTTTTTCTTCTGCAATATAACTTTTATCTGCGGTTTGTGCCGGTTCAATTTCTTTGTTATCCAACGCCTCTTTTTCGCGTTCTAATCGTTTTGCCTCGGTTTCCAAACGCATGCGTTCGGTTTCAAATTCTTGTTGTTGCTGTTCTGCACGACCAGATAAAGTATCTATTTCCATATTCAACTTTATTTTTTCGGCCGCCAACCTGTCCAAATCCAGATTTAATTGTGCACGTTCTTTTTCCAATTGCATCAGGACTTTTTCCTGTTCTAACTCTGTTATTTGTTGAAACAGCGATCCTTCTATCTGATATTCTTCAATCGCATCGGCCGAGAATTCTTCGTTTGCGGCAACATCATTTACTTCAATATTATCTGCAACATCAACAAATGTTTCATCAAATTCTGCGCGACATACCGGCATAAAACCGAAAATAATCGCAACACACATCAATATTGATTTTATTTTATTTTGCATAGATTATCACCTCATAGTTCCATGTTCGTCTTGCCACATTCCATGTGACCTTTGTCATATATACACCACCAAAGCCGTCAAATATTTGCATGAATTGTTCCGGCACCAATTTAGATTCCGCCGAAATTTCTGCAACATAAATTTCCTGGGATTGTGATTGGTTTGAAATAACATCAACCACAACCGTCATATTTGCATCTAAATTCACCGCCTGGAAACGACTGGTTAATTCACGAACCAATGTATCCGGATCACGACTATCACGCGAATATCCAAGAACGCGTTCTGGTAATTTTGCACGAACCAGTATTTCATTCTCACTTATCTCTTGAACAAAAACACCCGGCATAATTTGTTCTGCAATCGCGTAAAAATCATCCAATGTTCCAAACGACCGTTTAAATGTTGCAAATGCGTGTGTTTCACCACATTCGGCCGATGATTGGTTCCATCCTGTCACCTGTTGCATTAAAAATCCAATTGCACGATAACAAACATCTGCCCGTTCCATTGCATCTGGTAAAGATTCAAACGGCATAACCAACGGCTCTGGTTCTGGACGCATATTATACATTGCGTCTAATTCTTTATTTTTTTCTTCTATTTGGCGTTTATATTCTGCCTGTAATTCTGGGTCTATTTTTGCAACCTGGGGTTTTGGTGCAAACATTTCATTTATTGAATCACGAAAAACAAACAAAAACAAAAACACAAACAACGCCAGCAATAATACCGAAACAAGATTTGAACCAAAACGATTTATTAAACGCAATGAACCATGTGTATTACCAAACAACAAATCGGATAAATTTCGTTCAACCGCACGTGGCATACCCCATGATGCCGGCGCGAACAAGGCATTCCAATCTGGTATTTCTGCTAACTCTGCATATTTTTCGCGTGCCTTGGTTTCGTCTTCAAATAACAAATCCTGTAATATAACACCGTTTCTTACCGCAACCAG
The DNA here is from genome assembly GCA_902762295.1 of uncultured Pseudomonadota bacterium. Taxonomy (GTDB): domain Bacteria; phylum Pseudomonadota; class Alphaproteobacteria; order Rs-D84; family Rs-D84; genus Enterousia. Next base: position 308,100 of record CACWNX010000001.1, read on the forward strand.
AACAAACTTTCCATCAATTTTAAACGCACAGAGCATAGATGAATACCCCGGCAAAGCCTCTATTATTTCGTTTGCAACCGACGGCATTCCCGAACGCAGTCCGTTTACACGTGCGCCCAATCCAATCATATTATTATATGCAATATACAGGTTTAATCGCCGGTCAATTCCGCGCGCCAATTTATATGCATATGTACGCGGTGTAAAACCCGAAACCAGCGGTTGCCAAAGCAAGCCCGCCGCATATTTTTTACGCTTAATTTGTACATATTGTTTTGACAAATTCTCTCTCTGGTTTTATATGCAATCATTATAACACAAAACGATAAAATAATTCCAGTATAAAAAACCGTTTTTATCAAACGGTTTTAATATTTTATATATCTGGACAATCATAAACATTTGCAACAAGTATAAAAGTATTTTTTGGACCAAATATCGCACTGGGGTTCTGGCGCATACGTTCACTAACAATAAAATATGCATTACCTGGATTTTCTTGGTCTGAAATACGATTTTCTAAATATCGCAATGCGTCACCACGATCATAAACCGAAACATCTGATTCAATTTTATATAGCATTGTGCAATTACTTGGTTTAGAATCTAACTTCTTTATATTTTCACTGCCATTTTCATTCTGAATATATCCACTGCACCCACACATCAACAATGATAATACTAGTATTTTTTTCATTTTTTATTCCACCTTTATGCGTCAACTATATCATAATTATCTTTATTACTGAATAATTTTCTTAACACAAGATTATTCATCGCATGACTGCCTTTGTATGATTCAAGGTTTCCAATAACAATTCCCCCAGATGTAAACATGTCACCAACTGCGTCTATGATTTTATGTCGTACAAATTCATCAGGCCAAAACAAACTGTTTAATGTACCATCACCAGAATCATTCAATGCGATAACATTTGTTTCATCTGCACCGCGTGCCATATTATGTTTTTTCAGGTATTCCCATTCTGAATATTTTCCAAATGTTCGCGCCCGTGCAATATTTTTTACAAAATCTTGAACAGATTTTTGTGATGTATCGTACGAATATGAAAAACTCTGGCAACCAATAATTGGTTCACGATAAACCAGTGTTGCATTTATATTCAACGAATTATTATCTGATGGTGATAATTTAACAAATCCATCCGAACGCCGATGTGACAACAAATTTATAAAAAACAATTTTATACGCGTAAGTATTGGTAATTCACGCAAAATTTCATGCGCCTTAACAACAATAGGTTGGCGCACAATAATCTTTTTTAATTTTCCATCTGTGATACCTGCGGTAATTATATGTTTGTAAAACTCAACCGCACTGCCATCCAGAATCGGGGTTTCTGGTCCATCTATTTCAATTATCGCACTATCAACGCCGGCCATAAATAATGCCGCCATTAAATGTTCTATTGTTTTCACATGCGCACCATCATTCTTGCCAATTGTTGTGTTCCGCATTTTTGTATCACATACAAAATCAAAACGTGCCGGTATCAAATCATTATCTAAATCAACGCGTTTAAAAAAAATTCCATATGTTCCCGATGGTTTTACAACCATATTTACCGGCAAACCCGAATGAATTCCACGACCAGAAAAACTTACAGATTTTTTAATTGTCGGCATTTAATTTCTCCTTTAACCAATCAAAGAATTTTTCATCCAGTACTGTTTCTAGTTTTACACATTTTATATCATCACGAACATCATCCGGCAACCGTACCCAGTCTTTTTCGGTTGTCACCAAATCCGCATTTTTTTTCTTTGCAATTTTTTTCAGATTTAAAATATCTTCTTTTGTATATTGATAGTGGTCTGAAAATGAACGTGACGCAACAACATTATCCAGTGAATTAAAAAATTTCTTTGGATATCCAATACCCGCAAACGCAACCAATTTCTTATTTTTATGATATGGCATAATATTTTTATTTTTTGCATAAAACACCGGTATATCATCCGGCAGTTTAAAATTTTTACGAACTTTATCTTTTTTTATAACAATAATTGCATCGGCATTTTTAACATGTGATTTTGGTTCACGCAATGGTCCCGCCGGCAACAAAAAACCATTTCCAAAACCAAGACTTTCATCAAAAACAATAATTGAAATATCTTTCCTTATACCTGGATTTTGCAGTCCATCATCCATCACAATCGGTGTATCATCTTTCTGGCGATTTAATAATATAATATTGCTTTTTCTGTCACCGACATGCACCGAAATATCGTCAGACATTAACATCATCGCTTCGTCACCAATATTTCCTGTATGTGCCGTCCGTTTATAGCCACGCATAACAACCGGCGCATCTAAACGATTTGCAATTACACGCACAATTGGTGTTTTTCCGACACCACCGGCAAAAATTCCACCAACACAAATTATCTTGCGACGCGATTTATACGCAAACAGCCGCCGCCAGCCATAAACCACGCGTGACGCAATATAATAAACCCATGATACCGGCAGCAACAAAAAAGCCAACAGAGTTTTATGTAAAAACCACCACGGTGTTTTCATAGTAATCCTATCCTTTTTTTAATTTTTGTTTATTTGCACTGACAAAATCCATAGCATTTAAATCTTGTTCAGCCGGTTTTATATTAAATTCTGAATCTAAATCACGCAGTTGTTTTATCATAATTTTTTCTAAATTTTTGCGTGCCAATTCAAAATCTTTTTCAGAAATTTTTGAATCTATAAAAATTGGGTCTCCGATATTAAACTTTATCTTTGTAAACGGATAGACCAACAAATACCTATCCCAACGATTCTGCATCCAAACATGTGATGCCGAAAAACAAACTGGGATAATCGGCACCCCGGTCATTTTTGCAAAATACAATGCCCCATCTTGAACCCGCAACGACGGCCCATTTGGTCCATCGGGTGTTATACATATTGAACTATCGCCACGCCGCAGTTTCCGTACCCCCTTGCGCAGAACCGATAAACCACCATCATCGGATGTCCCATAAATCGCACCAAGACCAAAAAAATGCTGTAATTTTGCCATCAAACGCCCATCTTTGTGACGACTTGCCACCGCATATGTCCGTACTCCATTAAGGAACACAAACGGCGACAACATCATACTGCGCCCATGCCAGAATACAAAAACCGCCGGTTTATGCTTATATTTCCGAAAAATTTCATAATTTTCATAATATCTGCGCGATGTTAAATAAATAAACCATACCAACACCGCCATAACTGCGGCAGCAATCCATTGAAAAATTCCAATTTCCAGGATTTTTCCCCAGATAAATTTGCATGATTTTTTCAACATTATACAAAAAAACCTATCTATACCTATGACAGAGTTTAGCAATAAAAAAAGCATTTTTCAAGTACCCATTAGGAACGGAATCAAATGATAAAAAAATAAAAAAATCCAAAAAATCCGAAAAAAATTTGACATATTAAAAAGGTAATATATAATATACCTGTTTATCGCGGGGTAGAGCAGTCCGGTAGCTCGTCAGGCTCATAACCTGAAGGTCGGTGGTTCAAATCCATCCCCCGCAACCAGTTTAAATAAAAAATGCACCAATATGGTGTATTTTTTGTTTAAATCTTGTTGTGGTCTGTGGTTTGTGACCCGCAACGCAGTTGCCGGTTCAAAATTTGTATATAAGAACGAACGATAGTGAAGTTCGAATAACTACAAATTTGCGCACAGCCGGCACATAATGTGCCGAGCTAGCGAAATCCATCCCCCGCAACCACTGTTTGCAACCGCTCATTTTAGGGCGGTTTTTTGTTGGATTTATAATATATGCAGAAAGTTCGAAAGTTAGATTTTTGAAAACTGCTATTTTTCTACCACTTTTGAACTAAATGATACGAAATAAGTATAACTAATTTTTTATTATCATAATTTTTTACAATCCAATTTTATAATCTGCATCGGTTGTTTTCCTGTTTTGTCTGTAAAATATTTATCCGCAGAATTAACAAAATCCATATTGTCGTATTTAGATTGCACAAATTGTTTTAATTCTTTACTAGAAACAATTTCGTGTTTTTCTTCAATTCTTTCTTTTATAGAAGATTCTATGATTTTCCATTCATCACAGGGAGCATCGCATAATTTTTCTCGTGTCCAATCGTAATATTTTATGATAATATGGCAATCATATTGTTCATTAGAAGAACACGCGGTCAACAAACATACAAAAAACAATGTAAAAAATCTTTTCATTTTTAACCTATTTTTTAAACACCTTTATATTAAATTATTCAACTAAAAAAATCAAGATGTTGGTCAAAATTTAACTTTTATTTTTTTATTTAAATTTTGCTAATTGTTATATATTAAGTTTCATAACACACGAAATATTTAAAGTGTTTCTATTAATGTTTTATAAGAAAAAACAAGCAATTATACTAAAAACAACACATCTATAAAGTGTGTATTTTTAAAAGTCAAGTCTTTTTTCACTTTTTTATTGTAAAATTAAATGATTTGTGTTATAATCCAAGCGAGGTTTAGGAATAAACCTTCAATTTGGGTCTTGACCAATGGTCGAGAATATACCGAGGCTTTTGGGGAGACTGGGCCAGCATAGCAAATCAGCTCCCCGTTTTTATTTTGCTTCTGGATTTAAACACTTTTTGCAGTCTTCAATCGTCCATTTAGGTGATTTTTGTATGCTTTTATATGTATGTTTGTTATCAGCATAAAAAGCTGTTTTAAATTGAGCACATAGTATCTCGGCTTTATAAAACATTTCTATCACTACTACGTACTTGTCGTTTTTCACCATCGCAACTCGCCTATTGGGCATTATACTTTTTGTATCACTACAATACCCCTGGTATAATTCCGACTCAGGACTTTCAAGAGTGTATTTTATCCAATCTATAAATCTTGCACGTGCAAAACTGAAATTTTTTGCCTTAATTTTACCTTCAAAAAAAGCATGATTAAAACGTTCTGCACTAAAATATACCCTGATGTTATCTGGTGTATATATCTGGTTTCTACAATATACTCTCTTATAATGTTCTAAATATTCTGCTTCGGTTTTATATATAACCATTGATGGACGCTTCATAATTACCAACCTCCACCAGATTTTATATTAAACACGTTAAATTTTACTTCCGTTCTGTATGTTTCTTGAATTTCACGACCAAGTTTATCTTCAAGATACTTTATTAAAATCATCTTTGGACTATTATTAAGAACAGTATGATTTACTTTAGCCGCAGTTAAACCTATAAAAAAATCAGCAAATTGCAATAATACTAAATCTCTAGACTCCGCAGCATAAACACCCTTTATGGTTGCAAAAATATTGGCTTTCGCTAAAAAATCTTTCAATATAGATAATCGATTCTTTTGCTTATTTATTTTTTTATCACAATAAATACTATATTCATTATTTATTTCAATCCAATGGATAATCATTTGATAATAAAATTTATAAAAAGCAAGTTCTGGATAATTATCATGCTTTTCCCAAAGTATCTTAGTTTTATCGACTGTTATGCATCTAAAACGTAATGTATTTCCATATGCCCAAAACAAATCTATAATTTCTTTATAAAAATCTATTTTTGACTTTGAAACTTTGGCCCATTTTAGTTCACCTAAACAATTGTGTTTTTGTTTTAAATTTTTTATTTCTGATTTTAATTTTTCAACATTTTCTTTTGGTAACCAAATACTACCTATTACCATATACTGAACATCATGATTACCTTTCATACAGTCTTGATAAGATTCATCACAATATACATTAAATTTCATTTTCTAATCCTTTACGCGAAAATATTACTAATTTATTCGATTCGGAACAAGCATATTTAATGTAAATTTGGTAAACCTAATTTATCTTTAAAAAGTTGTATTTCGTGTCCAAATGCTATTAAATCCATATAGTTATTAATTCGAGAACTGCACACCACCCGCAACCAAAGTTTCAAAACTTGCCCACCGGGGCAAGTTTTTGTTTATTTTCTAACACCTACACAAAGTTCAAAAGTTGAAATAAAAAAAGTGGCGAAAATTCACCACTTTTGAACTTGTTATACATATAATTTAATTAAATAAATAAATTAATTATTAATAAAATAACTATTATCCATAGAATATCAGAAATACGAACAAGCAGGCGTGCCATATCTGGTATATCTTGAGTATTTTTTGAAATAGCATTTATCGAATATTCATTGTTTAATGATATACCTTGCATTCTTTGTGGTTGGAACAAATCAGAAAAAGTATCTTTTTTTTTCATAATAAACTCCCATTCAATATAACATGACTATATTCCAATGTATTTTATTTTTCAACATTTAAATACTTTTTCACTCTATCAATCTCTTACCCAATTTCCAACAATTCGGCTCGGGAACTGCACACACTGCACAACCACGAATTTTCTAAAAATACAAAATACAGTATTTTTGTTTATTCTATCTATACACCGGAATCCGGTGTATAGATAGAATTTAACTAATAAAAAAACACGATTTTAATTCGCTATTATCTTCGTTTTGGTCAATGCGTTTATTGCGTATTTCTTGGGCGGCATTTATCTTTTGTTTTATCAGTACAACTTCTGGATGATTTCGAATTTCATAATTTATATTTTCTATTAAAAAATCTATATCATTATAATTTTGTGTAAACATCGGCATTATTGAATTAGCGGCATTAAATATTGAACTTTTTATATCTGAATTTAAATCATCGGTGACCGATAAATACGCGTTAATATGTTGTTTTTCATGATTTAATATCGCATTATATGAACACGAATTACTTTTGTGTGATTTATCTATTTTTACCAAGAAATCGGTGTATCCAACCAATGCATCTATATTTTTTAATACAACACAATATCCGCCATTTGTTGCAACAATATCAACCGAAATATCATAGTCTTCAATCAATGTTGCCAAGACCGTTCCATGAAAAATATTCATCGGTTCATTTGGTTGAACTACTTCCATATTATATCGTGGATTTTTTATTTTTATATTTGGTATTTGTTTATATGTTATACATTCATCGCCGGCAAAAGATGAAAATGGTAATAATAATAAAAATATAATCTTTTTAATCATATTACAAATCGCCGGCACCCTGCTTTTTCAAATATTCCGCAACAAACGCAGAACCATATTGGCGATATAATTCTTCGGCCAGTAATACCGATGAACGACCAGATTCAAACAACCGTAATAAATTTCCAAGTCCACCAAGTTCGGTATTCAAAATTACCGATTCATTTGTCACCGGACGCGATAATAATACCGCGCGTTTCAGGTTTGGATATGCTTTGCCCTGGATAAACGCCATTTCTAATGGATTTAAATTCCAATGTTCATAATCTGATGCATCGGCCGCCGGATTACGGAAAAACATAATTGTTTGTGCCTGGCCACGAACAACATCACCAATCCCCAGTTTATCTAAAACATTCGCCCGTTGGAATGCGACCATATATGCCTGACGATTTTTGCGACCTTCTTGCAGACCGGTAATAAAATTATCGCGGAACATTTTATTTTCCAACATTGGCGCGGTTTCATCTATCATAATCAGTGACGGATTTCCACCTGAAACCGTTGTATTATTTATTCGGTGTAATATATATGAAATAACCGCCGGTGCCAATACAGTATCTTGTAATATATCGGTAAAATCAAATGTTGTTAAACGCGACTGTAAATCCAGTGTATCTGTTTCTTCATTAAATATTTCACCATATTGCAACGGGTCAACCCACTTCTTTAATGCAGCGCGCATATTACCAGACGATGAAAAACAACTTTCCCAAAGATTTTTTAACATTCTGTCTTTTTCAGACAAATAATCAAAATTCACCGAAACTGCACGCGCAATTTCATCCGCAGAATTTGCATCGGATTGTTCAGAAATCATCGCAAACCACCGACGCAGAAAAGCACGATTTGCAACAGTATCCGGCATTTTTAACGGATTTAAATGTGTTAAAAATGATTTTTCTGTTTTTTCTTTACCCTGCATAGTTATATATTTTCCACCGACCGCCAATGTAAATATTTCTGCGCCTTTATTACGGTCAAAGAAAAACGCTTTTAATTTTGGATGACGCAAAGATTGTGCAATTAAAAATGAAAATAATGTTGTTTTACCACCGCCGGTTGGACCAATTGTCAGTGTATGCGCAACCGCCGCCGGTTTATCAGAAACATGGAATTGGAATTGGTATGGTGTTCCTTGGGCGGTTGGAAACACAACCAATGGTCCCGGACCCCAGTCTGAATTTGCAACACCACGTGGTGTACTGGACATTGGGATACTAATTGCCGCTGCACGCGATAACATTTTAAATGTACGCGGGAAAGTATCAAACCCCGGTATCATTGAAAACCACGAAACCTTTGTTGCGAAATTTTCAACAACCGGCGATACACCAAATGATGCGGAAATTTTCTTGAATTCATCAACATATTCGGTCAATTCTTCACGCGATTTTCCAAATATTAAAAATAATGGATAGTAATTAACCAGTGTTTGATTACCTGAAACATTTTCATCCATAACCGATTCAGCACTTGAAATCTGTTCTTCGGTTGAATCGTTTTCTTTTGCCGCGACACTGCGACGCTGACGAATTATTGCATCAACATCACCGGCGGTCATAATTTTAAAGCCGTTCATACAAATCATTTCTGTCTGAATTGTATTTACCGAATCAAAGAAATCTTCGTCCAAATAATCTGGTGCCGCACGAAATGAAACCAATGATGCGTAATATTCACGTGTACCACTGATATATTTAACCGAACCATCTGATAAAAATTCAACATCATCAACAGTTGTGACATCTGTTATTTGTTCATCACATTTTTCTGGTGATGGTTTTGTAATTGGTGAAAATATACGACCAAAAAACTTTGCCATATTATCACGCGAATCATTTTTTAAAACATGCGGATTATATGGTGCAAGTATAGATTCAATATAATTACCATATTGATTTAATTTTTCCCGTGTATTATTTCCACGCACAGACAACACAATATAATAATTATTTAAAAATATCTTTAATCCCTGGGAATGCCATTTATCATAAATCTTTTGTAAAACAGGTTGATCAAATTCATAGTTAGTATTTTCACCGGCGGCATCACGAATTGTAAAAAATCGCAAAACAACATTCGGATCATGAATTTGATTAAATAATTGCGCCCGCAAATCTAAAAATTTTGCCCTTTGTTCTTCTGTTTGCATGCTAGTCTGAACACCTGAAACCTTATAGACACGAACTAAACAACCATCATCCAGTTCAATAGAATTATCAGTATAAACCGTTCTGAATGGGATATATTGTGAATAATGTTTATATCCAAACTTTGGAAAAACATGTTTAACAATCGTTGGTATATATATCATCAACGCGATAAAAACAAAAATTATTGCCACAACCATGATTGTCAATGTCATAGTTCCTGAAAAAGATGCACCGGCAAAATAATTAAAAAAATTATCTATCATGCGGTTAATCTCCGTGGAATTTTATTTTTTATCATTTGTATTTTTGCAACAAGTATCTGACCAAGTTGCGGGTCGCGTTTTGAAAAATGTGCTAAAATCATATGAACAATAACCACAGATATTAAAAAATACAATGGATTTAAATAATCATTAACATTTTCCATACCAATAACAAAAATACCAACAGTATATAAAATAATAAAAATAACGAATTGTACCATGAAATTCAGCACCGCCAAACTGTACGGTACATAAAACAAATGCGACGGATTCGCCAAAGCTTTCAACACTTGTTGCTTCATTTTATTAAAAATCCCTCCATGGACGATTTTATTATAACAATTTCAACAATTTTCAACAAGCATAAAAAACAAAAACATAAAATTGTTTAAAATGTTGAAAAATACTGATTTTATCAACATGTTTTTACCTGGTAATTTTTTCAACATTTTTTATAAAATCGGCTAAAAATTGGTAAAAAATTGTTAAAAACGGTGTTGAAATTCAAAATTCAACAATTTCAACAGGCTAAATAATAACAACAAAAAAATAATATATTATTTGATTTTTGTTAAAAAGTGTTTATAATAGCCCTGCAAAAAGGATAAAGATATGAAGTTTTTAAGTTCTTTAAAGGCATGGAAAAAACGCGGAAATATTAAACAGGTTCGTCGTGGTAAGCAAGTTGTCCTGATTGATCCTGATAATCCGAAGTTCAAGGCTAAACAAGGGTTTAAAAGAAAATAACCCTGGTTTTGGTACATAAAAAATGGCGGTTTTTACCGCTTTTTTTTATTAAAATAAACTAAAATCATTTATAAATGATTCAACCGCGACATCTTTTACCTCGGCACCCGATAAACCACCGCTGCGTAAATAATTTTCCTGTTCGTCGTCTATATGAAACATATATGCACTATGTTCGGCAATTTTCGGGACAGATTGTATTCTTTGTGCAGGTATAAATCGTATTTTTGCAGATTTATCTGTTGTATGACCGGAAAATCTGATATCAGATGTGGTATTTTCACAGTCTTTATGTATAATTGCGGTTCCAGATATTCGCGAGAAACTGTTTTTAAACCCAATTATTTTTGTCTGCAATAAAATACCAGTATTTGGCGCGGTATGTTCACCGATAATTTTTACCGATAAATCTGATTTGTTTTTTAATAAAATATGACCACGAATTTCAGAATTTTTCCCGGCATTTTTGATAAAAATGTTCAAAAAAGCCGGGAAATCATTTTCAATATTTACCGATAAAAACACCGGCTGATTATCCACATCAAGATTTATATTTATTGTATTTTCACCAGATATTTTACCAACATATATAATATGAATAGGTTTATCATATTTTTTTGAAATTATATCTGTTTCATCCAATGTTGATAATTCCGACATAAAAAAACCATCACAGTAAACAATTGTTTCTGCATCAAAGGTTTTTATATTGAATTTATCCCATTTGTATGACATATTACATATATTATAAAGGATTTTATTATGGGTTTCAATTGTGGAATTGTTGGTTTACCAAATGTTGGAAAATCAACATTATTTAATGCATTAACACAGTCTGCCGCGGCAGATGCACAAAATTATCCGTTTTGTACTATTGAACCGAATACTGGACGTGTCGTTGTTCCGGATGAAATATTGCATAAACTTGCGGCGGTTGATAATTCGGCAAAGATTATACCGACACAACTTGAAATTGTTGATATTGCGGGATTGGTTCGTGGTGCATCAAATGGTGAAGGACTTGGAAATAAATTTCTTGGGAATATTCTTGAAACCGATGCAATAATTCATGTTGTGCGTTGTTTTGAAAATGATGATATTGTCCATGTTGATGGCCGTATAAACCCAATTGCTGATATAGATACAATTGAAACCGAACTTATGCTTGCGGACCTTGAAAGTTTATCAAAACAAATGAAGAACCTTGAAAAAAAAGCACATGGTTTAGATAAAGATGCAATAAATTTGTTATCTGATGCAAAAATAATAAAGGAAAATCTGGAAAAATCTGTTCCGGCGCGTGATATAAACATTGATTCAAAACCGTTTAATTTATTAACATCGAAACCGGTCATATATGTATGTAATGTTGAAGAATCTGCGGCGGCGACTGGTAATAAATATTCAGAAATGGTTAAAAATAAATTTGCCGGTAAAAATCCAGTTTTGGTTATATCTGGTAAAATAGAAATGGAAATTGCACAAATTGTTGACCCAGACGAACGAAAAATGTTTTTAAATGATTTAGGGCTGGAACAATCTGGTTTGGAACAGGTTATAAAAACCGGGTATGAAACACTTGGACTGCAAACATTTTATACTGTCGGACCCAAGGAAGCACATGCGTGGACAATAACGCGTGGTATGACCGCGCCACAGGCGGCTGGTAAAATTCACACAGATTTTGAACGCGGTTTTATACGGGCGGAAATTATTTCACCATCTGATTATATTGCGCTTGGTGGTGAAGTTGCCGTCAAAGAAGCGGGAAAAATGCGCTTGGTTGGTCGTGATTATATAATGCAAGATGGTGATATATGTCATTTCTTGTTTAATAAATAAAAACTCTACAAATTTATTCAAGAAAACACTGATAATTTTATACCAACAAATCAAATTTTTCGTGCATACGAATAAGTTCTTCATCTATACGGCGGATTTCTTCGTGTACATCATTTTTACCCGAAAGACTATTAACCATTAAATCGCGTTTTTGTTTTTCAAGTGATTCAATATATTTTTGTAATTTTAATGATACCAAATATTTTTCGGCGGAATTAAAATCAAGATTTATATCTTTTTGTATCATATCAAAATTTAATTTAAACCTGCTTATAAAATCACCATATCTTTCGGCAAGTTCTGGATATTTATTTACAATAAATACCAATGTATTTTTTATAACATTATCTATTTCTGGTACATCAATATTTGATAAATCTGTTTGGTTATTATAATTTCGCCATTCTTTATATCTACGATTTTTATAATCGCGTTCATATTCATATTTTAATAAATTATCTTGTATTTTATCTGTATTTTGTTTTAAAAATTTTTCTGCCTGAGTTCGACCAGATGGGGTTTTTATCAAAAAATTTTTATTTGCAATATTCCATAAAAAATCAACCAACGGAACGGCATTATTTATAATTTTTTCCATTTCCGCCCTGCCCGATTTTCGCAGTATTTCATCTGGGTCTTTTCCACCGGTCACAAATGCGAATCGTACATCAGAATTATCACGCAAAAATGGTAATACAATACCGCATGCGCGTGCCGCCGCTTTTTGTCCGGCATTATCACCATCAAAACAAAAAATAATATTACGATTTGCCTTACATATTATTGCAATGTGGTCTTCGGTTAATGCGGTTCCAAGTGGTGCGACCGTTTCACCAAAACCATTACATTGCATTTGAATTGCATCAATTTGACCTTCTACAATAATTGCGCGATTTGCACGATGAATATTTTCGCGTGCAAAATTAAAACCGAACAAAGTTTGTCGTTTATGAAACATTTCTGTATCGGTGGTGTTTATATACTTTGGTTCCGAACCATCCAAAGACCGCCCAGAAAATGCAACAATTTGACCGCGCGCATTAAATATAGGAAACATTAATTTATCGCGAAAGAAATCATACATACCAAATTCACCACGGCGACATAATCCTGTTGCAATAAGTTTATCTTGTTTGGTATTTGCAAACATATTTGCAATTAAATTGTTTTTTGGTGCATATCCAATACCATATTTTTTTATCATTTCATCACTAAAACCGCGCCCACGTATGTATTCTAACGCATGCGCACCATCGGGTGTAAAAAGTTTTTCTGCATACAATTTTGCCGCCGCCATCGTGATTGAAATATATGATTCTTCTGCATCAATTTGTTGTTGTGATTTTGGTTTATATTCCGGTAACTTTAATCCCGCCATATCGGCCAATTCTGATATAGCAGTTTTGAAATCAACATGTTCAGATTCCATAGTAAACGAAATAATATCACCACTTTTTCCACAACCAAAACAGTGAAAAAAACCTTTATCTTCATTAACCGCAAAAGACGGAGTTTTTTCATTATGAAACGGACAACATCCCCAATAATTTTGACCTTTCTTGACCAGAGGTACACGACGGGACACAACATCTACAATAGAAAGATGTTCGCGTAATTGGTCGGTAAAATTATTGTCGTATTTTGTCATTTTTGATTTTGTTTTCCATATTCAAATAATTTTTTTGCTATTAAACCATCTAAATATATCAAATTATTCTTATTTTTTTCGCTAACATGGGCAAAATATATAGTTTTCCACCAATACGGTGGTTTAATATATAAAAAATCTGATTTTTTAACAGAAAAAATATCAACTTTATACGAATTCGTATCATAAGTCATAGTACAGTGAAAACATTTACTATTGTAAACCGTCACACATTGTGGTTTTTGTTTAGTAATGTTTTTATAAATTTTATATTTTTCAAACATATTCATTTATTATTTTTTCCTAAATCTTTTTGTTGTTTTTTTATTATTTATCAGATCTATTGCTGTATCTAAATCTGGTTGTTCTTTTACACTAACATTCACACGATTAGATGAAATATATGCACCATAGCGCCCGGTTGGATAAAAATAAATCATTTTATCGGTTTCTGGATTTTTTCCAATTTCAATCGGTTCAATTTTCTTTTTTTCACCAGATAATAATTCGCGTGCAATTTCCAGTGTTATTGTTTCTGAATTATATTTTTTCGCAGATGCATTTTTTGTCCCATCGGTCACATATGGACCAAATTTTCCAATTTTAAATGAAATACCATCACCAAGTTCTTTTGGTTCGTTTTTATTTTGTTCATTTGTTTTTTCATCTGTTGAATTTAATCGCATAGTATAATCACATTTTGGATAATTTTCACATCCAACAAATGGACCGAATTTTGAAAGTTTTATCCCAAGTTTTCCACCACATTTTGGACATTTATCATTACCATCAGAAAACAAATGCTTATTCATAAAATCATTTATATTATCAATAATATCTGTTGTTTTTACATCGCGTGCACCAGAAATCATCGTTTTAGTATCATCCCAGAATTCATTCAACGCATTTAATTTTTTTATTTTCCCATTTGAAACATCATCCAAAGTATCTTCGGTTTTTGCGGTAAAGTTTACATCAACCAAATCTGCAAAATATTTTGCCAGGTATGCGGCAATTACCCACCCCCCAGATGTTGGATGAAAACGACGCTGTTTGTCTTGTTCAACATATTTACGGTCAACAATTGTTGACATAATTGTTGCATATGTTGATGGTCGCCCTATCCCAAGTTCTTCTAATTTTTTAACCAGTGATGCCTCGGTATATCGCGCCGGTGGTTGTGTAAAGTGTTGTTCGGGCAAAATTTCAGAAATATTTACATTATCGCCAATATTCATCGGTGGTAATTTTGTATCCAATTCATCATCTGAATCATCTTTATCTTCGGTATATATTTTCATAAACCCATCAAAGGTCCGTGTTGTACCAACCGCATGAAATGTTGCAATTTTATTTTCTGATAAAATATCAACAGAAACAGAATCAAATTCTGCATTTGTCATTTGACATGCGATTGTCCGTTTCCATATTAAATCATAAAGTTTTTTCTCGTCCCCGGACAGTTCATTATTTGCACCGTCAAAATGTGTTGGACGAATTGCTTCGTGTGCTTCCTGGGCATTTTTAGATTTTGTTACATAAACATTTGGTGATTTTGGCAAAAATTTATCACCATAATTTTTTTTAATAAATTCGCGAATTTCACCAACTGCATCAACCGACAGATTAGTTGCATCGGTACGCATATATGTAATAAACCCATTTTCATACAGTTTTTGTGCAACCGACATGGTTTTTTTAGAACTGAAATAAAGTTTACGCGCCGCTTCTTGTTGTAATGTACTGGTTGTAAAAGGCGCATACGGTTTGTGTGAAACTTTCTTTTTTTCAATATTTGAAACCGTTGCATTGAATGGAGTTTTTAATTTTGATAAGACATTATCAACATCACTTTTGTTTTTTAATGTCATTTTTTCTATTTTTTTACCATCAAAACGGGTCAAATTTGCATTAAATGATTTTTTTGCGGTATCACAATTTGCCGCAACAGACCAATATTCATCGGCAACAAAATTTTCAATTTCGCGTTCACGGTCAACAACCAATTTAACCGCCACCGACTGTACACGACCGGCCGACCGCCCAAGGTTTCGCCGCCACAACAGTGGTGAAATTTCAAAACCAATTAAATAATCCAGTGCGCGACGAACCAAATACGCGTCAACCAAATCTGAATCTATATCGCGTGGATGTTCAATTGCGTCCATAACGGCACGTCGCGTAATTTCATGAAATGCAACACGATATACCGGTATTTTTCCAAGTAATTTTTTTGAATTTAATATATCCAGTATATGCCATGCGATTGCTTCCCCTTCGCGGTCCGGATCGGATGCCAGGTAAACTGCATCGGCTTTTTTAACATTATCGGTAATAAGTTTTATTTGTTTTTCTTTGCCAGGCATAATCTGCCAACGCATATCAAAATTATGTTCTGTATCAACACTGCCATTTTCAGGGACTAAATCACGCACATGACCAACAGATGCAATAACATGCCAATCATGTCCCAAATATTTTTCAATTGTTTTCGCCTTTGATGGAGATTCTACAATCATTAATTTCATTTTTAACTTCCTTTTGCCGATAATTGCTGGTCTTTATGTATATGGGCATTTTCACAAAGTCCAAATCCGAACATCAGTGACAGAAGACTGCTGCCACCGAACGACATCAGTGGTAATGGCACACCAACCGTCGGTATCAGACCAAGAACCATAGATATATTTATAAAATAATAAATGAAAAAGTTCAACATAAAACCAAAACAAACCAGTTGTCCGAACCGATTTCGGCATGTTTTCGCCATCCAAAACAATATTGCAACGATTATTGTATAAAGTGCCAATATGAAAAATGCTCCAAAAAAACCAAATTCTTCACCAAGCATAGTGAATATAAAATCGGTCTGTTTTTCCGGTAAAAACGATTGTTGAGACTGGGAACCTTTCATATAGCCTTTACCGGTCAAGCCGCCACTGCCAAATGCGATTTTTGCCTGGTTTATCTGATACCCGGCACCGCGTGCATCTCGGTCAGGATTTATAAATGTTATAACACGGTCGCGTTGATATTGGTGCATTCCACCAAACCAGACAACAGGTGCCGCCATTACCGCAAGTATTGCACCAATAATAAACCATTTTTTATTTGCACCGACTATATAAAACATACCAACCGTAATCATCGCAATAGACATCGCGGTTCCTAAATCAGGCTGGATAACAATTAAACCAAACGGTATCAGCATCATTAGTGCCGGGGCGATATAGTTCTTAAATTTGCTTAAATCCACAGAATTCATCCATGCAAAATATCGTGCCAATGCAACGACCAACGCTATTTTGAATAATTCAGATGGCTGGATATGTATAAAGCCAAGATTTAACCAGCGCTGTGCACCCATACCTGTGTGTCCAAAGAATGTCACCATAATAATCATTATCAGTGCAATCGCGTAAATAATATATGCCGATTTTATCCAAAGTTTTATATTCGTAAACGCCGCAATCACAAACACACCAAATCCAATAATTATTTTAAATAATTGCGATAATGCAAATGGTTGCCATGAACCACCACCGGCGGAATACAGTATTACTTCGGATACAATTAAAACCAAACACATTGGCACAAACATCGCCCATGAAAAACGCCCCATGCGTTCAGATATGGTCATCATATTCGCATTTGAAACGCGTGTTTGTCGTGTCATTTTTTATCCGTTTTCTAAAATTTCTTTCATTGCGGCGGCGGCTGTGCGTGCAGCACTGCCACTGGATCCAGAATGTTCGGTAATTACGCATACAGCGTATTTTGGCGCATTGGTTGGTGCATATCCAACAAACAATCCATGATTACGCATATTCCATTGCAGTTGTTCGTTTGTTAAAACACCCGATATTCGTTCGGCGCGTGAAATACTGCGAACTTGGGATGTTCCAGTTTTTCCAGCCATTTTTGCACCATTTACATTTATCGCACTGCCAGATGCGGTCCCACCTTTTTTTGTGACTTCTTCTAATCCAGTTAACACAAATTTTAAGTTTTTTTCTTGCAACCCAAGTTTTTTAAATGTGATTTTTTTATCTGTTTTTATCAGATTTGGTACAACGCGTTTATTTGATGCAACACGCGCCATCATCACTGCCAGTTGCATACAGTTTACTAATATAAATCCCTGGCCAATCCCAGAAATAATTGTATCGCCATGAACCCAACGCGAACCAATATTTGATTCTTTCCATTTTCGGTCAGGTATAACCCCCGGCATTTGTTTTGTTATAATATCATCCATATATTTTTCGGTCATCCCAAGGCGAATTGCCATGTTTTTTATTGCATCTATGCCAATTTTTAATGCCAACTGATAGAAATAAATATCGCACGAATGTTTTAATGCACCAACCAGGTCAACCCGACCGTGTCCTTTGTGTTCCCAACAGTGATACCGTCGGTCACCATAGTCCCAATACCCCGGACAAAAAACAGTTTCTTTTGGTGTTATTGCACCCGCCTCTAATGCCGCCAATGCAACAATAATTTTGAATGTTGAACCTGGTGGATACAAACCTTCAAATACTTTATTCATAAACGGTTTTGCAAAATCACTGCGCAGACCGGCAATATATTCTTCGGAATCATCACCCGAAAAATTATTCGGGTCAAAACTTGGGGTGGAAACCATTGCTAACACATTCCCGGTTTCTATATCAAGCACAACACCACACCCAGATTTATGTAATGTTAATGAATCGTAAAGTTTTCTTTGTAATGAATCATTTATGGTTGTTTGAATATCATTACCAATAATAGATGGTTTATATTGTTTTTTGTCTTCGCCGGTTACACGTCCAACCGCATTTGTTATCATAACTGTCTGACCCGGAACCCCGGCAAGTTTATCATTAAACCGTTTTTCAATTCCGGTAATTCCGGTCGTATAAAATGGTGCATTCGCAACCGGTTTATCGGGCGCACCGACATAACCAAAAAATTGTGCACCCGCCGGCCCAAGTTCATATACGCGTGCATACCCGCTGGTCACATGTAATCCATCAAGGTTCTTTGCTTGCAGTCCCGCGAGTGTGTTCCAATCGGTGTTTTCACTTACCAAAACGGGTTGAAATTTTTGCTGTTTTTTTATACGAGTCCATATTTTTTTTATGCGTTTTTCCGACAGTTTTAAATCATTTGCAACAATATCAACCAGGTTTTCTAAATCATCGGTTTCTTCGGGAATTATATATATACGATATATCGGCGAATCATGCGATATTGCTACACCACTGCGTGACAGTATTTTACCCCGTTCCGGCATATTCATTTGAATTCTGAATGAATTATTTTCACTTTGTTTTTTATAGTTGTTATAGCCAAAAACCTGCATTTGCAACATACGCATAACCAATACAGATGTCAAAATCATACCAGATGTTAAAAACAATGCACTGCGGCGGTCAAAAATTTGTGATATTTCGGTGTCAATCATCTTGTGCCGCCTTTAACAGTATGGTTATTGGAATATACATTAAAGATGTGGTTATAAATATCAACACCCCAGATAATAAATTTGCCAATCCTATATGTCCGATTGTGATAAAAAATATGATTAAACCAAAGAACAGCATAAATGCGTATACACCGTTTCTGTTCGTATGTGTCAAATCTATAAAATTTTGAATATTTATAACCGCATAGTAGATACAATAACAAATTGTCCACATTAAAACGGTATTAAATTTATAATCCAGCAAGAAACAAAACAATATTGCGAACGGTGTAAAGTATGGCACCGGCCTAATAAACGAACAATAAAATATTGGTATCACAGATAACACACCGGCGGGGTTTAACCATGGCACAGAAAGCCGCCACAATGCGACCGTAAATAAGAACGGAAAAATTTTGCGTAAAATATCAATAACAATTTTTCTCATTTATACTTACCCTGGTCGGTATTGAATTTTAAAACCATTACACGCGAAACTTTTGCAGGGGTTATTACATCAACATCTGATGTGTTTAACATTGTTCCGATATAAATATCCGGTGGTAATATTCCGCTGATACTACTGGTTAATAATTTTACCCCGGTCGATGGTTGAAACTTTGGATCACTGAAAAAACCAATTGTTGGGTTTGATGAACCATTACCATGAATAAATCCATAAACCTCGGACCCGGCAATTCGCACAGCAATGTTTGTATTTGAATCGGTCAATGCGCGCACACGCGAAAAATCTTTACCGGCATCTATGATTGTTCCAACCAGTGTATTTTCAACGGATATAACCGCCATACCCGGTTCAATACCATCACTGTATCCACGATTTATCATAAATGTTTCATGATTCAGTGCGGAATTATCCAGTATCACATCGGCAACAATATTTTCAAAATTTGAATTGCGTTTTACATCTAATTCGTGGGCCAACTTTTGATTTTCCAGTATCGCAATATCACAGTCTTGATTTTTTGATAGTTCATTTTGCAACATTGCGCGCAGTTCTTCGTTTTCTTGTTCAAGTTTAGAAATATCATGAATTTTTCGGAAAAAACGCCCACCCGCCCGCAGTGGCCATGTAATAAAATCACCAAAACCATCTGCAATTGGCATCATAACATGCGCAGCACCGTTCATTATCCGGTAATCAGGCTTTGCCACAATCAGATATATCACAGTAAATGGTAAAATCGCCGCGACAATGGCGGATTTTATAATTGTGTGCATTCTGGAAGATATCTTTTTCGGGTTCATGTTATGGTCAGTTTAAACACAAAAGAACGAATATTCAATAAAAACTTGATTTTTCATTTATTTGTGTCAAAATACTGCCGTTAAACGGTTCAAAATGGCAAAGGCATTGCCATCAGGACCTAGCAAAAAGAGGTAAAAATGCCAAAATTAAAAACAAAGTCATACTTAAAGAAGCGTGCATCTGTTACGGCCACTGGAAAAATCCGTGTCGCCAGAAATGCCCACAAAAAATTGCTGCGTAAAAAGTCTGCCCGTGCGAATAACGCGGGATCAAAGCCGCAGTATCTGAACGATAACATGGTCGGCCAGGCGAAAATCTTGGCACCGTATGGTTTGAAATAATGGGGGTTTATTATGGCAAGGGTAAAACGTGGAACAACAGTTCGTCAAAAACACAATAAAATTCTGGAACACGCCAAAGGCTTTCTTGGTCGTCACAGCACTACATATCGTGCCGCGCGTGAAAAGTCAGAAAAGGCAGGTCAGTATGCATACCGCGACCGTCGCACCAAAAAACGCGATTTTCGCAGTCTGTGGATTGTTCGTATTAATGCCGCGGTTCGTCCGGCCGGTATTACATACAGCCAATTTATGAACGGTCTGCGCAAGGCAGGTATTGAACTGGATCGCAAAGTTTTGGCGGAAATGGCGTATGCAGGTGATGCAAATTTCGCAAAACTGATTGAAACATCAAAACGATTTATTGCCGGGGATAAATAAAACCCTTGGCGGCGGATTGTTTTTTGTTTATGATTATGGGGCCGCGTATGCGACCCCGTATTTATTAAAAAGGTAAAATTATGTTGAACGAAAAAATAAAGAATACAAAATCTTTGGATGAATTACAGGAACTTTATACCGCGACATTTGGTAAAAATGGCACAATGACCGCCAAATTGCGCGAAATGAAAAACTTGGATAATGATGCGCGGGCGGAACTAAATCGTGAAAATACCGAACTGCGAGAATTATTCAAATCGCGCCAGGTGGAATTAGAAAATGCGGTCATGAATGCCGCATTAGCAGGTGAAAAATTAGATGTTTCGTTGAATGCAGAACCTGAAAATCGTGGAACAATTCATCCATTGACCCAGAGTTTATATGAAATTTCTAGAATACTGGAATCTTTTGGATATTCCCATTATACTGGGCCAGAAATAGAAGATGATTGGCATAATTTTACTGCACTAAACACGCCATCGTATCATCCGGCGCGTGATATGCAAGATACTTTCTTTTTACCAAATGGTAATGTTATGCGCACACAAACATCGGCGATTCAGGTTCGTGCGATGGAATCAGATGGGGTGCCAATTAAAATGTTTGGAACGGGTTCAACATATCGCAAAGAAATGGATGCAACGCATGGACCAATGTTTGGTCAAATAGAAGGTTTATACATAGATAAAGGTATAACATTATCTGATTTGGTTGGTGATATACGCGCGTTTCTTAAAAAATTCTTTGAATTAGATAATGTTGAATTGCGTATTCGTCCGTCTTATTTCCCTTTTACCGATCCCAGCATAGAGGTTGATATGAAATGGAATGGTGAAAAGTGGTTGGAAATAATGGGTGCAGGTATGGTTCATCCGAATGTTTTGCGTAATTGCGACATTGACCCGGATAAATACCAAGGCTTTGCATTCGGTTTTGGTTGGGATAGATTGGCTATGCTGAAATATAACCTGCCGGATTTGCGCGATTTATATGGCAACGATATTCGTTGGTTGAAAAGTACAGGTTTTTAATAATAGGGGAACAAAATGAAATGGACATATGATTGGTTAAAAGATTATTTAAAAACAGATTTAAATGCGGAACAAATATCTGATACTCTGACACGCACAGGGCTAGAGGTTGAAGATTTAATTTCGCCAATTCCCCCAATCGCGGCAAAAATCGTGGAATGCAAACCCCATGAAAACAGCGACCATTTGCATGTTTTAATGGTTGATGACGGTTCAGGAACCCTGCGTCAGGTTGTATGTGGTGCGCCAAATGTACGCGTTGGTATGATTTCCGCACTTGCAGTACCGGGCTGTGTTATTGAAGGACACGAAATTCAATCAGGTAAATTGCGTGGCGTTGTTTCCGACGGTATGATGTGCAGTGGTCGTGAACTTGGCATAAATGATGACCACAGCGGTATTATTGAATTGCCAGAAAATACAAAAATTGGCACCCAGGTTATAGATTGTCCAACGGTCTTTGATGCGGGTATAACACCGAACAGACCCGATTATTTGGCGGTGCGTGGTGTTGCACGCGACCTGTCGGCGGCGGGTGCGGGTGAATATATTGAACCACATGATGAAAAATTTGTGGTATCCGGTACTGCGCGCGGTGTAAACCTAAAAACCGATAAATGTCGTGCATATAAACTTGCAGAAATTCGCAATATCAAAATATCACCAAGTTCACAAAAAATCGCATCTCGTCTGCGTGCAATCGGTATAAATCCAAAGAACGCGCCAATAGATGCAACAAATTATATTTGCTATGACATGGCACAACCGATGCATTGTTTTGATGCGGATGAAATCAACGGCGATATTACTGTGCGTATGGCAAAAAATGATGAAAAATTTGTTGATTTGTTTGGCACCGAACATGAATTAATTAATACAGACATTGTTGTTGCCGATGATGCGGGTATTCTCGCACTTGCGGGTGTGGTTGGTGGCGCGCGTGGTTGTACATCCGATAAAACAAAAAATATAATTTTAGAAAGCGCGTATTTTGACCCGGTATGTGTTCGTAAAACATCAAAGCGTCTTGGTATATCAACCGATGCATCATATCGTTATGAACGTGGTATTGACCCAACAATAACCGGCCCTGCACTAATGTTTGCGATAAAAATAATTACGGATGCATGTGGTGGAAAAATTATTGGCTTGTCGGCGGCGGGTGATGATTCACCAATGAATCCGGTAATTGAATATTCGCCTGATATATTTGTTAAAAAGACCGGCATAGAAATGTCCGATGAAGAAATGCAGAATATTTTAATGTGTCTTGGGTATGTTAGTAAAATGGATGGGAAAAAGTGGAAAATAACCGCACCATCATCGCGTGTTGATGTTCAAATACCCGAAACAGTCGTTGCCGATTTAATTCGTATATATGGATATGAAAGAATCGCCCAAAATGATAAACATACAACCGGTGACGCAAAACCGTATGATGATTTTGAATTTGAAACAAAGAAATCTTTGGTTGCGCACGGTTTAAACGAGTGTCGGTCATATGGGTTTGGAAATTCCAAAATTGAAAGTTTGTTATCTGATAAAAAAACCGTGTCAGTTGCAAATCCAATTATTTCTGATTTAGATACAGCGCGTAACTCGTTATTGGGAATTATGTTAAATGCGGTATCCGAGAATGAAAAACGCGGATATCCAGATTTGAATTTATTTGAAATGGGAACGGTGTTTGATGGCGATATGCCGGGTGAACAACACACACAAATCTGTATAGTTCGCACCGGTGCAACATCGCCACGGCACTGGCAAAAACGCAATCGCAATGTTGATATATATGATGTCAAGGCGGATATTGTTTCACTGCTGAACGGTCAAAACTTTACGATTGAAACGGAAAACCCGCCGCTTTGGGCGCACCCATATCGTTATGGAAGGGTTATGCAAGGCAAGAAAAAAATTGCCGAATTTGGTGAATTGCACCCATCGATTGCGAAAAAATTAAAAATCAAAATAAATGTAGTCATTGGTATCGTTGAAAATATTGATGATTTACCACGCAAGGTTTTACCACGCAAACCAATTGTTATGCGTGAATTTCAACCGATTTCGCGCGATTTCGCATTCGTTGTACCAAAAGATTTCCCGGCGGAACAATTGGTTGCCGCGGCGCGCAGAGCATCAAATATAATTACCGATATTGTTGTATTTGATTCGTTTGAAATGCCAGATGGTCAAAAATCTGTGGCGTTTACAACAACAATCGTGCCAATGGAAAAAATGTCAGAAAATGATTTAGCAAAATTGCACAGCGAGATAATCGCAGCGGTTGAAAAGAAATGCCCGGCAAAGGTTCGTGACAAATAAAATCTTGAAAAAAGAAATATTGTCATGTAAAGTGTGTCTCACAATGCGCCGGTGTAGCTCAGTTGGTAGAGCATCTCATTCGTAATGAGGGGGTCGTAAGTTCGAGTCTTATCACCGGCACCACTGAATTTTTTAACCCGCACCATAAAGTGCGGGTTTTAAAAAATATACTTAATTATACAAAATGTCAGATACTTTTTATCGTGACATTTGTTTTTTTTCTATAACAACCTGTGCCAAATAATCCGATAATTGTGGTGAAATAGTTGTCACCTGGTTGTAATTTCCGTTAATATCGCGTTTGAAAACATATCCATTTCCGCGCATACCACCACACCAATCTGTTCCGTTTGGCGCAAAGTCTATCATGTATTCACCAAATTTACAGCGCCGCGGATAGTAATTCTGATGTTCGGTTGCTTCAAAGTAATAAACATCTATCATACCATTAAAATCCAGAATTTTGGACAATCCGGTCGCTTCTATTTCTATCAACGGATTAAAAATTTTTATATTTTCTTTTTTTAAATGTTTGTTTCTTAACATAGTTTTTCCTTTGTTGTATATTATAATGTAATGCAAAATATATTTTTGTCAAGTTTTAAATAAAATACTGGAATTTTAATTTTTTATATATTAAAGTGTTTTCCGATGAACAAAAAAACAATAATTATTATTAAATAAACTGGCTGCGCGCTTTGGCGTTGGCTGGGGCGCGAATGCGCCCGTTTTTTATGATAAAAACACGGAGTAAAAAAACATGGCATACCCAAAAACAGAACCAAAGGCAGACTTTTCCGCATTGGAAAATCAGATAATTGAATTCTGGCGTTGCGACGATACTTTCCATAAATCTTTGGAAAAAACGAAACAAGGGCATCCGTTTTCGTTTTATGATGGGCCACCGTTTGCCAACGGTTTGCCACATTGGGGGCATTTGGGGGTGTCTGCGGTTAAAGATATGGTGTCGCGTTACCAGACAATGAAAGGCAAACATGTTGAACGTGCTTTGGGTTGGGATTGTCACGGTTTGCCGGCCGAGGCATCTGTTGAAAAAAAGCAAGGACGCAGTGCCAAGGATATTGTTGCAACCGATGGCATCGCCGCATTTTGTGATATGTGTCGTGATGATGTTATGACCTATTCTAATGAATGGCTGCGTTTTATTGAACGTGTTGGGCGTTGGGTTGATGGTGGCGATGAATACGGTTATCGCACTATGGATAAAAACTTTATGGAATCGGTTATTTGGGCAATCAAAGAATTATATAAAAAAGGTTTATTATACAAAGATTTCAAAGTAAATCCGTTTGATTGGAAACTGGGAACGGTTTTATCAAATTCCGAAGCGTCATCTGAATATCAAGATATTGTTGATGATACGGTGACGGTTTGGTTTGAACTCTCAAATGGTGACCGGGCGATTGCATGGACAACAACGCCATGGACACTGCCGGCAAATTCTGCACTGGCGGTAAATCCGAAAATGAAGTATGTTCGTATGCGTCATGATGATGGTCATGTTTATGTGTTGGCGGAATCGCGCCTTGCGGCATATGATAAGGTTTTTGCAAATTCAGAACGCATTGGTGAATATATTGGTTCTGAATTGGTTGGATTGCGCTATACGCCGATTTTCCCATATTACAAAGATATGGCGAATGATGGTCATGGTCTGTATACGGTGATTTCTGCGGACTATGTGTCGGACGGTGATGGTACCGGTATCGTTCATATTGCCCCGGCATATGGTGAAGACGACTATATCGCCGCTAAAGCGATTGACCCAATGTTTCCGGTAATATTAAATGTTGATGATTACGGAAACTTTGATAACACGGTTGCCGATTGGGCGGGTGAAAATATATTTGTTGCAAACCCAAAGATAATTGACTGGTTGCGTAGTCGCGGAATATTGGTAAAGAAAGACCAACATAAACACAGTTATCCGTTTGGCCCGCGCAGTAAAGAAAAACTTATCTATCGCGCGACGGATGCGTGGTATGTTGATGTTCCAAAAATTCGTGACCGCTTGGTTGAAATAACCAAAAATGAAACAACATGGACATCGGCAGGAAACAGATTTTTATCGTGGATAGAGGGTGCGCGTCCATGGGGAATTTCGCGTAACCGTTTCTGGGGTGTGCCATTGCCAATTTGGGAACGAAACGGTGAATATAAAATCTTTGGTTCAATTGCCGAACTGGAAGAATTCTTTGGAACAAAAATTGACGATTTGCATCGTCCGACACTGGATGCGCTGGAAAAAGATGGCTGGAAAAGAATACCCGATGTTTTAGATTGTTGGTTTGAAAGTGGTTCAATGCCATTTGCATCACTGCACTATCCGTTTGAAAATCGTGATGTGTTTGAAAAAACTTTCCCGGCGGATTATATTATAGAAGGTCAAGACCAAACCCGTGGATGGTTTTATCATTTAATGATAATGGCGGTTGCGTTGTTTGATAAACCGGCATTCAGTGTTGTTTCTGTAAACGGTTTGGTTGTTGATGAAAACAAACGAAAGCTTTCAAAATCATTGCATAACTATGTTGAACCATCAGAACAACTGGAAGTGTACGGTGCCGATGCAGTTCGTTTGTTTATACTGGGCAGTAATTTTATGAAAGCCGAACCTGTTCCAGTTGATAAAGAAGGCAAAGTATTTAACGAATCTATCAAAACAATACTGACACCACTTTGGAATGCTTATCATTTCTTTACATTGTATGCGAATGCCGGAAATATTACCGCGCGCGATGTTTGGGGTGCACCGACACGTAATGCGTTGGATGAATATATCTTGGCGGAAACAAATGTTTTGATAAAGACGGTTGATGATGCATTGGCGGAATATAAACCGGATGTTGCAGTAAAAGAATTTGTTAGATTCTTGGATGTGTTGAATAATTGGTATATCCGCCGTTCGCGTGCGCGTTTTTGGGATGAAGATACCGATGCGTTTAACACATTGTATACGGTGCTTATCATGCTGTGCCGCGTGCTGGCACCATTTGCACCGTTTATATCGGAATATATCTATAAAAACCTGACTGGAGCGGAATCTGTACATTTGACCGATTTTCCGACGGCGATTGATATGAATGAAAAAATCGTGTCCGATATGCGTCGTGTCCAAGAAATTGTGTCGGTTGGAAAGCAACTGCGCGAACAATATAAATTGCGCAATCGGTTGCCACTTTCTAAATTGACGGTTGCGGGCGACACCCCAATGCCAGATTACACAAACATAATTCGTGATGAATTAAATGTGAAATCGGTTGAATGGGTTGATAACACCGCAAAGGTTGCCGACAGTTTCGTATACCTGGTAACACCAAAAATTGGTGCGCGCCTGGGGGCGGCATTGCGCGAAATTGTGCCGGCGGTCAAAAACGGTAATTACGAAATTGACGGCGATAAACTGATTGTTGGTGAATACACATTGAATGCGGATGAATTTGAAAATCGTCTGACTGTTCGTGATGGTATAACCGGTATGGCATTGCCAGATAATACATCTGTTGTGATTTTAGATACAGAATTAAATTCGGAACTGATTGCCGAAGGTTTGGCAAATGATGCATTGCGGTTTATCCAAGATACCCGTAAAACATTGGGTCTGGATGTATCCGACCGAATCAAATTGACCTATACGGCGGATTTGGCGCTGTCGGGGGCGATTGAACAGCATCGTAAACGCATAATGTCCGATGCACTGATTCGCGATATGTCTGCGGGCCCTGCGGAAATCTTTAAGGATATCGAAGGTTATAACTTTGGTATTTCAATAGAGAAAGTAAAATAACAAATGATAACGCCACAGCGATTTTTTGAAATCGTTCCACAGAATCTGAATATGGATATTCGGTCTGAATTGTATTACACGAACGAATTCAATTTTGCTGTGGCGGTTATTTTATCCGCCCAGGCAACCGATAAGAAAGTAAACGAAGTGACACCTGCTCTGTTCCGTATTGCACCGACACCGCAAAAGATGTTGGAACTTGGGCTTGATGGGGTAAAAGAACATATTCGTGTGATTTCGTTCTTTAATAACAAAGCAAAAAATATAATTGCATTGTCAGAAAAACTTTCAAAATACGAAAATTCGGAAAAATGGGCGTTTCCAACCAAATACCACAGTCGCGCCGAACTTATAAAATTACCCGGAATCGGGCAAAAAACCGCGAATGTTATAACCAATGTTCTGTGGAATGCGCCGAATATCGGTGTTGATACACATGTATACCGTCTTAGTCATCGGTATGGTTGGGTTGACGACAGTGCGAATACCCCCGATAAGGTTGAATCAGAATTGTTAAAAAAAATTCCAAAAAAATACCATGACATAGTGAATCATGTAATGGTATTATTTGGACGGTATACATGTACCGCATTGCGTCCAAAGTGCAATACATGTCCACTTTTTAAATATTGCAATTTTAAACACGATTAAATTATTTAACTGCGCGCAACACAACCATAATACCCGCCGGGGTCATGCCGGGTATTTTTTGCAATTCTGCGATATTTGCCGGGCGAATTCGCTTTAATTTTTCGCGTATTTCATTGGTCAGCCCAGAAAGTGCATCATAATCAAAATTTTCCGGTATTTTTATTGTTTTATCCCGGCGATACGATTCTATTTCCCGGTCGTTTCGCATAATATATCCGGCATAAAATTTATCATTTTCGGAAATTTTCCCGGCTTTTTTATTCATTTTGTTCAAAAATGCCGGTGGACTTATCAACCCCAGGTTGACACCAATTTGTCCTAATCTTGCAATTGCGTTATCTGCCCGCAGGTTTAAACGATATTCTGAACGCGATGTGAACATACGATACGGCTCGTCAATTCCGATAGTAGTTATATCGTCAATCATAACCCCAATCATAGAATTGGTTCGGTCCAGTTCCAATGTCGGCAAATCTAACGCGAATGCGGCGGCATTTGTACCGGCAACCAAACCTTGGGCGGCGGCTTCTTCGTATCCAGATGTACCGTTTATTTGACCGGCAAAAAACAATCCTGGTTTTTTACGCGCCATCAAATGTTTATCTAATGCCCTGGCATCAATTGCATCATATTCAATCGCATAACCATACCGCGCAATACGCGCATGTTCCAGTCCTGGGATTGTACGAATCCAGATATCTTGAATTTCACGACCAAAACTTGTCGATATTCCGTTGGGGTAAATTATATCACTGTTTAATCCTTCGGGTTCCAAAAACACATGATGCGATGTGTGTTCGGGAAATCGCATAACTTTATCTTCCAGTGATGGGCAATAACGCGGACCTGTGCCGACAATTTCGCCATTATACATGGGTGCATTTTTTATATTTTGCCGAATAATCTCATGTGTTTGTTCGGTCGTGTGTGTAATAAAGCAAATTGCATGGTTGTTATCGGTATCACATCCATCAGAAAACCAATCGTGCGGTGTGTCCGGCTTTTGTTCTTCACATACCGAAAAATCTACGGAATCACGATATATGCGCGCTGGTGTTCCGGTTTTTAATCGCATAATATCAAAACCCGCATCGCGCAATACGGCGGAAATGTTTGTGTCTGGTGATTGGTATTCGCCATTATCCATAATTCGCCCAGATTCGGTTTTTTCACCACCCATAGTGACAAGTCCACGCAAAAATGTTCCGGTTGTAAAAACGATTGCTTTTCCGCCGTATACAGCGTTTATAATTTTATTTTCTAAATCAACCGATTTCACAGTTTCAAACAAAACGGTCAAATTTTTGTATTCGTGTAAAATTTTTACAATCGCATCATGATAAAGTGTCCGGTCAATTTGTGCGCGTAGTGCCCTGGTTGCCGGACCATGCGATGCGTTTAATGTGCGAAAGTGAATTCCCGCCATGTCGGCGGCACGCGGCATAACCCCACCAAGTGCGTCCATTTCGGCAACCATTTGTGATTTTCCCGGACCGCCGATTGATGGATTACATGACATTGCGCCCAAATCAGATTCACGCATTGTTAACAGCAGGGTTTTTGCGCCGCGCCGCGCCGCCGCCGTTGCCGATTCTATCCCGGCATGTCCCCCACCAATAACAATTACATCAAAATTTTGCATTAAAAGCGCCCTAATCCGCCGTTGATGTGCAATGTTTGACCGTTGATATATGATGCTTCATCACTTGCCAAGAACACGCACGTATTTGCAATGTCTTCGGGTTCGCCAAATCGGCCCGCCGGTATTTGCGACAAATAGTTCTTTTTTAATTCATCCGACAACACATCGGTCATTGGTGTTTTGATAAATCCTGGTGCGATTGCGTTCGCTGTAATACCACGGGATGCAACCTCGGCCGCAATAGATTTTGTTAAACCAATCATACCGCCCTTGCTTGCCGCATAGTTTGCCTGACCTGCGCCACCGATAACACCAATGATGGATGCCATATTTATAATACGACCAAATTTTTGCTTCATCATCGGCATAATCGCCGCACGACACATTTTAAAGCATGACCGCAAATTCGTGTTTATAACATTATCAAATTGTTCATCGGTCATACGCATAAGCAATGTGTCCGCCGTGATTCCCGCATTGTTTATTAAAACATCCAACCGGCCACATTTTTCAATGGTGTCCATAACCAATTCAACCGCCGCGCCTTCGGCCGATAAATCCGCCGGAATTTTAATATAAGAATCGTCAAATTCCGTGTTCATCTTGGCAATATTGCGGCCCGACACAACAACCGTTGCGCCGGCTTCCTTCATCTTGTGTGCGATTGCACCACCAATTCCGCCGGTTGCGCCGGTAATCAGAACAACTTTGTTTGTTAAATCAAACATATTTGCTTCCTTTATTTAGATTTTGATTTCAGTAATTTCATATACACATTCTTGACCGCAGATGCCCGAGATTCATAATTTATGGTCAAACACACATCGTTTATTTGTAATTCCACTGTTGTCTTTTTCTGCTTGGCTACATCAAGCGCATAATCTATTGCTTGGTCAACTGTCCAACCAATACGTGGAAATATTGTGGTCATGTTTGCATTCCAATCCATTTTTACACCTCTAATTTTTTTCCGTCCATTTCTGGACAAATTCTTTTTGTTAATCCGGTTAAGACCGCACCGGGACCAACCTCTATCGTTTCGGTAATACCCATATCATGCATTGCCAATACACTTTCGCGCCAACGAACACCGTGGGTTATTTGGTAAACCAATGCGTCGCGAATTTCATCAGGCTTGCTGATAGGGGTGCACGTTTTGTTTGAAATCAACGGTGCCACCGGTGTTTTTATTTCTGTTTGTAAAAGTGCATCGCGCATTTCATCCGCCGCAGGAACCTGAATCCGGCAATGAACTGGTACCGACAGTGCAAGTGGCATTGCGCGCTTTGCACCCATCGCCCGTGCATCATCCAGTGTTTTTTCAACAATCTCTTTTGCCCCAGAAATTACAACCTGACCCGGGGAATTATCATTTGCAACATCGCAATCATTTTTCGCACAAATGTCACGAACTGTTTCTATATCCAGTCCTAAAATTACCGCGGTCAGACCACGTCCAACCGGAACGGCGCGTTGCATTGCGTCCCCACGCAGGCGCAAAAGTTTTGCAGTATCTGCCAACGATATCGCGCCCGCCGCACACAGTGCCGTATATTCGCCAAGTGAATGACCGGCAACATATTTGGTCAATTCCGCACCTGATGCGCGTAACATAGCAATGGATACCGCCATTATCGCCGGTTGAACATTAGTGGTCAATGTTAAATCTTCCATTGGTCCATTAAAAATAATATTGGACAGTTTTTGGTTTAATGCATCGTCCACTTCATCAAAGACCGCGCGTGCCGCGGCATTATTTTTATACAGTTCATACCCCATACCAACCGCTTGCGAACCTTGGCCCGGGAATACAAGTATTGATGACATAATCACACCTTTGGTTATATTACATGTGGATTATACTTTACGAATACTGAATTCGCAACCGCAATAATTTTGGCGGTAAAAATCGGATTCGTGGTTAATTTTTTGCCGCAAAGTTTCATCCCATTTTATTGGAATATAACGCACATCATCCAATGCAGATTCTGCCGCGGTATCAACCTGGGTCTGGTCTTTGTGTCGTGACACACCAAGAACCGATGCCACCGCATTATATCCATTTTCGCGTGCGAATTTTTTTGCATATTCAAAACGGTACGCAAAGCAAACACTGCAACGGTCGCCGCGTTCTGGTTCGTTTTCCAATCCGCGTACCGTCGCACGCCATGCGTCATGGTTATATTCGCCGATTTTATATTTCACCCCAAGTTTTTCGCAATATTTTATTTGTTCCTGCATGCGGCGCATGTATTCGCTTTCGGGGTAAATATTTGGATTAAAAAACAGAACGATAAAATCGTCTATACCGGGAATTTCCCCGCATGCAAGTTGTTTAATTGCGCCCGCACTGCACGGCGCACAACATGAAACCAAAACCAGTTTTGTGTTTTCCATTAGTAAACTTTTTCGGTTGTTTTTTTCAAAAACTTAATCAGTGCAACAGGCATTTTTCCGGTGTTTCGTGGTAAAATCTGGTTCATGTTTTTATCAACGATAATTCCCTGTTTCGCGCTGTTTTTTGTTTTTTTTGTCGCATACCAGAAACTGAATGTTCCGCCATTCAAAGTTGCTTCTATCAAACAATCACCTACTGACGGCAAATTACCCTGTATCATCAAGATTTTTTCTTCGGGTGTTGGTCTGCGGTCTAAATCTATTATTTTTATTTCGCGCAATACAGTGATTTTCTGGGGTATATCCCTTGCATAAATATTAACCCAGTTATGTAATTCTTTTTCATTATATTTATGTTTAGTTCTAAAATAATCGGATTCATCAGTCCAGTAAAATTCAACAACAGATTTCAATTTCATTTTGCATCCTTTTCATTATTCAATTCAATCCGTGTGAACAGATTTTCCGGCACGGTGAATTTTTCACCGTTTGCAATTCTGTGTTCGTACATGGTTGGCCAAGACAAATCGTGCGCAGTTTCAAATATATTTTGAATTTTTTTCGCCGCATCCGGGATAACCGGTGCCGATATACGCGCAAACAAATCAATCATTTGGAAACATTCGTTTAGCACCGCCGCCGCACCCGCCGTATTACCGTTTTTCACCAATGCCCACGGCTCTTTCTCGGTCATATATTCGTTCGCAATGCCGTAAATATCACGCAACGCAACAACAGATTTCCGAAATTCACATGCGTCCAAGGCACCGGTCAATTCCGCCAATTTTTCATTTATACGATGTGCCAATGTTTCATCCATTGCGGTGCCATTCGGTATCGTATCGCCAAAGTTTTTGTTTGATAATTTACACACACGCGACACAAAGTTGCCAAGCAAACCATTTAAATCTTTATTCACAATTTCCGCAAAACGCGTCATTGTGAAATCTGTGTCGTCCGTTTCTGGGGCGGATGCTAATAATGCATAGCGCCAACAATCGCTTGGTGCGATATTTAATGCTTCGTCTAAAAATATCCCGTTGCCGGTTGACTTTGAAATCTTTGCACCATTAAAGTTCAAGAAATTAAATCCCTTTAACATATCAACGGTTTTCCAATTATCATCCATCGCCAATTCTTGTGCCGGGAAAAACACCGAATGAAATGACACATTATCCTTTGCCATAAATTCTGCATAGTGACAATCGGGATTTTTCCACCACGATGCCCAGTCATCATTTGCGGCCTGGGATATAGAGACATAGCCCCACGGTGCATCAAACCATACATAGAATACTTTATCTTCGTATCCGGGTTTATTGACCGGAATACCCCATTTCAAATCACGCGTAATCGGGTTATCGTGCAGACCTTCGTCCAACCATTTATTTGCGATTTTAATCGCGGTCTTTGGCCACCCAACACGCGAATTTATCCATGTGCGCAATTTATCCTGCATTTTACTTAATTTGAAATACAGATGTTTTGTTTCGCGCATTTCAACTGGGGATTCTGGGTCAATCGCGCTGTGTGGATTTTTAAGTTCCGCCGGGTCCAATGATGCGCCACATTTTTCACATTCGTTTCCATATGCTTTCTCGTACCCACAATGCGGACATGTTCCGATAACATAACGGTCGGCAAGGAATTTTTTTTCGTTCACCGAATACGGTTGTAATGATGATTTTTCTTCTATCATCCCAAGAGAATCAAGTCGCGCAAACAATTCGTGCATCAATTTTTCATGTAATTTTGTATGTGTGCGTCCATATAAATCAAAGGAAAGATTAAAATCACGAACTGCATCAAGATGCTTTGCACGATATTTTTCAACATAATCTTCAACAGCCATGTTTTCGCGTGCTGCGCCAATTTCCGATGTTGTTCCATGTTCATCTGAACCACCAATATATAACACATCGCGACCCTGCGCACGACAAAAACGGGCATAAACATCACTTGGCAACAAACATCCAATCAAATGTCCAATATGCAATTGGTTATTCACATACGGCAGTGCAGAAGTTATAAGATATTTTTTACTCATTTGCGCATCCTTTTTATGAAAAAGGGACGCCAAACGGGGCGTCCCAAGAATTCCCGTTTAATTTTGTGTCAAAGATTATATTTGCATTCGTTTCATTTGTTCCTGTGGAATTTTGGTGGGTGGTATTGGACTCGAACCAACGACCTTTACGATGTCAACGTAACGCTCTAACCAACTGAGCTAACCACCCAAGGCAACGCCCATTATAACAAACGATTTTTCAATTGCAAGGATTATGTATTTTATATAAAAAAAGACAGGAGGTTAAGAACTACTCTAAGCAAAAATAGTCCGATGTATTGGTTATTTCACCGGCCTCCTGCCATTGTGAAGTGTCAGGATTTTTGTCCGCGCGGACAATGCTTAGAGTGGGTTCTTAAACCACCTTGTACGGATTCCGTACGAATGTGTTATAAATACAAATTTCAATATATAAAAAACACCGGTATTACCGGTGTTAACTAACCACTTACACTAATCACTAGTACATTGTCTGCAAAATATGTTTGTTTTTATCCAGACTTGATAACATCTTACCGCTGCCCCTTGCGACACAGGCCAATGGATTATCCACCAAGAATGCCGGTAATCCGGTTGCCGCACGGATTGCGGCATCTAATCCCCGCAGTAATGAACCACCACCGGTCATCGCGATACCTAAATCGGCGATATCGGCCGATAATTCTGGCGGTGTCAGTTCTAACGCGTGCCGCACCGTATCTACGATTTTTGTGACCGTCTGGGCCAACGCAGATGCAATCTGGGATTCGGTAATAACCGTTTCACGTGGTGTCCCCGACAGCAAATCGCGCCCTTTTATTTTCATTGTTAATTCGCTTGTTTTATCTTTTGGTGAAATTGCGGTACCGATTTTTTTCTTGATTTCTTCGGCGGTGTTTTCACCAATCAGCAAGTTTTTATTCTTGCGCACAAATTCAATAATATCCAGGTCCATCTGGTCACCGGCGGTACGAACCGCATTTGAATAAACAATTCCGCCAAGTGACATAACCGCAACCTCGGTTGTGCCACCACCGATATCAAGAACCATTGAACCCAACGGTTTTTCTACTGGTAATCCTGCACCAATTGCGGCGGCGGTTGATTCTTCTACGATATAAACTTTGCGTGCGCCGGCGGCATCGGCGGCTTCTTGAATAGCACGGCGTTCAACCTGGGTTGCGCATGACGGAACACATATAATAATAAGTGGCGCGGTCAGCGGGCTACGGTGATGAACCTTGCGAATAAAGTATTTAATCATTTCTTCGGCAACTTCAAAGTCTGCAATAACACCGTCGCGCAACGGACGCACCGCGCTTATTGTGCCGGGTGTACGACCGAACATCTGCTTGGCTTCGGTACCAACCGCAAGTATTTCTTTGCGCCCCAGCAGGCGGTTTTCTGCAACCGCCACAACCGACGGTTCATTCAGAACAATCCCACGACCCTTGACATAAATCAGTGTGTTTGCCGTACCTAAATCAATTGCCATATCTGCCGAGAAAAATTTCATCAACCAATTATACATGTGTCGCCCCTTTCAATATTTTTTACAACTATAAACACACAAATGTGAAAAATCAAGCAACCATAAATAAAATCGTTTTTTCTTTGACTTTATATATATTTTGCTATTATTACGCGTATGCGAGATACAATAAAAAGTCATGACGATTTTCATACCGCCGATTCTGATCCATCGGCGCGTTCACCGTACTTTTTTGTTCGTGCAAAGCCTGCGCGCTTTCCAGATAACCCCCGTGTCGGTTTTATGGTGACCAAGCGGACATTTAAATTGGCGGTTCACCGTAATCGTGCAAAGCGGTTAATGCGAGACTGGGTTCAATTTAATTCAATTTTGATGGTTCCAGAATTTGATTATATATTTACTGGTCGGGCCGATATACTGAATACCGACCGTGAAACCGGACGGGCGGCGATGGGGCGCGCATTAAAACACATACTGCGAAAATATGCACCAAAAACACCCAACAATTTGGCACGGCTTATCAAACATACCTCGTAAAATCGGGGTTGGTTTGATAACTTTATACCAGCGATTTATATCGCCTATATTTGGTGGTCGGGCAGTATGCCGATTTACACCAACATGCAGTGAATATACCAAAACCGCCATTATGCGATATGGGCTGGTTCGCGGTGTGGTAATGGGAATTCGTCGAATATCGCGTTGCAGACCTGGGGGTGGCTTTGGTTTTGACCCTGTGCCTTGACAAGTTATGGTTTTATGCTAGAATCATCACTGATATGAAATAATTTTACAAAAGGATTAGATTATGTCATTTCGTTCAACCGTAGAATCCATGTCAAAGATTATGGACGATATGGGAATTACAGAACTGGATTTAGAACGCCAGTTTTTGTTTGGTGTCTATCGTAAACATATACATTTATCAAAACAAAGTGGCACGACGGTGACGATGCCAACATTACCAACATCTGAAAATGCAAAACATACAAACAGTGAACCGGCCGATAATACGACATCTGGATATGCGTTGAAATCACCGATGGTTGGTGTTGCGTATCTTGCGCCAGAACCAGGTGCAAAGCCATTTACCAAGGTTGGTGCACAAATCAAGGCGGGTGATACCGTTATTCTGGTAGAGGCGATGAAAACATTTAACCCTATCAAATCTGATAAAGACGGCATTGTCAAAGAAATCTTGGTTTCCGATGGTCAGGCCGTAGAATTTGATCAACCATTAATAATAATTGAATAAAAATTATGCCAAAAATAAAGAAAGTTTTAATCGCCAATCGTGGTGAAATTGCATTGCGAATAATTCGTGCATGTCGCGATATGGGAATACGCACAGTTGCCGTTTATTCCACGGTTGATCGCGATGCGATGCATGTTCAGTTGGCGGATGAATCGGTGTGTATTGGGCCGGGGCCATCTCGTGATTCTTATTTGAACGAATCTGCAATACTGACGGCGGCATTGTTAACAAATGCCGATGCGATTCATCCAGGCTATGGTTTTTTATCTGAACGCGCCGATTTTGTGGAAAAGGTTGAACAGCATGGATTGATATGGATTGGGCCAGATGCGGCAATGATAAACAAAATGGGCGACAAGGTTAATGCCAAAAAAACCGCTATTGAATGTGGATTACCGGTTGTTCCGGGGTCTGATGGTTCGGTTGATACACTGGAAGATGCGTTATTCTGGGGTGAAAAAATCGGGTATCCGGTTATGTTAAAGGCATCGGCCGGTGGTGGTGGACGTGGTATGCGACCGGTTATGTCCGCCGACCAGATGGCCGAGGCATTTGAAATCACCAAAAACGAAGCGCGCAGCGGTTTCGGTGATGATACATTGTATATGGAGAAGTTATTATTGCACCCGCGTCATATTGAATTCCAGGTTTTAGGCGACAAACACGGCAATGTTGTGATTTTTGGTGAACGCGATTGTTCATTGCAACGCAAAAATCAAAAAGTTATGGAGGAATGCCCTGCCGCCGCCTTGACCCAGAAACAACGCGACGATATGATTGAAATTTGCAAAACTGCGGCCAAGAAGATGGGCTATACAAATGCCGGTACATTTGAATTTATGTATGAAAATGGAAGGTTTTATTTCTTGGAAATGAATACGCGACTTCAGGTTGAACATCCGGTCACCGAAATGGTATATGGGGTTGACTTGGTACGCGAGCAAATCCGTATTGCCGCCGGTGAAAAATTAGGATATACCCAGGCAAATGTTATTCCGCATGGCCATGCGATTGAATTTCGTATAAATGCCGAAGACCCCGAAACATTTGTGCCAAACCCGGGTAAAATCACGCTGTATGCACCATCGGGTGGACTTGGCGTGCGTGTGGATAGTGCGGTTTACACTGGATATACAATTCCACCGACATATGATTCTATGATTGCAAAATTGATTGTTCATGCGCAATCGCGGTCTGCCTGTATTATGCGTGCCGAACGCGCACTGGACGAATTTGTTATAGAAGGTGTAAAAACAACAATTCCGTTGCAAAAAAAATTATTAAACAACCGTGATGTTCGAACATTAAATTTTGATAATCACTGGTTAGAAGAATATTTAAAGAAGGAAAATAAAAAGAAATAAAAAACCGGCAACTGCCGGTCTTTTATTGATTTTTTCTTTTCCTAAATTCATCCAGCGAAACCACACGACCGGTATCTGGGATTGTGTCGCCGGTTCCATCCAATGGTAATTCAATATCGTTGTCGGGTGATGATTGTTCGGGGTGTTTATGAAATGACAACATAAAATCAACCGATGGATCCTTGAATTCAACCAGTGCCGAAAACGGAACACGTATAAAGAACGGACGACCATCAAATGTTAACTGAACCCCAAATTCTTTGTCCGACACATGCAGGTTATTATATGAATATTGCAACACAATTGTCATTATATCTGGATAGCGTATACGCAGAAAATCCGGCAACACAACCCCGGCATCATGCGTACGAAATGTAATAAAGAAATGCATTCCATCACCAAGTCCGTTTATCTGGGCATGAATCAATGCTTCGCGAACAACAGACTTTAATGCGTTATCTAATAACAGTTGATAATCTATTTTTGCCATTTTTTCTTTCCTTGCCTTACACTATATTACTTATTGCACCATCAAGGCAAGTGACAAATATTGCATCAGGAACATCGCTAAATATTTTCACATCAAGACCTGTTGCCCAAACCTGAGCATTGGCGGCACCAAGTTTTTCAAATAAATTTTTTCGTGCGTTTGCATCCAAATGCGCAACGGCTTCGTCCAATAAAATTATTGGTTGTGCGCCTGTTTTTGTATAAATCAGTTTTGCATGTGCCAATATCAATTCCAGCAGAGTAGTTTTTTGTTGACCGGTACTGGTTAAATTTGCCGGCAGATTTAGTTTTTTATTAAATATCCCAAAGTCCGATTTGTTTACACCATCTAAAATCATCTTGTCATTTGTTAAAAATCGGTTTGATTTTAAATATGATAAATATTCGCGTTCGGCGTTTGCCGCATTGGTTTGCATTATCATAGATTCTATTAAACCGTCAACCGAAACGGCGGCATTGTTCATAAAATAATTAACTTCGCCGGCATATTGAATACGCGCCGCCGCGATAGCAACCGCCGTTGCGGCAATTTGTGCGTCCAACGCATTCATCCAATTATTATCTGCCCCAATTTTTAATGCACCCGCGCGTTCTGACATCAGTTTTGTATGGCGTGCAACACGCCCAGAGT
This sequence comes from uncultured Pseudomonadota bacterium, assembly GCA_902762295.1. Taxonomy (GTDB): domain Bacteria; phylum Pseudomonadota; class Alphaproteobacteria; order Rs-D84; family Rs-D84; genus Enterousia. Next base: position 348,452 of record CACWNX010000001.1, read on the forward strand.
GCGCCGAATCGAAACTTGCCACTAATCGGTCAAAAAACGTGCGCCGCTCCGATGCGCTGTCTGTAAAAATTCTGTCTTCGCGTGGAGTAATCCATACTATGCGTAAATGTTTTGATAAATTAGATAATGGTACTGTATCGCCATCTATGGTTGTGTGTCGATTCGCATCTCCTGGATTAAAAAATACACACACCTCGGTTTCATCGGCAAGTTCCGCAAAAACCGAAAAACCGCCATTTCCGTCAAATCGCGCGATATCGGTCATTGGTGCGCCACGCATACCGCGGTCACCGGCCAGCATAGAAACGGCCTCTATAATTGCGCTTTTGCCGGCACCATTTGGACCGGTTATGATAATATTTTTATGTCCCGCCGTCGTAATGCGTGCAGTCGTATGATTTCGGAAATTTGTTAGTGTTAAACTTTTAATCATGTTCGTAAAAACCAGTATAAGATTAAAAATTTTGATGTGTTTTTGCAAGAATAAAAGCGGTAAAAACCGCTTTTAAATTTGGAGGCTTGGGTCGGAATCGAACCGGCATACAAGGATTTGCAGTCCTCTGCATAACCACTCTGCCACCAAGCCGTGCAACCGACCATATAATCCTAGCAAAAAAATTTGGTTTTTCAACATAAAAAATGTATAATTCAGAATATCATAAACATCGGAGAGCATGGATATTATCAAGGTATCTTTGATATTTTCATTATTGCCAATAATTGCAAATGCCGCCGATGATTGTATGTCCAGGAAAACAGTCCCAGACACAGTTATGGATTTACAATCTGTGATTGAAATAGGATTATGTCGTAACCCAGATACCGCATCTGCATATTATTCATTACAATCGGCGCGCTATAATAAAAATGCGGGTTATGCCAGTTATCTGCCATCGGTAAACGGGTCTGCAAATGTGGGTAAAAATTATCAAAACAGCCATTGGTCTGATTGGGAATATGGGGCATCAATATCTGCATCATATCTGGTTTTTGATTTTGGTAAAAGGTTGGCGGATTTAAATCAGTTAACATCAACATGGCGTGCGATGGGTTTTGATTATGATGAACGTGTGCAAAATTATGTATACGGCGTAATTGGTGCATATTACGCATTGTTGAATGCTGATGCGGATGTTATGTCTGCGCGTTCATTACGAACCGTTGCGCAAACTGCACTGGATACCGCAAATAAAAAATTTCATGCGGGTGTTGTTGCGCGTGCCGATGTTCTGCGTGCAGAAACCACATTGGCAAGCCGTAATCTAGATTTAGAACGCGCGAACAATAATCGCGAAGTGGCCAAGGGTGCGTTGCTTACGAAATTATCTTTTCCGGCCGACCAATCAATAACCATTGCAGATATGGATAATGATTTTGGTTCACCACGCGAAAATCGCAGTATAGATGATTTACTGGATATTGCGCGTAAACATCGTCCCGATTTGTTGCGTGCATCGGCAAACAAAGATGCCGCATGGCATCGTCGCAACAGTGTATTTCTGAAAAATTTACCAAGCATCAGTGCGACTGGTTCTTTATCATGGAATGATAATAATTCACAATATTCTGATTACGGTTTAAAACATACCAGTGCTGCAATCGGCATTCGTGCAACAATGCCGATATTCGCGGGGTTTGCAAATATGTATGGTGTGCGCAGTGCAACAGCATTATACGATGTTGCAAATGAAAATCTGCGCAGTGCAAATGATAACGCAATATTAGATGTGTTCACCGCGTACCAGAACTATAAAACCGCCCAGACGGTTTTAACACAAACAGATACATTATTGAAATCGGCAACCGAATCCGAAAAAGTGACGGCGGGAATGTATCGTGTTGGTCGTGCAACAATGCTGGATTGGCAGACAGCACAGTCGGAATTGGTTTCGGCACAAAAACAAAACAATGCCGCAAAATATGATTTATTTGTCAAACGCGCAGCACTGGCATTGGCGATTGGCGATATAAAATCAGAATTGGAAAAGGATAAGTAATGACAGATACGCAAGTGCCGGCAAAAAAACATTCGTTTATTCGCCGATTTTTTGGATGGATGTGGCGCCATAAATGGTGGTCAGGAATAATAATCGTAATTTTAATAACTGGGGGTATATGGTTGTACCTTGCCACGCGTGGTTCAAAAATTGAATACGTGACAGTAAATATTTCGCGTGGCGATATACGCCAGGTTGTCACCGCCACCGGTGAAATAAACCCGGTTAACACTATCAGTGTTGGATCCCAGGTGTCTGGCACAATTGAAGATATTTTTGTTGACTATAATTCACATGTTAAACAGGGGGAATTATTATTAAAAATAGAACCATCTGTATTACAGGCAACTGTTGATGAATCTCTTGCGGCATTGGACAGTGCAAAATCGCAATTAACACTGGCAAAAAACGACTATAACCGAAATAAAACACTTTATGATTCTGGATATATTGCCCGTGCAGAAATGGAACAATCACAAACAAATTATGAACAGGCCATGCAATCGGTAAAACGCGCCCAGTCACAATATGAACGCGCGGTTACGAATCTTGGTTATGCGACAATCACATCGCCGGTTGATGGTACCGTTATTTCGCGCAAAGTTGATAAAGGTCAAACCGTTGCGGCATCTTTCCAAACCCCCGACTTGTTTGAAATTGCCGAAGACCTTACAAAAATGCAGATTGAAACCGCCGTTTCCGAGGCAGATATCGGTGTTATCAAAGAAGGACAAAATGTCACATTTACCGTTGATGCGTATCCACAAAAAAAGTTTAATGGTGTCGTGCGCCAGATTCGTCTTTCGCCAACAACGACATCAAATGTTGTTGTATACACTGTGGTTATTGATGTTGATAATTCTGAATTACATCTAATGCCGGGAATGACCGCGTTTGTGACAATACTGATTGCCGAAGCACATGATGTTTGGAAAACACAAAATTCGGCATTCTTGATACGGAATTTTAAAAACATAATACCGGATGCACCCGAAGATATAAAACCCGAAGACCATATGGCAATTATGCGTGATAAAGATATTATTTATATAACATATACCAAGGGATTGACGACACCAACCGAAACACAAATCATATCCGATGAAATAAAGCCAAATGATAAAGTTATTGTCGGGCGTATAGGTCAATCAAAAAGTTCAACCGAAACCGCGGCGCGCCGTCGTGGCCCAATGTAATAAATAAATGAAAAATAGTGAAATTATTATTTCTATGAATAAAATTTGCAAAAGTTTCCCATTGGAAATAGGTGGCGTTCAACAGGTTTTATTTGATGTCACATTTAATATCACTGCGGGTGAATTTGTTGCGATTATGGGGCCATCTGGATCGGGAAAATCAACTTGTATGAATATTATTGGTGCGTTAGATACGCCGACATCCGGTGTATACGAACTTTATGGAAAAAATATTACAAATATGACAAATGATGAATTAGCTATGGTTCGTAATGAATATATTGGTTTTGTGTTCCAGAACTTTAATCTGTTACCAAAACGCAGTGTATTAGATAATGTTATGTTGCCACTTATGTACCGTGGTATGTCACCAAATGACCGTGTTATTCGTTCGCGTGAAATGTTGCATCGTGTTGGATTAGAAAATTTTGAAACATATTTGCCACCACAATTATCTGGTGGTATGAAACAACGTGTCGCGATTGCGCGCGCCTTGGCGGGAAATCCAAAACTTATCTTGGCGGACGAGCCTACGGGTGCGCTAGATTCAACAATGGGAAACGAAATTTTAAAATTTTTTAAACAGCTGAACCATGATATGGGAATAACGATTGTTATGATAACCCATGAATTTGAAATTGCACGCTATGCAAATCGCCTGATACACATATACGATGGGCGTATAAACTATGATGGAAAAATACCGGCAAGTGAGGATGTATTAAACAAAAAAACAAAGGCGCGCAAATGACACTAAGCGATATTTTAAAAGAATCTTGGCTGTCAATCAGTGGAAACAAAATTCGTTCGTTTCTGACGGTGTTGGGGATTATTATTGGTGTTATGGCGGTTGTGATAATGGTCGCCGTTGGTGAAACGGTCCAAAAAGAAATTACTGACCAATTTTCGTCGCTTGGTACAAATACAGTGGTTATACGCGCCGGTGCCGCACAAATTGGTGGTGTTCGCAGTGGTAATCGTCAAACACTTACAACCGATGATGCCGCGGTTATCGCAAAATTGCCCGATGTTGCTGCGATATCTCCGGTCCAGGTCGCCGGTGCCCAGGTTGTATATGGCAATAAAAATTGGTCTACATCTATGATTGGGGCATATCCCGATTATACAACGGTTCAAACCATAGAAATGGAATATGGTGCGTTTTTTGACGATGCGGCGGTTCGTAATGCATCAACCTATGCGGTAATTGGACCAAAGACCGCCGCGGAACTGGGGATGGATAAAAATCCGGTTGGCGAGGTTATTCGTGTTCAAAATGTTCCATTCGTTGTTATTGGTGTTCCAAAAGAACGCGGTGATTCTGCGATGGGGTCCCAGGATGACATGGTTATGATACCGGTCACAACATTAAAGAAAAGACTGCAAGGCAGTCGCTTTCCAAATGCAGTCAGTATGATTGCGTTGAAATTATATCAAGATGCAGATAACGCGGTTGTTATTGACCAGATATCCGCCCTGCTCCGCGACAGACACAGATTAAAACCTGGCGACGAAGATGACTTTCAAATTATGGATATGAAGCAAATATTGGAAACTATGACAACGGTGACAGGGTATTTAAAATTATTACTGATTGCGATTGCGGCGGTATCGTTGCTGGTCGGTGCAATCGGAATTATGAATATGATGTTGGTGTCGGTCGCAGAGCGTACGCGCGAAATTGGCATCCGTAAAGCAATTGGTGCGCGCGAAAGCAATATTATTATCCAATTTTTGGCGGAATCTATTATGATTTCATTTATTGGTTCTATGATTGGTCTGGTTATTGGAATTGGTTTGTCCCAGGGTGTCGGGCGATTTATTTTGGGGTATCATGTCCCGTTCAGTTTGTGGCCGGTTTTATTATCTATATCGGTGGCGGTTGTTGTTGGTTTGGCATCCGGTGTTATGCCGGCAATCAAGGCTGCCAAATTAAACCCAATAGACAGTTTAAGATATGAATAAAAAACACAAAAAAAAGACCGGCGATACCGGTCTTTTTGATATGTTTTTTATTTTGATAATTTTTTACTCATATTTAGCAACAACGGTGTATCAACCTTAAACTTTCTTGCACGATCGTTTAACGCGGCAAGTGCGGATAACCCTTCAACCGTTCCAACCGGTTTTTCGCCGTTTGCTAATGCCATACCTGCCGAGAAATTACGACTGGTTTTTGATGTTGCGGTAAGTAATAAATCGCCAATTCCGCACAGGTCTGAAAAAGTTTCCAATCTTGCACCCATTTTCAAACCTATTTTTATAACTTCGTTCCATGCCTGGGTCATATATAATGCAGATTCATTTTCACCGGCACCTTTGACCTTTATATATCCACTTATTAGCGAAACCGCATTTTTACCAACACCGCATATTTCTGTTCCAATTATATCGCGTGTAGGGCTGATAAACATTTTATTAAAGACCTGCTGACCGCTTTTTTGAATTTTTCTGCGTCCCGCCAATGTGGAACCTGTGGGGACACCGTGTGCAACCTCGCCTGCAAATTGTGGTCCCGACAATACGCCAATATTTTGCTTGTGTGGTTTTATTGTTTCATCTAAAACCTCTGTCATAAATTTTCCAGTTTTGGGTTCTGCACCCTTGGTACAGACGATAATAGGCTGTGCATTATAAAATTCTTTAAAACGCATCATGGTTTCGCGAAAAAATGCCGCCGGTGTCACCGCAACAAGCACATCACAGAAATGTAAATCCACAAAACTCTGGGTAATTTGCACATTGTGTGGTAATTTCACACCATCAAAATGCGCATATTCGCCATCAAATGACCACAGAACAACATTGTTTCCGCCACGCGCAATAACATGTGCCAGACCTGTTCCCCATGCACCTGCGCCAATAATACCTATCTTCATTTTATTTTCCTTATTTTCTTCTGTATTTTTGGTATAACACTAAGTCCATCGTTTGCTAATTCTATTGCGCGATTATATGACTCGCGCGCCATTTCCTTGTTGCCGCGTGCCAGATACGCATCGCCCAAATGTTCAAATAATGATGAACAACTGGTCGCGCTGGCACCGACCCGTTCCAGTATCTCAAATGCTGCATCGGTACCCTCGTTTGCGTTTACCACGACCGCCAAAGTGTCCCATGCGACAATATCTGTTGGATTTTTTTTTACCATCGTCAACGCATATTCATATGCATTATCTATTTCGCGACCTTGCGCAACCCAGATTCGTGCCTGAATTGCCAAAATTTCACCATCTACGCTAAGTATTTTTGATGCATCATGAACATCGCGTTGTGCGCGTTTTATATCATCAAATAACAGATAAACCAATGCGCGCCGTTTTAGCAAATATGCCCTACCCTGGTCTGATATTTTTGAATTTCGCATTGCGTGATTAATTGTGCGTAATGCCATTTCTTTATCACCGTTTGCAGTGTGTCGTGCAACAACTTTGTTTAGCGCTGGTATAAACAGTGGTTCTTGGCGCAAGATTTTTTTCATCTTGTGTAAAGAATCGCTTTCATCTGCAATTTGCATTTGACCAAACAAGTAAAAAGGGTTGTCGGTTTCTATATTATTGAAAAACTTCGCATAATTACCCCCAGAATTAACATAAAACTGTCCGATATAGTAATCTACCGTGTTTTTAAAGAACAGCGATTCTGGACCAACTATTTGTGCAAAACGCAACATTAAAACCGACAGGTCTGAAAACAGCATTATTTTTGTGTGGGAAACATTTTGAACCAGGTTGAACGCCAATGCGTTTTGATACCCCTTATACATATTCCAGTCTGGTATGTTATTATATTCTGCCATAAACATTCCGCCCGGTGTAGACGAAAATTTTTCACGCAACGCATTTGCTTCGTCAACCAGGTTATGCGCCGTATAGAACGACATCAGATATAAATAATCGTTGATGTTTAGGAATTCCGGACCAATATTTGCAAACGCACCGGCGGCTTTTTCTATATTGCCCTGCTCTGCATAAATTTGTCCTCGCATAAATGCACGCCACGATGAATTTGAATCCAACGAATCGATATATTTTAATGTTTCGGTTATACGATTTTTTGCCACACCCGCCCATATTCTGAACGGTGCATAAAGTGCAGATTTATCATTTATATGCCGATTGTAAACTTCGTCCCATTTGCCATTTTTTACCAGATATGCATCGTATACAATTCGTGATGCCGGATTTTTATCAGATGCGATTTTTTTTATGTCGGTTGGAATTTTTCCGGATAAAAATTCTGCGATAATACGTGTGTTTTGCACAGATTCGTAATCAACATCGGCAAATTCTTGAATAAATTTATTTGCCGAATCAAAATCGTTAACATATATTGCGTGCTGGGCCGCCAAATACGCACCGTATTTAGTCTTGATTTCTGGTGCGTTTTCATTTGCTGTGTTGTTGCCAGAATTACGCAATGCAACACATGCCATAACAAATATGGCAACAAAAAATATTTGAAAAAAAGTTTTTCGTGTTATCATTTGCACGAATATGTTACAATAAGAATATGAATAGTAAAGAAAAATTTGCAAAATATGCCGAAATTCTGCGTAATTGGTCTTCGCGGATGAATTTGGTTGCCCCAAGTACTTTGTCCGATGTTGAAAATCGTCATTTCGCCGATTCGGCCCAGCTAGCGGATGTTTTGCCACCAAATGCCGAAGTAATAGATTTAGGCAGCGGTGCCGGTTTCCCCGGTGTTGTTTTGGCAATTTTGGGCTGGCATGTGACATGTATAGAATCTATCGGTAAAAAGGTTGCTTTTTTAAATACAGTTCGTTCCGAATTAGATTTACAAAATTTAACAATTTTTCATGGACGTGTTGAAAACTTTTTCCCGGCTTTTTTGATAAAAAATAACAAAAATGCCGGGGATTTTGTAATTACTGCACGGGCATTTGCACCATTAGTAAAAATTTTAGATTATGTAAAGGGAATAAATTGCCGGCTTTTTTTACTAAAAGGCCGGGAAATTGAAAATGAAATCGCGGTTGCAAAACAGAAATACAAATTTAACTATAAACTTATTCCGTCCAAAACCGGCGACGGTTTTATAATAATTGTTGATTTTGACCGGCAGTTTCATGTGAAATAATTTATAATTGTTTGATTTTACTATTTTTTTGTTTTAGTGCATTTTTGTTTCATATGAAACAGCGTGTAATGTGTTGGATTTACAATGATTTTTTTATGGTAAATTTGCTGCTTGACCGGTGTTTTTTTATGTTTTATACTTTTATCAGTGTAAAAAAGGAAGGTTTTTTATGGTTGAAATAATCGCGTTTGCAAATCAAAAGGGTGGCGTTGGTAAAACAACTACGGCAATAAACCTTGGGGCATCGTTGGCGGCGATAAAAAAACGTGTATTGTTGGTTGATTTGGATTCCCAGGGTAATGCGGGTACTGGGCTTGGGTTTGTGCGTTCGTCACATAATCAGAGTGTTTATGGTGTGCTGATGGGGACAGATAGTGCGGCAAATAATATATTATCAACGGCGGTTCCAGGGTTGCATATTTTGCCGTCAACCCAGGCTTTGGCCGGTGCGGCGGTTGAATTGTTGGATATGGATAACCGTGAATACCGGTTGCGTGATGCGTTAAAACCGATAATCGAACATTATGATTATGTATTGCTGGATTGTCCGCCGGCATTGGATTATGTGACATTGAATGCGTTAACAACGGCAAATCATGTTATTATACCATTGCAATGCGAATTCTTTGCGCTAGAAGGTGTTTTGCATCTGATTAACAGTATCAAGGGTGTGCGTCAAAAATGGAATCCAAAACTGGATGTTTTGGGTGTGATTTTGACTATGTATGACCGGCGCTATGGTATGACGCGCGAGGTTGAACAAAATGTTCGTGCGACATTTGGTGATAAGGTGTTTAAAACGGTTATTCCGCGCAATGTTCGTGTGGCCGAAGCACCAAGTCATGGAAAGCCGGCATTGTTCTATGATTTTAATTCCACCGGTGCCCAGGCATATCTGCGTGTTGCAACCGAGGTTGTTCAAAAATTAGAAAAAGGGGAATAATATGTCAAAATTTGGATTGGGACGAAATTTAGATGATTTGCAGAATGAAATTGGGGTCGCGCCAGATATTTCTATATTATCGGGGACCGAACGTGTTGTTGTACGGCAAATCCCGTTGGTGCAAATCAGTGTAAACCCGGACCAACCGCGTAAGACATTCAATCAATCGGATTTGAATGATTTGGCGGCATCTATAAAAGAGAAGGGGGTTTTAACGCCAATCTTGCTGCGAACGGTAAAAAATCGGCCATATGCGTATGAAATTGTCGCGGGTGAACGGCGGTATCGTGCCAGTAAAATCGCCGGTCTGACCGAGATTCCGGCGTTTATTAAAAATCTTGGGGATGATAACGCGATGGAAATTGCGTTGATTGAAAATGTGCAACGCGAAAATCTGAATCCGATAGAAGAGGCCGCCGCCTATGTAAATCTGATGAATAAATGCAAATATACGATGGATGATGTGTCGCGTTTAATTGGAAAATCGGAAAGTTATATAAAAAATTTAATTCGTTTAAACGCATTGCCGGAATCTGTTAAGAAAATGGTAGAGCAGGGTGAATTATCGGCATCGCACGCGCGTACGATTGTTGTGGCGGAAAACCCCGAAGAATTAGCGCGCGAAATTATCCAAAACAAAATGTCGGTTGCGGATACCGAGAAACGCGTAAAACGCGTTGCGCGCAGCACCAAGACACGTAAATTTATAAATAATGCTATGGATGCCGATATTATTACCGAAATGACGCAACGAATTGGGCGTGCACTAATGTCGCGTGTTAAAATCACCGAACGACGGGGCGGGGCAGGTACGATAACAATTAAGTTTAACACCCGTGCACATTTGGATGAAATAGTTGAAAAAATATCAGGTAAAAAATAATAATGATTTTCCCGGCTTTTTTGCAAAAAAGCCGGGAATTTTTATCAAAAAAATGTGTAAAAAACACCGGCAGCGCCGGTATACAAAAAAACGCCCGGATGGGCGTTTAATATTTTCAACACTGATAAATATTATTTAACAGTTGTTGTTGCGTTACGATTGTATTTCCAAACGTCTTCGCCGGTACCTTTGACCAATGGACGTTCTTTACCATACGAAATGGTGGAAATACGACGGGAATCGATACCTTCGTCAACCAATACGCGTTTTGCAGCATTTGCACGGCGTGCACCCAATGCCAAGTTGTATTCGGTTGAACCGCGTTCGTCGCAGTTACCAGCAATCTGGACCTTGACATCTTCGTTTGCCTTCAGATACAGCGCCTGACCCATCAGGTTATCGTGTGCCGCATCGGAAATTTCCGACGAATTGAACGCAAAGAATACGCGTTGATTGTTAATGTCTTCTGGGGCAACAACCTTAGAAGAACCACATGCCGCCAGCAATCCAGCAGCACCAGCCAATAAAGCAAAGTTTTTTATTTTCATGAAAATACTCCCTTGAGTTTCTGTTACTCGTGGTATAGTCTATAATAAAAATTTTCAAAAATCAAGATAAAATCAGAGGATAAAAATGCAGGACATTGTGAAAGATTTGGTTTTGGCGGGTGTTAAATGGGAACTGACCGATAATTCTGTGGGATTCATGTCGGATTTAGAATCAGTTCGTGCACCGGCGCGTACACGTCTGTCATCGGTTGTTCCGCCAATATCGCCGGTGTCTGCGATAGATGTTGATACCGCAAACGCAATGGCAATGCGCCCAACAACATTGGATTCACTGTGCCGAATGATTTCGGAATTTAATCATCCGCTGCGCGGGGGTGTCACAAATGTTGTCACACCGATGGTTGCACCGAATCCAAATGGTTTGATGATTATTACCGATATGCCGTCCAATGATGATGATGCATCGGGACATATTTTGAGTGGTGCGCCGGGTGAATTGCTTGATAAAATGCTGAATGCGATTGAAATGTCGCGTGATAGTGTTTCAATTTCGCCGATTTTGTTCTGGCGCACGCCGGGTGGACGAACACCATCAAGGTTAGAGCTAGATTTATCGCGCCCGTTTCTGAATCGTTTTATTGAATTGACCGAACCGCGCATAGTTCTGACATTGGGAACATTGGCGGCGGCCGAGATATGCGGTGTTGATTTGATGCGTAATCACGGCAAAGAAACATTGTTGGCATCGGGTGTGCGTGCGTTTTCAATATATCATCCAAACTATCTGATGCTGAAACCGAATGCCAAGGCGGATGTATGGTCGGTTTTGAAATCAGTGCAAAATTTGTTGAAAAATTCATAGAAATGTTTAATAATCGCCACATAAAACATTAAAGGAGTGTAAAATTAAACCGCAAAATAATCGTGATAATCGGCGTGATATGGGGCCGCGTATAAATAATCGTATAACCGCAAAGTCGGTTCAGGTCATTGGCAGCGATGGTCAAAATATGGGTGAAATGCCAATTGCAAATGCTTTACAGATTGCATTAGATTCCGGAATGGATTTGGTTGAATTAAATGCTGCGGCGACACCGCCGGTTGTTAAAGTTATGGACTTTGGCAAATATAAGTATGAACAGAAAAAACGCGCATCCGAGGCCAAGAAAAAGCAGAAAAGTATAGAAATGAAAGAGGTCTGGATAAAGCCGTTTATTGAAGAAAATGATTTACAGATAAAATTGAAAAAAGTTTTTGAATTCTTGGACGAAGGGAACAAGGTTAAAATTGCAGTAATGACACATGGGTCTAAACGAGTGCTGGCAATGGGTAAAGATGCGATTCCGGGACTGTTTGCGCATGTCGTTGAATTGATTGGCGAACGCGGCACATTGGAAAGTCGTTCTAAGCCAGACGAAAGAACTAAATCTATCGTTATTGCGCCCACAAAACCGGCAAAATAAGGAATAGATTATGACAGATAAAGATATTCAAAAATATTACAAAACCAAAGATGGCGAAATCAAAAATAAAACAAGATAGTATAGGAAAAATTCTGAAAGATTTTGATGCGGCGCAACAACAAAATATTCTTTGGATAAGCGAGTATCAAAGATTAAATAAACAGAAATAAAAAAACACCCGGTTGGGTGTTTTTTTGTGGAATATTGAATTTTTATTTTGTATCTTATGTCGCAACAAAGGGTTTTGATATGGATACAGAAAAACTATCGTTTGAAGAAGCATATAAACAATTAACTGAATTAGTAAAGAAAATGGAATCGGGCGAAATGCCGTTGGCGGATTCAGTCGCCGCGTACGAGCAAGGCATAAAACTGAAAGCATACTGTGAACAGTTGCTGAAAGAGGCCGAATTAAAAATTGAAACTTTAAAAGTGACCACACCAAACGAGCAGTAGATAGCAAGTGTCTGAAAAATCTAAACTTACCCCCGTTATGCAGCAATATGTGGATTTCAAAGCCGAAAATCCCGATGCGTTGCTTATGTTTCGTTTGGGGGATTTCTATGAATCGTTTTTTGATGATGCGCGCGTAATCAGTGAAAAACTTGGGTTGGTTCTGACATCGCGCGGGACCGATGGTGATGGCGAAAATATTCCGATGTGCGGTATTCCATGGCATGCATCCGATAATTATTTTGGGCGACTGGTGCGCATGGGGTATAAACTTGCACTGGTTGAGCAAATGGAAACCCCGGCCCAGGCAAAAGAGCGTGGTCATAAATTTATTGAACGGAAAATTATTCGTGTGTTAACCCCGGGAACATTGACCGATGAAAATTTATTAACACCCAAAAGTTCAAATTTCTTGGTGGCGGTTGTTGGCACCGGTGAAAATTCGTTTGATGTTGCAGGCTGTGATATATCAACAGGTGAATTTTTTGTCGGTCAAAGCGCGGATATTGTTGATGATTTATTGCGTGTTTCCCCGGCCGAGGTTATTTATCCGTCAATTGATGCCGAAAACGAAACGATTTTGCAAATTCGTGACATGTTCAAGGCGACCCCAGTATTTGAAAAAATTTATCGTCGTGGTGATATAGACACAATAATTGCATCGGTATTTTCAAATAATGTAAATGGTGGCAATTCGGCGGTTGGATTATTGGCGGGATATTTGTTTAATACCCAACGTGGTGCGGCATTAGCATTTCGTGCACCGGCAAATTTTAAATCTGGTGCAGAATTGCTGATAGATGCCGCCACATGGAAAAGTTTGGAATTAGATGCGCCAATAAACGATGGCGGTCGGTGTTTGTTGGATGTATTGGATAAAACAAAAACGGCGGCGGGTGCGCGGCGTATGCGTGCATATCTGCGAAATCTGACGGGTGATATTACCGAAATTCATAATCGCCAGGAACATATCGGACACTTGGTTTTAAACTCTGATATTCGGGCAATGGTTGGTGATGCGTTGGCGCGCATTCCCGATGTCGGGCGCAGTTTGTCGCGATTGTTGTCGGGGCGTGGAACACCGCGCGATTTGCGTAATACGGCGGATTTTATGACGGCGTTGCCAAATCTGAAAGTAATTGGAACACGACTTGATGCAGGAATGGCACTACGGATTCAGAATATTAAAACACATGATGAATTATCGTTGCGATTAAATTCTGCGCTGGCGGACGATTTGCCAACATTTTTTCGTGACGGTGGTGTGATTCGTGATGGGTTTGATGTTTCGCTGGATAATATGCGGAATCTGTCGCATGGTGGTAAAGAAGCCGTTGCCGCAACCCAGGCAGAATATGCAACCCAGACCGGTATTCATAATTTGAAAGTTAAATTTAATAATATGTTGGGGTATTTTATAGAGGTTCCATCCAACCGTGCCGAGCCACTAATGAAACCGGATTCTGGATTTATTCATCGCCAGACTATGTCGGGAAACCTGCGTTTTACGACCGAACGTTTGATAGCACTGGATAACGATATACGAAATGCAAGCGATAAAGCCGCCGCAATAGAAGAATCTGTGGTTGAATCTTTGATAGACGAAGTGCGAAAAGTATCCGATGATTTATTGAATGCATCCGAAATATTGGCGGACTTAGATGTTTGGGTGACACTGGCAACGGTCGCAGTTTATATGGAATGGGTGCGCCCCGAAATTACAAATGGAAATGATTTTGATATTGTTGGTGGACGGCACCCGGTAATCGAATCGGTGCTGCGTGAATCTGGAAATAATTTTGTAAAGAATGATTGCAAATTAGATGATAAACAAATTGCATTGCTGACCGGGCCGAATATGGCGGGTAAATCAACATATTTGCGCCAGAATGCTATTTTGGTTGTTTTGGCACATATGGGGTCGTTTGTTCCGGCTACGCACGCCAGAATTGGAATCTGTGACCAGTTGTTTAGTCGCGTTGGTGCATCTGATAATTTGGCGGCGGGTCAATCAACATTTATGGTTGAAATGACCGAAACGGCAAATATTCTGCGGCGTGCAACATCGCATTCGTTTATAATTTTTGATGAAATTGGTCGTGGAACGGCAACATATGACGGTATGGCAATTGCGCGTGCGGTACTGGAATACCTTGATACACTTGGTGCGCGAACATTGTTCGCAACACATTATCATGAATTGACGGCGCTGGCGACGGGGCAGGGTGGACCATTGGACAAGGTGGCGTGCCTTACCATAGATGTTCGTGAACACAATAATGATATTGTGTTTATGCATCGTATTATACCGGGTGTTGCAAATCGGTCATACGGAATTCATGTTGCAAAAATGGCGGGTATGCCGGATTTGGTTGTTGCGCGCGCAACGGCGGTTTTGGCAGAACTTGAAACTGTGCGTATGCCATCGGTTGTGAAAAAAACAAATGTCGCGCAAAAACAGCAATTATCTTTTTTTGATACGGGGGAAAAATGAACGGTTGGATTATTCTTGATAAACCATCGGGTGTTTTTTCTAAGACCGCATCAAACCGTGTTGCGCGTATATTCGGAACAAAAAAGAACGGTCATATTGGCACATTGGACCCGATGGCATCGGGGGTTTTGCCGATTGCAATCGGTGCCGCGACAAAAATGGTGCCGTTTTTAGAGGATTTTTCCGACCGAACCAAAGAGTATATGTTTTCGGTCATATTTGGATACGAAACCGATACCCTGGACGTAACTGGTACCGAAACGGCGCGTTGTGATACGGTTCCATCGATTGCCCAGGTTCGTTCGATATTGCCGAATTTTATTGGGCATATTTCCCAAGTGCCGCCAGTATTCAGTGCAATTCACATTGCCGGTCGGCGTGCATATGAAATTGCACGTGCCGGGGAAATGGTTGATATTCCGGCACGCAATGTTGATGTATATTCATTGGAATTACTGGATGTGGTTGATAATCGGTGGTTGTTTAAAATGTCGTGTTCGCCGGGTACCTATGTACGCAGTATTGCACGTGATATTGCAAAAATGTGTGGAACGATGGCGACGGTTGATATGATACGACGGACCGTATCGTCTGGGTTTACATTAAAAAATGCGCATCCACTTGATTTTTTGGAAAATTTGTTTAATAATGGCGCCGATGTCAGTAAATATCTGGCACCAATAGATTCGGGACTGGGGGACATTCCGGTTCTGGACATAGGTGATATGGCGGTCAAATTTTATCGTAATGGCGGCTTTATCGGGGTTGGTTGCAGTGATGGTCTGCACCGTGTGTATTCCGGTGACACTTTTGTTGGAATTGGAATGGTGAACGATGGCGTGCTGAAACCTAAACGAACAATATAAAAATAAAGGAAACATACAATGTCCATAACAAAGGCAAAAAAAACAGAAATAATTAACGCATATAAATCCAGTGAACACGACAATGGTGGTTCTGTGGAATCCCAGGTTGCGGTTTTAACTGAACGTATTCGTAATTTGACGGAACATATGAAAAATAACCACAAAGACGAACATTCTAAACGCGGGTTATTGTTGATGGTAAATCGTCGTAAAAAATTACTTGCATACATCAAGAAACGCAATCCTGAAAAATACGAAGAACTGATTAAGAAATTGGGTCTGCGTAAATAAAAATTAGAACCGGCAAAATGCCGGTCTTTTTATTTGTATAAAATATTTGCAAACGATTAAATATGTCGGTATAATCGGCATCGGCGAAGAAGAAATTGTTCATTTTTGCATTTGCTTTGGATGTTCCAGAATGCAATAACGAATGATTTTTCTTCGCGGTTTAGAAAACTAACAAACCAATAAAACGGAGGAAAATATGTTATTTGGTTTAATAAATAAAAAAGACGAAAAAAATCGTCTGAACAACCCTGTGGCGGTTGAAATTAAATATGGTGATGAAACATTGCGTTTGGAAACCGGTCGTTATGCCAAGCAGGCAAACGGTGCAGTTATGGCGACAATGGGTGAAACGATGGTTTTGGCAACGGTCTGTGCCGAAAAAACGGCGGTAGAAGGGCAAGATTTCTTTCCGTTGACCGTTGATTACCAAGAAAAATTTGCATCGTCTGGTCGTATTCCGGGGTCGCGTGACCGCCGTGAAGGCAAGGCATCTATGGGTGAAACATTGGTTGCGCGTCTGATTGACCGCCCAATTCGCCCACTTTTCCCAGAAACATTTAAAAACAAAGTCCAGGTTATTGCCCAGGTATTTTCATATGACCGCAAGAACCAGCCAGATATTTTGGCGATGATTGCGTCAAGTGCGGCATTGGCATTATCAGGTGTTCCGTTTGCGGGCCCGATTGGTGCGGCGCGTGTTGGGTATATGAACGGAAAATATATTCTGAATCCATCAAAGAAAGATATTGAAAATTCTGAAATGGATTTGGTCGTTGCGGCAACCAAGGACGGTGTGTTAATGGTTGAATCTGAAATTGGTGAATTAGATGAAGCAACTACATTGGGGGCGGTCAAATTTGGTTTTGATGCACAACAGACGGTTATTCGCGCAATTAACGAATTGGTTGAAACCGCCGGTAAAGAACGTTGGGCGATTCCGGAAAAGACCCCAGAATACATCAAAATGGAATCTGCGTTTGAAAAATTTGCTCCGGAAATTGAATCTGCGTTGGGGATAAAGGAAAAGTTGACGCGTTTGGAAACGCTGGGAAACATTCACAGTGAAGCCAAGGCGATGATTCCGGAATTGTTCCCAGATACGATTACTGCAACATCTACATTGGAATCATTTGCGGATGAAATCGTTGAAAATATAACTGCGCGTATTATGCGTTCAAATATTTTGGCGGGCAAACCCCGTATTGATGGTCGTGACACCAAGACGGTTCGTCCGATTGAAATTGAATTAGGTATATTGCCACGCGCACATGGTTCTGCGTTGTTTACACGCGGTGAAACCCAGGCATTGGTTTCATTGACACTTGGGGGCGGCAAAGATGCATTGCCATTGGAAACATTAGATGGTGCCGACGAACGCGACTTTATGTTGAACTATAATTTCCCGGGATTTTCGGTCGGTGAAGCCAAGGGCTTAAAGGCCCCCGGTCGTCGTGAAATTGGACATGGTAATTTGGCGTGGCGTGCCGTTCATCCGATGATTCCATCACGCAGTGAATTTGATTATGTAATTCGTCTGTGTTCGGATATTCTGGAATCAAATGGTTCATCGTCCATGGCGACAACATGTGGTGCGACACTGGCGATGTTGGATGGTGGCGTTCCAATGAAGCGTCCGGTTGCGGGTATTGCAATGGGCTTAATCAAAGAAGGTGATGATTATGCGATATTGACCGATATTTTGGGTGACGAAGACCACCTTGGTGATATGGATTTCAAGGTGACCGGTACCGACCAAGGTATCACCGCCCTGCAAATGGATATTAAAATCACATCTATTACATTTGAAATCATGCAAAAGGCATTAGCCCAGGCAAAAGACGGTCGTATGCACATCCTTGGTAAAATTAAGCAGGCGATTTCAAAACCGCGCGATCACGTGTCGGAATATGCGCCACAACTCTATACGATACAAATCAACCCAGACAAGGTTCGTGATGTCATCGGCAAGGGTGGTGTCGTGATTCAGGCGTTGACACGTGATACAAACACAACGATTGACCTGGAAGATGACGGCACTGTAAAAATCTTGGCGGTGACACGCGAAGATGCCGATGCGGCAATCGCACGAATCAAAGAAATCGTTGCCGAACCCGAAGTTGGGATGATTTATCCGGGCATTGTTTCGGGTATGAAAGATTTCGGAATCTTTGTTAAAATTCTGAATGGTTTTGAATCTATGGTTCATATATCAGAAATTACCGGTAAACACTTGGCAAAAATAGAAGATGCCGGACTAAAAGAAGGCGACCCGGTGTTTGTGAAATACCTTGGTGTGGATAAACGCGGTAAAACCCGTATGTCTATGGTTGGTATTGACCAGAAAACCGGTGCCGAGATTGATATACCGAAAGAAAAAGAATCAAAGCGGAAAAGTAAAAAGACCGAAGAATAAATAGAAAGTCCGGTCGCAAGACCGGATTTTTATCAGGTAAAAAAAGGATAAAAAATGGATATGGAAGCACTTATGGCCCAGGCATCCGAATTACAGTCCAAAGTTGCCGCCGCCCAGGAAAAATTGGCGAGCATGCGTGTCAAAGGGTTGGCAACCGGTGGCGCGTGCATTGTTGATATGTCGGGTAAATACGACATATTAGGCATAACAATAAATCCAAATTTATTAAACGATGGTGCGCCGGCGGTGGAATCGGCGGTTATGTCGGCACTGCGTGATGCCAAGGACAAGGCCGATAAACTGATTGACGATGTTATGTCGGATGCAACGGCGGGTATGCCGATGCCGAATTAAAAAAGCCTGGACAAATAGAAATTTATAATTTATGATTTATCGGCATTTGGGTGTTTAGCTCAGTTGGCTAGAGCATCTGCTTTACACGCAGAGGGTCAGGGGTTCAAGTCCCTTAACACCCACCACACTTCGCCAAGGCTTCGTATGGCAGGCCACGAATTTTCGTTGATAAAAATCCACCAGACGGTGGATTTTTATTTAAGAAAATTAAGTAAAGTATCGGTGAATCACAAAAAATCTTTATTTATTCCTTGCCATCCAACGCAGTGCATTTTGGATATATAATTCCGCCCGTGCCATATCAAATTGTTTTGTGTCAGGGTTTTTTAATTTGCCTTCGGCATCTATCCATATATTTGAATTCGCCGGTACAACCATATTTATTTTATCCAGATTTTCTGATATATTATCGGGGCCCAATCCACCACTGTACCCCATTTTATGATTTGGATTTATCGGTGCACACCATTTTTTTGGTAATTTCCCACGCCCACCCGATGCATCAAACAGCATTGAAAATTCTGTGCCTGTTGCATCCAGTCGTTTTAACCGCCGGTGTTGTTTTGGCGTGTATTGGAAAATAAATTCAATATTGGGGTATGCATGAATTATATCTGCGACCTTGTTCGTATAAAATCTGAAACTGTCTTTGCCGCCATTTATATTTATTTGGACGCGTCCAATTACCGGTTTTCCATTATCGCGTTGCATATCCCACATGCGTTTGATTTCATATGGAACATCGCCACGACAAATTTCGGTTCGCCATTCAGAATTTACATGCATCGCAAGATTTATATTCGTATTACGCGCCGCATGCATCAGGGTTTCAAACCAAACATATCGGGGCATCCATCCTGAAAATTTTGATGGATGTGCCTGGATTGCAAATTCTGATATCGGATATTTTTTGCCAAGGGCGATAATATCATCTATTTCATTATATTCGCGCATATCGCTGCAAGTAATTTTTTCAATCTTCATTTGTTTGCCTCGCTTATTCTTAGTTGTCCACACGCCGAACCAATATCATTGCCGCGTTCGCGGCGGATTCGTGCGTGAATTCCATTTTTAATTAGTATATCTTGAAAGCGGTGAATGGCGTTGCCTGATGGCGAAGTAAATTGTCTTTCGGCAACCGTATTCCATGGTATTAAATTTACCATACAGTTTTTATTGCGCACGATTTCAACCAATTGTTCGGCACATTCGCAGGTTGCGTTTAATAAATTGCCATCGATATCGCCAAGTAATATGTATTCAATCATCAGTTGCCGATTATGCAAATCTGTGAATCGCCATGCCGCATCCATGATTTCATGAATGGAATATTTGTTTGCAATCGGCATAATCTTTTTTCGTAATTCGTCATTTGGTGCATGTAATGATATTGCCAAATTTATTGGTCGTCCCCATTCAATAAGTTTATCTATACCCGGTACAACACCACATGTTGATATCGTGATTCGTCGCCATCCGATTCCCATATCGTGATTTGCACGTTCTATAAATCCAATAACATTATCGGTGTTCTGTAATGGTTCACCCGTTCCCATAACAACGATATGTGAAACATCGCCATTATTTGCATCGCCATTTGGGCGAATTGGTTTATCTGTAAATCTGTCGCCCCGCAGTTCCCACTGTGCGACTAAAATTTGTGCAAAGATTTCATTTACGGTCAAATTGCGTTTTAACCCCAATAGTGTACTGGCACAGAATTTACAACCCATTGCGCATCCGGCCTGGGAACTAACACACACACTGTTGCCATAACTAGTGCGCATTAAAACGCATTCAATTCTTTCGTTGTCATTTAATTCTAATAGGAACTTGGTTGTTGCGCCATCGGATGATTGCAATTTTTTGATAACACGCACTGGCAAGGTTTGGGCAATTTTATCTAAATCATCACGCATTTTTTCGGGTATATTTTTCATAACCGAAAAGTTTGGTGCGCCACGCGATAACCATTCTGAAATTTGTTTAGCACGAAAACGTGGCTGACCCATGTCGGTCACGAATTTTTCTAATTCAGATTCTGTTAAATCAAAAAGAATTGTTTTTGTCATAATTTATACCGGTCGTCATTTATGATAACCACCGCCTTTCTGCGCAGTTGTTTTAATTGTTGATCAGCGATAAACATAGATTTTTTGTATATCGCATTTTGTTTGATTATTTCGTCCAGTTTTCCGTATTCTTTTGTTTTTTTAGAATCGCATATTAAAAATATATTTCCATCCCGCACGCGCGACCAATTTAATCTGCCAAGGCCCGCAATTTGTTCGCGTATTTCGGGCGATAGTTCGTATTGAATCGCAGTAAATTTTTGTGGTTCGCCACCAAGGCGCGTTGCCATATCCATTGCATCATCGCAACTTTTTGGACGCGATAATTGCTTTGCAACCGATTCGGGAACATCAACCAAACGAACCAGTGTCATTTCAATTGGCAATCCATGTTCACGTTCCAGTGATACACGTTCAGCACCAATATCTTCGGATTCAATATCTATTGTTGGCATAATAGTACGCGCAACAATAACCTGCCATGCGATATTTGCCCGCATCGCCGATATTGCCATTGCGCGTTCAGATGCACTCATGTCGCCAAGGTTCATATGTTTTAATTCCGCGGCGGCATCTTTTTCACTGGGGACCGCATTAAAATTCGCCGCATATTTTAATTTTACATTATCATCAATAATATTTTGCAGTGCCTGGCGCCGATTATCGGTAGAATTTTTTCCCTGGCGCGCCATTAGTTTTGTTCGTGCAGTTATGTCGGTATCGGTTATTGGTTTACCATCAACCGTTGCGACAACCGTTGCCGATTGCGCCATTGTCGCCGAACACAGTATAGCAATGATTGCAAATAATATTTTTTTCATGCTTTCTCCTTAATCCTTGTTTTTAATAGTGTTTTCCATCAACACTGATTCCGAAACGGAATTGTAATGATGTGTATCCGCGATAATCTTCTTTTTCGGCATTATCGCGACGATAACCCAAACTTAGATAATAACATGGGTGTTCATAATATATTGCGCCATTGTGTTGTTGCAATATGTTATTTGTCGCGTTGTATATTGCATTCCAACGCACCGACCATCTGTCTGTGATTGCAAATCCGACACCACCGGCAAATTCATGAATAGATTCTGCAAGCATTTGATTATCATAAAATTGTTGCGACCAGATATGCCCCATGTTCAAGAAATTTCGCGATGTTCCCAATACTAAATTTGTTTCAATATGTTGCAGGCTTAAATTTTCCTGGGCCAGACGAAAACGCGTATATAAATTCAACCATTTCATATTGTTATACCCAATGCGGCCAACATAGTCCGATTGTCCATTGTGAAAGCCACTGTTGCGATCGGTATCTTCGCGTCGTGTAAAATCATATGTTTGACCTATAAATGTTTCAATGCTTTGACCGTCTGAATCAAATGCCGCCCAACGCACCCCATAGTCAGCAAATGTTCCATTTTCCCATAAATCTAATCCAGAAAAACGATTGTTTGAAAATATTGTTGCATCCGATAATAATGCACCGGCAGAATCGTTATCCATTGCAAATTGACTGTCGTGAATATGTCGCATAGTTGTTAATCGTGCGCGTGGTTCAATTACATGTGTCCATGATTCGCCCGGGCGAAACAACGGCAATCCCCATTCCAGATAACCGCTTGGTAAAAATCTGTTTTTTAATCCGGAATATATTTCGTTATCTATCATTGGGGCATTATGAAAATTGTATATATCATATCGTGTGGCGATACTGGCCGTTATTCGGTTGCCCCCCCATATGGTCCAGGGAGATGTAATGCGTGCTTCGCCAATTATTCGTTGTGATGATACCCCGTCACCCGATATCCCAAGAATATCCCCTATCAGTGTCGCATATGTTGATGCAAACAGTGGCGATGTTTGATAAACGGCATGAATATTTGGTAAAATATTTCCATTCGGTACAGATTGATACTCATTTTCCTGGCGCAGTTCTTGGAATACATGAACATCCGCGACAACATAACTGGATTGTCCAAATAGTTCTACACGCGCCCCAGAATCCAAGAACGGCTGTTCATCATAGAAACCATATTTCTGTAAATATGTTTTATCAGATGCGCGTTCCAAGAATATTGTTGCACGCGCATTTTCACCCAATTCAATAACATCATCATTAAATATGTGCCAGCGATTTTCGCCTTCACGGTTATGTGTAAATGAACCGTTTGTCCTGAATTCAGCGTGTTTAGTGTTCAGGCGATGTTCTAATTGAAATAGTGGGTTTTCTTTGGTCAGGTACGATAATGTTATCGTTGCATCATGCGTGTCGGATAAATAAACATAGAACGGAACATTTATTTGTGTTCCCATGTTGTTTGTTGATGCAAGGTTAGGTGTCAAAAAACCGCTTTTATGCTTTACGCCTGGGTCCGGCATATCAAAATACGGCAACCACAATATCGGAAAATCATAAATCCAGAATACCATGTTATAAAACGATAACAATCGCGAATCTAAATCATGTTTTATTTTTTTTGATGTTATTTCCCATGCGTCGCCATAATTGTCACAATTTTTACATGCGGTAAATGTCCCGTCATGTGCAATCGTTATATCACCATCGCGTGTTATTTTATCTGATTCCATATACACATGTGGCCCAAGCCATATTTGAATATCCGAACCTGATAAATCTTTGCCACCGCGTGTAATGTATGAATCGGTCAGTGTCATTTTTTGGCCAGATTTATTTGTGATGTTTGTGGTTCCGGTTGTTTTGATTGTTTCGGTTTTTAAATCGTATTCTATTTTTTCGGCCTGGATTAACTTTGGGCTATCTGTATCTATGGCAACCGCATAACATGCGTTCCCCAGAAACAAAGTCATAAATATCAAAATACTTTTCTTCATTTTCGTATCAGCAAGAACAATATTATTACAAATAACAATACCTGGGCAATTGCCAATGTTATCAGGTTGTTTATGTCCCAGAGCATATTAGATGCAGACATAAATGCCGCCATAATTCCAACCATTATAACAACCGCAATCGCCGGTGCAAAACTGGTTCTGCGCCGCAATAATGACGAACGCAACAATACCACCAATGCCAACACCGCCAGAATCATGTTCATAAATGGACTTAAAATTCGTGTTGCTAGTTCGGTCATAACCGTTTTATATTGTGCAGGTGGCATTTTTTCAGACATTACATTAAATAATACGGATGTCGGCATACGGCGCGCCTTAAATGTACTATTGTTATTTTTTTCTGTAATGCTTAAATCCATATCAAAGTTATCAAATGTGCCAATAACTTTGCCCGAACCTTGCATTTGCAAAGACCCGTTTGACATAACAATGGAAAGACCGCGCATGGTGTTAACCAATTTCCCGTTTTGGGCAAATATTGACATCTGAGATTTATCGTCGCGCATATCAGACAACATAACCTGGTTTAAATCTTGTCCCGAAACTTTATCAACATATACAACCAACCCATGCGACATTTCGGTAAATGCGCCTTCTTGCAGTTTTAAATGTGCCAACCCATATCGCAGATTCCATTGAGTATCATAGAATTTTGCCTGGGTCATTGGGACAACCCATACATTCAAAAACAAATGCGCGATGGTTAATAAGCCTGCAAGAAAAATCGCCGGGCGTGCAATTCGTGCAGGCGAATATCCGGCACCCGCCATTACAATAACTTCGTTATCCGCAATCAATTTGTTATACACAAACAACACCGATATAAATGTGACAAATGGCACAACGATTGATAATATAAACGGAATCATCAAAACGGTCAGCCCCAAAAAATTGTTTAACTCTATACCATAGTTCAGCAAAAATTTCATCATGGACATAATCTGGACCATCCACGCCAGTCCAGTTAAAATCAGCAATAGCATGATAAATATTCCAATCAACTGTTTGGTAAAATATCTGTCTATTATTTTCATATATGGAAGTATAGAGCCCAAAACCGCACCCGTCAAATATATTTAGTAAAATCTGTAAAAAACATTTGCATTTGTCCGATTCGGTGTTATAATCGTGATGTTCTTAAGATTTAAATTTTAAGGGCGGGGCGAAAAACCCCGCCCTTATAGGTAAAAAAGACACAAAACAAAATACCAAGGGAGATACGCAAATGTCTTTTGTTTCTATGCCACGTCAGGATTTGTTATTGGCCATCGATTCATTGGCCGGCGAAAAACAAATTGATCGTGAAACCGTTTTTGATTCACTAGAGGCCGCAATCGCCAAAATCGCAAAACATAAATATGGTGAAGAGTTTAATATTGTGGCAAACATTGACCGTAAAAACGGTGCAATTTATGTTAAACGCTTGTTTGATGTTATTGAATCCCCAGAATCGGTCGGTGAAGATTATAACCCATCAACAATGTTGACCGTGGCCCAGGCTAAGAAATACGCAAAAAATCCGTCGGTTGGCGATGTTATTGAAGATGCATTGCCGGAACCCGAATTTGGTCGTATGGCATTTCAAACTGCGCGCCAAATAATGACGGCCCGTGTTCGTGATGCAGAAAAAGGTCGCCAATACGAAGAATTTAAAGACAATATTGGCGATATTGTTAACGGTGTTGTAAAGCGTATAGAATTTGGCAATGTATTTGTTGATATCAACGGCAAAGCCGAAGGTTATATCAAAAGCAGCGAACTTATCCCGGGCGAACGTTTAGCGGTTGGTGATCGTGTGCGTGCACTGATTATGGATGTTGCGCGTTCTAATTCAGGACCACAGATTTTCTTAACTCGGACCCATCCGTTGTTTATGGAAAAACTGTTTGTCCAAGAAGTGCCAGAAATTTACGAAGGTATTATTAAAATTAAATCTGTATCACGTGCGCCGGGTTCACACGCAAAAATCGCAGTTGAAACCGCCGACCCATCGGTTGATGCCGTTGGTATGACGGTCGGTATCAAGGGTACCCGTATCCAACCGGTTATCAACGAATGCCATGGCGAAAAGATTGATGTTATTTTGTATTCCGAAGACCCGGCGGTGTTCATAGTTAATGCAATGCAACCGGCCAAGGTCGCAAAAATCATCGTTGATGAAGATACACGCAGCGCGGTCGTCGTTGTAAACGAAGATCAACAATCGTTGGCGATTGGTCGCCGTGGGCAAAATGTGCGTCTGGCATCACAGTTGACCGGATGGAATATTGATGTTGTGAACGAGGCCGAAGAACAAGAACGTCGTGCCAAAGAAGTTAAAGAAAAGACCGAACTGTTTATCCGTGGTTTGGATGTTGATGAAATGATTGCGCACTTGTTGGTATCCGAAGGATTCCGTACAATTGAAGAAATCGCGTTTGTTGAATTAAAAGAATTAGAATCTATTGAAGGTTTCAATACTGAATTGGCGGTTGAATTGCAGAATCGTGCAAAATCATACCTGACCAAGGTTGAACAAGATTACTTTAACGAAGGTCATAAACTTGGTATGTCGGATGATTTGTTGCGGTTTGACTTTATCAAACGCCCAATCATTATGAAACTTGGCAACGCCGGAATCAAGACATTATCAGACTTGGCAGATTTGGCATCGGATGAATTGGTTGAAATCCTTGGTGAAGAAACCATGAGTGCGCGCTTGGCGGGTCGTGTTATCATGAAAGCGCGTGAAATTGCATTTGGTATCACACAAAGCGAAGAAGACTAAGAATAAACAAAAAACTGGGAACCAAAGGTTAAAATATGGCAACATTGACACTTGGAAAATCTGTAACAATGGGCGCAGTGCAAAGCAAGAAAGGCGATTCTGTTTTTGTTGAACGTCGTCGTCGTGTCGTTGCACCTGGCAGCAACGAGTTGCGTGAAGAACCTGTGGCCCCGGTACAATCACATAATCCGGCAGACGAAAAACTGCGTGCCGTATTAGAGGCCGCACATGCCCGCGAAGAAGAACGCAAAAAACGCGAAGCTGAAGAGGCGGCGGCCCGTGCCGCGCGCGAGGCCGAAATTGCGCGTGAAAATCGTGAATACGAACAGGTCAAAGAACAACTGGCGGCGCGTGAAAATGCGGCGACACTTTCCGATGATGATGACTCGGAACAAGCGCCAGTTGTTCCCCAAAATTCACATCAGTCAGGGTTTACAAAAAAATCACAATATCATCGTAATGATGTTGATGAAGACGCGCCGATGCAATCGCGCCGTAATTCTAAATTTGGTGGCAAGAAAGATTTCACCAAGACCGGAAAAATATCATTGCAAGACATTGTTATTGGTGATGATGATGACGAAGATTCAATCGGCCTGCGCGGTGCAAATCGTCGCCGGTCCGAGGCTTCGTTAAAACGATTCCGTGAAAAGGCGCGCGCAATGTTCAATGCTCCGCAAAAGGTTGCACATGAAGTGATTCTTGGCGATACAATTGTTGTCAAAGATTTGGCGGCTGCGATGGCAGAAAAGGTTGGTAATGTTGTTAAAAAACTGATGGAAATGGGTATGATGGTTTCCCAGAATCAATCTATTGATGCGGATACCGCCGAAATTATCGCAGGTGAATTTGGCGCAACCGTTAAACGGGTAGAGGTTAAACCATACGCCGATTTACTTGAACGCGCACCAAATCCAGATAACTTAAAGCCACGCGCCCCGATTGTCACAGTTGTTGGACATGTTGACCACGGTAAAACGTCTTTACTGGATGCATTTCGTAATGCGAATGTTGTCGCCGGCGAAGCAGGCGGTATTACTCAACATATTTCTTCGTACGAGGTTAAAACAAAATCTGGTGCGATAATTACTTTTTTGGATACGCCGGGACATGAAACATTTACGGCGATGCGTGCGCGTGGTGCCCAAATGGCAGATATTGTCGTTTTGGTTGTTGCGGCAAACGATTCAATCATGCCCCAGACTATCGAGGCAATAAATCACATTCGTGCCGCCAAGGTTCCGTTTATCGTTGCGATTAACAAAATTGACTTGCCCGAGGCAAATCCGCAACGCGTCAAAACCGACCTGTTGCAACAAGAGGTCCAGGTTGAAGAAATGGGTGGCGATGTTCAATGCGTAGAAATTTCTGCGAAACAAAAAATTGGACTGGATAAACTAGAAGATGCTATATTATTACAGGCGGCGATGATGGACCTGCGGGCAGACCCTGACATGCCGGCGATTGCCACAGTGGTAGAAGCGAAAATGGAACGTGGCCTTGGCGCGGTTGCAACCGTTATTATTCGCCAGGGAACATTAAAGATTGGTGATGTGTTCGTTGTTGGTGAAACATTTGGTCGGGTGCGCGGTTTGATAACATCAAATGGTGAACGTGTAAAGATGGTAAAACCGGCGCAACCGGTTATGGTCTTAGGACTTGATTCTGTGCCGGCGGCCGGTGACCAGTTAAATGTTATGGAAACCGATGCCCAAACCCGCGAAGTTGCCGCATGGCGCACACAAAAGGCGCGTGATAAAGCAAACGCAGTAAAGCGTTCGTCGCTAGAAGAATTGTTTGCGCGACAAACAACCGATGATAATAAATTGACATTGCCGGTTGTCTTGCGTGCCGATGTCCAGGGCAGTGTAGAGGCGATAACCGATATGATTCGTGGTATTAAAACCGATAAAGCATCGGTGGAAATTTTGTCTGCCGGTGTTGGTCAAATTACCGAAGGCGATGTCCGTTTGGCGACTGCATCGGGTGCGGTGATAATCGCATTTAATGTCCGTGCAGATTCGGCGGTTCGTGATATGGCGCGTAATGCACATGTTGATATTCGCTATCACAGTGTCGTTTATCGTATTACCGATGAAATCAAAGAAATATTGTCGGGTAAATTGGCACCAGAAAAGAAAGAAAACTTTATCGGATACGCAGATGTTATCGCATTGTTTACGGTTGGCAAGGGTACACGCGTTGCCGGTTGCCGTATGACCGAAGGCACCATAAAGAAAGATGCCTATGTCCGTCTGTTGCGTGACAATGTTGTTATATACGATGGAAAAATTGGGGAACTGCGTCGTGAAAAGAACGAGGTCAAAGAAGTTTCGGGCGGTGTAGAATTCGGTATGAGTTTTGATAAGTATAACGATTTGAAGGAAGGCGACCGCGTTGAATGTTATGAAATTCAGGAAATCAAAGCGCAGTTATAGTGTTTTACGACCATAAAATATGCCCCGAAAAAATGGGGCGTATTTTATGGTTTCTAATCAAATGGGTTGTCGGATTTTTTGTATTCAATGGTAATGGGTAAATGTTCCCATTTTAATGCGGTTGCCAATCCACGTCGCAGATATCGTGTATAAGATTCTGGGATATCCGATGCACCACCAACATGTATTGTTATGCGCATTGGGTGTCGTCCGGTTTGCGATGCAAATTTGATTTTCATTGGACGTTTTAGTCGCGACATTGGTGGTTGACGATTTGCCACTAATTCGCCAATGATTCTATTTATCAAACTGGTTGGTGCGGTCGCGGTAGAAATGTCCCACTGTTCATAGATTCGTTTAAACATGTTTTGCACGCCGGTTCCAGTCTGGGCGGAAATGGCAAGAATCATTGGCTTTATAATTTGGTGAAATGAATTTGTAAATTGATGCTTTAATTTCAACAGTTTTTCATCGCGTTCGTCCGCCGGCACCATATCCCATTTATTTAACGCAACACAGAGTATTTTCCCGGCATCATAAACGCGCGCCGCAATCCCCAATGCCTGGTTTTCAATGTTTCCGGTGGCATCAACAACCAATATTACAACATCCGATTTCTCAATCGCATCCAGTGATTTTAATGCCGCCAATGTTTCAACATCGTCGTGGACATTTGACTTTCGCCGTAAACCCGCCGTATCCATCAGTAATATATCACGACCATAAAAATGCGCTGGAATTTTTACTGTATCGCGGGTGACACCAGGTTCGTCCTTTACAATCTGGCGATTTTCGCCGATTACGCGATTTACCAGTGTTGATTTTCCAACATTTGGTTGCCCCAGAATTGCAATTTTGACACGATTTTCGGCTTCGGTGCGTGTTTTGTTATCGTTATTTTTTGGCGAAATTTTATCAAGGAATTCAAATATTTCATCAAATCCAGATTTGTGTTCCGCCGAAATCATCACCGGTTCACCAAATCCCAATTTATAGAATTCATGAATATCCGCCATACGCCGCCCAGATTCAGATTTGTTTACCAACAATAACACCGGTGCGCGTGTTGCCCGACGAACGGTTCGCGCCCAGTCGGCATCTTCGGCGGTTAATCCGACACGCCCGTCAACCACAAACAAAACTGCATCGGCATCTGATATTGCGCCGATTGCCATATCGGTTGAATCGGCGGCTATGCCGTTTTTTGCGCGTTCCAGTCCCGCTGTGTCACGAATTTCATATTCGGGATTATTTGCGCATACACCGTATATTGTATCGCGTGTCACACCAGGGCGGTCATGCACAATCGCATCGCGTGTATGAGTCAGCGCGTTAAACAGTGTTGATTTCCCAGTATTTGGCCGTCCAGCAATTGTTATTTTTATCATGTGTTTTTCCGTTGATTTTTTTTCATTATAAAGCAAAAATATAAATAATCAAACCAAAGGGGGCATATATGATGCAAAAAATTAAACGTTGGTATAAATCGGTTCGTGGTGTGATTGTAAACCCCAAACGGTTCTTTACAAAAATTGTTGCCGATGGCGATATTGAAGAATCTATGTTGCGCGCATTCATATATGGTATGATTGGTGGTATATTGGTACTGGCGATGCGCTTAATTGGTGGCGCAACAATCACCATAAATTCTGTTTTTATTGCATTGGTTATTGTACCGGTGATTGCGGTTGCACTGTTATTTGTTGGTGGTGGGCTGATGATGTTGGTGTCAGAGATAACCGGTGGCGAACGCGACTGGGAAATTGCGATAAAGGGATTAGCATCTATATTCTTTATATATCCGGTTATATTGGTTATGAATGCATTGGCGTTTAATTGCACATCGCTTTGGATAATCAGTATTATTGGTGATGCGTATGTGTTATTTTTGTTCTATAATATTGCATTGTATTGTATGCGTGGACGGCGTGGTGCGGTTATAACCGTTGTTGGAATAATCGCTATATTTATGCTGACGGTGTATTTAACAAATTATCATATTGGTTGGTTTTTGTTAAAGAACACCGGTGCGGCGCTATCGTGTTTGTTATAAAGAATTTCGGGCGCAAAACTGCGCCCGTTTTTTTGAATTATTTTTTTATTAGTTCACCGGTTTCGGCATTAAAAACTTCGGAGCCAACAACAATAGTTTTATTACGGTATTCGGGCGCGCGCGATTTCTTTATCGCCATACGCCAATAAATTGCGCCATCGCGCATGCGCAGCGCGTTCAAATGATTATTGGTATCAACCAAGTAAATTGTTTCGCCGGTAATGATGAATGGGTGTGCCGTGCCGATGTCCGTACACCATGCGGAATTTCCGGTTTTGTCAGAAATCTTGCAAAACGCATCGCCAAGTCCACCAACATACACATAATTTTTATATATTTGCGCCGGTGCAACAATATCAACAACCGATGCGCCACCGGTCATATTGCTTTGGCGATATACATCGGCAATCCATACAATTTGACGATTACGTGGGTTAACCTTTACAAATTCACCGGTTGATAACCCGGCATAGACATATCCGCCATTACAAATCGGTTGACGCGTTCCGGACACATAGTTTCCGGTTGCAAATCCCGAAAATATTTTTCGTTCGCCGTCCCACAGTGTGTTATCTGACTTTTGAACATATGGGCAATCATCATATTCAACCGGTGCAATATTTTCTGGTGCATTTGGAACCGGTGTATTCAATATATTTATTGAATCTGTTTCAAAAATACTGCTGCGCACACCGGGCAGAATCGGGTCGTGTTTATCACATGCCGAAATCGCCATTGTTATACCGATTAAGAAAAATATTTTTTTCTGCATTTTTCTACCTTAACGATTCTGCATCCGAACGAATCGCCGCCGGTGCATTTGAATCATCTATAATTTTGTCCAACCATTTATTTGCCGCATCCCGATTACCCGATGCGATGTGTTTCTGGGCAATGGTTAAACACGCGGTATAATAGAACGGTGATGATTTTGTGGCAACATCACCAAGGTATTTTTCCAGTTCGTCTGCCGTCATTTCATCACCACGAATGCCAACAATATGCATCTTTGCCAAATCACGAAATTCGCGTGTTTCGCCATCGCGTGCTAATTCATCCAACTTTGCGACATCGTTGTCAATCAAGTACGCATTAAACATCGCTAAATCCGCGGTTGCGCCACTGGTATTGCGCGCAATTCCCGCCAATGCGTTCGCATCGGTGTTTGCGATTGCTGTTTCATAGTTCTCGGCGGTTGCCATTTTTGATGCATAGTGTGTACGAATTCCAATTTGAATTCCGGTCACGATAATCATTATGCCCAATGCCACCGCAATCATAATTTTGCCATATTTTTTTATAAATTGCTGGGTTTTTTCGTTATTTACATCTTCCCAAACCTCACGATAAAGCGCATCTTGGGCGTGTTCTTCGTATGATTTTTCTGGGGCTTTGACTTTTTTATTACGTTCCAACATATTTGCCATAGAAATCTCCTGTTGTTATTCTTTGGTACCTTGATAATTTATATTTTCTTGCTATACTATAAACATAATGACGAAACAAATCAAGAACGCTTTGGTGCCAAAATCTGAAACCGGAATTACCGTCCCGACATATGGGGATGATTCCGGATTGGCGGGATATATGCGGACAATTTCTAAATTTCCGATACTTTCGGCGGAACAAGAATACGAATACGCATCAAAGTGGGTGCGCGACCATGATAACGAAGCGGCGGAAAAATTACTGGTCAGTCATTTGCGATTGGTTGTTTCGGTCGCCTATGATTTTCGCAACTATGGAATCCCGGTTGGCGAATTGGTGGCAAGTGGCAATATGGGCTTGATGCAGGCGCTACAAAAATTTGACCCGGAAAAAGGTTTTCGCTTTTCAACATATGCGATGTTTTGGATTCGTGCCGAGATATATGAAACGATATTGAATAATTGGTCAATTGTGAAAATTGGAACATCTGCGAACCAGAAACGCGTGTTCTTTAACCTGGCGCGGGCAAAGCGGGCATTGGGGATTATGGATGGTAATTTATCGGACGAACAAACCGAAAAAATTGCGGCATATCTGGATGTGCCGGCGGATGATGTCAAACGGATGTCTACGCGAATTGTTGCACGCGATTTGTCATTAAATTCGCCTGCCCGTACCAGCGAACAAGACGGCGCTGATATGCTGTCAAACATGGCAGATAACACCGACAGTGTTATTGAGAATGTTGAACGGCATGAAATGATGGTTCGTGGTGGTGCGTTGTTAAAAAAACATTTGGCGGCATTACCGGAACGTGACCGTGAAATTCTGCGTGCGCGTCGCCTTTCTGAACCGGCGGTGACGCTGGAATCGTTGGCAAAAAAATATAATATTTCACGCGAACGTGTGCGTCAGATTGAAGAACGCGCATTTAATAAACTGCGTGATGCAATACTGTCTGAAACCACAGGAAACAAAGATGTTAAATAAAATTTATTTTGGGGCGCTTGGTGTAATTTTTCCAATATGTGCAAACGCGCTGTCATATCGTGCGGGTGATTTTAATTTTGCGATGACGGGCTATGGAACGGCGGGTATTATTGAACCGGATTTTGACAAGCCGGATTTTATCGGTGATTTTCGTGTCCGTACCCAGGCGACATACAATCCAAATAATACACACAGTTTTGGTGCGGTATATATGATTGACGAAATCGCCGTCAAAGAAGATAAATGGTGGCACGATGCA
This sequence comes from uncultured Pseudomonadota bacterium, assembly GCA_902762295.1. Taxonomy (GTDB): domain Bacteria; phylum Pseudomonadota; class Alphaproteobacteria; order Rs-D84; family Rs-D84; genus Enterousia. The sequence goes on from CACWNX010000001.1 coordinate 382,298, forward strand.
TTTGCATTTTGGCAATGGCGCGGTGTTGGACGCATTGAATTGGGCTTGACCGATTCGGTCGCACATAAATTGGGTTTGGGGTTGCCTGATGTCGGCGGATTGCGTTTGAATCACGATTCACTTATTTATCGGAAAATGGGAACCGCCGGTCCGGTGATTGCCGACCCAACAATTACAAGCGGTTCGGAATCATTGCGTGCAAATATTGTTGCGGCACATAATTCAAATGTCCAATATGGCGTTTCGGTTGCGGGTTTAACCGGCGACTATGATTACAGCATAGATGCAGGGATAAAGATTAAAAGTTCCGATGCAAAAACAAAATTTGCGGTATCGATTGGTGCGTCTTATATGAATCACCCAGACGAATTTTCAACCGATACATTTACGCCGGCGGTGACCGCTGATTGGCGTGGCCAGGTTTATACCGGACTGAATATTCAGTATAACAGTTTTATATTCGGATTAACGGGGCGCATTGTATACGATGAAAATCCGGTTGGCCCGGCGGTTGATGGTTTTGTTGCCGGTGCCGGTGTCAGTTATGATTTGTTAAATTATACACTGTCATTATCATATTTGTTCTCGGATACGGGTATATGGCACGATGGCGATACAATATCTCGCGATCATACAACGGTTGCATCATTTCGGTATAAATACAGTGAAAATGTTGATGGCTGGACATCAATTGGTATGTCACGAACCCAGCCATTTTTGGCTGCTGGTATCCGCCTGACATTTTAAAGAATAAAAAAACACACCCCATCTGGGGTGTGCTTTTTTTTGCAATTTATACCTATTGTAATTCTTCCAGTAATTGCTGCAACCGTTCTATTGCATCTGAATCATTCAATGATGCCGCAATCGCGTATGCAGATTCTAAATCACTGCGTGCAGAATCTGTATTGCCAATGTTCAGATTCAATGCCGCCGATTTTTCAAAATAATTCATTGCACGCATAGACAGGTCTTCTTTTTGTTCCATTGTTGTCGTGCCTTGAATTTGTTCGGAAATTACACGAATTGCCGCGGTATAATCATCTATCGCGGCGGCATATTCACCGATTGCGGTGTATGCTTCGGCGCGTTCAGCATAGACGCTGGCGCTGATGGTGCCTTCGGGGCGTGCCAAAGAATTTGTATAATCGGCAACCGCACCTTCCCAATTTTTTGCCCAAAGGTTTAATTGACCGCGTTTTGCATACAAATCGCGCAATTGCAGAATATTATTTGGTTTTGCCGCATATGTTGCCAATGCGTTATTTATATCATTCATTGCCGATTCAAAATCTTCCAGACGCGTGTTTAACAAAGAACGGTCATAATACGCAATGGAATTTTCTGCATCCATTGCTATCGCGGTATTAAAGTCATTCATTGCATTGCGATAATCACCAATTTGCATATATGTTTCGCCACGCAGAATGTATGCATCAACCATATTTGCATCCGATTCAATCGCGGTTGTTAAATCGGATATTGCGCCGTCAATATTGCCCGACAATATTTCTTTCTTGCCATGTTCATAATAATCCGCCGGTGTTTCCAATTTTTCTTCTTGGATACCGGAATCAACCACTTCAACCCGGGTGGTATCTGTGTTTGTTGCATCTTTTGTGAAATGACCACGACCCAAAATATAGAATGTCGCTGCGATAAAGAACAAAATTATAAACCAATAAACATAAATAGACAGTGACCAAGACGATGTCCTACGCGAACGCGCAGATGTTTTTATATTTACGCCCTGAACTTCGGATTTCTTGGCTTGCGCCTTTTTTTCGTTATGTTTTTTCATATAATCCCCCTTACTTCTTGGTTGGATTATAGAAAGTTTTGCATAAGTTCGTCAATGGTTTTTTCATCCAATTTTACAATTTTCCCAACCGAAATATTTTTTATACTAACTGGGCCATACATTACGCGGTGCAATGTGCGCACCGGCAGCCCACAATGCTTTAACACTATGCGGATTTCATTCTTTTTACCTTCGGTCACGGTGATGCGTAAACGATGGTCCGGCATCACTTCAATTTGCATTGGGCGATATCGAATACCGTCAATTGTCACACCGCGACGCGCCTTGTCCAATTTTGACATATTGTTTCCAATAACATCGGCAACATATACACGCGGAATATTTGAATTCGGCATAGTTAATTTTCGCGCAAGCAAGCCATCATTTGTCATTAACAATAGTCCGGTGGTTTTATAGTCCAGTCGCCCGATGTATCTAAGGTGCCGATATTCCGGTGGTAAAATGTCATAAATTGTATTGCGTCCACGCGGGTCACGCGTAGTTGTCATTGTGTTAATTGGCTTATGAAATGCATAGATTTCAGTATTTTTTCGTGGTTCTATTTTTTTGCCATTTATTATAATTTCATCATTTTCATCAACGAACATTACCGGTGTTTTGGCAGTTATTCCGTTTACCGTCACAGCGCCCGCCGCAATCATCTGTTCGGCACCGCGACGCGATGTCACGCCACTGTCTGATATAAATTTTGCAATTCGTATTTTCATTTCATAATCTTTTCTGTTGCAATAACCGCCGCCAATTCTGCACGAAGAATTGTCCTGCCAAGTGATACCGAAACCGCACCCGCAGTATCCAATACCGCAAATTCCGAATCTGAAAATCCCCCTTCGGGTCCAACCAAGATAGATTTGATATTACATGGCACTTTGTTTTTTTCTTTGGTGGAATATGCGGTGCGTTCATCGGCAAACGCCATGTTTTTCAAATCTAACTTTGCAAAGGGAATTGGTTCAGATATTTCGGGAATACTGTTTCGGTTTGATTGTTCGGCGGCCTCGGTCGCGATTTTTTTTATGCGCCCCCAGTTTACATGATGCGCAACCGTTCGTTCGGTTATAACCGGAACAATTCGTGCAACACCCATCTGGGTCACCATGTTTACTAAATCATCCATGCGCTTTATTGGTGCAATGTAAAGTGTTATATCGTTTGACGGATCGTGGTGCGCGGTTTTATCACCAATAATCAGATTTTTCCCATCATCCGATAAATTTGCATTAAATTCATCGCCCGAATGAAAAACCAGGCAACTTTTTGTCCGCATTACATGCAATAGATAGTGTGCCGTATCGCGTGCCACCGGAATAATATCATTGGTTTTTATATTTTGTTCAATAAAAATTCGTGGAATATTTTTCATAAAATTCAAATTTCCGTGTTTATAATCTTTCTTTTTTCTGATATAATCATATCACGATGGTTGAAAAGTTCAAGATTTTATCTGCAGGTCGTGACAGCAAGGGTTTGAATATATTCAAATCCAGTGCGTATAAAGAACACGAACAAACGCCAATGGCCCAGACTTTTTGGGTGTTGCGTTGGTCAATAGGTGTGTGGCTGATATGTGCGCTGGTATTTTGTTTTTCGTTTATTTTTGAACATATATGGCGGTACGGTTGGTCACCGGCAACATTTGATTGGATAAAAATATATTTGTCCAATATGGTCCAGAGTGCGGGTTTATCGGTTGTTGCCGAAATTCCATATTGGATTGTGCGCTGTATTATGCACCCAGATTTTGCGTGTATTGTTCCGATTTTGCCGTTTATCGCGTATTATCTGTTGACCGACGATACATTAAAGGGCGAATTTAACCCGAACGGCAAAGACAAATTTGATAAAAAATCTTCGCGTGAAGCAAACGAAGCGGATGTCAAGGCAATGGGATTGTTTGATGGATTCATGATGGTACTTGGATACTTTAAGAAAAAACCATTAAAATTACCTGAAACATTGTCTGTTTTATGTTTGGCGCCCCCCGGGACCGGTAAAACCCAGGGTATAGTTTTACCAACCATTTTTGATTGTCCAAATGTGTCTATGATTATAAACGATCCAAAGCCTGAATTGGATGTGAAATCCAGTGGTTATCGCGCTACGCATGTTGGACCGGTGTTCATTATGGACTGGGGGGGGCAAGATGAACCAGAAAAGGGTATTTACTATCCATCATGGAACCCGCTGTCGCCGGGGCATATTCCATTCAGTACCGAACAACGCGAATTGTATGTGGACTATATTTGCGATGTGTTGGTTCCCGATGCCGCCGGGACCAGTGCCGATCCACACTGGACACAATCTGGGCGTGCGGGTTTGGCGGGATTTATTCAATTTATTGTTTCAAAAATTGAACGGGCCAAGGCCGATGATTATTTCTATTCGCGTCTGAAATCGGGAACATTTGATGCGGATGATGCGGCAGTTTTATCGGACTATTACTTTTCAATGGTAAACGACCCGAATGCGTTCGCCGCCCAGGCACTGATTAAAAATGGCGAATTAAATGTGATGAATTATGTTCATATCGGTTCATGGGCGAATATTCCACAAATGTGGCTTGGGAAAGAGGCATCGTTTTCTATGATGCTGGATTGGATTACCGAGGCGCAAATTGCCGTTGCAAACGACCTGGCGGAACGTCAGCGCCAAGGCGACCAAACCGTTATGATGGCGGACCCGATGAAAGATTGGCTGGATGCGGCGGTGAATGAATGTCGCGCATTTTCATATTCAAATCGTGCGGTTGCCGAATTGACTAAACTTGCCAACACGCCGGCAACCGAACGCGGTTCAATTATTTCAACGATATTGACGGGACTTGCAATATTCCGTAATGCCGCGGTTCGCAATCGTACATCGCATTCGGATTTTCACTTTTCCGATATGCGCGGAATGATCGACCCACGCGACGGCAAAATGAAGCCGGTGACGGTCTATTTATCTATCAATATGGTTGATGCCAAGGCATTAAATCCAATCACTGCGATGTTTATTGAAACTATGTCAAACTTTCTGCTTGCCAATCCACCAGAACATGTTGGTCGCAGCGGTGAAAAAATGGGACCATATCCGGTGTTATTTTTGCTGGACGAAATGCCGAAAATGCAAAAGATGCAGGCGGTTATCCAGGGACCTGATGTTGGTCGTGGACAACAGATTTCATATCTGTTCATTGGTCAGGATATTCACCAGATTCAAGAAAAATACGGCGCAGATGCGGCATCAACAATTATATCAACCACCGCCGCAAAGATTGTTCTGCGGCAAAACGATTTAGAAACTGCAAAACGTTTTTCGGAAATGATGGGTACAAAAATCACAATGAAAAAAGAAAAGGGGCCTGATGGTAAAGAAGTAGAAGTACCAAAAACTGAACCATTATTCAGCGAATATGACATTATGAAATTGCCAAAGAAAGACGAGATTGTGATATTCCAGGGTTGGTATCATCGACCAATAAAGGCAGAATTAAAAATGGCATATACAGATCCACGGTTGGCGGGCTATATGCAAATGGGGCGGTCGTCACCGTTGCCAGAATTTTTAATACCGCTGCATCATGCGACACTGGAATATGCCGGCGTGCCGAAATATTACAATCCACAAACAAATGAATTGAAAGAATTAACGCCTGTGGTAAAATAGCGGCAAATGTTAAAGTTATCACGATTTTTATTTGTTTTTATTCTATTGACGGGATGTGCGGCGACCGTTGAATCGCGCCTGGATAGTGTGCGTATGGGGTATATGACGGCACCGGTTGAAAAGAATATCGATTCGGAAAAGAATTTGGACTTGCTGATAAATGCAGATGCGTTGTTCCATAGTGGTGATTACGCACAATCAGATGCGTTATATGAAAAATTTAACAGAAAGAATTCTGATATAACATCGGGCGACATTGTTCGTGAATTATCTGGGGTTGCATTTGGTGCGAATGCGAATGATTATCGGCCATACATGATGGATTCGCTGTTTGTGTCGTATTACCAGTTATGGATGGCAATCGCCGATGGCCGATGGAATGATGCTCGTGTGATAATAAACCAGTCTTATTCGCGCCAGCAAGATATGTCACGTGAATACGAAAAACTGATTGAATCAAACAAAGCGGCATTGGACAAGCATTCTGAAATTGCCGATAAAATTCAAAATGTAAATTGGACCGCATATCGCAATATTATGAATCCGGCGCTGATGTATTTATCGGGGATATATTTTCTGAACATGGGTGAATTTGATGATGCAACGACATACCTGCGCCGCGCCAACGGTATGATGCCGGAAAATAATTTTATTGCGCGTGATTTGAAAAACGCCGAATCACGCATCCGCCCACAAAACACAACATGGGTTTTTTTAGAGGATGGATTCGCACCAAAACTGACCGAAGAACGTATTACATTCCCGATTGCAACGCAGGGCGGTTTTACAACACTGACGGTTGCGATGTCTGAACCGGTGTTTTCAAATAATTTTACAAATATTGATGGTGCAAAAAAGTTAGCAGATGTTGATGCGATGTTTATGACCGAATATGGCGAATACAGAATAAATGATGGGTTGCGTGCGTTTGCATCGGCGGCATCGCGTATGGCATTACAGTCGGCGGCATATAATTCACATTCAGATTCGGCACCGATAATGGGATTGCTGTCCACGATATATTCGGAATTCACCAACAGTGCGGATGTTCGCACATGGGCAACATTACCAAAAACCATATCGGTTATGCGTATTGACAAAAACAAAAGTGGCTTGATTGAAATTAAATCGCGTGGTAATGTTATGGAAACGATACCTGTGCCGACATCGGGCAACCATTTGGTCTATGTCCGCATTGGCCCGAAAACGAATGATATAAAAGTTTTGAAATTAAAATAAAACCAAAGGGGGAAAGTATGAAAAAACTATTACCGATTGCGCTTTGTGCGGTTTTGGCGGGGTGCAGTGGTACAACCGTTGTTGACCTGGATAACGAGAAAGAAGTTGCCGCGATGCAGGATGTTATGGAACTGGAATATCGCGACTGGACAAAAACGGCGGAAAATATGACCAAGTCTATGATGGCCAGTGGCGCGTTCACCCGTGTAAAGAACCCGGTCATTGCGATGGGTCCGATTAAGAATGACACAATGCAACGGTTTGATACCGATATATTGACCAAGAAAATTCGCACAACATTGTTGAAATCTGGACGCGCCCAGGTGACAACCGGATTCCAAAATGGTGGCCCGGCCGAAGACGGTACAACATACGCGGTTCGCGATGTTCGGAATAATTCAGAATATGACCAATCAACGGTTGTTGCACCGGGAACATTGGTTGCGCCAAATATGTCGTTGTCGGGAAAAATGTTGCAGCGCAATTTAAAATTAAAATCCGGATGGTTTTCATCGGTTGACACACGCGTAGAATATTACCTGCAATTAACATTAAGTGATGTTAAAACGGGTCTTGCCATCTGGGAAGATGAACAGCCGATTATCAAAGAAGGCGACCACGCACCAACATGGTAAACCGGGACAAGAATCTTATTATATTTACCCCCAAATGGGGGTAATTTTTTTGTATGAAAAAAAATGAACCGATTTGGTCTTCGCTGGTACTGGGGATGCATGATGCATTGGTATCAACATTGGGGTTGGTGACCGGGCTGGCATTTGCCGCCGCCACACAATATGTAATAATATTAACCGGTATGATTGCCGCAATGTCCGCAGGCATGTCAATGATGGCATCGGAATACCTGTCACAAAAGGCGGGCGGCAATTCGCGCGGCGCGTTTATGCGTGGCATAATGACCGGCGCGGCATATGTTTTCACCGCCGCAATGTTGTTGGTACCGTTTGTGTTATTTCGAAACCCATTCATTGGGGTGTTTGCGACATACTTGGTGGGGGTGGCAATAATATTCGGATTTAATTTATTGAAATCAAAAATAGATGCCCAGAAATTTTTACCTGCGTTTATTGAAATGTTGGTTGTGTGCTTTGTTGTGACGACGGTTGCATTTATTATTGGCGAAAGTGCGCGGGTTTTGTTTGGAATCAGTATTTGATAAAATGTGTAATTTTTTTGTTGGTATAAAATCCGTAATGTGTTATAATAGTTATGCCGATGGGTGTTCCATTGGCGGGGTGTCAAGACCCTTTGGTGCTCGGTGTCCGCGGGGACAAAAAACACCTCCAACCCAATAAAAGTGGTTGGAGGGCGGTGAATATATTGAATAAACCCACTATTTTCCGAGTACTATAGTCTTGAACCTCCAACCACTAAGGAATTTTCTGGTGGTTTTTTTAATCCCCTTCGCTGAATCGGGTCCCGCAAAATTTGAAAAATTTTGTGGGTGATAACCGAAGGGGGGGACCGGTGGAACCGGTAGGGTGGTGGAAAAACAACAAACAAAAAAATCGGGGGAATCCATGAAATCAAACACAACATTTATCTTTGCCGGAATAATGTCGGTGATAGTCGGCAATGCATATGCCACCGGCGAAAACACTGTGACAAGTAAATCCTATGTTGATGCCCAAGATGCATTAAAACAGGATGCGATTACCGCCAAGACAACCGGTAATGTGGTCACATATAACGGAACACAAAACGGTCAGGCACAATTCGATGAACGCGCAATTTTTGATCGCAATACCGGTTGGGATTATGAAAATGAAGTAATTTCAAAAGGACACGAAGGTGATTTGATGACCGCGGGTGATGTGCTACCGAATATAACCGATATATATAGTTCAATAGATGCTATGCACGGCGGTCCAGGTACAGTTGTCGTTCGTGGTGAAAGCGGTATGCCAACTGAATCACGCAATATATACGATGGTTCAACAACATACAATGCATCAACCGATGCGAACAGTCTAGCCACAGCAAGTTTTGTTGAAACCAAGGCAAATCCTATGACCTGTGCCGGATGGCCGGATTCTGTACCGGTTGCCGACAGGACGGATGCAAATTGTTGGTTGTGGAATAAAAATTAGTAAAGTCATCCCAGCACAGAAAATCGTCACCCCGTGCATCGGGCCCCGCAAAAAACGAAAGTTTTTTGTGGGTGATATTGACACGGGGTCTTTTTATTCCGCCTGATACTAACGGTCCCCTTCTTATCAAGAAGGGGTGGCGCATGAAATGCGACGGGGTAATTGCACCGGCACCGCCGGTGTGTGCGTATGCACAACTACTACCCCACCACGTCCCGTGGTCCCCCCCCTTCACACCGTGAAGGGGGTTTTATGGACCCCGACTTTCGTCGGTATGACGGTGAAAGTGTGGTATAACGATAAAAAAACGGGGGCAAACGCCCCCATTTTACTAACCGCTATCCACTAACCACTAAATTTGTGGGTCGTTGTCCAACATTGCGGAAAATGTTGCAACCGCCACGCGTTGTCCATTTACAAATGCCGTTCCGGTAAATTTGTGCAGTTTCATTTTTGCGGCAATTTCTTCTATCTTTAATTCCAATGTGTCGCCCGGCACAACCATACGCGTAAACTTTGCGTTCTCAATCGTCACAAAGTATCCCAATGCACGCCCGCCATTATTTCCGATTGAATTCAAAATACAAAAACATGCGGTTTGCGCCAGGGCCTCTACAATTAAAACACCGGGCATAATTGGTTTTGCCGGAAAATGTCCCGCGCACCAAAATTCGTCGTCGCGAACATGCTTTATACCCGTCGCGGTTTTATCCGTGAATTCGCGAATTTCATCAACCAATCGCATATTGCCGCGGTGCGGAATTACGCGTTCTATACCCGTTGCATTAACCATTTTGCTTCCTTTTAATTTTTAATCGTTCAGATGTTTTTTTACCCATGCATAGTGACGCAGAAACTCGGTTCCCGGCATTGCCGGATAACCCATGTGACGCGCACCGTCGGGCACATCGCGGAAAACACCACTGTTTGCGCCGATTTCGGCATCGTTTCCGATTTTTACACCGTTTGCAATTCCGACATGTCCCGCCAGTAATGAACGGTCGCCAACCTTGGCACCGCCGGCAATTCCAACACCACCCGCCAAGAAACATTCAGACCCAATAACAACACCATGTGCAATCTGGCACAGGTTATCTATTTTTGTGCCATCGCCAATCGTTGTGTCGGTTAATGCACCGCGGTCAATACAGGTGTTCGCGCCAACCGAAACACGATTTCCAATTACCACGCGACCAACATGCGGTATAAACACATTATGCCCGTCTTGGCGCGTATAGCCGAATCCGTCTTTACCAATCGATGCGCCGTTATGAATCACGCAATCGGCACCGATTGTCGCATTTTCAATGTGCGCACCGGAATAGATAACCGTTCCGCGACCAATTGTAACATTTTTCCCTATGTATGTGTTTGGGTATATTTTCACATCGGGTTCAATGACCGAACCGCGTTCAATAGTTGCAAATTGCCCAACATATACACTGCGCCGATTGCGAAAGAATACCCCGCGTTCAATATATGCGTCGGCCGATATTCCGCGACGTGGCGGTTCGCGATAGATTTCACCCAAAACCTTTACAATTTCACCGCGTGGACTTTCACACACCAGCAGTGTTGCACCATCTGGTGCATGCGATACCATTTCGGGCTGTAATAAAATGACCGATGCATGAGTATTTTCCAGTACCGACACAGGTAATATTTTAAACGCGTTGCTGTTTTGTTCGGTAGAATAGAACGCAACATCGCCGGCACGCGCATCGGCAATTGGCGCAACGCCACTTACCATTGTTTTTGGGTTTCCGCGCAGTTCCAAGCCGAATTTTTCGGCCAATTCACCCGCCGTCATTTTGACAGCTTTGGGCTTTAATAAGAAATTCATAATTTTTGACATATCGGCATTATAATGAAAAAAAAATAAAAGAAAAGCGTAAATTATATTTGCTTGAATTTTAATATATGTTTGCTATTCTGGTGTAAAAGGAAAGATGGAATGGACACCAGTTATACAGTTTTAGCACGAAAATACAGAAGTCAAGATTTTCAATCGCTTATTGGCCAGGATGTTTTAGTAAAAACACTTACAACCGCGATAAACACTGGGCGCATTGCACATGCATATATTTTTACCGGAATTCGTGGGACAGGAAAAACCAGTACGGCGCGTATTTTGGCCAAGGCATTAAACTGTCTTTCTTCGGATGGCCCAACCGCAACACCGTGTGGAACATGTGAAAACTGTCGCGCAATCGCCGCGGGTCAGCATATAGATGTTCTGGAAATTGACGCGGCATCGCATACCGGTGTTGATAATATGCGTGAAATATTGGATGCGGCACAATATCGTCCGACAAATGGTCGCTATAAAGTTTATATAATTGACGAAGTTCATATGTTGTCGTCAAGTGCGTTTAATGCGCTGTTAAAAACTCTGGAAGAACCGCCGGCACATGTTATATTCATTCTTGCAACAACCGAAATACGAAAGGTCCCGGTGACGATACTTTCGCGGTGTCAGCGCTTTGATTTGGTGCGCGTGCCGGTTGAAACATTAAAAAAACATTTTGCGTGGATTGCAGAACAAGAAAATGTAGAATTATCCGATGCGGCAAATGAATTACTGGCGCGGGCGGCGGATGGTTCGGTGCGTGACGGTTTATCGTTATTGGACCAGGCGATTGCCCAAACGGGTGGTCATGTTGATGAATCTGCGGTTATGGATATGTTGAAACGTGCCGACCGTGGTGTGGTTGTTGACTTTATGCAAACAATATTGTCGGGAAATGTTGCAACCGCGTTGGCTAAGGCCGATGAGATATACACAAATGGTGCAGATTTAACAATGTTGTTGACCGATATGATGGAATGGACACACTGGGCAACGCGTATGCATCCGGTTCTGCGTGCGGGCAATATTGGAAATATTCCGTACACCGCGGACCAACGGGAACGTATAAACGAAATAAATAAGCATGTGTCGTTAAATACTCTGTCCCGCATATGGCAGGTTATGGTTGCATCGGTGTCAGAAATGGCGGCGGCATCAAATCAGAAACAATGCTTTGATATGTTGGTGGTGCGTTTGATGCATATTGCAGATATGCCGGCACTGGCCGAAATGATAAACCAAACAAAAAAAACCGTTGAACAAAAATCGGTCACAACACCGAAAAAAGAAACAATAACGATTAAAACCGCATCTGATTTGGCGGATGCGTTGCAATCGGCGCGCGAAATGATGATGTACGCATATTTTACCAAGAATATAGAAGTGTCGGAAATCCTGGCAAATCGTATATCTTATTTTGATCGCGGAAATGATTCAGAATTTCAAAAGAAATTATGCGCATGGTTAAATACAAAAACCGGTGCGAATTGGGAACTGAATAAAATAGAGGAATCGCATCAGAATCAAACGGTTCGCGAACAAACACAATCTGATGCGGAATCGGACCCAATGGTTGCCGATGCGATGTCGCTGTTTGCCGATGCCGAAATCGTCGGTGTGTCAAAACAATAAATCATCACAAGGGGGGATGTATGAAATATGAATCTGGACGTTCACTGATTGAAATAATTGGGGTGCTGGCAATCACCGCTGTCATGACCGCCAGTGCGATTGGTATATACAATTCTATTCGTCATAATCAAAAGAATACTATTGCAACCGCTGAATTACGCGAAGTTGTAAAAAATGCAAAACTGTTGATGGGAATGCGTGGCGATTATACTGGGATATCGGTTGATTACTTGGTAAAGGCGGGCGCAATTCATTCAGACCGTGCGCCAATTGGAAAAACATGGTCGGTTGATGTTGGGACAGATACGGCAACATTTGTAATAAACCTGCACGGTTTATCACGCGCAGAATGTGATTTCTTTGCAACGGCGATTCCAAATTGGGCAACCGAAATGTTTGTGAATAAGTATCGGATTGAAGATACTGTCACATGCTTTTCAAATGCCGATAACGACATATCATTCACAGTAAGGTAAAATGAAAAAATTATTTGCAATATTTTTGTTGTTGTGTGGATGCGCATCATACCAGAGCCCAGACCGCGCAACATGGGGTACATATCTGCGCGGGGTCAGTTTTACTGATATGAATAACAACTCTGTTTCGGCGAAAACACCGATATTCCTTGGTGATGGTGGTCGTACGGTGGCCGGTGCAGTTGCAAATAATCCGCAAATGGAATATGGCGACCGTGAATCAAATGAATCAGCAATGTATTTAGGCTATATGTCAGAAGTGGAAAACGCGTTGTATGATGCGTTGCGTAAACCGGGTGTGTCGGTTCAACGTGCCGGTACCGATGTTGTTGTAATTATGGTTCGCGATGCAATTATGGAAATGAATGCGCCTGAAATATCGCGCACAGGGGATGAAAATCTGAAAACAATCGCAAAGATACTAAAACAATATGACGCAACATTTATTGAAATTGCCGGCTATACCGATTCTATGCGTGATTCAAATGCCGCACATGCATTTACAATGGATATGGCCGAACGTGTTGGCGTTTATTTGAATAAACATGGAATCAAGAATTCGCGAATGTTTATTATCGGTCGTGGTGCCACACGACCAATTGCGGCCCAGGATGAATGGGGTCGCCTGACCAACCGTCGCATTGAAATAAGACTTTTGCCCGTCCGATAAAATTGTTATAACTTTCTCTTTCTTTTTTGATTTTTTGTTGCTATAGTTCCACCGTCAACAAAACAAAAAAAAGGATGGAAAATGGCAAACAATACAAATTCAACAAAAAAATATGTTAAATACGGCATTGTTGCGGCGGTTGTTATCGCTGTTGCAATTTTGGGTATATTTTTAATTGGGGGCATCGGCGGTAAAAATGTCAGTGCAGACCAAGCAATCGCAGAAGTGTCCAGTGATGCGGTCAATGGTGCCGACCTGCGTATAGCGGTTGTTCGTATGGATGCAATTCAAACACAATCCAAGGTATTACAGGATTTGCGCAAACAAAAAGAATCATATGAAAATAAACTGCGCGATGAATTAACAAAACAGCAAAAAGCATTGGAAAAAGAAAAAGCAGATATTGAAAAGTCCCAAGATGTTTTGTCCCAAGAAGCCTTGCAACGCCGGGTCGTTGATTATCAGGGCAAGGTTGCAAAACTGCAACGCGATTTGACCGAGCGTGCACAATCGGTGGATGTGTCGTTTCAAAAGGCATTAGCCCAGATTCAAGAAAAACACCTTGATCCGATTATAGAAGCAATCATTGCGAAAAAGAATCTGTCGTTGGTAATTGACGGTCGTTTTGCGCGTACCGGTGCCGAGGTTGCAAACCTGGATATCACAAACGATGTTATAAACGCATTGGATAAAAAGGTTTCATCGGTGAAAATGGAAACACCAAAGGGTTTCTAAATCTTTTGCAATAGCTATTTAAAAACGGTTGTGATTTGCAACCGTTTTTTTGTTTTTTAATAAAGTCTAATTCAGATTTGTTAAAAACATTGGGAAATTGTTTTCTTCATCATCAGAATTTTCGGTATTTACATTTTCATCGGATGCAGTACTTTCGGTTGATGTTTTATCTTTCGGGTCACGCATAGAATCAATCTTGTTCTGTTCTTCATTCACTATGCGACCATAGTGTTCGGCGGATTGTAATAAACGTTCGCGTTCAATCTCGTCCTGGGCCTGGCGTGCCTGGTCCATATATTGTTTTCTTTTTTGACGCCATTTATGACAACGTTGAATCATCATGCCAACAGATGTCTGATTTTTTTTATTTTGCATATGTTTTTTCTTTTTGTTTGGAAATTATCCGTGGGCAAATGTGTAAAATTATAATCACAATGTCCTGTTTAAACATCATGGATGATAAAACATATTAAAACCGATTGCAATATTTTTTTTCAATTGCTATGCTGTTTGTATGATTACAGAGTAGGGGGCATTTGTGTATACCCAAAGAGGTAATTTTTTATTACAGGCATTACTTGCGCTGACACTGGTATTTGCGTTTATACCGTTCTTTGCGCGTCGTTTGGCCAATCGTGATATCGGTGCCCAAATGTATGCAACCACGCGCCAGGTTGAAACGGTGCGAACCGCATCACGGATTTTTATTCAAGAAAACGCAGATAATCTTCCGTACGAACGAACGATAATATCTGGTGAAAAATTTAGCGAGATTTTAGAACCATATGGTTTGCCGTTGGGTTTTATTGCGCGCACTGCATTAGGTCAAGATATCAGTTTGATTATTGATAAAAATACAAATGAAGTTTCGGCATTTGTGCGTTTGTCGGGTGGTAATCTTAGTGTTATGCAACGCGCCGAATTGGCGCATCGTATTGGTTTTTATGCTGTATATGATTCTGCGGATTCTGACGGCAGTATAGATGTTGGGGTGCAGTTAGGTGATATGTATTCAGATGTTGTTCGTCGCAACGATAAAAATTCAGATTTGTCTGGTTTTTTAACTGATTTGGATATGGGCGGATTTCGTTTTGATAATGCGGGGAATATATTAGCCATAAATTCTAGTTTTGATACTGGCGAAATCACAACTTTAACAATATATGGGGCAGAAGCCAATCGCAAAGAACGAAACAATATTGGTTCAATTAAATCGGATAAAACGGTATTTCAAAGTGCGTCTGGTGAATCAGGGTTATCTTTGACACGCGGGGTGTTGAATGCAGATACGGTTGTTGGTCATACAGTTGCAAAATTTGGCGATGTTGGAAATATAACGGTTGTTGATGCCGCAGTAGATACATTTGATATGTCACTTGGACGAACCGGTTTTACGGGGCCTTCAAGTTGGTATGTTGGTGGCAATATAATAACCAGCCGTATTTCATTCAGTGTTGAACGACTTGATGTTTCATCGTCAATAAATATGTCGCGTGGTCAAGATGTGTATATAGACACCAGTACATTGACATACAATACCGCCAGTGGTATAGATACCGATTATATATATTCTTCAAATATCACACTGCGTGACCAAACATCAGATAGTCTTAATCATGGAGGCAGTGGTGCCGCAATTTTGGATATTCGACCGTCTGGGACATCGTTATTGCCAGATGTGCTTGTTAACTGGATAGACAACGGTGCGTTTTTGATTATTGCCAGTCCCACAGAAGATGATGATAAAACCATTGATTGCAAATCTGTGATTTCTGATATTGGAAAAACATATAATCAAAAATCGTTGGCGCAGTACATAATTTGCCAATATGTTTTCTGGCAGCGTCTGGAACACCGAATAGATGTTAAACAATGCTTAATGGGGGGTGGCAGTGCGTGTAAATAAACGAAATATTTTTTCGCCCACAAAATATGATGTCGTCGCTATGCGTGGTGGCGGTTTAGTAGAGTTGTTGTTGGCATTGGTTATAATTTCGGTTGCAACACCATTTACATATTCAATGATTTCAGAATCTACGCATAAAATGCACGATATGGCAATCGCAAATGATATTATCAGTATTCGTGATAGTATTTTGAACTTTGTGCGTATAAATCAAGATTTATGGCCGGATACCGTTCAGATAAAAATGTCAGATGATGAAATATCGCAATTTTCGGGTGCTATATCATCGGGCTTTATAGATAAATATATGGTCAATGGTGGTTCAGTTATAGATGTTTATTTGGAATTTAATTTTGATTTACCAACCAAACGTGTTGCACAGATTGCCAATAATATTGGAACAGATGCGGCATTGGTTGACCAAGATGGTGTTGCGCATGGTGATACATGGGCGGTGACCGCACCAGATTTTAAATCGGGTGGATTGATTTATAAAATAACCCGCGGTATGTCCGATTTTGATACGGCGCGTTTCTTGCATCGTGGTTCATCGGGTGAAGATAATTTAAATGTTATGATGCGTGATTTGAATATGGGTGGATATGATGTGTATAATGTTGGTGCCGTCAATGGTAAATCGGTTCGTGTTCGTAATCTTGATGCGACATTTGTCAATTCAGAAACACTAGATGCTAAGACGGTTTATTTTGCATCTGGGGCAAATATGAATGGTGATAATGTTAAAATTGGGACATTGCGTGTTTCAGGTGATATAAATGGGTTCCGCAGTATAACAGCAAAGAAGTTAAATGGTTCGGCATTTAATTTAAATGGTGCGGTTATCGCAGACACCGCGAAAATAAACAATTCGCTAAATGTTGCCGGTAATTTTACATTAAAGTCCAGTTCGTTAAAAACGGTTGGTGGTTTTATGGGTGTTGCGGTTGGGTCGGTATATGCGCCATACATAGTGGCAAAAGAAATAATGTTCAATGGAAATGTTGGGCTGACCGTGTCGGGCGAGTTACTTGTATCATCTGTTCAGCCAATTAAATTTGGAAATTGGTCATTTCCATCTTCAACACCGCCATTGTTTTCGTCTTTGACTTTGGCACGCGCCACAATTCCAGAAATGCCAAATAAACAAGAATTTGAAGCAATAATGACAAGTGGATGGCAAACAAAATGAAAAATATAAATCGTATTTTTACCGATAAATATGCCATGTGTGGGACTGTGCTGATGGAATTCTTGTTGACATTGGCACTGGCGGGAACACTGATGCCGTTTATATATAGTTATCAACAACGCGCAATAATTCGTGCAGAAAATTTGCGTATAAATCGTCAAATGCAACGCGTTCAGACGGTTTTAGAACGATATATTGTGCAAAACAAAGACAGCATGTTAACGACGGTTGGTCGGAATATAATTCCGGTAAAAATATCCGATTTGGTGGATTATGGAATAGAACAAGACTTTATAGATGCGGTCGGTGATAAATATCAAATTCGTGTATTGAAATCAATGGATGTTAATAACCAGGCAACACTTCAGGGGGTTATTGTTTTGCATGATTCGGAAATATCGCCATTGCGCACGCGTGAAATTGTATCCATGGGTGATGATAAAGTTGGCTTTGTTGACGGTACGCATGTATATGGTGGTTTTGGCACATGGCGCGCAGATATTGCGGAACTTGGGATAGATGGTGGGTCCGGTGTTGTTCAACGAACGGCGATAAATCGTGATAATTCATTATATTTATGGCGCGTACCATCTGAAAACGCATCTGATGCGACAATGATGATGCCGTTAAACCTTGGTGGACGCGATATTCAAAATGTGTCATTTGTAAATGCCGGCGGATTAAAATTGGATGAAATTTTAACCGCAAATAAATTAGTTGTTAATGATTTGATATTTAAAAATCGCACAACCATTGACAGCCAATTTAATACACAAATTGCGGTCGTTTCGGGTTCAATGTCGGGTGATTCAAAGAGTATCGCAGTAAACGGTATATTCAGTTTGTCCGAAATTGGAAAATTTTCTGGATTTACCGCTGATAATTTATGGGTAAATAAATTAAACCTTAGCGGACTGTCAACGCCATCAGGTTCAAATGCAATTCTGCGTTGCGGTTCGTCGCTGGATATGACCGAAGGTCGCATAACTGCCGGTATGGTCAGTGTCGGTTTTACCGGTTCAATTACGCCGAAACTAGTTGTTAAACAACGAATCGCAGATTCTCAAGATTCACGATATTTTTGGGATGTTAAATCTAATGTGGCAAATTTTGTTGATATAAATTCACCAACATTATCTGATATGGCGACCAATATTTTGCGGATTGAATCTGTCGCTGGGTCGGCTGCAACACGAATATTTGGTGCGGTTGTTGCAAATAAAAATGCGACAATGGGGGATTATTTGAACGCAATAAAAGAAATTGGGCAAAGTGTGCGTGGGAAATATCACTTGTTGAATTTAGAATAAATTATGCTATAACAATGGAAAGAAAACATGAAAATAAAATGTGAAGTTTGTAAAACCGAATATTCTGTGCCGAACGCGCCAAACGGTAATGTGCGGTGTGCGGTGTGCGGGAACACTTGGCGTGTTTGCCAAAAGGGTCGGCGTTCGGGATTACTGGTATTTTTTGCATCCTTGTGCGCATTATTGGCGGCGACAATTTTTGCGGTTGCCGTTATTGTGACTTCGCGACGCGATAATCCGGAAAAGCGTCCATTGATTGCAACTATTACAGATGTATCAACCGTGACCGATGCAGATGGAACCGAACATATTGCTGTTCGGGGAACGGTCACAAATCGTTCGGATGATATATACGGTTTCCCTGATTTAACGATTATTTTATATGGTGCAGATGGTTCGCCCATTTCACGCCAGAAATTTATGCCGTCGGCAACATTACTGGATGCGGGACAATCGGTTGTGTTTTCGCACACATTGACGGGAAATGTGACGGGTGTAAAACGCATTGCGGTTGAATTATTGGATAAACCCCAGGGGGATAAAAAATGAAGAATTTAATTTTTGCATTGGTGTTATCTGTACTGACTTTATCGGCGTTTGCCGACACACCGTCAACACCCCCGGCACCATTACCGGGACCACGGGTCAGTGTATTTTCTACAACCACCGATTGGGCGGCATTGACTGGTTTGCCATTGCGCCAATTCCGTGGCAAGTTTAAATGGACAAATTCAGATGTTGGTCGTGGAATGGTGCTGTATTATCTGGACGCGTTTCCATGTTATGGCGAAGCGGACAGTGTTCGTATGTGGCTTGGGCCAAATCGTCAATCAGATGGAATATTGCGGTTGGTCTGTGTCCATGCCCCAGAAAAAATCAGTTTTACATGGCGCAATGCCACCCGTGATGCAGACCAGGCGGAAAGTACCGGAATACTGAATTGTCCGGTGACGGGTGAATACGAACTGGATATAGACCTTTCAAAATGTACCCGCGGTCCAGACTGGAAAGAATATAAGTAAAGTTATGCCAACAAATCGTGAATTTATTGTCCCAGGTGAAACCGATGCCGTGCGTACAGATAAATTTCTGGTGACCGTAATGCCGGAATTTTCGCGCAGTGAAATTCAGCGGTTTTCTGTTTTGCGCAATGGGAACCAGTGCCGATTTGCGGAAAAAGTTAAACCGGGTGACATAATATTGGTTGAAATCCCCGATGTTCAAACTATGGTTGCCACCGATAATGTTTCGGACGAATTGAACCTAGATGTTTTGTATCAAGATGACGATATAATCGTTGTGAATAAACCGCGCGGTGTTGTTATGTATCCTTCGGCGGGCAATAAAACCGGTACATTGGTTCAAAATATATTGTCATTCACGCATTTATCTGCGCTGGGGGGTGAAACACGGCCGGGGGTTGTGCATCGCCTGGACAAAGATACCAGTGGTGTTGTCGTTCTGGCAAAGTCGGATGCGGCATATCGTGGGCTGATAAAGATTTTTTCATCGCATGATTTAACGCGGAAATATGTCGCATTTGTGTGGGGCGTACCAAATTGGACCGGTGCCGATATAACCGGCAATATTGCGCGTTCATCCCGTAATCGCCAAAAAATGACAATGGTAAAATCGGGCGGTCGTCCTGCACATACGATTGTTGATGTAATTGATGCGTGGCCACGTGTCGGTGTATCGGAATTTTTGTGTACATTGATGACCGGTCGTACGCACCAGATTCGCGTTCATTTATCGGCGCATGGGTTCCCAGTTTTGTGTGACCCGGTTTATGGACATGGCGCATCGCGACTGGGGTCGGTTCGCGATGGTGATTTATTAGAATTTATTAAAAATCATTCGGGCCAGATGTTGCATGCACGGGTTTTGGAATTTTGCCATCCAATAACCGGCGAACGGATGCATTTTAAATGTGAATTACCCGATGATATGTTGGAATTAAAATATATTCTTGACAATTCAAATTAAACACTAATTTTCGCTTTTCTTTTTTTTGCCCCTATGATATAATAAGGTGATACCAAAAGGGGATCGAGAATGAAATTTTTAACAACATTTATTGGATTTTTACCGGTTTTATGTGTAATTCAGCCGTCATTTGCCGACCTGCGCGCGGGTGGTTCGCGTGTGTCTGTGGCATCGGCAACGGGGCGTGGTTCGGTTGCATCGGCGGCGGATATTTCTGCGGCGGCGGCATCGCGTCGTATTCCGACAATGATTTCGGCAACAACATTGGCATCAACGGCGGTTGTTGGTTCAACGACTGCGGCAAATTCATCGCTGATGACGGACACCGAATGTGTTGATGCATATACCGAATGTATCCGTGATCCCGAGGTTTGTGGTTCTGAATTTGAAGAGTGTACGACATCTGAATTGTTCTATGCACAAAAACCGAAGTGCAATAATGTTTTACTGCAATGTTCGTCCGCCGGTATCAACACCCTTTTTGGTACGACCAGTACCGCGAATCTGGCAACGAAAAATTCAAATGGCGAATATGTGTATCCAACGGCGGCAAGTGTCCTGGGCCAGTTTATAGAGGCGGGCGCGATAAACAATCGTTTAGATACATCGGCATGTGTTAAACGTTATACATCGTGTTTAAAGAAAGAAAGTGTTTGTGGTAATGATTTTGAACTTTGCACAACGAATTCAGAATTCAAGAAACAAAAATTGTTCTGTGAATCAACATTGGCGCGGTGCCAAGACGAAGGTAAAACCGAACTGTTTGGGTCAACGAATACATCGTCAAATCCAACGGCGGCAAGTCGTCTGGGAATTTTGATAAAAGAAGGCGCAGACCTGGCGGCGGTGAATGCGGTATCAACATGTTATAAGGTTGTAGACCAATGTTTCCTTGGTGCATGCAGCGAAAACCCATACAAATGTATTGTTGATTCTAATTCAATCATTTCAAATATAACCGATGCAATCAACGAAGGGCGCACATTAACACCAGAACAGGCAACCGCAATTGCGGATGCGCGCACATCGGCACAGGTTGCAGCATATATTCGTAATTCTTGTTTGGAAACAATTGGTGGTAATAAATATTGCTATGCGACATTCCTGGGCAACGGACAAATGCCAACGGCGGCACAATTGCGTGACGAAGACAATCGTGACGAAGTCTATGCCGAGGCATATTCTGCGCGTATGAATGCATCTATGCGTGAAAAGATTTCCCAGATTGCCGATAAATTTGATAAAAAGACCAAAGATAAATGTGTTGATACCATCATGTCATGCGCGATGCGTTCGTGTGGTGGCGGCTTAGGTTCGGCATGTTACCAGTTAGTATTTAACACCGGCGCGCGTTCGGATATTGGTGGTTCCATAGCCGGTGATAACACATATCAAGAAATCAAAACTGGGTGCGAGGCGATTGTTAATACCGATGTTAACTGTCAGTATGCGGCGGCATCGGCAAATGAACAAACATTCAATTACAATTATGCAGAATCTGGTACATTTGGAACGGTATTTCCAACATCAGATACCGGTAAAGATCCGTTGGGTGTTGTTGCGCGTCTGAATGGTGCCTTGGCAGAAAATTACAATGATGCGGCAATTGAAAGAATGGGTAAACAATGTCGTAATACCGCGGTCAGTTGCATCCGTTCACTGTGCGGTGCGGACTTTGTAAATTGCTATCGCAACCGTACAGATGTAATGTCGGATACCTATGATACAGGAAATGCAAACTTTGATAAAAGCATGAATAAACTTGGCGGTGTTCTGGACTTTAATATTGTGCGTGGCTTGTGTGTAAATACGATAAAGGATGCCGATACATGTGAAGAACATTTGAAAATCCAGATGGTCAAGAATTACACTGGTACAAATGGCAAAACAGGCTGGGGTAATAAAACATCGGTGCGTGATGCATGGGTTGATGCAGTCAAAGATGGTTATAAACAAACCGATTCTGCCGATACACGCGTGTTAATGGGGTGTGTAATTAAAAAAGGAACATCCAAAGAATGCGACGAACTTGCCGGCAACCCAAATCTTATCGAAGACTGTGGAACGGTTGATGAAAATGGTTGCGTATACAGTGAAGAATACTATATGACCGAAACAGATTATCAATTCACAATGAGTGTTGATACATTATTCCAGGAAGTTTTGGGTGATATCGAAAAAGAAGCCCAGGCGAAATACAATGCAAAACTGACTGCGGAGCAGCATATGTGTATTGATGCAAACAGTGGTGGTTTGATGGGTAATCGTGAAATGTCCGGCACGTACCAGTGGGTGAAATTAAAAAGCAAGCGCATCCCGAAAAATTACAGTACAGCCGGTCTGAAAGTAAACGATTTTGTGGCAAGCAACGATTTGTATGGTTCGTTCTGTCGTGCACGCGTCACAATTCAATCGGATGACCCAGATATCCAATCTGCATTGCAAACCAAGAATCAAAATTGGTCCACGGCATACTTTGCGGTTGGTGATGTATTCACCTGTGGTTCCTGGATACCACAAGAACAATTGGAAAAGATTGCAAAGAAAGTTGCGTGTAAAAAGGCTGTTGTGGCTGGCACATTGCCATCGGGTACAAATTGCGATACCGATGCAGATATTGAAAACATCGGTTTAACCACTGGTCAAAAATGGGCAACCGCCGCAGCGGCGATTGGTGGCGCAGGCTTGGGCGGTGTTGGCGGTGCGTATTTGGCAGATAGCTTACAAAGCAGTAATATGCTAGGTGGATTGTTGCAGAGAAATAGAAACTCTAATCAACAAAATAGTAGAAATGTTTTGGCAGCGCAGAATTGTGTCCAGGCGTTCAAGTCATATAATAGCGCATTTGAAAGAATAACAGAAGGTGGTGTGAAAACCGAAACAAAAGACGGTGTTACAACAACAACTTATAGTCCTGCACAATTAAAAGCAGGCGAGGAAGCTATTAAAGCAATGGGAGAAACGGTTAATTATGCGAGCATGATTGTAAATCGTCAAAAAGCATCTTCAGATCGGGCGGTCGCAGCATTTAACAATGCATATGATACAGCGAAGCAGTGTGTTGATTCT
This sequence comes from uncultured Pseudomonadota bacterium, assembly GCA_902762295.1. Classification (GTDB taxonomy): domain Bacteria; phylum Pseudomonadota; class Alphaproteobacteria; order Rs-D84; family Rs-D84; genus Enterousia. Next base: position 405,940 of record CACWNX010000001.1, read on the forward strand.
ACGACTGGTATTGACAACCCGTTAGAGTGTTTGTCTGCCATGAATTCGCTTGGTGCACAGTGTCAAAATGTGCTCACTATGAACGGTCAATTGGCAGATTATGACAATAACTCTCGTCGCCAAGCTATTAATTTGGGGTCTGCTGTGGTAGGGGCGACAGCTCTTGGTATAACTGGTGGGTTGGCTGTTGCAAATAATGTGAAGGCGGCGAATCGCCAAGAATTTACCGCGGCCCAGCAAGAGTTTATGAACAATGTTGGTAATCATATCTATTGCTTTATCGGTGCGGACGAGGCCGGTACCTATGGCGACCTGATTGAAATCAGCGTAGAATAGTAGATAACGGTTAGTGGTTGGTGACGGGCGCGCGTTCGCGCCCGTTTCTTTTGTTATGTCACTATCCTGCTTTCCCCGTCATCCCGGCGTAGGTCGGGATCTTGTCAGTCTTGTTGTGAAACAAATAGATTCCGGCCTGAACCACCCAAAAATGCTTTCACATTTTTCGGGACCCGATGCGCCGGGATGACTATTGTTGGGTGGTTAATTGTTTTTTTTATCCATTACGCTATCCACCGATGCCGATTCGGCAATTCGAATCGGTCGCGAATCGGATTTTTGCGGATTTTTATAAAAATTTTGCCGCCCATGGCGCAAAAATCTCTAAAAAAACCAAAATAAAAAATGCCGGATTTCCGGTGGTTTTTCTAAAAAATATCTGGTGTGTGGAAAAAATCCGAAATAATTGTGAAAAAATGCTTGACTTTTTTAGAATATAGGGTCATAGTATACGGGCTTTCTAAGTTAGGGCGCAGAAAAACGCGAAGTCTAACCTCTGGATGGCGGAATAATCCGCAACATTGTGAATAAAAGCAGCTCATCAAAATGATTTTTGATGTTTTTCAAAAATCTGTTCAAGAAGAGATATGCAGACAGTTGAATTTGGAATTATCCAAACTTTGACTAAGTCAAATGTGCATATCCTAGACAGGTAGTAGGTTTACAAAGTAGACCTCGTTAAAAACTTGTCTTGCGAATATATAATATGTAAAGACGAACTGATATATGTCAGCTTTGTTTAATATGCACAGGACTTAAACCACAGGTTTTTTAAAACTTGAGAGTTTGATCCTGGCTCAGAACGAACGCTGGCGGCAGGTCTTAGGCATGCAAGTCGAACGGGTGAAGCAGGGGCTTGCCCTTGTGGATCTAGTGGCGCACGAGTGAGTAACGCGTGGGAAACTGCCCATTACTGGGGAATAACGTTTGGAAACGAACGCTAATACCGCATACGCCGGAAACGGGAAAGATTTATCGGTGATGGATGTGCCCGCGTTGGATTAGCTTGTTGGTGGGGTAATGGCCTACCAAGGCGATGATCCATAGCTGGTCTGAGAGGACGATCAGCCACGCTGGAACTGAGACACGGTCCAGACTCCTACGGGAGGCAGCAGCTAAGAATATTGGTCAATGGGGGAAACCCTGAACCAGCCATGCCGCGTGAATGAAGAAGGCCTTCGGGTTGTAAAGTTCTTTTAGTCGTGAAGATGATGACAGTAGCGACAGAAAAAGCACCGGCTAACTTCGTGCCAGCAGCCGCGGTAATACGAAGGGTGCAAGCGTTGTTCGGATTTACTGGGCGTAAAGCGTCCGTAGGTGGTCTGTTAAGTCAGGGGTGAAATCCCGGGGCCTAACCCCGGAACTGCCTTTGATACTGGCAGGCTGGAGCGCGATAGAGGAAGATGGAATATCTGGTGTAGGGGTGAAATCCGTAGATATCAGATAGAACACCAATGGCGAAGGCAGTCTTCTGGATCGTCGCTGACACTGAGGGACGAAAGCGTGGGTAGCAAACAGAATTAGATACTCTGGTAGTCCACGCCCTAAACGATGCATGCTTGTTGTTGGTTTCCTTCGGGGGATCAGTGACGAAGCTAACGCGTTAAGCATGCCGCCTGGGGACTACGATCGCAAGATTAAAACTTAAAGGAATTGACGGGGACCCGCACAAGCGGTGGAGTATGTTGTTTAATTCGATGCTACGCGAGAAACCTTACCGACCCTTGACATCTTGGTCGCGACTTCCAGAGATGGTTGTCTTCAATTCGGTTGGACCAAAGACAGATGCTGCATGGCTGTCGTCAGCTCGTGTCGTGAGATGTTAGGTTAAGTCCTGCAACGAGCGCAACCCATGCCCTATGTTGCCAGCGGGTAATGCCGGGAACTCTTAGGGGACTGCCTGCGTCAAGCAGGAGGAAGGTGTGGATGACGTCAAGTCATCATGGTTCTTACGGGTCGGGCTACAAACGTACTACAATGGTGACAACAATGGGTCGCAATGTCGCAAGGCAAAGCTAATCCTTAAAAGTCGTCTCAGTTCGGATTGTCCTCTGCAACTCGAGGGCATGAAGTTGGAATCGCTAGTAATCGCTGATCAGAATGCAGCGGTGAATTCGTTCCCGGGTCTTGTACACACCGCCTGTCAAACCATGAGAGTCGATTTCACCCAAAGTCGGTAGTTTAACGCAAGGGGACGCCGCCTACGGTGGGATTGGTGATTGGGGTTAAGTCATAACAAGGTAGCAGTACCGGAAGGTGCGGCTGGATCACCTCCTTTATAGAGAATACCGTTTACACGAAAACGGTCAAATCCAAGTGCGACTGTCTGAATATCTCTTTTTAGAACAAAATTCTGGTATCAGCGGAATTACTGCCTGTTTCAGAATTTTTACGATTGGGTCAGTAGTTCAGTTGGTTAGAATGTCGCTCTGATACAGCGAAGGTCGAAGATTCGAGTTCTTCCTGACCCACCACTTTTTTGATGAGGTTGGAATCAGAAACGGATAACCCGTTTATGATTCCAGATATTCCACGGATTATCCTCGGAATCTGCTTTTATAAGCAATATATTGTAAATCGGTTTTTATGTCACAAGTTAGATTTTCATAGAAATATGATTATCTGATTTGTTGAACATCGTAATCTCAAAAATCTTTCTAATGAGTAATCACGAAAGTGGTAATTCAATTTAGATAGCAAGAATCAACTAATGCTTAAAAACTCATTTAAGTTCTTTTTATTGCATGAAGACTTTCTCTTCAAGCATAGATAAAAAGTAACAAAGGGTGTTTAGTGGATGCCTTGGCAATCAGAGGCGATGAAGGACGTGAAAGACTGCGATAAGCCCGGGTGAGGCGTCAATATCCTTTGACCCCGGGATTTCCGAATGGGGAAACCCAGGTCGTATGACCTATCTGTGCCTGAATACATAGGGCCCAGAAGCAAACGCGGAGAAGTGAAACATCTCAGTAGCCGCAGGAAAAGAAAGCAACAGCGATTCCCTTAGTAGTGGCGAGCGAAACGGGACCAGCCCAGTAACCGAGATTTTAGATAGCAAAACGCGATGGAAAGCGCGGCGATAATAGGTGATAGCCCTGTATGCGAAATCTAGTTTCTTGGTTCAAGAGTAGAGCCGGACACGTGAAATCCGGTTTGAATACGGGGGGACCTTCCCCCAAGGCTAAATACTCCTGATTGACCGATAGTGAACAAGTACCGTGAGGGAAAGGTGAAAAGAACCCCGAAGGGGGAGTGAAATAGACACTGAAACTGAATACCTACAAGCTGTCAGAGCCGGTTTTCCGGTGATGGCGTACCTTTTGTATAATGAGCCAACGAGTTATTATTGCATGCAAGCCTAAGCCGTTAGGTGTAAGCGAAGGGAAACCGAGTCTGAATAGGGCGATTTGAGTATGCAGTAATAGACCCGAAGCGGGGTGATCTAGGTATGAGCAGGCTGAAGGCGGCGTAACAGTCGCTGGAGGGCCGAACCCACTAGTATGGCAACACTAGGGGATGACTTGTGTCTAGGGGTGAAAAGCCAATCGAACCCCGTTATAGCTGGTTCTCCGCGAAAACTATAGAGGTAGTGTCTCTGGTGTTCGTCGTTGGGGGTAAAGCACTGAAATGGCTAGGGGGAGTAAAATCTTACCAAACCATATCAAACTCTGAATACCAACGAATTATAGCCAGGGAAACAGTCCATCGGTGCTAAGGTCGGTGGACGAGAGGGCAACAGCCCAGACCGCCAACTAAGGTCCCAAAATGATGATTAAGTGGGAAAGTGAGTCGAAATTCCAAAACAACCAGGATGTTGGCTTGGAAGCAGCCATCGTTTAAAGAAAGCGTAATAGCTCACTGGTCTATTAGCGTTTCGGCAACCAAAATGTAACGGGGCTAAAATCATCTACCGAAGTTGCGGGTGGCACGTATGTGTCGCGGTAGCGGAGCATTCTGTAAGCCTGTGAAGCGTAAGGCGCGAGCCGGCGTGGAGGTATCAGAAGCGCGAATGTTGGCATGAGTAGCAGCTAATCAAGGTGAGAAACCTTGACGCCGTAAGAGCAAGGGTTCCTATCCAATGTTAATCAGGGTAGGGTGAGTCGACCCCTAAGGCGAGGCCGAAAGGCGTAGTCGATGGGAACACGGTTAATATTCCGTGACCTGTGCGAGAGTGACGAATTTGGTAAATTGTTGTGCCTTATTGGATTGGCGCGGCAGTGAACAAGTTCCAGGAAATAGCCCGCACATATAGATCGTACCCAGAACCAACACAGGTGCTCGAGTCGAGTAGACTAAGGCGGTTGAGAGAACTATGTTGAAGGAACTAGGCAAAATGCATCCGTAACTTCGGAATAAGGATGACCTGTTTCAAGGCAACTTTAATCAGGTGACACAAACCAGGTGGGGGCGACTGTTTACTTAAAACCCAGGTCTCTGCTAAATCGTATAAGATGATGTATAGGGACTGACGCCTGCCCAGTGCTGGAAGGTTAAGCAGAGGTGTGCAAGCATTGATGTGAAGCCCCAGTAAACGGCGGCCGTAACTCTAACGGTCCTAAGGTAGCGAAATTCCTTGTCGGGTAAGTTCCGACCCGCATGAATGGCGTAACGATCTCCACACTGTCTCCAACATAGACTCAGCGAAATTGAATTCTCGGTGAAAATGCCGGGTACCCGCAGCTAGACGGAAAGACCCTATGAAGCTTTACTGCAGTTTCGTAATGGCACTAGGGCACATTTGCGTAGGATAGGTGGGACGCTTTGAAGTGCGGATTTTGGTTCGCATGGAGCGGTTGGTGAAATACCACCCTGATGTGTTTTAGTGTCTAACCCGTGTTCTTGAACCAGGGCAGGGGACATTGCGTGATGGGCAGTTTGACTGGGGTGGTCGCCTCCCAAAGTGTACCGGAGGCGCGCAATGGTTTGCTCAGGCTGGTCGGAAATCAGCCGGTGAGTGCAATGGCAAAAGCAAGCCTGACTGCAAGGCGGACACGCCGAGCAGAGACGAAAGTCGGTCATAGTGACCCGGTGGCCCCGCATGGAAGGGCTATCGCACACGGATAAAAGCTACTCTAGGGATAACAGGCTGATGCTACCCAAGCGTCCATAGCGACGGTAGTGTTTGGCACCTCGATGTCGACTCATCGCATCCTGGGGCTGGAGCAGGTCCCAAGGGTATGGCTGTTCGCCATTTAAAGCGGTACGTGAGTTGGGTTAATAACGTCGTGAGACAGTTAGGTCCCTATCTACGTACCTGTTGTCGCGCCCGCGGCACCGCAGGGTAGCTATGTTCGGAACAGATAACCGCTGAAAGCATCTAAGCGGGAAGCTGGTCGCAAGATAAGATATCCCCACGAGTTCAGTTCTAGACTAGGACATTGATAGGTCGTATGTGTAAGCCCTGCGAGGGGTTCAGCTTAACGATACTAATCGAACCATTGACTTTTTATCTTTCGTTTGGTTTTCCAAACGAAATGCTTGAAGAGAACGTTGTATAGTTGATTTATTATGATGTTCGCTGGATTTATTCTGGTGATTATAGAGCGGGAGCCACCCTCTGTTCCATTCCGAACCAGACAGGGAAACCCCGTATCGCCGATGGTACTTTGGCTTAAGCCACGGAAGAGTAGGTCGTCGCCAGAATAAATCCAGTAACCGTTTTGACCGCCCAAGTGGCGGTTTTTTTAACCAATAAGAATACAGGGAGTTAAAAATGGAATTTATCAAAACAGAAAAGATGGATTTGAGTAAAGTCATAATCGCTATTGAAAAAACAAAAAATGGTAATTATACCAAGAAAATATATAGTTCGTTATTGGATATGCCGGAATCAGAACGATTGGCATATATCGCCCAGGCGTTCGCAAAAATCGGTGAAAATCAACCAACCGCCGAAGAAACATGGACACGTATTTGTTTGGAACGCGCGCTGGATAGAAAACTTGCAAAAAACGTAAATCAAAAATAGCATAACCGCTCTTTTGAGCGGTTTTTTGATTTTTAAGTTTTTTGTGGTATAATCATTACAAATTCCAAAAGGAACAATTTTATGCAAGATTCACCATTGTATAATCGCGCCAGTAAAAAATTTCATGAATATATGGAATTATTTTTGAATACAGGCCAGCCCGTGGGGTTGCCAGTGCATCGTTTAACATCGTCGGAATGGACAGAATTGAATAAATTATTGGCGGTGCGTGGAATTGCGCTGGTGCGTCAAAATTATAATGGTGGCGAATATATGTTTTTTACTAAATTAACAAAAGTGTTTCAAAACGCCACAAATGATGTTCGGCAACAAATTTTTAACCTGATAAAATCAAAATATCCAAATTTGCCCGATGCAAATATTGAAAAAATTGTTGATATGCACAATAAAACTGCGATTTATGATGTGTTGCGCCATAAACAGGGAAAACCGTACGATAGTCCATTAATTGATGAACACCGGTATGCGATTGCGTATGCCAATCGGACACGTTTAGAAAATAATCGTGGTTCGGTTCAAATGGGTGTTCCATATCAACACTGGACCTATGTCCGTAAGTTTTTTGGTAATGGTGGGCATAAAGCCAGTGATAGTGCCGGTTATCACATCAGTTTGAATGTGCCGGTCTCGTGGCAGGTTATAGATGCGCTGGACAATGTGTTGGCCAGAGATATGGGACAAGTTATAAACTATTATAAATTTCCAACAGAAAATTATTATGATGAATGTGTGACGCGTTTTGACCCAATTACAATTTATACATATCGTCGTGATCCGGTTATTGAAAAAATGATTGCCGATGCATTGGCACCTTATGCGCGTTCTAACGAAGGCTTGTTGGGTGAAATGCTGGGGCGCGGTGTGTGTATTACCCCCGAAATTCCCGGCGGGCAAATATCGGTTGGACAAAAAATTGCATATGAGATATCCGATTTAATTAAACTTAATAAAAATTCACATAATGTATAAGGTGTTAAGATAAAAATCCGCTAAGTTTAGGCGGATTTTTTGTTGCAATATAGAATTTTTGTACTAATATTCCCTGTGAAACATATGTTAAACAATGAACAAAAAGTGATAAAAATGAAAAAGTCAGATATTGTCGCTATGCGGCACCCAACATCAACCGAACCAGATATGGGTTTGTCAGAAGTAAAATCGTATGCCATAATTGTTTCCTTGGCGGATGCGGCAGAAAATGTGCGTATCGCACAAGAACGTTTTATAAGACAACAGATGGAATTATTCCATATGTTATAAACATGCTTTTGATAATAAATTATTTGAGGAATTTATTATGAAGTCTTTGACCACAGAGGAAGCGAACCGTGTGCTTCTGCAAAGTTTAAAAAAAACAAAAAAACGCACATTTAACGAAACAGGAATTTGTTTTGATGGCGATGTGTGGGCATTTCCAAATAATCACAAGATTTTTATCGGTGTAAATGATTATGATATGAATGATAGCACATGTTTTTTTGTAAAACGTGCGATGTTTCGTCATGAATTGCGGCAAAAAATTAACAATAATCGTATTGTATTGGGTGTTGGTAGTACGCTTTTGCTGTTTTGTGTGTTGTTTGGTGTGAGAGCATGTAAATTATTAAATAAATCGTCAGTAAAAAATAAAACTGAATACACTGTGAAATCTGGACAAAAATCGCCAAGTGCGGTTAAATTTATATATAATCGTCAAAGATAAATTTATATTGACAACGACAATTTTTGTGTTATATTTTACCCTGTTGATGGATTTCATACAGGTAAAAAAAGGGTAAAAACATGAAAAAAACAATATTGATTTCTTTATTTGCTGCGCTGTGCGCAACAACTGCATCGGCGAATTATTACGGTTTTCGCACAAACAACTGTGATTTGGCGGCGATGCACGCAGAATTAGAACGTGCGGTTCGTACGCATAAAACGGTTATAACCGAAGTTGTGTGTGATGCTGTGGTTCCGGGTGCCGAAATAGTTTATGCAGAACCGGTTGAACCAGTTTATGTGACAGAATATGCACCGGTTGAAATAGATGCATCAAACATTCCGGTTGTTGACTGTGTTCCTGGGCCGATTACATGCGGCTGCAACACCTGTGGTTGCTAACCTTGGAATTTGATTTCGGGTATTTCTTTTTTGTGAAATTTACCTGTAGAAAGTTATAACAGTTTTTGCTAGCATTGCAAAAAATTGAAATCCATCAACATGCAAATTTATTCTGATAAAGTTCTTTATCTAATAGGTGGCCCGAATGGCAGTGGGAAAACGACACTGGCGCGGGAACTGATTGGTGATAATCCAAATATCACATTTCTGAATGCCGATGATATTGCGCGCGATTATAATGTGTCGCCGTTAAAGGCGGGTGCAATTTTGATGGACAAAATGCACCATGTTTTTTCTGTGCATGCCTCGTTTGTGTTTGAAACGACACTTTCGGGACGGTATCATAACAGCGTTATAAAATATGCAAAATCCGATGGGTACAAGATAGTGTTTCTGTATGTGTTTTTGTCATCGGTTGAACAGAATATTGCGCGTGTGCGTCAACGAGTTGCGCTTGGCGGACACGATGTTCCGGAATCTACGATTCGTCGCAGATATTCAAAAAGTATTATGAATTTTGAACCGGTCGCAAAACAAAGCGACCAATGGGAATTATATTATAATGGCGGAACACAATATGAATTGTTGGCGCACGGTATTCACGAACAAGTCAGCATAATAAATAATCCAATGTATTCTGTGTTTATGGAACGCAGTGCAAAAATTTTATCGGATCATTTGTTAGAATTGGCGCAACGCGCCGCATGTCGTGCGCGAATAACTGCATTGAATGCGGGTGTTCCTGTTGTGATAGTAGAACGATAATTTGTTGTTATTTATTTGATAACAAACTATATCATAGCATACTTAACCACTAAAAAAATACTTGCATTGGGTATACGGTTTTTTCTACAATCATTTTAAGTAAGGGGAGGATACTGCCGTGCAACACCGCATAGAACCGCCGATTTTGCTGTCAAGACTGATGCTGTTTGTGTTTGCTGCAACTGTGGTTGTGCTGTTTGTATTATTTATGACGATGGAAAAAATGTTTCCGTTGAATCGTCCCCAGGTCTTTTTTGTCACCACACGACCCGAAGCGGATACTGTGGTTCAGGTTGTTGATATGCCCGTCGATGATAGTAGTTTAGAGGTTTATAAACAGGCGTTTATTATGGAATATGTGCGCGCCCGTAACGAGGTTGAAAAAAACGCATCGGTTATGCGTCAGAAGTGGGGTAATGCAAATGGTTTGGTTGCGGCATGGTCTGCCCCAGATGTGTATGATAATTTTATAAAAACTGGATTGCCAAATGCGATATTGAATGATTACCCAGATTTTGAATTTAATTGTCCTGTACGGTTTAAGGGCCGCCCGTTAAAGGTAAAGCCTAATCAATATTCGGTAAAGTTTGAATATTTCTGTGAAAATAATAATGGACAGACGATGAAGAAAGATTATACAATTCGTATAGGGTTATCTGTTGAAAACGGCGCGCGGGTTAAATGGAATCAACGATTGAATAACCCACTGGGGATTCAGGTTTCTGAATATATACTGGATGGTGGTGGTGCAGACCCGCTGGATACGGTATATAGACAGTAAACGCGACAGAATGGAAGGAAAGAAAAATATGAAAAAATTATTATCTTTTTGTTTAATGCTTACCTTATGCTATGGTGCGCAGGCGGCTAATTATGGTGTCCAAAATGCATGGGAGAATCCAAATGCAAATATGGCAATGGGCAGTATTAAACCCGGCTATGCCCAATTGGCATGGGAAACGGGAACTGTGTTGCCGGTAAAACTGCGTAATAGTATGGTGACAATGGTGAATTTGCCAATGGGTGAACAGATTGAAGACGCGATTGTTGGTAATGATGGATTCTTTTCAATTGATGCAACCCAGGGTGGGCGCACATTATATATTACGCCGGCACCGGACAATATGGGGTCTGATACAAATATGATTGTGACCGGAAAATCCGGTAATGTGTATACTTTCTATTTGCGCAGCGAACCGTCAAATGCATCGGAAATCACATATTCCCAGGTTGATGTTGTTTTGGACAATAATGCACGTTTACCGGTTGCGTCTGGTGCGGTTGCAACGGCAAATACATCGGGAAATATGAATTCAATATTCAAAAAATCTGCGACAAAATCAAATACGCTTGGGGTTGACGGGGAAGATTATGGTTGGATAAAATCTATGAAAATTGATCCGTCTGAATTCCGGTTTGATTTAGATATATTTGTTCCAAATCCTGATGATTATGTAATTGCCCCGGAACGCGTGTGGCGCGATCGTGTTTTTACCTATATTGATTTCGGAGACAAAGTTATTTCTATGACTCAGCGTCCGGTTGTGTCGCTTTTGGTTGAAGGTGGTGAATCGCCGGTCGGTTTTCGTACCGATGGTCAAGATGGTCGTTTGTTGATTGTAGAGGCGGTCGGTGATATGGTTCTGCGCAGCGGACAACGCATTGTGTGTATCAAGAAACGTTCAAAACCATTCTTGATTGCCGATACCGCCAGTGTTATGGCACTGGCCGAGGCAAATGTTGCGCAAAGTATGCTGTCGGGCCAGTCGTTGAATAATGTTTTATACAACAGTGATATGAACGCAATCAACATGGGATATGGTAATCCAACCGCCAGTCCGATGTATATTGGTGATATGCCGATGATGCAATCGTCCACACCAATATCTGTGCCGATGCAGATGCAACCTGGGGCAATGATAATGAATACCTATACAATGCCGTCGGGTGGTAATGGTACAACGATAAACATGTTGCCAACCGAACGTAATACCGCCGGTTCATACCTGCCACAATCAAATATTCCAATCATCGGCAGTAATCAAACCGGGGTTGCGGTTGAATTGCGTTCTGATACCAGTGTAAAGGCATTAGATGATTATTGGGCGGACCTGTTGGCGCGTTTCAGTGGTAATGACGGCAAGGGTTTATTGAATAAATACAAAGACAGTGTATTCTATGCGGTTGATGAACAGGGCGTTGGTGAATTAGGTTCTGCGTCATCGGCGGCGCGTTTATATCGTCTGCGCATTGGACCAATGCCTGATATTGATACGGCCCAGTCACTGTGTGACCAGTTGTTAAAGTTCAGCGGTGCCAGTTGCCAGGTCGTTCGTATTCAATAAGTATATTCTGGGGTGCATGATTATGGGGGTTAGTCAACAATTTTCAGATTTTCGTAAAACAACACCACGCTATATCCAGTGGGTGTTGCTGTTTGCGGCATTGTTGGTTGTGGTGGTGTTATTGGTGCTGTTAAAGGGCGCAAAGCAAACGCCAAAAATTGTGGTTGGCGAAGAATCTGTGATTCCTAATCCGGAATTAATTATAAAACCAAACGCGCCACTAGATTGGTCTAATACTTTTGTTGGTGATGAACGTAATGCCGAAATACACATATCGGCAAACACACGTGTCCAGATTACTGGTATAACAATTCATGTTGATGGCGATACAAACGATGCCAATGGTGTTTTTGCAACTGACACATGCACTAATGACCAGACGGTTATAGGACCAAATATGGCATGTGTTATAAATATTACCTATCGTCCGGTAAATGCGATGCTTAGTACTGGGATGAATATTTCAATAAATTGGAATGTTATTGACAGTGCATTGGATATGAATACACCGAATGCGATTACGGCAATTATTGGTGCGCGTGACCGTACGGTGCCGAAACAAGAAACCCCAGATGATACAGAACCATTTGAACCAGATGATGCATTCTATTATGATGATATGGCAACGGAATTTGACGAAGATTTATCGGCAATTGCGCCACCAATGAATATGTATGAACCAGAACCGTTGTATGACACAAATAATACGGGTTCGCATCGCAATATGTTTGGTAATTCGTGTTCAGACTTCGCGTTTCCGGCATATAATACCGCCGGAATTCAAAGTGGTTGGATAAAACCCGAAGGTGGCGCATATTATTACCATCCATTCAGTGATGTAAACTGTGATACACCGGCGGGAATCTATAATGCGGAAACTGGCTATATTATGGATATTAACAATCCAACACACAAAATTGGTTCAGATTCAGAACATATACGTTTAAGCATAACTGAACGCGTACCGGTCCTTGGCGGTGGCTCAACACGCCGCGGTGTTGTCAAGGCACGTCAGTTAACTGATGCAGATATGGAAACCCTGGGACTGTCAAAGCTTGCAACCCCTGAATCTGCACAAAGTTTGAAAGGAATAAAGGCAAATAGTGTTGTAAAAAAGAATAATATAGAAAAAGATGTATATTTAGGTTCAGGAAGAAAAGATGGCGTGTTCTCGTCGCGACCATATGACCGCACATTCGTGCTGCGCCAATATAAACCAATTCCCGCAACAATCGTTTCAGATATCCAGGCAGATTCTAAATTATTGGATGGTGGTTTACCGGTACGTGCAACTGTTGATCGCAATGTTTATTCGGATAATGGACGTACCGTTATTATTCCAACCGGGACATTGATGTTGGGCTATGTAACGGGCGATTTACCCGGACCATATAAAGCGGTCGGTCGCATGGAAATAAAATGGTACCAATTTATTCGTCCCGATGGGGTTGAATTCAATTTTAGGGACAGCAATAAACAACCATTTGCCGCAGATTCCCAAGGACGCAAAGGTGTCCCCGGACATGGTAATACCGATTATCTGCAACAATTTGTTATGCCAATGTTAACCGCGATTGTACCGGCGGCGGTAAACTTAATCGCGCCAATATCGGACGCATTTGTTAATCAAATTGATTTAGACAATAATACGGTTGTGCAAACGGGAACGGTGCGTTCATCGGAATTGGCAAAAAATGAAATTATCACTGCGTGGAATAATGTCGCGACAAAATTGTTGGTTGATATGATGGATAACACAACACCACCATTCTCAATCGCCGCCGGTACACGTATTACGGTATTTTCCCCGGTTGATTTATTTGTGACATGTGGTCAAGATAATCCAGAGGATACCCGGAAATGCGCGTTTAGTCCATATCCATCAGAAGAAAAAGCCGAACGTGCAAATTGGAAATCAGATGCGACCGAGGCGAACAGAAGCACCGAAGAACTTATTGGACAAGTGCGTTCAATGTTGGTTGAAAATATGAAAGATAAATGGTGCACATCAAGTAAAGATGGGACCAGTTGGTACGCAAAAACAGATAAAAACTCTATTGATGATATGAATAAACAAGGATACAGTTTTACAACGGTTGATTTCTATTGTCGTTCGTTTGGTACATATAATGCAATAAACAATGAAAAACAGGCAGCAGTGTTTGAAAATCAACAGCAACAGATGGTGCAAAATACTCCAAAGGGGTCTGTTGAATATAATCAACAGGTCTTAGGATTAGAATATAACCCAGATGGAACAATCAAGAATCCGTTCAAGTCTAATACAACAACCGCGGCACCTGCGCCGGCAACATCAACATCGGTTGTGACATGTGATGGCGGTGCAAATCCGGATGTGAATGGATGCTGTCCGGGTGAAACATATACTGATATGGGCGACCAAGGATTTAATTGTTGCCCTGATATTGGTGGCGATTGTTTCCCACCGATTCAGTTCTAAGGGAACACAAATAACAATATAGCCGCCATAATGGCGGTTTTTTTATAAAACTAAAAGGATTAGGAAATGACATAAAAATTCAATTTGTATTGCCGAATTTATATTGGCGATGCATTTTTTGCATCGCCAATTATTTGCAAAATATTACAAACGCGATTCGTGTGTTATAAGATAAAAGTCCTAAACGAATCGCATTCTGTGAACAGTATTCAATCATTGGTTGTAATATTTTACTCGGTCAATTTATTACTTTATACCGTTATTAAAATAAAACATATTCAAAGTCTAAGGAGATTAAATATGACACAAACACAAGCAAATTATACACCGGAAAAATTTCAAAATGCGGAACAAATATGGTTTTGGTTTTTATATTCAAAATCTGTACGCAATGATATAGGACGACAAAATGGGCGCAATGCGACACGCCGGATTTGCGAATTGGTTGATGTTGAAACAATGATTACAAAATTATATCTGTGCGGAAAATTAAATGCCGAACATTTATCGGTAATGAAAGAATATGGTGACCGTCGTCGTGCCCCGCACCAGTATGTGTGGCGGGAAAATCATGCAGCGGCGGTCTGGGATTCGGCAATGAAAATAATTGACGATGCGGCACGTGCCAAGGGATGGTTAGAATAATTTACACATATAAATTATGGGGAAATAAATATGATTATTATTGCATTTGCACCAAATTCTTCAAAAATTTTACCAAATATATTATGCAAGAAATTCAAACATTGTGCGGTAATTGTGCGTAATGAAAACAAATTCACAATGTATCAATTTGTTGCGCATCGTCATGTTGAAAAAATTGTTTTGCGCCATCGCGATATTGGAATATTGGCAACATACGGTTGGCATTTTGTATATATTCCGCGTGATATAAAACATGATTTTGACCCGGATTCATCATGGACATGTGTTGGTATGACAAAGCATGCAATTGGAATTTGTGCACCATGGATTTTAACGCCATACGCACTGTATAAATATATTCACGAATAAAAATCCCCACCAAACAGTGGGGTACTTTTTTAGTTTTTACTTAGTTGTTTTTTTATTATGTATGTTTGTAATATTCCGAACATATTTGACACTGTCCAGTACAGCACCAAACCTGCCGGCATCCACGCAAACATTATTGTAAATATAATTGGCATCCACTTCATTGCACGCGTTGTTGCGGCGGCAACATCGTTTTGATTATTGCTTTTCTTGGTATGCGCCGATTGCATATACTGTTGCAGCCACATTGTTGCACCCATCAAAATTGGCAATATAAAGTATGGGTCCATTGCCGCCAAATCATTTATCCAGAGAAAATGCGCATTACGCATGTTTACCGAAACCAACAACGCCTTGTACAGCGCAAAGAAAATCGGAATCTGAATCAGCATCGGCAAACAGCCCGACATTGGCGATGTCTTGTGCGTTCTGTAGAGTTTCATCATTTCCATTTGCAAACGCGCTTTATCATTTGCATACAGTTTCTGAATCCGTTGCAGTTCGGGTTGCATTTGCTGCATTGTAATAGATGAAGTATACGATTTACGCGTTAATGGCCACATCAGCAATCGCAATAATATGGTCAGCAATATAATCGCCACACCATAATTCATCACAAACGAATTTAATACATTTAAAATCCAGAGCAATGGACGCGCAAAGAACCAGAACCAACCATAGTCTATGGTTTCACCTAATCCCGAAATCGTTGTTGATGCCGCATCCAGTATTCTTTGTTCACGCGGCCCGGCAAAAACGGTTGTTGTGAACATACCGGTGGATTTTGGTGCAATGGTTTGCGCCGCCGCCGTATTTTCCGCCAGATATTTATTATCGGCAACGGATTTTACACGCATTGTCTGGTCTGGGGATTTTATATTGGCAACCGTCTGCCAATACTGGTCTGAAAAACCAATAAAACCATTTGTCGTAGAATACGCATACGATTTTTTATCCATTTTATGCCAATCAACATAGCGCACATGTGAATTAGTATTTGTTATTGCACCGGTTGCAACCCCCGCCGAATTTTTTTCACCATCGCGCACCATTCTGATATATGGTGAAAACGCAATATCGTGCGTAGTCTTGTTTTCAACAGTATCTGTAATTGTCACGATATAGCCATCAACACCAATATCGCGCGTAAAGATTACACCATCCGAATTTTTCCAAACCATCTTGCCATCTGATTCGCGCCATACGGTTTGGGCGTTCGGTGCGGTTGTTCCGATTGCATTTACACCAACCTCTATAAAATCATTGTCTGAATTAAACAGTATAACCGGTTCGGAATCATTGTTCGATGTTGCCGCATATTCGTTCAGAGAAATTTTTGAAATACGGATTCCACGAACATTTGCATTTATTTTTTCTGATTTTAATTCGTTGACCGGAACATTTGAAACATCGGTTGTGAAAATCGCATTGTCCGCCTCGCTGGTGACAGGTGTATTCTTGGGCGCACTCCACATGCTAATCAGCCACCACGACCCCAAAAACAAAATTACCCACCACAGAAAAACCGATAACCGCGATTTAGGTTTCGCAGTCGCGGCCTGGTTCGCATTCCACATATTAAATCCAGAATTATTATCCAAATATTTTACCATAAATTTACCCCTTGTAATTATTCAAACATCTGCGCCGAGCCAACCACCAATTCAATATATACAGTATCACGCCAATTGTAATAAAAGTATCGGCAACATTAAACGCCGGCCAATGCGCACCGCCAATATGCAAATCCAAGAAATCAACCACTGCGCCGAAACGAATACGGTCAATCAAATTACCAATCGCACCACCCACAATCAAAACCAGTGGTACGCGTTCGTACGATTTTGCATGTCGCACCAGGTAATAGAATATAAATGCAATAATTGTCGCCGTTGCAACAATCATAACCAACGGTGCATTATCCCCCAGCGCGCGAAACAATGAAAACGCGGTTCCTGGATTCCATGTGAATACGATATTAAAGAAATTCGTCACATGTGCCATCAAATACGGCACCGGTACAACCGACCACGCCGGCCCATGCACGAATGCAGAACCGGTGATTAAATAGAGTAATGCGCCCTTTGTTGTCTGGTCCAGCAGAATGATAAGAAAAATGCCCAGTAATACTTTTAATAATCGCTTCATTTTTTATCCTTTTGCATACGGGAAGAATATAGCAATATACGCGCACAAAATCAAACATAAAAAATATATAATTGGGTATTTTTAATTATTCGCATCGGTAATTGCGTTGTCTAATTCCGCATAGTTTTCGCTGCGCAATTCATCCAGCATATTTGATACGGTTGATTCTGGAATCCCAAGTTGTCCCAAAACACCACGCGCCAGCATTAACGATGATTCAATTGTTTCGGGCCATGCCTCTTGTACACCTTGCTTTAACAATGCGCGCGTTTCCGACAAATTGCGTGCGCGGGCAAAAACCTTTACACGCGGGGCGACACTGCGAACACTTAAAACCGTGTTGCGCGCCGTTCCGGTATTATCCAGGGCAACAACAACCGCGCGCACGCGTCGCGCGCCTAATCCAAAATCACGCAATACTGTTGAATTGGTTGTGTCGCCATAGAAAACATTATAACCACTTTCGCGTCCCATCATGACCGCACTGACATTCAAATCTAATGCTACATACGGAATCTTGCGTGAACCCAGAATATAGGCAATAATCTGACCAACGCGCCCAAAACCACAGATTATAACTTCGGGCTGAATATCGTGGTCACCACCATTTAATTTACGATTGCGATACTTTGCAAACATATTTGTTGAACGCACAATCCGGTCATTCAATGCCAACAAGAACGGTGTTGTCACCATAGACAATATAATGATTGCCGTCAAAATTTCTTGGTCAGGTGCCGGTACTGCGGATATGCCACTGGTTTTCATCGTCTGGAACATCAGTAATGCGAATTCGCCACCCTGACTAAGCACTAATGCAATCAGTCGTGCATCATGAAACGGAACATGACGAACACGCGCGACAATAAACATTGCGGCAAATTTAATGAACACCAGCCCCAGCATTCCCCCAACAACGATGTACCAATTTTCAATCAACACATTAAGATTTAATCCCATCCCCAGTGATATAAAGAACAGTGATAAAAACAGTAATGCATATGGACTTATTTCCGCGCGAACTTGGTGATTATAAATTGTTTCAGACATCAACATACCCGCCAAGAACGCACCAAGACCGACCGGCAACCCCATTAAATTCATGACAACAGCCCAAAGTGCAATATTTAACATAACAACCAATAAAAACGCTTCGCGTGATTTCAGTTTTGATACCGCTCGCATTACCGGATTCAATATAAATCGTCCAACCACAACTACCCCAAGAACCAATGTGACAGATGTGACAACAACATCTATGATTGTCGCACCAAGGTTAAATGAACGCCCTGCAAAAACCGGCAACATGGCAAGCAGTGGAATTGATAATAAATCTTGGAATAGCAATATGGAAAATGCCTGGTGCCCCATGTCGGTATTAAGTTGATTCCGGTCGGTTAATAATTGTAAATCTTCGGATGTACTGGACATCGCGAACAACAATGAAATTGTTATCGCGCCGATGATTGACCAATTTGTTAAACCAACCAAAATTGGAAACAACATTACGGCAACCATTAAAACCTGGGCGGCACCGAATCCGAATATGTTGCGCCGCATTTGCCACAGACGCTTCATATTTATTTCAAGACCGATATTAAACCACAAGAATAAAATACCCAAATCTCCAAGAAATGTTAAAGTTTCATCAACATGAAACAAATTCAATACAAATGGTCCCGCAATTATACCCGCTAATAGAAATGCGACCAACGCGCCAACACGCATAGTACGCAACAAAAAGACCAATACAAAAATAATTCCAAAAAATATTAAAACAGATACCGGCATGTTTTCCCTCTCCAACTGCTGATTTCATTATAGCAAAAAAACATATAATCTATGCAACCAGTTTTTTTGATATTTCTAAAAATTTTTCTGGTGTTAGATCTTCGGCACGCTCGGTACCGGAAAGTCCAAACAAATTCCAATCAACATCACGCATAATTCCGCGTATCATCTTGCGCCGCATTCCAAACAACCGCGCAGTAATATTTTCAATGTTTGATATATCGCGAATCTTTTTAATTTTATTTTTATTTGGAATAATTTGCACAACCGCGCTTTCAACGCGTGGACGCGGAACGAATGCCGTTGATGGCACACTAAATAAAATTTTTGCATCAGAAATTAATGATGTTAGCACCGATAAACGTCCGTATGCTTCGTCGCCGGTGTTCGCAACAATTCGCATTGCCACTTCGCGTTGAAACATTAATGTTAACGATTTTATTGGTGTACCCCGCGCAATATCGTGCAACCAATTTATCAACAGTTCTGTACCTACATTATATGGCAAATTTGCACACACCGAAAATGTGCCACCGGCAAGTTTTTCCATATCAACACGCAATGCGTCATCATATACGATATTTAACCGACCATCTGATGCATCAACAATCTGTGATAAAATTGGTTCGGTTGTTTTATCTTTTTCTATTGCAATAACATGTGTCGCGCCCGCCATAAGTAATGCTCGGGTCAGTCCGCCCGGTCCCGGTCCAATTTCAATAATTGTTGATTTTTCAATTTCTGGGACACTGCGCGCAATGCGCCCCGTTAGGTTTAAATCAAATAAAAAATTTTGACCGAATTGCTTCTTAGGTTCAAGTCCGCATTCACGCATCATTTCTGACACCGGTGGCAAAGATGAAATATTGTCCATCATATTGTGTGTCGTCCCCCAAATGCCAATGATAGTGTTCCGTCATCAATATAATCTAAATCCCCGCCCAATGGCACCCCCGATGCAAGTTCTGTAAACCGCACATTATTATTGTTAATAACCGAAATAATATATTGCTGGGTTGTTTTTCCTTCAATTGTATTAGGCAGTGCAAAAATAATTTCGTTAATATTTTCATCACTAATGCGTTGCGGTAAACACGCAATATTTAAATCATCGGGTGTCACCCCCGACATTCCCGATAGCAACCCACCAAGTACATGATATCGGCCATTAAACACCCCCGATTTTTCAAGTGTCCAAACATCAGATAAATCGCGTATAATACAAATCATGCCGTTTGCACGCGCACCATCGCGACAGTATTCACAGCGGTCAAATGTGCGGTCGGTCAGTATACCACATATCGGACACGCATGAATATTTTCATTTGCATCATTTAATGCATCAACCAATTTTGCAATACGACCGGTCTTATCATGCAATAAATCCAGAACTATTCGTCGTGCCGCCCGGTTTCCCACGCGTGGCAACTTTGCAAAAATTTTAACAAGTTTTTCTATTTTTGGATTCATCACAAAACATTATAACAATCAGTGAAACACATAGCAATCTATTCCAGATGCCATTGCGCGGTTCTTTAAATTCTGGGCGGCCGATTCCGAAAGACCGGTCACACGCACACGATAAAGCCCACCGCCGTTTGGTTCCAGATGTGCATTTGCCCCCAGTGTATTTTTTACCCGTGCAATCATTGCATTTGCCGAATCAACCGATGAAAACGCACCAAATTGAACACCCACACCACCAAGTGCCGGCGCATCGGTTGCGTATTTTTGAACGATTGGTGAATTTACCGGGGCCGGGGTGGTCTGTGGTTTTGGATTGTTTGCAACATATGTCGCCGGTGCAGTATTTGAATCCAGCATTTCAAAACCACGATTTAATAAATGCGTTGCCTCGCTGAACCGGATGTCTTTGGTTTCTGCACCCAGTATAACCGATATTAAGTGGTGCCCGCCACGCCGCGCCGTTGCAACCAGTGAATACTTTGACTTGTTTGTATAGCCCGTTTTCATACCGTCACAGCCCGGATATGTTTCTAATAACCGATTACCATTCGTATATGTTTTCCCGTTATACACCCATTTTTTTATTCCGAAATATTTCCAGTATTGTGGAAAATGTTTGTACACCGCCATAGACAGCAATGCAATATCACGCGCCGTTGATAAATGGTCATCATCTGGCAACCCCGAAGAGTTTTCAAAATTTGTCCCGGTCAGGCCAATTTCACGCGCCACACGCGTCATCAACGATGCGAAAGTGTTTTCTTTGCCACCTTTCAGATTTTCGGCCAACACGCGTGCAACATCATTTGCACTGTAGACCGCCAGTGCAGTTATCGCATCTTCGACCCGAATTTTTGACCCCGCACTCAGCCCCAGTTTTACCGGTGCCGCCGCCGCCGCATTTTGGGATACGATTAGATAATCATCCAAATGCAACCGACCGTGTTCCAACGCATCAAAAGTCAGATAAAGTGTCATTATCTTAGTCAGTGATGCCGGATAATTCGGCATATTTGCATTTTGTGATATTAAAACCCGACCTGTGTCCATATCTGCGACCAACGCCGCACGATAGTCCGCCGCATGTGCAAAGGCACATGAAAATATCAACGGCAATATAAATAAAATTTTTTTGATTTTCATAATTTTTATGTTAGTAAAAAATTATAAACCCGGTCAACAGAATTTATTCTTTTTTATATATTTGTGTATATTTCTTGAAAATACTAAGATATTTTTTATAATGCGTGTGTTATGGATGTTCATTTAGAAAGTTTTTCTTTGCGACATATTGGCAAACAATTTCGTGAATTTAATTCGGCGGTCAAATGTAATCGTGCTCGGCTGCGCCCATATTTTTGGTGGGCGCGCACGAATGGCTTGGTGCGATTTAATTTTATACTTTCGGGTTTGGTTATGGAAAAAATTTCACATATTATGCGCGATTTGCCATATAATAAAAAATTCATCGTGCGTTGCGATGGAAATTTTGTTGGTGTGGTTGGATTGGATGGTGCCGGGCAAAATGCACCCCGTGCCGAGATTTGGTATTTTGTGACAAATGAAAACGAAGGACGGCACATTGTGTCCCGCGCAATAACCACGGTTGAAGATTTCGCGCGTAATCAGTCCATAGATAAAATTTATGCCCGAACGGCACGCGATAATCGGCGGTCTCAGCACTTGTTGAATAAAAAAGGCTATCATCATTACTATCCGACCGGTTACAGGAATCGTAATGTCTTGTTGTGGTGTAAATATTTGAATGACAAAAATTATTGAAAAACAAAATTAAATAGTTAAAATACATTGCATGTTTTGGTCCCATCGTCTAGCGGTCAGGACATCGGATTCTCATTCCGGTAACATGGGTTCGATTCCCATTGGGACTGCCAAATGTTTAAATTTGGTGTTTTTACGAACAAAGAAAGCGATTTTTTAAGAGAAAACCACGCCTTTCCACTATCAACATAACAGTTCGAAAGTATTAGCCGTAAAAACGCACTCCTTATCTCAATTTTCGAACTCTTTAAGAAAAATAAAGGGTTTTTAAAGATTTTTTCAACATTATCCACTGTTTCGATGATATTTGTCTCGGTTTCGATGTATGAAGCCCGTATTTTCTCTTGTTCTTGAAGTTCGTTTTCTATATCCGTCCGCGCCAAATCATAAGATTCTTTATCTATTTCGCCTGCTATACGCATAGATACTAACCTTTGCTTGTTTGTTTTTAATTCTGTAATGCGTTTTGCGATATACCTTTCTGTGCCAACCTTTAATTGATTTTCACTTTCAAGATTGGATTGAACTAAGTTTTTGATATATGTAATTGCTTCATCAGACAGTTTACAATCTACGGTTAGTTCATGTTCTAATTGTTTTAAGATACTGTCTTCACGGATTGGTTTTTGAGAACAATCGTGTTTCAAGTGGCTGCATCTTAAATACACATATTCTTTGCCACTTGGTTTACGATGTTTTTCTGGGCTCATTGTATGTCCACATTTGGCACAACGAACAAGTCCACGCAACACAAATTCTTTTTCACCATATATGCTTTTTGCAGGCAACCGACATTTACCGTGTAGAACATCTTGCACCCGGTCAAACAACAATTTATCTATTATGGGTGGATATATGTGTGGAATTTCATGACCTTTCACCACCATAACACCATAATAAAAAGGTTGTTTCAATATACGATTAAGTGTTGTAAGTGGCAAATCGCGTTCTGGTTTTCCTGGCGTCTTTCGCATTGTTAAACCATTATCATGTGCCCACTTTAAAAGCCCCTGTAAAGAATATTGACCTGTGGCATATTCTTCAAACATCTTTTTAACCAAAGGTGCTCGAACTGGGTCTAACACTATCGTTGCATTATCTTTTTCGTCTTTCGCATTTAAATACCCAAGTGGCGCAAAAGACTGCCATAAACCATTAGACCAATTGGTTTGCATAGAACGATTTACATTATCACGCAAAGTATCAACATACGATTGCGCAGCCAACACACTCATATTCCATCGCAACTGTTCTGCAGATGTCGAATGGTCTGTAATAGTTAAGCATTCTCGTATAAAATGAATTTCTAACTTGCCCTTTTCAGCCAGGTCTTTTAATTCCACAGATTCTTTAAAACTTCTTTGAATACGGTCAACACAGTCCGCAACAATTAGTGTTTTTTTACCTTGTGCTTTTACAAATGATAACATTTCCTGGAATCGTCTGCGTTCACCATGCGTTGATGATTCTGTGATATTAAATATCCTTATTGGTTTCGTTATTCCAATAGAATTACAGTATTGTTCACAATTCTTAATTTGTGCCGTTGTAGATTGGCCACGAGATTGTTCCCTGGAACTGACCCTGGCGAATATAACGGCTTGGCTTGCAGTTGGTTCATTTGATTGTGCAAATATATTATTGTTATTAAAAATATTTCTCATGGTTTTACTCCTTATATATTAAAAATTTTATCGTGTATTAAATTGAAAAGACGCAACTATTTTTCCGTTTTGCTGGTTTTATATGCTTTTGCAGCCATTATGAAAAAATCAATCAGTTCAAAAGCCATAGACGATAGTTCTTGTTCTGATGGTTTTTCACCTGGAAACGCGTTTTGAATTTCTTGCTTTAATAAATCTAAATCAGCCATTTTATAACATCTTTTTTGTTTCATACTGACATCACAACCGTGTCAGAGATGTTATATAGAATTTGAACCCACAACCAATCTCTACAAACTAAACTTCCAATTCGGACAACTATTTTCCAATTCTGATAAAAATATAAAAAAGTGGTTTGACCGATGGGGCAGACCACAAATTATACAAGATTGTATACTATGTCTTGAAATCTGAATTTAAAAATCATATTAATATCTTGTATATGCTGATTTTCTAAGGATTTTTGATGTTGATTGTTTTTGTGTTAAGCAGTGTAAATTAGGAAAAAATAGGTTGCAAAAATCATTGGGGTGTGGGATAGTTTCACCAAACAAATAATAAAGAGAGAAGCACATGAAAAAATTATTTTTATCGTTGTTGTTGATTTTTGGAGCATTTTCGGCATCTTTTGCAGCAAATAATGCGACAGATATTTACTTGTTAGCTAAAACAAAAAGCACATCCGAATTGAACAAAGTTGAAAATATAGATACTGTTGATGCTGATGGTAATACTGCTTTATGTACAGCGATAAAAGATAAGAATGTTGATGCGTATAATTTATTAAAAAAAGCAGGTGCAAACACAGGACACCAATGTGTAAAAAAAATACCACCAAAACAATATCAAGCATTTACACAAAAATTAGCCGCGGCAAATAAATCCTGGTCTTTTTTAGGACTCGGTAAATGGGCATGGACTGCTATTGGCGTTGGTGTTGCTGCTGGTGCAGGAATAGCCGCTATGTCTGGTGGCGGCGGGGGTTCATCTTCTGGTGATGGAGATAACACACCAGCATCTAATAATAATGGTAATAATAATATCTCGAATCATAATTGTATGGAAATGGGGTATACAGAAAGAGATTGTATAGCAGAAAATGGTTGGTTATTTGGCGATTCTTGTGAAGATGCGTATGGAACATGGTGGTATTGTCAGGCTGCGCCATGTCCATATTGGACAACCACATGTGATGAAGGTTTTCATGAAACAAACAACACGTGCATATCTGGTGGAATTACATACAAAGAATGTGAGCTAACAACACTTGAATGCGGTGCAAATGCTATACAACAAGGAACACAATGTATTTGTAATATAGGATATCAGAATTGGACAGAAGGTGTCGGGTGTTCGCTGATACCATTAAATTGCGGAGCAAATGCATATCAAAATGGCATATCGTGTCAATGTGATTCAGGATACCAATCTTGGATATCTGGTATTGGCTGTTCATTAACCCCGATTGACTGCGGTGCGAATGCTACTCAGCAAGGAACACAATGCATCTGTAATTCTGGATATGAAAACTGGATAGAAGAAACAGGATGTTCCCCAACACCTATTGACTGCGGTGCGAATGCTACTCAGCAAGGAACACAATGCATCTGTAATTCTGGATATGAAAACTGGATAGAAGAAATTGGTTGTTCCGCAATACCAATCGAATGTGGCGTAAATGCAACCCAACAAGAGACACAATGTGTTTGTAATTTTGGTTATCAAAATTGGATATCAAATGTTGGGTGTTCTTTAATACCATTAAATTGCGGTGCAAATGCGACACAACAAGGAACGTCTTGTGTTTGTAATTCTGGCTATGAAAATTGGATAGAAGAGATAGGATGTTCACCAATACCAATTGATTGTGGAGTGAACGCAACTCAGCAAGAAACTCAATGTGTATGTGATTCTGGATATACTCAATGGACACAAGAATATGGTTGTTATACGGTGTTAGATTGCGGAACAAACGCATATCAAAATGGAGCGATTTGTCAATGTAATCAAGGTTATGAAAACTGGATAGAAGGAACCGGGTGTTCGTTGATGCCGATTGATTGTGGTGCAAATGCAAACCAGCAAGAGACACAATGTGTTTGTAATCCTGGATATACTCAATGGACACAAGGTTACGGATGCTATGAAACATTGGATTGTGGTGCAAATGCAACCCAAAATGGTTCTGAATGTGTTTGTAATCCTGGGTACATTCAATGGACCCAAGGTCATGGATGTTATACAGAAATAAATTGTGGTGAACATGCACATCAGGTTGAGACATACTGTCAGTGTGATTCCGGATTTGATAGTTTCGGTGGAATAGGCATTGGATGTACAAGACGTACTATTATAGTAGAACATTTTGACGAATCAGAATATAATATACAAAATGAAGGTGATAGTGATTTTCGTGTAGCTTTAACAGGTGTGGCACACAACACCTTTTTGGCTACGGCTGATGACGATATAATCCTTAGTATTCCGAAAACTTTAAACATTATTAATAATGGTGATGGTGATGTTGAGTTGTCATTTACGTCCATTGCGCAGGTATTCAGGGGAAACACAACTCAAAATTTTTCTCGAACAGCAACAGGTACTTTGTTTTTACAGAATATTGGCAATGGAGATATTTACGGACGAGGTGGTTCTAATTCTATTATTTATTTAAATGTTAATAGTGGTATTGGTGGTGGAATGGCACAGAGTAATGCTTTTTTAGAAATAAACAATACTGGCGATGGTAATGTTTATGGTATGTATGGCAAGACAATAAACAATGCCAACATGTCTGGTTCTGTTGGTATATCAGGCGTACAGGCTTGGTCTCGTGGTACAATAAATATAGAAAATCATGGGAATGGAAATGTTTATGGCATGTATGATACAGAAACCAATACCCAAAGTGACAGTCTTATACATAATGCATATTCCAATGCAACGGCAGAATTTATCTCTAATGCGTCTCCAGCATATCCACTTCTGGTTAGTGGAAGTATAGTTATTTCCAACGAAGGAGATGGTGATGTTTATGGTATGTATGCTCATAATCGATTAATTGGTGCAACCGTTTCTAATCTATATCAAAGAATTAAAGTAGATAGCTCTATATCTATAACAAATTCTGGTTCCGGCAATGTTTACGGCATGTATTCTGATTCAGATGTGATACCTGTCGGGATAAACGGGTCAAGTTCGATATCTATAACAAATACAGGAAATGGTAATGTTTATGGAATATATTCAAACGATAATAGGGCCGATGCGGATACTGATATATCTATCAGCAATAATGGGACTGGTACTGTATACGGTGCTTTTGGAAGGATTGTAAACGGCATTGGGGATAATATTTTTACAATTTATAATCAATCAAATGCTGTAGCCTTTGGAATTTATGGTTATGGAACAGATAATGATAATACTTTGCGTATGTACAATGTTGCTGATGGTGATATTGTAGGAACGGGTGGATATGATAGTGGTAGTGGCGGTGAACATATGAATAGGTCTGGTACCGCTTATAGAGGATATAAATTTTTACATAATTTAGGTGATGGATGGGCAATAGGAATTTATGGGGATACGTCATCTGTTGCATGGATGACTATAGATAGAGTGGGGAATGGTTCTTTTTTACCCTTGTCTGATATCGGTGGAACTGCAATCGGTGCATATGCAGAATCGGATTTATGGGTAGGTGGACCAGTAACTATTCAAAATGCGTCAACAGCATACGGGGCTTTTGCTGGTCAAGGTGCAAATGCCTTAGTTTTGTCATATTCAAGTCAAGTAAATTCAAATACAATATCGATTGAAAATTCTACTTTTGCCGTTGGTGTATATGTTGGTGAAAGCGGAACTTTGACTAATTATGGTAATATTTCAATACAGAATGCAAGTACTGCATATGGTATATATGCGGCATTTAATTCAAATGTAACTAATTCTGGCAATATAACTATTACAAATTCAACTAATGCATATGGTATATATGCAGAAGAAGGAGCAACTATATCAAACACGGGTACTATCAGTGTGAATGGCGCTTCCTGCCACAGTACTCAATGTGATGGTTCGGCAACATATGGCAATCAAATTGTTTTAAATGGGGCATTGCTCGTTAATTCTGGTGTAATAACAGCAAAAATATTAGATTTAGATAGTGCTAACGGTAATTTCTTAGCTGGTGCAGGTGCTAGATTTATTGTTGAAAACGAATTATCTGGTGATTTGAATATATCTAGCGACATTGTCCAAAGCGGTAACCAAACAACATATATAGCGGAAAATATGATTGATGCAGGCGATGTATCTGGATTAAATGTTCGTTCTGCTTCTGCTATGTTCAATGCTTCGTTAGCGGATAACGGACACGATGTTGTTATGCAGATGAAAGATTTTAACGAATTGACTGATAACGCATCTTTGGCGGCATTCTTGAAAAATAATTACACTAACGGCAACGGTGCAGAATTATTTAGCACTTTGAAATCTATGGATAATATGTACGCATTCAATAACTCATTATCTGGATTGACGGGATTAAATACATTTACTCAATTTGCACATGAAGATTTATCTGCTATGCGTGAAATTAGTTTTTCAATGAATAATAAATTATTTGAAAATTCAAGTCGTGATAGTTTTGATATCAGTGATAGCACAGGTTATTTCTCGTTCAGTAATGACCATAATGGCGGTTCTGGACGATATGGCATAAGCAGCGACAAGATATCAGATAATTGGAAACTTGGCTATGGTATGGCGATGGCAAATATCAATACTGGCGATGGAGATAATATGCATCGACAGAATAACTTGTGGTTATTCTATATGCCGGCAACATATACCAATGATGATATTGAATTGGTTATTGCACCAAAAGCTGGATTCGCACACAGCGAATATAATCGTCGCGGATATAACAATATTAACTATGATGGATATATTGAAAAACGCATCTTTGGTTTAATGAATGATTTGCGTTATCCGTTGAACTTTGGTAATTGGACATTTGCACCAGATTTAGCATTTAATGCGATTGTTTACGACCAAAGCGGACATGAAGAAGAACAAGCATTCAGTTTGGTTATACCTGATGACAGGACTGTATCTGTTGAAACCGGATTGGGATTTTATACAAAATATGAAAAACAGTTGTCAGACGGCGGTAGATTCAAATTGAATTCTGGATTGATGTTATATCGTGAATTTGGCGATACCTATGATATTAAACTTGGGATGCGTGGTATGAATGGAACATTCAGTTTGTATAATAACGATTATGAATATCGTGGTGCAGCAAGTTTAGGATTTGATTACACTGCTGGACGTTTACATATGTACGGTAATGCACAATATTTCATGGACAATGATAATTATATGAATTTCAAAGGTGGTATCAGTTATAGATTTTAACTGAGACCACGGCTTGAATTTGGTTTGTTTATGCGCGTTTTATAGAATATTGCCATCTTGATGTAAATAAATATAACCATATGTGGATAAAAACCGTTCAAATCATATAGTTTATAACGGTTTTTCTTTAACTATTAAATTTCAACAGTAAATACGACTTTTTTGATAAAAACGCTTAAAAATGGCTCAAATTGGGCTTTTTTTTAGCTATTTTTGTGCGTTTTTTAGTTCGCGGGGGTCAAAAAACACGACATAATTTACTTAGGTTAAAGCAATAAAGCGAACCGTAATCAACAAAAAGGATATAAAATGACAAAACAATCGAATCTCTTGAAACGATTTCAAGTGTGGATGGAACAAAATGGTTATAAAAAAATAACACAATCAAATTTACCGAGCACGATTTCGGATTATACTTCTTCTCTTCTTAGAATCTGTGCGTGGGAATCTAAAACACCAGAACAAGTTGCGGAATCTATTTCAACGATTTTACCGCAATATACAATCGGGGAACATTCTGCGCGTGGTCGTATGAAAAGTCGTGCTGTTCGTTGCAGTATTCGGGCTTTCAATAAGTTTTTGATTGAAACACAGGTGGCGTAATATGAATAAGATTGCCGAATTAAACGATAAATTGCGAAAGAACTTATTTACACCTGGGCAAAACCAGGTGTTTATATCGCATGGTGTTAATTCTTTGCCGTATTTAGAACGGACTCGATTGTTAGATAAAGTTCAAAATTTTAATGACTTTAATCACGCAAACGACCCTTATAAAGAACATGATTTTGGGCGTATTGAACACCGTGGAATAAACTATTTTTTCAAGATAGATTATTATAACCAAACGATGGACGCAGGTTCTGATGACCCTAGTAATCCAGATATAACAACCAGGGTATTAACTATCATGCGTGCCGACGAATATTAAACCAAAGGACAAAGATATGATTGCAGCAGTTAGACAAGTTGGAAATCAAGTCAGAGTGTATAACGAACGCGGATTGGTATTGTTTATGAAATGCGGTGAATTAGTTGGATATACCGGTAATACAGTCAGCGTAAAATTAAATCATACTGTGTGGTGCTATGATTCAAGTGGAAGGTGTTTGTTTGGAAAGTGAATTAAAACCCGCTGATTTGTTTCAACGGGTTGTTTTTTACATTTAATCCATATTTGACGCGTGGGCTGCTCCTTTTCTTTCGGCTTATGTTTACCTATCTTTTCTGTTTTCGGCTATCCACGCTTGGTTTATGTTATGATATGACCTGTTTGGCGAACCACATTAACCAGGAATCTACACTTTTAATCGTCTGTGTTGGTAATTAGTCGGGTTTGTATTATTAACCGGTTGCTTTTTACGATAACCACACAATTCATTAAGTTTTTTCCAATTCGTCTTTGGTATATCTTTTAACGCATAATGTGGTTCGTGTATAATTCTAATCGGTACGGGGGTTTTCTTTGGTTGCCGTTTATACAATGCAAATAATAATTCCGTATCAATTATTCTATATGGGTCAAAATCACCTTTGGCATCAACAAATAGTTCTTTTGCACCGTATGAATAAACATCAACGGTTTCAATCTCTTTCACATCAATTGTCTCTGGCGGTAATCGTAATTTCCTTGAAACCAACGCAAAAAAATCTTGAAAATTCTGTATCGAAATATCATTATGATAAAAATATATATGGAAATGAAATGTTGTTGCCTGTCCGTTTTCTGCAAAAATAATGCCAGGTATTAGATGTCGATTCAAGTGTCTGCCATACATATCGCGTTCAAATTGATACAGGATTTCATATAACTTTTTGTACGACAAGTCTAATTTTGTTCTTCGCATGAACTTTGGAAATTGGATACTGACGAAGCAATTTGGGTTTATTTTATCGTCAAACCATTCTTCAATTTTTTTCTTCATCTTTGTCTTTTGTTCATCTGTGAATGTTTTATCTTTTTCTGTTTCATTGGTTGTTGTATTTATTTCTGTTGTCATTGTTTTTTTCTTTGTTTCTTTATTTATATTATTTGGACAAAGCACATTTTCATATATGCGCTTATCCATCTATTGATTTCAGATATTTATTGTTTTGATGGCGGATTTCAGCTGACCCATCAGTTCCAATATCGTCATAGGCACTCGTGTTTTCCAAATGAACAGAGAATGTCGGAACCTGTTATTTTTATAGAACGCAATTTTTTTGACAGAACAGCCCAAAAAATTTCCAAAACACAAAAAAACTGGTTTGCCTGACGGGTCATACCACAAAAAATCCCCCAAACGAATGGGGGACACTATCAGAAATCTTTGTGTTGAATCTGATAAATCAGTTGTGCAAAGCAACGATTTAAAACCGTCGGGCAAAAATGTTCACCCAACATAGTCCGAAATTCATCATCTGTCACAACAATATCATCATTAGTTTGTTCAAATTCAGATTCAGACACAGGACCGTCTTTACACCAGATATTACCTTTGCCGTCTCTGATTTTGATGTTACCCGGCAATTCAAAATCTTTCGGCATCCCCATCAACACCAGAATTTCGTATGGTGTTCTGTATCGCGCGTCAGATTGTGTTCCGTCTTTTCTGATACGGCCTGCCGGAAAACAATGTGAAGGTGCACGAAAATGCGAAGATTCACCAGTGATTGTTGGTGCTGGTCTATCACCATGTGCACGCTTTATTTCCACTCTATCTTTCGTTTTTGGATTAATAACAACCTTGGATGTCTGTCCAGCAGACATGTTTTTCAAAGCGTCAACGATTTCAGGTTCCAAATCCAGCGCATAATGCAAACGATTGAAATCAATTCTGTGTTCGCCTGCTTCTATGGATGGAATACCCCACAAACACACTTCTTCTGACATTTTAAATTCGTCTGGCTTTGGAAATTTCCATACATTGTCCGCGGTTATTTCAGTCGTGCCAAGAATTTTCTGCACCAGTTCTTTTTTGATACCCAAAACGATTGACCGTTCACGCTTTTCACCGGTGCCATAATTATCCGCATCCAAATAATCGATATTGGTGATATAACCCAATCTATCGGATGTTTGTCTAATGTAATCATAGATTGTGTCATAATTTTCATCTTTTATTTTATCCGGACAAGCACCCAAAAATTCCGGCACATTTTCGCACATATAAACATCTGGTGCACCATCTTCCACAAATTGCATACCATGCATTACCAACGAAGCATTAACATGGTGCACATTTTGTTTGCCGGCTTTACTAAAATTTTGGCAGGGCGCAGAAAACAGCACAATACGACAATTATTGGCTTTGTGTGCTGCCAAGATTTTTTGATATACATCCGGTTTGGTGATATCACCTGTTATGACATCACAATTATTGCCATACAATGCTTTTTGGATTTGGACGCGTTTTTCCAAAAGTTCGTTTGATACCTTTACTTTTATATTTAAATCTTTCAACATATATGTTCCCAGACCAATATTGCTAAACAGGCTGGTTGCATTCCAAGGTTCATCAAATTTTATACCTTTTGGCAAAACCACATCAGAAAACACACCCTGACATTCGTGTTTACCCAATCTTGGTTCTTTGGGTTTAGAATTTCTTTTGATTGTCAATGCCGAATTAATAGTTGGAAAATCGTCATTTTCAATTGCTTTCTGTTTTGCCGCCGCTACACAATCCGCGTCCAATTCACAGATATTTCGCCACAGTTTATTTTTCCGAAATCCGTTTATTGTCATTATCGTGTCTTTTTTTAGACGGTTTTCTTCAATTTCTGGACCGCTACCCACAGTATTACCAATCGCTCGGACTGCATCTGCGATTTCAACACATGTATCCAATGCTGCACCGATAACACATCGTGCGAATTTCAATGCGTGTAAACCTTTAACAGATGTTTTGCCATACAATCTAATATAGTTTGCGGCTATTTTGCTTGCGGCTTCACACCGTGTGATAAAAGACATTGTGTCTGACGGTGTTGTCGGTAAAGCAGGTGCCACCAGAGGTGCAAGTGCTGTTGTTTGTGGTTCATTATTTTTACTTTCAAATGATTTTTCACCATTTAAAAATGCGTTTCTGTTTTGAACCATTTTTTCAAGGGATGATTCTGTCCCCGTATTTTGTAAATAATCCATTTTTTACTCTTTTTTTTGCCGCAAAAACCACCCCACCATTTCGGTGTCTATTAGGTTCCTGCGAAATTAACTTGAAGATTTGTTTTAACCTAAATCACCAATCGGCAATTTTCGGTTGCAAGTAAAAAATGGTTTTGTATAATTAAGATGTTTCAAGTCTCTTATACAACCATTTTTACTTGGCTTGTTTTGTTGAGATTCTAGGGGTATGACTTTATGTTGTGCTCCTTTTTTGTTATTAACTTGGGCACATTATAAGCGACAATTATCGGTTTTAATATCACCGTTTTTAATCTGTTGTATACCACGCTCAGTGCGAGTTTGCTGATTTTCGAAAAAATTTAGACTACACAATTTTCAATCAAAAAATAAAAAAAAACACGGTTTTTTAGACCGTGTGATATTTGAAATGCAGCACCAATAATGGGAATTATTTGCCGTAATAATATTTCAAATGTTTATATAATTTTTTATACCAACGTTTGTCCGTTGGGTTGTTGCTGTTAAATCGTTTTTCAAATGCTTGGTTAATGTGCGAAACATAGTAAAATACCCTTCTTCCATATCCTGCACGAGATACCAATATGTGTTTCCTTTTCCATGTATCTAGTGATGTATTTTCTACATGTAGAATTTCTTTCAGCATGTCCCGCGTTATAAGGTCTGCATAAAATGGTTCTGGTTCAAATTGAATTAATACAGGTGTTTCAGATGTTAATGGATGTGGTATGATTGTTAAAGATTTGGGTATTCTGTATCTTGGGTCATCTTGCAAGTGATATTGCACATAAAACAAGAAATTATCTAATTCTTGTATCTTTGCTCCCCGTGTGCTTTGTCTGGTTGTATGCCATTCAAAACCGACGTCTTCAATTCCAGATATTGCATGTTCATCATGGTTGTTTCGTTTAAAAATTATTTCACGGTGCTGATATTTTTTGTGTTTGCGAAGGTGTCTAGTTAATGCTTGTTCCGCTTTTGCTTCGATTTCACATGGAATAATCGGGTCGGTATACAATACAGGGTGCAACCAATCAAAATTTTCTGTGTTTTCTTCGGGTATAATATAAATGAAGTAAGTGATTCTTTGGTTGTTCGTACTAGTATTACGCGCAATTCCGTATGTAATAATTATTTGATTATCAGCCATAATATATCCTTTGTGTCGCGTTTATTTTGCACCATGGTAATTATAATCGCAAGTTTTATTGTGAAAGTTCATGTGGTGTGCCAAGTGGGTCAAATCACATTTCACTGAATAGCATGCAGTAAAAAATTTGACCCTTCGCGTAAAGGCCTTTGAAAAATTTAGTGATTGGTCTTTGTCGATTTTGATAACCAGGTGGGTGGCGGTGCGGTCGGCACTACCGATATGGGATGTGGGGTATGGTGCCAGTTGCCGACATCTGCGGTATGGGATACATCACATGATTTGAAGGTTGTATCTATACTTGTTTAAAAATAACTTGATATCTTTACCAAATTGCAATAAATCATGTATTTCATCAGTTCGTGAATTGCACAATATGTCCTGCCATAGAAATTAAATTCGGGTTCACCGAATTTTTTTATCTGGTGTGCCGAGAATCGAACCCATGAGACACAAAATTCAAACCGCAGCCGAAAGGCAGGCAGGAGCATGCCGGTGAACAAAGCGAACGCGGCAAAGTGGCAAAGCATTCCCATACATATATTTTTTGATATTGATAGTTAAATAAATTGAATTTCGAAAAAAATCGCCTTTAATTTGATACCAATAGGATTTTATAGCTTAGGAGTTATTTATTATGAGTGTTATCGGTTATATTCGGGTATCTTCAAACAAGCAAACAAATGAACATCAACGCGCAGAAATCAAAAAATTTGCCAAAATCAACAATATTACAATTACAGAATGGTTTGAAGAAACAATATCTTCACGTAAACCATTGTCAAAGCGTCTGTTGGGTAAAATTTTATCAGAATTAAAAACAGGTGATGTTTTAATCGCCTGTGAAATATCACGATTTGGGCGTTCGCTGTTGGAAATAATGCGCATATTGGAACATTGTCTTAGCAGAGATTGTAATGTTTGGACCATAAAAGAAAACTATCGGCTGGGCAACGATATCCAAAGCAAAGTATTGGCATTTGCCTTTGGACTATCCGCAGAAATTGAACGCAATTTAATCAGTCAACGAACCAAATCAGCAATGAATACATTGCGCGCACGTGGACAAAAATTAGGCCGCCCGAATCGTGCATCCCCCCAGACATGGAAATTATACAGACGAAGGCGAAGTGTTGTTCATATGTTGCGATCTGGAAAATCAAATCGCGATATTGCAACCGAAATGGAGGTCAATCATGAAACACTGCGCCGATTTATTAAATGGTTAAAAGCATTGGATAAAAAAGACCCGCAATTGCGGGCGTTCGTTTAATAAAAATTACCGTTCGGTTTTGTTTTGGTCGTGCGCGGGCATAAATCGTACAAATTCCGACATTGTAATACCGGTTGCGTTTAAAACCTTGGCGATGCTGTATGTTGACGGCCACCGTGGCTGACCATATTTACTAAAACGTTTGCTTTTATTGAAAGTTGTTGCATCTAATCCGGCAAATTTTGCTAAGCCTGAACAAGACATGTTCCTTGACGCAGCCAATTTTACAATCGCGCGCCATAAATCATCATGTGTCATATTTCCTCCTTTTATATTTATTTCTAGAAAATAAAAACATATTCTTATTATAATTGAATTTATTCACAGTGGCAATTGTTTATATGATGTATGTCTTCCTAGGTTGAAAATCTTTTTATGTGATTTGTTATTGTGTTTTTGAAACATTTGCCAAAATTAAATCTTGATTTTACCAGATATTAGTATATAATCGGTTTGCTTTGAATTTGATGCGAGCATAGTACAAGGGCTAGTACGCAAGCCTTCCAAGCTTGATATGCGGGTTCGAGTCCCGCTGCTCGCACCAGGGATTGGGCGTGCGCCGGAGTTGGAGAGCCGGGGCAGACTGTAAATCTGTTGGCTTAAGCCTGAGGTGGTTCGAATCCACCCACTCCCACCAAAAACACAAACCACCCGAATGGGTGGTTTTTGTTTTTGGCTATGGGTGGTGAGATGAGAACCATTGGTTCGAAACCAAGTAGATTTCGGAAGCGCCAGCGCACCGAAATCGTCACGGGTTGCGCGCAGTGTCGGCAAAGCCGACCGAGCGAATACGCAGATAGACGATTAAGAAAATGTTAAAAAATCGATGGAACGAGATTTTTTTCATTTTATTTATCGTATATCAAGGCACCACCCACTCCCACCAAAAGATGCCGACCAAGTATGGTCGGTTTTTTCTTTGTTCAAATATGGGTGATTTTCGGGATGTTTTCAGGGTGTTTTGTGGTGATAATATCTTGTATGTATATGTCCCATGCCAAAATGCCCAATTTTTCCAAAATTACATACAATGCCGATTTTTTAACTGGAGATTCATCTCATATAATAAGACGCATCACGACAATCTTTGATAAAAAATTCGTAATAATCATCTGCACACACCCATATTAAAAATGCGTTTAACAATAAGAACAATGAAAATATTACAAGATAAAGTACTCTTTTCATATCAGTATTTGACTTCGTTTAATATCAAATAAAAATCAGGGATATGTTTTGGTGCCATGCCATTTAATAAACTAACAGAAGCAACCGAACCGAATGGCGCATAAAAACCGGCATCAAATTTATAGTATTTACGAATACATTCGTTGATTTGTTTTTCTAAATCAGACATAGACATATGAATCATCATATCCCAAACTTTTTCTTGAATTTCATCGTACTTATAATCGCTAAACCTGTAATTGTCCCAGAAATAAGACAGGATTTGTTTTGCTTGTTTTTCATTTAAATCTTTTATATTTTTTGGGAAATTATAGCGTGGGTGCGCAGCCCGATACATATCAAGTTTTTCTTGATTTACACCATACGCATTTATTCGTACGGCATTATTGTCGATTTGTGTGTTTTCATATTCAAGTATTTTATTAACAAAATCGCTACGCCTATCAGCAACAGCAACCATTGGGACCAGCAATAATAATACAAACACTAACTTTTTCATACACTTATTATTGCAGGATATATACAAAGAAATCAATATCTATTTGTACGACTTGTCCATCCTTTTCCATATTTGTCCCAATCAGATAAGCCTTGCAAATACTCAATTCTATTTTCTTTCAAATCTTGCATAAAATCGTCAATTTTATTATCGGGTATATTATTTAAAGCATCAAGTGTTTTATCGCCAATTTTGCCGTCTATTTTTAAATCTTCGCCCATTGAATCGTTTAATGTTTCTTGGACGATTTTTCCAACATTATTGAAATTACTCATAACGCCCATATCAAATATCGCGTTGGCAATGCGTTCGTTTTCTATATCACCAATACGGCGTTCGTCATAGTAATCTTCACCGTATATTTGACGTGCCTGTTCTGGTGATAAATCTTTCACTTTATCTGGAAAATTAAAATCTGGATGATCCTCATTATATTTATTCAATGTTGGTTGTGTTATACCTGAATTTGTCGGTTGATCAATCAGTTTTGGATTATCCACATATCCGCCTTCCTCTGCCATGGTTTTATGAATAATACCTTGTTTGCGAGTATCAACAACAGGCTTGTTATTATCATCTAATTCAATTTCTTCTATCCAGCACCGACAATTGTCATGATGTGGGTGTTCTGGGATATCTTCTTCGTTTTCATAAATAGTATCAGAAAAACTTGCACAATCTTCGCAAGTTCTTTCGTCTATTATGGCATGCCAGCACCATGCTTTTCTAATCGTTATATTGCGTCCAGTTGCATCAATCGTGCTGTTGCCGTATTTGTTTTCAAAATAATTTTGAATTTGCTTTGCAACATTTTGGTGTTCTGGATTGTTAGAATTTACATATGCATCGCTTTGCATAAGGTTTAATATGTTTTCTGGTATTTTGTTCATCTTATATCCTTTGGTAAATAAAAAAAACCGCACATCGGGCCCCGCAAAATTGCAAAATTTTGTGGGTGATATTGCAGGCAATAAAAAATGGCACAAAATGTGCCTTTGATTGTTAAACATTGTATCATAAAATGGCCTAAAAATCAAGAAGTAAGGTGTGTTTTGTATGTGCGAAATCGTACTAATTTACAACCCCACCAATAAATGCCGACCAAGCATGGTCGGTTTTATTTTGTGGTCGTGGTTTATGGATTTGATAGCGTGTTTATTGAGAATTCATTCCATATCGCATTAAACAAAGTCGCCAGCAATTCGCGATTTTCAACATCAGATAACATAATCATTGGTTTGCCGCCGGGGTATGGAACCTCTGTGGGCGCGTCGGGCAGAATATGCCGCACCTCGGGAATTGGCTTTACCAGTAAACGATTATCATAGATTCCACCGATAATTTTTCCACGATAGTAAATAATATATTCGCCCATCATCGCGCGGTATGTTATATCGGACAGCGATGATAAATTCTCTAATACAAAATCTAAATATTCTTTACTGGATGCCATGTTGGCATTATAGCAACCCAGAATTACAAAATCAAATTTCGCTGTTGTTTATTATAGTTTTTTGCTAATGATAATATTATGGAAGGAAAGAAACCAATAATTTGTGCCGCTGTTGCCGTTGGACCATATGATGTTATTGGCCAGAATGGTGTTATGCCGTGGCATTGTCGGTCTGATTTATATCATTTCCAGAAAATCACTACGCCGCATCCGTGTATATTTGGTCGCACAACATTTGAAAATTTGCCCCATGTGCCATTACCAAATCGTTTTAATATTGTATGCAGCGCGCAATATAAAAACATATATCAAAATGGTGTTTTTTATGCCGATTCAATTGAATCGGCATTGCAAGAATGTTCGGGCTGTTCCAAAGTCTTTATTTGTGGTGGCGCGCAAATTTACCGATATGCGTTTGATAATGATTTGGTTGACATATTATACCTGACGCAAATAAAAGATGCGATGTTGGCGGAAAATGTGCGAAAAAATCCAGATTTATATTGTCACTTTTATCCGGGTGTATCCGCATTTTTTAATTCGCCAAAATGGCAAATGGAAAAAATTATTTATTCAAAAAATGAATTGCCCACAAATACAGGTAATACAAGTGCAGAGTTTTTTAAATTTAATCGCACGCGGTGAATTATAATATTAAAACGCCCCCAAACGGGGGCATTTTTAATAAGTTTTATTACAAGATACGACCAAAAAATCCACCGTCCAGCAACAATGTTAATACAATCCACCACCATGAACAATTCAGGACTTTTGTTAATTTCAAGATTACAAATATAAGTGTAAACATGTTTTGCTCCTTTGTTGATACATTGGAATTATATCCTAAATTGCAAATTTTTGCAACGAGTGATTTTAAATACTAATCTACTGCGGGACTATTGTTAGATTGAATGCCGGCGGCATTAGGCATTTCTTCTGGACATAAACGCAAAGAATTTGAAGAATTGCTATCCAGACAACATAATCCGCTTGATGATGGGGCAAAACCTGTCTGACACTGACATTGTCCACCAAATATATCACCTGCTAGCCCTGAAATATAACCGGAATTTGATGGGCATGTACGACATTTGCCTTTATAGAAATAACGATTGCCAGTGCACGCACAGCGCCCACCCCAGAATAATTTATCACTAGCATCTGCACTTGTTGCATCGCGTGCATTATTAATATCGCTACATGGCGCACCGTCCGAACAAACACCGGTTGATGTATATATGCCACCATTCGCACATGCCGGCAGGCACGCACCATTGAATGTGACGAATCCATCCTGGCATCTGCATAATTTATTAACCCAACCGCCAGGTGTATTATTGCTGCTGATACTTGTAGAGCCAGGGTATACATAACTTGAATTATCTGGGCAGAGCAGGGACTGGTAGAATATTTCTGATATGTTTTCAATACATTGGGTCTGGTCGTCATCGGGACAGCCGGTTGATGTCTGGTCCGCCGAAAACACCGCATACCCACAGGTCAGCGCAACATTACGACATGCGCCCCGCATAATATTATAAACACTGGACGCGGATGCGGTTGCCGCCCATGATGTGACCTGGGAAACCTGTTGGTTATAGCATGATGCGATATCGTTCAAACATGTTGACGCATAATCTGACACAATTTTGTACTGTGCCGATTTAATATTTACCATCGCGCGTTGGATATAGTTGCGAACAACATCATTGTATGGTTGATATTTTCCATTATCATAGGTATATGCGCGACATTTATCCAGAACCGGACGACACAGACCACCGTCGGTTGCCTTGTTGCCGGTACCGATTTTGTTTAACAAATATTTTACAACGCATTTACCATCGTTTGCATCGGTCGCACAGTTATCGTTGTTAATTGGTGTGCTATTTGCGCCCGACAGAAACGATTGTGTCACATTAGCATTATTATATTCCGACATGAATTTTTGAATGTAATTTATATTCTGCCCCAATACAACATTGCCGTTTTCATCAATAAATTGCTTGGTCGGGTCAAGGCACTTTGCATAGTCTTCGCCGCACACCATTTCATCGGTCATACAATTTTCCAATGCGCCAATGCAACCACGTGCATCATATGTGTTCTGATTTTGCAGAACCGCCAAACGCGCCTTTTGCAACATGCGTGTCGCACTGCGTACATTGGACACCAATGTTTCGTTCATCTTGTTCAAACCTTGTTCGTATGCAATACAATCTTTATCAATTGCCAAATCATAATTACCGGTAATTTGTTGTGCGGTTGCGCCGACATCTTTGCATTGTGTAATAACCGCTGCGCAACGCTTTTTTGCGGCATTATATAATTCTTTGCCGCGCAAACTGGAAAAACCATTATTTCCATCGGTTAAGAAATCCAAACTGAATAAATCAGACATATCATCCGATGAAAAATCTAAATCAATATCTAATAAACCATATGAATCAGATATGTATGACGCAGATGATGTTGTGGTTGGGTCTTTTATCATCTTGGCAATTTCATCCAACATAAGGCGGCTTTCGGTTGTGTCAACGGCACCGGACAGTGCCTCTTCGGCCTCGGTCGCGGACATGATTGCCGATATTTCATCTGCCGATAATCCGACATAGCGAATATTTTGTGCAACCTCGTTTAATTGCGCGTTTGCGTCTTTGACGGCCTGTTCCACTTTTGCATATTTGGCCAGATTGGACGAACAAGAACACCGTTTTTGGTTTGCATCTATGACGGAACAAAACTGGTCCATACAATCGTTATACTGTTCTTGACAGGATTTGTTTAATGCCGCGGTTTGTTCAAGTTTTTCTTTGGCCTCGGCAATGGCGGCGGCATCAAGTTTTGTTTCGCCCCGCGGTTTTACCGTTGCTATACGCGATTGCATATTACGAATTTCGTTTTTTAAATTAGAACCAGTTTGAGTTCCACGGTCATCAATAACCGCACGACCACCAACCTCGGCAGTTGATGGACGCAGTGTCAACCCCAAACGCCGTACCGCCGGATTTGCATTTATACTGGCGGCATCGGTGCGCACCGAACGACCAACCGTATGAACGGCGGCATCTAATTTTGCCCGCGTATCACCCGAAACTGATGAACGCGATATGACATTCAAACCATCAAGCGAACGAGTGATACTGCGCGATAAAGCGGGCATATCGGACGTATCATCAATCACAATACGATTTGCTGAAACACGCGAAGTTTTAGAACCAGAATCCGTAATCACAACCCGACCAGTCGCGACATTCTTTTGCGTAGTCGCCGCATCAGACGATGGAATAACACGCGACACACCGCCCGCCGCAAACGACGGCAGTGCATAAATCACAGCCAATAAACCGAGTGTAAACCCTTTCATTTCTGAACATAATTATATCACAAAAACAACAGTTATAAAAGTCAAAAAGAATATAAAAAAACCGCCAAACGGCGGTTTAATTATTTTGCATCAACATCGGGAATAACCGAAACCGTTTTACGGTCACGGAATCCGCGTTTAAATGCAACGGTACCCGAAACCTTGGCAAACAGGGTATGATCTTTGCCCATACCAACATTTTCGCCTGGATGCACCGCGGTGCCGCGTTGACGAATAATGATGTTGCCCGGAATCACACGTGCGCCACCAGATTTTTTGATACCTAATCTGCGCCCGGCTGAATCGCGTCCGTTTGTAGTACTGCCGCCACCTTTCTTATGTGCCATAATTAAACTCCTTTAATTACCCGTGGGATTAGCCCAGAATTTCTTTTATTTTCAACACGGTTATAAACTGACGATGACCGCGTGTGCGACGATAGTTTTGACGACGTTTTTTCTTGAACACCAAAACCTTGTTATCGCGTTTTTGCTCAACAACGGTTGCGACAATTTTTGCCCCGTCAATGGTTGGTGTACCGACGCGGTCCCCAATCATCAAGACATGGTCAAATGTGACATCGCCGTCCGCATTCAGTTTTTCAACCTTGATAACATCGCCGGTTTTAACACGATATTGTTTGCCACCGGTTTGAAAGATTGCAAAGTCACTCATATTTAATTCCTTTTATGGTTATTTTTTAACTTTTGTTCAAAAGTTTATGCAAATGATATCGTTTTTGTATCAAAAGTCAAGGCTTTTGCATAATTTTTTATACAAAATAAAAACAAGCATTAAATTCTGTTATTATAACAAACAAAAAAACGGGGCGAATGCCCCGATTTTTTGATAAATTATCATTATTTTGTCCATGTTCTGATACATCCATCACCCGGGCACCCCAGGGCATCGCGTAAGCATTGTTCACGGAACGCCGCAGAATTACCCGTCGTTTGATTACCCGCCGGTGTTGCGACGGTATCTGATGCCTTGGTTAAAATTTCATTTAATGTCACAACATTGCGACATGTGTTCTTGTTATAATCCGATGCATTCCATTCGCACGATGCATTATCGGCCACATCAATGATTGCACGGAACTGCGCAACCGATGGATTGCAAATCATATCTTGATAGCAATGCGGAACATTCGCAATTTGCGCGCAGTATGTTTTGATACGTGCGTTCGACCAATTTGGATTCGCGTTTGCCTGGGTTTCATAGCAATCGCTAAGTTCGCTGAGACATTCATTAAAGTTTGTGCCGGCGGCAATTGCCTTGGACAAAACCTCACTGCGTTCATTGTTATAAAATTCTAAACGTTTCTGTTGTAATGCCTGTTGTGCGGCAACCTTTTGGTATGCAATCTTTTGTGCGGTTGCTTTTAATTGTTCGCCATACAAATCACAGTCTGCATTCGCGTCCAGCAAATATTTCTGCATCACACTACGACGAGCATCTGCAACCGGACCGCGCAGACTGGCATATGGGTCACCCGATGTGTTGGTATAACCAAAGCACGATGCAGATGCGTTTGCGCCGGCGGTGCTGCGTTCGTTTAATGTGACATCGCCCGATGCAGATATAACGACCTTGCTGTTATAATTATAGGGGCACGATGATGTCGCGCCATTTGCACAACCACCGGACGGCGGTGTGCCACAGGCCTCGTATATTCCGTTAAAGCATGAATCCAGGACACGCGCGCAAACATTATTATGTGCATAGCGGAATAAATCATACCCCCATGTTTCCGCCAATGTGTCTTTGGTAACATTTTCAGATAATGAAACCGCCGAACCGGTTATACCATTCACAACATTTGTTAATGTTGAAATCGCACTGAATACAGAATCACTGTCGTTGTTTAGTATTGTGTCGGTATTTTTTCGCACATTTTCCGCCCATGATGACAATGATGCCAGAATGTCTGAACCGGCCCCATCAAGGTTATCTACATTAAACCCATAAACACTTTCATTTGTGCAATAACGTGGCGCACTGCTGTATGAACATTCACCACTGGCAAACAAACCATGTTCCGCACACCAATCACCAAAGTTGCTGTCGCTTGTGCCATTTTGACTGGCATCGCGCCACGACACACAGTTCATAACCTTTTCCGCATCGGTCAAT
The DNA here is from genome assembly GCA_902762295.1 of uncultured Pseudomonadota bacterium. Taxonomy (GTDB): domain Bacteria; phylum Pseudomonadota; class Alphaproteobacteria; order Rs-D84; family Rs-D84; genus Enterousia. The sequence goes on from CACWNX010000001.1 coordinate 450,427, forward strand.
TGAAATGCGGCACTGACTTCTTTACCCTTGTTGGCAATTAATAATGCCAATTGACCCGAAATTTTTATAAGTTCTTCGTTTGCCGATTGCAACGCATTTTCGGCCTCGGCAAAAGATTTTACACGACCCGCACATGCACAGCGTCGTTGCGCTTCGTTACGTGCCGTGCAAATTTCATCCATACATGTGTAATATGATTCCAGGCAGTTGCTGTATGCATCCGCCGAAATCAAACCGGTTGTTGAATCAATAATGTTTGAATAATTCCCGGTATATAATTTGCCTGATAGATAGGAGTAGTATGATGTGTTAATTGTTGTTCCCTTGACCCCACGAATTGCTTCGCCGGTATGTGAAATTCGTGCAGAATCTGTTGTTGCAGTACGCGCACGAACATTACGTGTGTTATTTGCCGTTGCGCGGTTTGCGGTGCGTGCAACAACATTACGTGCGGTATTTGTCTGGGACGTGTTGCTGCGTGCAACGACATTACGTGAAGACGCATTTGCACGATTTGCCGATGTTAATCGCGCATTTGCACGCGGATTTGTAATTGGTGCCGCACGTACCGGTGTGTCAACCGGAATTGCCTGGAATACTGGGGCGACCGGGTCAGCGAACACCGCACGCATAGACAAAAATGTTGAACAAACCAAAAATGCCGCCATCAACAAAAATACTGTGCCGACCGCATTTTTACAAAAATTTCCAAATGAACGATTTTTCATAAATACTCTCCTGCATATTTTGAAAACCACGAAAACAGCCACTTTCATGATGAAGCCAACAATGAACTGCACCATGATTCAGTTTATTATAACATTTTCGTCAATGGCGTGTAAACAAGAAAATCACATTAAAAAACATTTGCCACGAATAAAAACATCGTGGCAAATAGTATTTTTGCATCTATAAAAATTATTTTGCCAGTTCTTTACCGGTTGCTTCTAATTCTTTGCCGGTTTGTTTTGCGGTTGCTTTGATTTCCGCCGCTGCGTTTTTTAATTCTTGCTTTTGTGCCTTTATTTCGGCCTTTTGTTGTTCTTTTTCCGCCTTGATTTCGGCAGCACTTTCTTTTATGGCATCGGCCTTAGCATTTGCATCGGCAACAATTTCATCACCATGTTCAACAACATACTTTTTTACGAATTTTGCGCATTTTTTTGACAGCGATGTGACATTTTCAGACAAGCATCCCATCATAGTTTGTGACCCCAACAACATATCTGGACAAACCGCAGTGATTTCTTCGGTATTACAGGCCTCTTCAATTGTTTTTGGTTCAGATGATTTACCAAAACCTAATTTCTGCCACCAACCGGCATTCGCCGCCGTTGTTGTGACCGCTAACAATAAACCAAGTGTAAAGATTTTTTTCATTTTTCTTCCTTTTTGTTAAATATTCAACATGTATATGTTAGAAAAAAATTCCGTTATTCGTCAATATGTTATTGCGAAAAATTTTTGTACAAATATAATATGAAATATGAAAAAGATTTATGCCGCGTTTTTACCAATACTTTTATCTATTCCCGCAATGGCCGAACAAAATGTTATGTTTGGCAAAGACACAAAAAATTCTGTGTCAATGTATTTATCAAACGGTACAGGGGCGGGTTCGTTATTGAAGTTGGTTAATCCGTTTGACTGGGATATTGTGCCGATGAATATGATTATGGCTGGATACAGTCAACCAATGAAAATCTTGCGATTGCCGGCGCGTGTAAATGTGAATGTAATTCAGAATATTGCATACAATTCGGCGCGCGGGTTATCATTCTTTGGTGTTGGAATTTCATGGGATATTGCATTTGTGAATTGGCATGGGTTTTATATTGGGGCGGGAATTGGACCGTACTATCGCGATAACCACGACCGTTGGGTGTCAAGCCGTCTGGTATTTGGTGAACGGTTTTTTATTGGTAAAAATATTACCGATAATTTGCGCACAGAATTATTCACAATACATTTTTCAAACGGCGATTTAACAGATACAAATCTTGGGTTTAACTTTGCCGGCATCGCCATGAATTACAGTTTTTAAGATATCTAGCGCACTAATCGCCATGAAAGAAAACTGATTTTTTCCTTTTAACATTACAATTTAAAAAAAATTTTTATACCAAGCCAGTTTAATAGCCATTTTTCACTTGCGCGCGATTCGTATTTTGTTCTAAGATGGTACCAAGGAAGGAAGATAACATGAAACAAAAATTGGTTTCTGGATTGGGAATTTTGTTGGTTTTACCGGCATTTGCCGGCGCGCGTTTGCCGGCGGTTAATATGTCGGCGGGTGCGGTTTCGGCGCGTTCACAATATGGCATACCGGTGCAAAATACACCGGTGGTTCAAAAAAAATCTGAACCGGTTGTATCGGGTGCATCAACGACACGCACGGCACAAAAACGTGTAGTCGCGCGCAGCGCAGCCAACACAACGGCACAGAAGAAATCTGCGCAAAAAATTGCATCTGCTGATTATTTGAAACCAAATCGTCCAAGTTCGGATTTGTGGGCAAAGAATGACACGCCATTGCGTATGCCGCGCGCCGATGAATTTTCGGTCGTTGCATCAAATGTGACATTGCCCGAAGAGAAAATTTCTGCGCCAAAAATCGCACAGAATGATGCGCGCGAATTATCAACCAAGGTATCGTCACTGGATGAACAGATTGCGCGTTTGATGGATATGCAACGTCGTGCCGAAGAATCTGCGCGCAGTGCCGCACGAACAACATCACGACCGGAACCCGCCGTATTCACTGCGCCAATCGAAACGGCAAAGGTGCGTGAACCAATATCGCACGAATCAAATGACGACATAAAAATATCGCGCATTGTTGTTCCGCGTGAAGATACAGACGATGTCATTGTTCGTAATACTCGCACCGGTCGTTCAACACAAATTCAAGATGTTCGTGAAGATATGACCAAAATGTCACCGGCAGAATTGCGTCGCGCATTTCGTAAAACATTTTTATCAGAAAATAAACATCTGTCTACATACCCAATAGACGACCGTTTTGATGTGGCAAGTGATTTGACAACATCAATAGAAGGTTTTACATCTGCACGCGATTTGTCCGAAGATTATGAACACATTCGTCCGCTGGAAATCAAAATTACTTTCCGCAATTCTGATTCGGCATTGTCGCGCGATAACTATAATTTATTATCGGAATATGCGGGAATTGTTGTCGCAAACCCAAAGCGCGCAATTCAGGTTGCAATTCCGGTTTCGTCAACCGAAACATCGGATGCACGCAAATTGGCGGCACGTCGTTTGGCAATTGTTGAACAGGTCTTGCGCGATACCGGTGTTGCCGAACAACGAATTGTGCCGGTGTTATCTGAACGCAACGACGAAGGTTTTGTCCTGCGCATAATTTCAAACGAACAATATGAAACTTTGACTCGTCAAACGCGCAATAAATATGGGCGGACCGTTGATTCAAAGACATACAAAAATATGACGTGGTAATTGGTCTGTGTTAAAATTTGCAAATTATATAAAGATACTTTTTAATAAATTTATTGAATTTTTATTTCCACCGGTCTGTCCGGTATGTTCGGCATCGGTGGAAACACATGGCGAGTTATGCGGTGATTGCTGGTCGTGTTTTGATTGGTTTGATGGGCCACATTGTGCGTGCTGTGGTTATCCGTTTCCCGATGACTATGAACCGAATCCTGAATCACTCTGTCCGGTGTGCGCCGCAGGTAAAAACGAATTGGATTATATTCGTGCCGCATGCAGATATGATGATATGTCGCGTTCGGTGATGTTGCCGTTCAAGCATGGTGGTCGTATAAAATTTGCGCGATTTATGTCGCACGCGATGATTTGGGCATTGCGTGATGTTGATATTGCGCCCGATTTAGTTATGCCGGTACCATTGGCAAATCGGCGTTTGTTTCATCGTGGCTATAACCAGGCAACATTACTTGCCCGCGAAATCGCGCGTGTGTATAATGCGCCAATTGACTTTGACAGCGTTCATCGCAAATATCGGCCAAACATGGGGCATAAAACAAACGCGCAAAGGCGTGAACATATTCGTGGGGTGTTCAGTGTCATAAATCGTGATGCAGTGCGTGGCAAAAAGATTTTACTGGTTGATGATGTTATGACATCAGGTGCAACATTTGATGAACTGGCACGCGTGCTGCGTCGCGCCGGTGCCGATGCGGTCTATGGTGTTGTATTCTGCCGCGTTGTGCGGGTAGATTAAAATATTATATGCGTGCTTGAATTTCATTTTTGTTTTGGTATTATTTTGTGAAAATAACCAAGGGATAAACCGATGAATATAGAATTGGGGAAAAATATAGCACCGCGCGAAATTGAAACCCGTATCCAGAAATTTTGGGATGAAAGTAATTTTTGGGATAATGATGTCAATTCAAAACAGACACCATTCTGTGTCATGATGCCACCACCGAATGTGACCGGCAATTTGCATATGGGGCATGCGTTAGATAATGTTATGACCGATATCATTTGTCGGTATAAACGCATGTGCGGATTTGATGTATTGTGGCAGCCAGGAACAGACCATGCATCTATTGCGACCCAATTGTTGGTTGAACGTGATTTATCAAAACGTGGAATAAATCCGCATACATTGTCATTGAATGAAAAATTAGATGCCGCATGGAAATGGAAAGCGGATAAAGGCGGTCAAATATTAAACCAATTGCACATACTGGGTGTGACACCGGTTTGGAAACGTGAACGGTTTACAATGGACGAAGGTCTGTCACGCGCGGTGACGGGGTTATTTGTTAAAATGTACAACGAAGGTTTAATATATCGTGAAAAACGCCTTGTTAATTGGTGCCCGAAACAACAGACATCTGTTTCCGATTTAGAAGTGGAAACACGCGAAGAACACGGTAAGTTTTATTACTTTAACTATCCTTTGGCGGACGGTGGTTTCATTGAAATTGCGACAACACGTCCCGAAACTCTGTTCGGTGATGCGGCAATTGCAGTTCATCCAGAAAATGAAAAGTTGAAACACCTTATTGGTAAACGCGCAATTATTCCGTTAACAGATATTGAAATTCCAATTATTGGTGATGTTCATGCGGACCCAGAAAAAGGAACAGGCGCGGTTAAAATTACACCGGCGCATGACTTTGACGACTATGAGGTTGGGCTTCGTCATAACCTTGCCCCGGTTTGTATTTTAACATCCGATGCTAAGATGATAAGTGCCGCACCTGTGCCAGAAAAATATTGGGGTATGGATAGATATGTTGCACGCAAGGCGGTTATTGAAGATATCGAGGCTGCGGGTTTAATTACAAAAATAGAAGACAAAATTATCCCGACACCATATTCTGAACGTGGCGGTGTGCCGGTTGAACCAATGTTGACAATGCAATGGTTTGTTGATGCCGAAAAATTGGCACGGCCAGTTATCGCCGCGGTAGAATCTGGCAAAGTCCAGTTCTTGCCTGAACATCGTTATAATTTGTTTATGTCATGGATGAAAAATATTCGCCCATGGACAATTTCGCGTCAACTGTGGTGGGGACATCATATTCCGGCATGGTATGATACCGATGGCAATGTATATGTTGCAGAAACCGAAGCGGCGGCGGTTAAACAATCGGGCGGCAAACAACTTACACGTGACCCAGATGTTCTGGACACTTGGTTTTCATCGGGACTGTGGCCGTTTTCAACATTGGGTTGGCCAGATGAAACACCGGAATTAAAACGTTATTACCCCACAGATCTGTTATATACCGGTGCAGATATTATCTTCTTTTGGGTTGCGCGTATGATGATGATGGGAATGTATGTTATGGGCGATATTCCAATCAAGACCGTGAATTTTCATGGTTTAGTTCGTGATGCCAAGGGGCAAAAGATGTCCAAAACCAAGGGAAACGGTGTGGATCCGTTGGATGCGGTGGAAAAATTTGGTGCCGATGCATTGCGTTACTTTGTATCGACTGCGCCAATTGGAACCGATATTCGTTACAGTGAAGAAGAAGTTAAACGTGGTTCAAAATTACTGACAAAAATTTGGAATGCGGCAAAATATGTTTTGATGAATTTGTCAGATTTTGAACCGACAGGCATCATACCACCGGTTGTGAATCGTCCAATTGAAGATCGTTGGATTTTATCTGAACTGAATAAAACTATTGCCGAAGTTCGCAAAAACCTTGATAAGTATGATACTTTCAATGCACGCAGTGCGATAGATGCGTTCTTTTACGATATGTTTTGTGACCAGTATTTAGAATTTATCAAAGATCGTTTCTGGTCACCAGAAAAGTATGGCGCGGAATCAAAACTCGCGGCCCAATGGACACTGTGGACGGTATTGCGTGCAATAATTGGATTGTATGCGCCGTTTATTCCGTTCCTGACCGAAGAATTATGGCAAAAGATATATCAACCATACGAGGGTGGAAAAACATTACATTTAACCGAATATCCATCGGTAAAGCCCGAATATGATACCGATGTATCTGATATGCAATATGCGATTGACACAATTCATACAGTGCGCGGCTTGCGCACCGAACGCAAGATTGGAAATGGTGCAAAACTTGAAACATTAACCGTTTTGCGTGATGTGCCGGAATCATTATATGAACTTATAAAATCGGCGGCGCGGGCAAACGAAATTATCGTTGGCGATTCTGTTGACTTTGTTGTCGCACCAACAGAGGCAAAATAACATGTCCGATTCTAAATTGGTTATAAAACGTGAATTGCAAACTTATCAATGTGACAGGTATGGCAATATGCGTCCCGGGATTCTGATGAATGAACTCCAGGGTATGGGCGACACACATGCCGAAATGTTGGGCTGTGGCCGGACATTTATCCATGAAACTAATGTTGGTTGGGTCGTCACACATTACTTGGTAGATATTGTCAAGATGCCCCATAATGGCGAAATTTTAGAATATTCAACATGGCCGGCGGCTCATGATAATTTGCGTGCATTACGCGACTTTGAAATTCGTAAAGAAAACGGCGAATTGTTGGTTCGTGCAACATCACAGTGGGTTTTGTTTGATTTGGCGAATCGGCGAATTGTTCGTATAGACGATTGGGTAAAGCATAACCCGTGGCCTGCGGACATGCCGCGTGCATATGACCGGAAATTTGAAAAGTTCCCCGATTTTGAATCGGAAAAGACGCACGTGTTCAAATGCCGGTTCGATGACATAGATGAAAACCAACATATAAACAATGCGGTCTATGCCGTGTGGGCAACAGAAAGCACGGGTTACGAATATCGCAATACACATAAATTACGCGGTATAGAATTAAACTATAAACACGAAATCGCACCCGAAACCCCCGATGTTTCCATAGATGTTAAGATTGATGGATTAACAACATATCATCGTATTCGCACAAATGGCGACACCGAAAATGCGCAAATCGTGTGTTTCTGGGAAAAAATTTAGTAAAAAAAATACCAACAATTCGTTGGTACGAACCAAGCATAAAATTGTTTTATTGAATCCAAACTTCTACAAATGATGTTGGGGTATTTGTGCTTGGGGCACCTGATGCGACCGGCAATTTTATATATCCCGCCGACACATTTGCATTCGCATCATTACCGGTATAGGTTAAAACCTGGCCATTTGCAACGGTTGCGGGTTTTGTTTGCTTGTCGCCGAAGCCATTAACTGCGACATCGGTTGTTGTACCGTTCGTGTTAACTGCGACCGTACCTGCAGTAGTACCCGTAGCAACACTTCGAACCCCACTGTTCGTGAAATTAGTCCCAGTTAAAGCGACACCATCGCTTCCTGTATATTGGGTATCAGTAAATACAGCATTTGCAGGAACGGAAGCACCCAATGTATATGTAGTCGCAGTAGCGGTACCATCAGATGCAACATATACCGGTTGTGTCGCCGAACCTACCTGACCACTGTGATTCACAAATGTATCATCAACATAGGCCTTGCTTGGAACGACTGCATCGGTTGCAAACGAAAAACGCGGAGACACCACCGCCAGTGTCAGCACTGTAAATAGGCTAATTCTCCGCAAAAAATACATAATTTATGCTCCCTTATCTTGGATTATGTATCCTCTCTTACCCCATAAAGTTTAACATAATAACGAAAATTTGTAAACAACAAAAACATATTAAATTGAAAATTTTTCAAAAAAACGGTGGTATAAACAATTTTACCTGTCTTTACCACCGTTCAGTTGTTTGTTGTGTTGTTTGTATGGGTAATATTATATCAGAAAACACCACTTTTTAAAACAAAAAAATTTTTCATTGCAATTAAGATATTTTTCGTGAAAAATGTGCGCGCCAAAAACAATAAAACAAAAGGAGAAACCATGAGTGATAAATGGGTTTATACTTTCGGAAATGGTCATGCCGAAGGTCGCGCCGATATGCGAAATCTGCTTGGTGGCAAGGGTGCCAATCTTGCAGAAATGAATTTGGTTGGATTACCGGTGCCGGCAGGATTTACCGTCACTACCGAAGTTTGTACATATTACTATGATAACAACCAAACATATCCGTCAGATTTAATGGACCAGGTTCGTGCCGGAATTGCACATATTGAAAACATCATGGGCAAAAAGTTTGCAGATGAAGAAAATCCATTGCTGGTTTCGGTACGCAGTGGCGCACGTGTTTCTATGCCGGGTATGATGGATACCGTTTTGAATCTTGGGTTGAACGATAAAACAGTTTTGGCATTGGCCAAAATTTCGGGCAACGAACGATTCGCATACGATTCGTACCGTCGCTTTATCATGATGTTCAGCGATGTTGTATTGGGCGCAGATATTGATTTGTTTGAACACACATTGGAAAAAATGAAAGAATCCAAAGGATATAAAGTTGATACAGAATTGACCGCCGATGATTTAAAAGAATTGGTTGAACAATTCAAAGAAATTGGTGTCAAAATTGGTAAAGTATTCCCCCAGGATCCATGGGAACAGTTAAAACTTGGTATCGGCGCAGTGTTCGGTTCGTGGATGAGCAAAAAGGCAATCACATACCGCAAACTGAACAATATTCCGGGCGATTGGGGAACCGCAGTTAATGTCCAGGCAATGGTGTTTGGTAATTCGGGCGACGACAGCGCAACCGGTGTTTGCTTTAGCCGTGACCCCGCAACCGGTGAAAACAAATATTATGGTGAATATTTGATAAATGCCCAGGGTGAAGATGTTGTTGCCGGTATTCGTACCCCCCAGCCAATGAGCAAAGATGATTCCGGTCGTGTATCGCTAGAAGAAGCAATGCCAAATGTATATAAAGAACTGTGCGATGTTCGTGAAAAATTGGAAAAGCATTATAAAGATATGCAAGACATGGAATTCACAATTGAACATGGCAAACTTTGGATGTTGCAATGCCGTAATGGTAAACGTACGGCGGCGGCGGCGGTTCGTATGGCGGTTGAAATGGTGAATGAAGGACTGTTAACCAAAGAAGAAGCAATTTTGCGTGTTGGTGCCGACCAATTAAACCACTTGTTGCATCCAATGTTGGACCCCAAGGCAGAAAAGAAAGTTATTGCGACCGGATTGCCGGCATCCCCAGGTGCGGCGGTAGGTATGGCGGTATTTAATGCCGAAGATGCCGAAAAATGGGCGGCAGATGGCAAAAAAGTAATGCTTATTCGTATTGAAACATCACCCGAAGATATTGCGGGCATGAATGCGGCCCAGGGTGTGATTACTGCACGCGGTGGGATGACATCGCACGCGGCGGTGGTTGCGCGTGGTATGGGAACACCATGTGTGTCCGGTTCGGCAGATATCAAAATTGATTATGAAACAAAAACAATGAAAACCACCGGCGGTGATGTTATTCACGAAGGTGATTGGGTTTCAATTGATGGTGCCAAGGGTCAAATTATTGCCGGTGCGGTACCAACTGTGTCGGTTGAATTGACCGGTAATTTCGGAACGCTGATGCAGTGGGTTGATGAAATCAAAACATTGACGGTCAAGGCAAATGCCGAAACACCCAAAGATGCGAAACAGGCGCGCGATTTCGGTGCCGAAGGTATTGGATTGGCGCGTACAGAACATATGTTCTTTGACCCATCGCGTATCCAAGATATGAGAGAGATGATTTTGGCAGATGACGAAGCCGGTCGTCGTACTGCGTTGGCAAAACTGTTGCCATACCAGAAAGCAGACTTTGTTGAACTGTTCAAAATCATGGATGGCCTGCCTGTGACAATTCGTTTGATTGACCCGCCATTACACGAATTTTTACCACATACCGATGCAGATATTGCCGAATTGGCGGCGCACATTGGTAAACCGGTGGAATTTGTAAAGGCGCGTGCCGAGGCATTGCACGAACAAAACCCAATGTTGGGACATCGTGGATGCAGACTTGCAATTACATATCCAGAAATCTGCGAAATGCAGACACGCGCAATATTATCGGCGGCACTGGAATGCAAGCGGGCGGGTGTTTCTGTTCATCCAGAAATAGAAGTTCCACTGGTCGGTTCCAAGAAAGAGGTCGATATTGTTAAATCGGTGATAGATGCGACCGCGAACGCATTGTTTGCCGAAACCGGCGAAAGTATTGAATATACCGTCGGTTCAATGATTGAATTGCCACGTGCGGCGGTTCTTGCTAATGAAATCGCCGAAAGTTGCGAATTCTTTGAATTTGGAACAAACGATTTGACCCAGACAACACTTGGAATGTCGCGCGATGATACTGGTAAAATTCTGGACGAATATCGTGCGCGCGGTATCTATGTAGCAGATCCATTTGCATCCGTTGACCAACTGGGTGTTGGTTTGTTGATTAAGGACGCTGTTGCCAAGGCACGTGCGACCAAGGGTGATAAAATCCACCTTGGGGTGTGTGGCGAACATGGTGGCGACCCAGAGTCCATAGAATTTTTCCATAAATGTGGATTTAATTCTGTGTCGTGCAGTCCGTTCCGTGTGCCAATCGCGCGATTGGCGGCGGCCCAGGCGGCGGTTAAATTTCCACGCAAATAAACATGCGTAAGCAAAAAAATGCCCCATAGGGGGCATTTTTTTACCGATTTGGTTTGTCGTGTGGCAAGAACTTTGCAAATTCCGCCAATGTTAATCCTGTTGCATCCAACACGCATGCTAGTGTATATGTTGATGGCCAATGCGGTTGACCATACTTGTTAAACCGTTTGCTTTTATTAAATGTTGTTGAATCCAATCCCGCCATCCGCGCCAGACCCGAACATGATACATGTCGCCAATTCGCAACATTTATTATTGCCGTCCAAAGTTCATTATGTGTCATATAATCCCCCCTTTGTTTTTTGTACGCGAATATAATGAACAAAATTGGGAATACTGTCAAAGTGTTCTGGTTTTAATAGAATACAGTCCCAAAAAACCAGGGGTTATACACAAATGTTCGTAAAAAAACGAATCGCAATGATAACTATCCGATGACTGTATCGGCAATCATTTCCACCGCTTTGTTTTTTACCAACGATTTTTTTGCCATTTTTTCCAGTCGCAATGGGTTTTCAAATAATTCGGTCAATGTTGCCGTTAACCATTTCGGCGTAAATTTATCCTGAGATATTGCGAAACCACCGCCAAGTTTTTCAAAGTTCGCGGCATTGGCGGCCTGGTCCGGGTTTATGTTTAATGGAACCAATATCGCCGGACGACCGATTGTGGTTAATTCAATAACTGTGCTGGCCCCGCTGCGCCCGATGACCAGGTCTGCATCCGCAATTGCCGATGCCATGTCACGAATAAACGACAATACATTTGCGTGAATTTTATGTTCGGCATAGAACCGTTGTAATTTTTCAACATTTTCCGGCCGCGTTTGATGTGTGATAAATATTTTTTTGTTTTTCATCCCGGCAATCGCAACCGGAACAATATCATCTAGTACTTGCGCCCCCAGTGACCCCCCCGTCACCAAGATATGCCCCGCGCCTGGCAACTTTGCACCGGCGCGTTCAATAAAATCGTGCCGTACCGGCAACCCGGTATAAACCACGCGCGCACTGGTGTTTTTCGGAATTCCAGTGACATCGTGAAAACTGGTCATCAGGGTTTTTACCCAACGCATAGTAAACCGATTCGCGCGACCAATCGCACCGTTTTGTTCGTGCAAAAATGTTGGAATGCGCCAAACATGGGCGGCAAAAACCGCCGGAACCGATGCGTAGCCACCAAATGCGACAACACGCGCCGGACGTGAAAATGCAAATCGAACAACCAACGCAACCGCCGATACACCAATTTTGAACAGCGCCCACATTTGTTTAATGCGACTTTTTGCGCCAACACCCGATGCCCAGATATGCACACGGTGCGCGCCCGCCGGTGCAGAATCTGCAACCATTTTCCGCACGCGACCATCGCATGAAATTATTACACGATGTCCGCGCGCTACAATTTCCGATGCCACCGCCAATGCAGGAAATACATGTCCACCGGTGCCACCTGTTGCAATCCATATTTTCATAACACACCCCCGTTTATTTCCATTTATCTTCGCGTGTAATTGCCAATGCCATTCCAAACAGCAAGCAGAACCCAACCAACGAACTGCCACCGTATGATATAAATGGTAATGTCATTCCTTTTGGCGCAAACAAATGCAATGTTGAAACCAGATTTATACACGACTGAATGCCAAATAATGCCGCCGTTCCACCAAGTGCATAGAACACAAACCGGTCACGCGCATTCAATGCATCGGTCACCAATAATTTTAATACATAGAGTAATAATGCCAATAACAAACACGCCATTATCGCACCCAGGTCTTCTACAATTGCGGCATATATAAAGTCGGTATGTGCATCCGGCAGCGACTGTTTTATAAACGCGTCATCACCACGACCGAACAAACCACCATGCTGGATAGACTGAACCGATTGGGTCACCTGAAACTTGTCCCCGGTGCCGGTAATAAGCGCATCTATACGATTATGCACATGTGGCATGATATAGTATGCCAAAACCAACATGCCCCCGGCGGCACCAACCATTCCAAAAAACACCGACCACGGCAGCCCCGCAATTAACAGCATTGTCATCAGCACCCCAAGATATAATAAACTTGTTCCGACATCTGGATGTTTCCATATAATCCCAAGTGTCGGCAAAAACGCCGCCAGATATGTCCACCAACTGAACCAGCGCAATTTCCATGCATCTTTGACAACAAACATTTGTTCGCCGAATTTTTTACGCATTTCGGACAAAAACCATGCCGTCAGAATAATAAACCCAGGCTTCATAATATCAGATGGCAAAATGTTTACCGGACCAATGGCGACAAATCGCGCAGACCCCTTGATAACATGTGGGGCAACAACCGTCACCGCCAGCAAACAAAACCCAACAATAACATTTATTGCCGATAACCCAAGGACGGTTTTTTTATTAAACAAACTTGCCACAAACAATGTTGCAATACCAACAACATAAAACGGCAAAGCCTTGGCAATAAAGAAATACCATGGTTGATTTATACGCTCGGCGGCGACACTACCGGCGGATACTGCAAAGACAATTCCAATGCCTATCATCAACAAAACCGTGTACAGCAAACGCCGGTCTATTTCAAAAAACCAACTGGTCAATCTGCTTTCTTCGGTTCGTCTGAACATTGTTCGCCTTTTTGGTTTATGCAAATTTTAACAGCATCAGTGCCAACCCAGAAAACAAAACAGACATTACAAAAAATCTGTCTACGATTTTTGTTTCGGGCCAACCTAATTCTTCAAAGTGATGATGCAACGGTGCGCGCAAGAATATGCGACGACCGGTACCGGTTATTTTACGTGTGATTTTGAAAAACATTGTTTGAATAAATGATGACAGTAATATTAAAACCATCATCGCAGCAGCGATACCCATAATAACTTCGGATTTCAACAACATTGCAACCGTTCCCATAAATCCCCCCAGCGCCAACGAACCGGTATCGCCCATAAATATGGATGCAGGTTTGGCATTAAACCATAAAAACCCAAGAACCGCCCCAAATGCCGCACCAAGAACAGGATACAATCCACTGGTTGCCGGCATAAACAAAACCGTATCCATAAATCCAATTCGTGTCGCACCATAAAGCGCGACAACCAAAACAATCAGAACCGGCATATATAACTTTGCCAGCATTCCATCCAAACCATCGGTTATATTTGTTGCATTTGCGCCACCACAAATAACAAAATATGCGAACACATAGTAAAACAGACCAAGTGAGAATATTATTCCAAACGGCAAAGCCAAGGAATATTCTGGAATATATGACGGCATCGTTTGATTTATCATATACGCCAAGACAACAACACAAACACCTTCAATTATCAGACGCGCCGCCGGCGACAATCCATTAGATGCTTTTTTTGATTGGCTGGTGACCTTTTTATAATCGTCAATAAATCCAATGATTGCAAACATAACCAATGACAGCAACGCAATCCAGCCCGTCATACTGTCCACCGGCATAAACGCAATTGCGCCAATCAGAATTGCGATTATTACTAAGATTCCGCCCATTGTTGGTGTTCCTGCTTTTTTTCTATGCGATTCAGGTACATTTTCACTGATTGGTTGACCTTTGCCCTGCCAATTATGCATTGCACGAATAAATGGCCGACCAAAAATCATCATTATCAGAAAAGCCGTTGCAAATGCCGCGCCAAACTGGGTCCAACCGCCGAAAAATATTCCATATCCATGTGATAATAAATAATCCGTAAGCATAAAATCTCCTTTTTATGCATACATTTTATCACAAATAGGCAAATAATGAAATGTTATGTTCAGATTTTTTTTATTTACACTGAATTGGTTCTTCGTCGTTCAATGTCAGTGTCCAATCATGACCCTTGTTCCAGAGTTCTACGGTTGTATCATTCAAATTTCCAACATATCGTGCACCCGATGCAGAAACTGCGTGCGTCAATATAACCGGATCATCGTTAATAATGATATCCAGAACATCGGTATTTTCGGTTGGGTTTATCTGGATTGTATATTTTTCGCATACGATATTATTGTCATCTTTACTGCAACCCGCAAATATCAGCAAACCAAATAAAACAAAACAGATTTTTTTCATCGTATGCTCCTTTTTTTTTATCAGAAAATTCCACCAACGACCGCACTATTTTCTGATGAAGTTGCGGTCTTTACTGGGTTTGGTTTTTGACCTGGTTTAAACGCTTCTATTATAATTGTGCCATCAGGGTCATCGGTTGCGGCGGCGCCACTGCGACGATTTACCCGAACAAAGTTCAATCCATCAGGAACGGCAAATGGTTGGTTTTTTTCATTCGCCAATGCGACCGTCATAAAGTCTGCAAATGCGCGCGCGGCCATATGACTGCCGGCACCTTTGCCCAATGGTTTCGGTGTGTCATAGCCCAAATACACACCTGCAATCAAATTTTTTGAAAATCCAACAAACCACACATCTTTGACATCGTTTGTTGTTCCGGTTTTTCCAGCGATTGTATGCCCTGGCACGGCGGCCTGGCGACCGGTTCCGCGATCAACAACACCCTGTAATATTGAAACCAACTGGTATAAACTCTGTGGGTCAGACAATGGTTCGGTTTCGTCGTGTTCAACAACCGGTTCTAAATCCGGCGACCATTCAATAATCTCGGTCTTTTCGCCACCGATTACATTGCCATAGCGGTCTTCAATATAGTCAACAAACTTTGGTGTTATTTTTCGGCCACCATTTGCAAATGCCGAATATCCCAACACTAAATTTGCCAGCGTTGTTTCGCCCGAACCTAATGCCATAGAAAGGTTCAAATTTTGCATCTCTGGTGGATAGACACCAAATCGTTTTGCAACCTCTACGGCACTTTCAACACCAATTTGTTCAACCATACGCACACTGGGGACATTACGCGATGTTTCCAAAGCAAACCGCAACGGCACATCGCCTAAGAATTTTTTATCATAATTTTCTGGCTTCCATTCCATATTGTTTTCGCGCCATCCAACAATCGGGGTGTCTGAAATAATACCTTCGGGCGAAAATCCTTGTTCCAACGCCGCCAGATACACAAATGGTTTAATCGTACTGCCAATCTGGCGCATTGCCTGGGTTGCGCGATTAAACGAACTTTCGGCGAATGAACGTCCACCCGCCATTGCCAGAACGCGTCCAGTATGCGGATTCATAACAATAATCGCACCCTGTAATTTATCGCTGCGCCCGGCATTATACGCATCCAATGCCTTGTTCAGTGCCGCCGATGCAGCGCGTTGATATTCGGGGATAATTGTTGTTTTTATGTATAACCCCTGGTTATAAAGTGTTTCGCGTCCAAGTTTATCTAATAATTGCCGACGCACATCTTCGGCAAAGTATTGAAAATCATCTTCCATCTGGGCGGTAAAACCACTGTTGATATTTAATGGTTCTGCGGCGGCGGCATCGGCGGCTTCGCGTGTGATATAACCTTCGGCAACCATGCGGCGCAGGACATAATTCCGTCGTTCTTCGGCGCGGGCGCGGTCATTTGGTGCCTTTGGCAACGATGCCAAAAACGCGCATTCCGAAAGGTTTAATTGTGACACCGGTTTATTAAAGTACATCAACGCCGCCGACCCAACACCATATGCACGCGCGCCCAAGAATATTTGGTTCAAATATAGTGTCATAATATGTTTTTTTGAAAATGCGCGTTCCAGGCGTAATGCTAAAATCGCCTCTTTTATTTTACGTGATAATGTCCGGTCGGACGACAGAAAGAAATTTTTTGCAACCTGTTGCGTAATGGTTGATGCGCCGGTAAATGTAGTATTAAAACCCATCGCCCGCATTGCATTGTTAATGCTTGCGCGCAAAATACCCTGGACATCGATACCCGGGTGTGTCCAGAAATTTTGGTCTTCGGCGGCAACGAACGCATTTATCAACTGTTCCGGCATATCATCAAAGTCAATAAACACCCGACGTTCTTCGGCATATTCAATCAGCAATGACCCATCGGCGGCATAAAGTCGCGTTGCGACCGGTGGCGCATATGTTGCCAATTTACGATAATCCGGCAGATTTCCACCATAAACCAGGAACAGCACCGCCACACCGGCGATTACCGCCACCACACACCAGAATATAAAATGCAAGAAAACACGAAAAACTTTTTTAATTTTCATAGAAATTATTCTAATGTAAAAATTTTTCATTTGCAAGCGCGATATGATATTGCTAGACTATTTCATGAAAGGATTTTTTATGGAGAGGTTTCAAATGAAAAAATTTATCATTGCAATATGTGGGATTCTTGTTGTGAGTGTCGCATCCGCCAGTGAAGAAAGTACATATGGTGACAGTTGGAAAGTAACAGGGACAAAGAACACTTATGAGCTGATCTATAACAAAGGTGTTGAAAATCAGCTTGCTCCTCAATTGCTTGATTCAAGAACTATTATTGCTGCCCGTAAAATTTATGAAAATGGCGCAGAATTTTGTTTGATAAAAACTGTTGGCAGGTCGGAACAATATTCAAATTATTCTCCCGCATACAACAATTCGTTGAATATGTCGTATTATATTCAGAAAAATCCCATATGTAAAACTATATGCAAGGTCGGATTTTGGGGTTCCGAATGCCAGAATAAAGTCACACCAAATACAACTTGTGCACGCGACGGCGACTACGAAACGTTTTTTCAATCGGATATGGCAGAATTGGCAAAAACAAATATTAGTAAGTTGCAAAAAGTTAATGATATACAAGTTTTTGATGAGGGTACCATTACGCTGAAAGGCTACAGTTGGGACCCTGATTATAACTATTCTTATTCCATTATGTTAGGAGTCGTTGATTTTATTGATAATGGCGTTGTTGTTGCACCATACATGATTACAGGGAATAAATCTGTAAAAACAAATGATACAGCAACGACGACTTTATGCGTGCAAGGTTATGTTTTGGGTGATAATAATACATGCAAAAAACCAGACGGATGTAAAACTATTAACATTAAAATAGGAACAGGTTCCGGTTCTAATCCAAGCAATTCGGGGAATACTAATTCAACAAATGACGATGATACCGCATCATGTGGTACTGGTAAAGATTATGAAAGATATGGTGCTAATACTGCAGGCATATGTTTAGATTGTTGGGAAAAAGGTAAAAATAAAATTTATTCAAAAATCAAAAAACAGTGCGTAAATGCACATGCGTATAGCAAGAAAAAAATGCAATATGGTCAAGGCGATGAAAGTGCGGAAGTTCAATTTCAATGTTGGACTCTGACGGATAGTGGAACATATGATGTCTGTGTCCGTGGAATTTAAAGGGAATAAAAACACGGTTGCGAATTGCGACCGTGTTTTTACCAATCACTAACCGCCGCCGCTAATCACTAATTTTTCCATTTGTTGCGATGATGTCGGCACCGATATCAATCTTGCCGCCGGCCTCGCGCACAATTAAATCGCCCGCCGCAATTTCCGCAAAATCCAGAGTTCCAGACATAAATGCGTCAAATTTACCCGCCGCAACCCATGCCAAGTCCATTGCCGGGCATCCGGTTTCACGGTACGCGCCCGCCCCAAATGGATTGCCGCTGATTCCGTTATATGCAACCGTCAAATCCGCCGCATCTTTCAAATTTGAAACACGAATCCGCGCAGAATGAAACGCCGAATATGCAAATGCACCGGCACCACTTTCCGCGTAATACAGATATTCGTCAATTGGAGAATAAATCAGCGCAATTTTTGTTTCGTCCATGCTGCGCAGTGCCAACGATATTGCAAATCGCGGATTTGCACGCACAAAATTCGCCGCACCCGACAGTGCCAATACAAATTCGTCACGACCATCACCATCGCGTGTCACGTTTGGGGTTAACAACCCCGCCGATGGACGGACCAATAATAAATCAGATAAAATTTCTTCTTCAATACGGGCGGCGGCACGATGCACAAAATCACGCGCCCCACGCAAGGATTGTTGCAGGTTTTCCACTTCACCAAAATCGTGACGCAGACCCGTTGCGGTCCGTTGCAGCGCCATGAACATTTTGTTTAATTCCGGTGAACCTTTTATCAACAAATCCATTGTGCGCCCCCCGTTTTATAACCGATTTAGAAACCGAAACCGGCAAATTTCTTTTTGAAATCCGCCGTTCTGCGACCCTTTTCACCGGTGTTTGAACGTTGACCCGTCCATGCCGAATGATTCAAATTATCGGTAGACAGAACCAAGTCTTTCTTAACCGATGAAAACATTTTAACCGTTTTCCCGTCGGTGCGTGTCACGTTGATTTCATAATAATCCGGATGAATACCTTTTTTCATCACAAAACCCCTTAGTTTTTATTTTGCCCGCCAATTATACAGTCTTTTTTCGGGAAATCAAGGCAATAATTCAATTTAATACCGACCAATGCACCCCAGGTACGAATTACCGGTGGATTCCAGCACATTTACAAAACGATTCTTGTCCCGTCCCATAAACAGCGCAAGTATCGTCCCGGCATCGGTTGCCAACATATCTGCAACCGTTGCGATTTCTGAACTCATCTGTTTGAAAAAGCCGCTGGCTGGATATATTTCGGCGGCAAACAGTTGGTGTGTATTATGTTTCGCGTTTTCGTGTGTTTTGGTTGAACTTTCAATAACCATCATCTGACATTCTGGGGAAATAATCAGTTTATCTGTCACCATAGCATCCGCCCCCAGTAATTCGCCCCACCAACCCGTTGAACCATAAAAAACCGGGTAATATATAACGGTATCCGGATTTTTTGCGAAAACATCAGAAATATTCAAATCGCCCATTATAACCCCAGGCATAACCCCAATCTTGGCGTTTATAATCTTACGCGCGGTCTGGTATTCAGAATCAGACTTGGTGTTGCGTGGCCAATAAAGAATCGGAATATTACTCATTGCTAAGAATTATATCAGATTCGGTCCAAATAAAAAAGGGGTGGGAAAAAAATAAATGTCTTGATTTTTTATTTTTTTAGTGTTTTCCACCATTTCCCAAGTGTTGCGCGCGTTGTGTTAAAATCTTTTTTTGCCGCCGCATAGTATTTATCTGATATCTGAACATTGAACAAAGTCTTTACCAATGCCGGCACCGATGTCATAAACATCGCAAAAAATGCACCCATCAAGATAATAGAAATCAGCCCGTCATCCCGTAATAACAAGCCGTCCATCAAAATTTCCGAATCATTTGCAGAAATCGCTGTGGCGATTCGCGACACCCCATCAATATTACCAAAAATCGCATCAAGAAACATTATGCCAAATATCAAAAACACAACTGTCATTGCAATTCCAACGGTTCCAGTAATAACATCATCTATCATAGATTTGATGCTGCGCCCACCATTTGGAAAAATCTTCCAATCTTTAAAAAGCCACGACAGCAGCATCAGTGGCAACATTATAAAATCCAACGCCAAACCAACAAATATTTCCAGAAAATACAGCGGTATCGGCAACAACGCCATAAAATACAGTGCTAACACCAACAATCCCGCAAAAAATATCGGCACATTCGGGAATATTGGAATATCCCACATTATGTGATGCATGTACTTTTCGTTGAATGCCATATTCAGCATCGTCCAACCAACCGTCATCCCTAGTCCCGTCAGTTGATGAACATTTGCCAATTCACATGCCAATCCACTGCGCAATTTTACAGGAAATGCACCAGATTGGATATTGTTATTCGCAATACTTGCCGATTCAGATGCGCCATCCATCAGCGTTGTTGCCACCATACATTCGGTAAACTTATCCGAATCACCGATAATATGATTTACCGAAAGCCCAATACCAAAAATTGGCTCGATAATCGCGCCACTGATAAGACGTGGCAACGGAAACACCAGAACGGCGCCTACAATCGCCAATCGTATCATATGTGTGCCGAACTTTGATGCGACCGACCAACCGCTTTCAATTTTCTTGTTCAAAAATCCCGATGTCAATGTCCACAGAAAATATATCGCGGTTAATAATGCGGCAAATGGAATTACAACATTGCCAATTTCTGAATATACGCGTGGTAATATTTTTGACATTGTTGCCATAACCGCCGAAAACATACTGCACGACCAACACGAAGAAAAAAATTGCAACGCATCATTCATATCAACGGGTGCAACACTGCGCCAAATTGAAACACCGGCAATTGCCGCAACCCCGCCGATAAGCAACCATGGAACAACCGCGCCCGCCGATATCGGCAGAAACGAAAAAAATACAATTAAAAATTTTTTTAACTTGCTCATTTCTTGTAATTATATCACAATTTTGTTATTAGAATAATTAAATAAAAATGTAGGATAATGTTTTTTGCAAAATTTAATTTTACAAAAATGATTCGGCGTATAATTTTGTCGCTGGTTCTGTGCGGTGTATTTATTGTCCCAGATGTCGCATACGCAAAGTGGGAAATTGTTGATAAATTAGATTTATCGCCGTTCGTTCCACGAATATTAGATGCAATGATTATGGTCGCACGCGGAACATATGAATACTTTGTTGGAAATGGTGATGGGATTATATATATTTTGATTTTCGGATTTTTGGCAATATCAATTTTTATGTATGCGGCACTGATGTGGTTTCCAAAAAGATGGACCGAATTTTTTGGTTTTTCCGGTGGTGGCGAAATGTGGGACGGAAAACTGTCGGGTTTCGGTATGGCGGAAACAGTGCTTAAAAGTGCAATGCGCGCAATTATTGCAGCAACATTTTTATTACAAGTAAAACCAACATTTATAACCGAGTGGTTGGTAAATCCGTTTTTGGAATTTGGTGCAATATATACCCATGCAATTACAAATATTGTAAACGAATCCGGTGTTGAAACCAAGAATATTACATGTCCGCCGGGTGTTTTGTCGGGTGATTGGCTAAGTGTGCGAAGTTGCGAATTCTTAACCAGTTCGGTATCTGATTTATCGGCGGCAAACAATCGTGTTATAAAACGCGGTTTTGAATTTCTGACACGTGGTCTGAATGGTCTAATAACAATCGTCCCGCACGGCGGACAAAACATAATGAATATTATTACAGGTATAATTTTGATATTTACATTTGTCGGATGTAATTTGTTTATGGCACTGTTGGTTATCCAGGGAATTTTTGATTTTGGTGTTGCCTTGATACTTTATCCATTCCAGGTTTTATCATGGGTTGCAAAGCGCAGTGACAAATGGTTTGATATATGGCCACCATTCAGTGGTATTATTTCTGCGTTGCAAAAACTGGTTGTGACGATGATTGCGTGTTCATTTATTTTAATTGTAAATGTCGCGGTTGTGCGTGCGTTATTTAATTTTGGTGGTTCGTCATTTAGTGTTGCCGCCGGTGGCAGTGCGACCAGTAATTTGAGTTCAGAATATTTAACAACAAATGCCGTCAGTTTTGGCGGACATTCGTTGCTTTGGCTGTCGGCATTACTTACATTCTTTTTGATGAATGCAATATTTAATAAGACCCGTGAACAACTAGAAAAATATGCACCGGGTATGACAGGATTATATAATCAAACAAAATCCGATTTTGACGCGACACGCAAAAAAGCCCGCGGAACATATGATTCAATTAAAAAGATACTGGGGATAATAAAGTAAATGAACGAAATGTTAAATGGTTTTGTTGAAAATGTCACCCAGTGTTGGGGATGTGCGATATTTGACAATTTGTTCAATGTTGTATCGTCTGCTGGTGCGGTTGTGTATACCAAGATTGCAGATATCTGCTTTGTAATATTTGCTGCATTATTTGTATTCTATGTAGTATGGGCGGTCTTTAAACATTTGAATCCTAAAAAACCAGACACATCCGATAAATTTTATACAAAAAGTGTTATTCGCGTTGTTATAAATTCACTTGTTGTTTTAACTTTGTTGGGAATTGGTGTTGGCTTTCCGCGTTTTATAACACGTGTGACATTTGAACCGGTTGCGGATATCACACTGGTGTATACCCAGTCTGTTTTACACACAACATCCGAATTTGTAAACCAGCATGTGCGTAATGCAACACCGGTAAAAACAAAAGAAGACGGTTTTTATCGTCCTGAATTGCGTGATACAATTATTATGTTGATGAAGACAACAATTACTCAGTTTCAATCATATATGAAACTGGGGATTGCAATCATAGATAAATCATTCACATGGAATGAAATGCCGACACTGGGCGCAATATTCCGGCATATCATAATGTTTGCGATTGGTCTTTATATACTCTATTACTTTTTTAAATTATTCATACGATTCTGTTTTTATTTTGTTGATGTTATTGTTCATATGGCGCTGTTTGCGTTTCTGTTTCCGATTGCGCTGATGATGATGGCATTTCGTGGTGGAGATATGCCAGAATGGATGTCGTCGCTTGGGCGGGGGTTGGGTACCGACCAGATAAAAAAATTATTGGCATCTATTGTGTCATTAGGTGCCGCAGTAATTACATATCTGGTAATAATTGTTATTGTTGCACGATTCTTTTCGGACAGTGGTGTATCGGATTCAGAACTGATGAATGCGATTACATCAGGGGCGGTTTTTGAATCGGATTTATCGGGAAATAATATGGAAACACTGACACTGGTTGGTATGATAGTTTTACTTTATGTATTAAACTATATTACCGGACAGATTCCACAGGTCAAAAAAATGATACTTGGTGCATTTGGGGCGTCGGAAGAAAATAAATTAAGCGAACAAATGGCGAATGATGCCGAAAAACTGGTTAAGTTGGTTACAGACAGTGTAAAATCAGTCGGTGAAAAAATAATAAATCCAGATAAAAAATCTGACACGGAAAATAAAAAATAATGAAGAAATTGTTATTGGGTTATCTTATTCGTTTTGTGTTTGGGGCGATTGCGCTGGGGGTTGGTATTTGGTACTTAAGTTCATCAATCGGTGGTGCGTCATTATCATATACAAACATAGACAATTTTATGTCGACGATTGGTGCAGGCGATGGAAATGTTGCATCGGTAAATGGATGCTTTATGTGCGGATATGTAAATGATTTGTTCGCCGTGTTGGGGTCGGCGGCAGAATTGTTCTGGAATGCAATATTGGACAATCTTTGGATTTTGATGGTCGTTGGTTTTGGAATATTCTTGATGATTCACAGTATCAAATATATTTACAAGGCGATGATAGAAACAACCACACTGGATACCAAAGAAAAAAAGTTAACATTCGGACCGTGGTTTGATACCGTTTGGCGTGTTGGCGTGCGCGTGATGATTGTTGGTGCGTTGATTGGGGCTTTTGGTATGGGCGGCGTGTCATCGTTAAAGACTTTATCAAACATAACAATAACACCTGTTATGTATGTGGGAAGTGAACTTGCCATGGCGGCGACAGGCGTATCAAATTCTGCGCAATGCGTACCGTCAGAATTTGACCAAAATAATCCAATGGCATCGGTGTCAAATTCGTTTATGTGCGTGATTGGTAATATAAATACGGTCATGCTGGCCGGGGGCGCAGGTGGGTTCGCTTTGATGAACTATGCATGGATGGGACTTGGTGGTGGTATTATGACATGGATTGCCGGACTTTTGATTGTAATAATGTTCGTTGTTATGGGGTTTGATTTATTCTTTCAGATTCTGTCCGTCATATTCAAATTGGTGTTTCTGGTTATATTCTTGCCGTTGATTGTTGCGGCAACTGCATTTGAAAAAACCTGGAAAATGGCATCTGGGGTATTAAAAAAATCAATTGATATGTTGGTCGAATCGGCGGTAAAGGTTATCGCAATTTCATTAAAGGTCGTAATTATATATGCAATAATATCGTTCGCCGGCAACGAAATTTTCCCAGGCAGTGGTATGTTTCCACCATTATTAGATTCAAATTTGGTGACCACAAATGTGCAAACAAATGCGGTACATGATGCGTTTGCAATATGTGAAAATCATGCGATGGTTAATGGCGCGTTGGATAAAGATTTATTCCGTAATTGTTTTACGGTTGAACGTGCGCGCATTGAATCTGTGTATCCGCATGCATTTGATTTTTTGCATGATGGCTTTGGATTTTTACTATTAATGATTGGCATATTCTGTCTATACTTCTATATATTGGGACCGCGCATAGACAAATTATTGGCATCGGTACCATCGTTTGAACCATTTGCTAAATCAAATGATGCGGGCGGTGTTGATAATTTTGGTGGTGACCTGAAAAAATTAGTAAAAATGACATGGAAAAAACCGCAAGAATTTGCCGATAAGATTATAAAAGAAAAATGAAAAAAATTATAAAGAAATTTTTATCGTTTGTTTCAATGGCGATTTGTGCCGTGTCGTTCTGTATGCCGGTTTTCGCTGTACAGACGAATTTGGTGACCGGTGATATTGGTGATTTTGGCAAATGGACAACCGAACACAACCAAGAAAAATTAGTCACCGATATTCAAAATGATATGACTAATTTTGAATCGGGATTTGAACGCGAATATGTTGAAACCGGTGTGCCACTGACCGCAAAGTTGGGAATCGTGTTTGTGCGTGCATTATCGTATGTTGCGGGTGTCTTGGATAATTCATTGGTGCGATTTGTAAATATATTTCTGATTGTGGCATTCATTTTTTGGATAATGTTTGAATCATATAAACTGATTACCGACGACAAAACCAAGGCGATGCCAACGGTTGAAAATATGTTCCGTCGTGGTTTAATACTGGTGATATGGTTGATTTTGTTGGGTGGTGGATTACAAGAATTTTTTGGTATGATTATGGGACCGATTGTTCGATTCGGTTCATACATATCAAACATTATTTTAGATTCTGTGACCGAAACGCTGGGGTTTACATTATCGGATAACTGTGCCGCAATTCATGCGTACGCGAAATCCAATATGACCGGAACAACCGCAATGGATGCATCAACGGCGGCAAGCATAATGTGTATACCGGCGCGTTTGGCGGGTTTTTACTACGGGGCAATAAAGTTTGGATGGGATTTGTTCACACATGGATTTGGGACCAGTACATTTAGTGTTGTATTTGGATTGGTTTTGACATGTCTGTTTATATTTACCGCATATAAGTTTGCGTTTATCATGTTTGGTGTGATTGCAGATTTGTTCTTGGTTATCATAATGTTACCATTTACGGCGATTGCAGAAACCGTAAATAAAACATCGTATACCGGAATTGCCGGGAATATATACAACGGATTTTTGGAATTGTTTAAATCATCTAATTTATCATCTCAGATAAAGAAATTTGTTGATGCCACGATTTATTTTATTTCATTTTCAATTATAATCGCAATTGGTGGCGCATTGCTTGGAACTGCGATTTCGTTAAACGGTGCCGCACATACCGTCACAATTATAAATGGGGATGTTGTAACACTTTTACTTACCGGCGCGTTGGTCGCATACATTGCATCACATGCCGAAGAATTTGCAAAATCAATTGGTGGTGGCATAGACTATGCATTGGGCAGTGATTTACAAAAAGATTTAAAAACTCTTTATAATGATACTAAAAAGAAAGCCACAGAATTTATCAAGGCATTAAAGAAATAAAATTTTTACCCAATAAATTTTATAAAATTACGCGCAACTTTCTTGATACCGATTTTATTAAATGCAACTGTCAGTATGTCATCATGCGATTCGATAACCACGCCACGCCCAAGTTCCGCATGTTCAACCAATTTACCAACAATACTTTCTATTTTTTGCTTCGGTTTTGACGCGGTATATTGTGGTGTTTCATACCTTGGCGCACGTCCGCCAAAATCTAAAAATCGTCCATCCATTTCGGCAATAAATCGTGCCGGTGAATAATATTGTCGCGAACCAAAGAGCATGCGCGACATTGTATTCGTGATAATCACACGCCGGCGCGCGCGCGTCAACGCAACATATGCCAAACGCCGTTCTTCTTCTAGCTCGCCGTCTTTTATGGCTTTGTCATTTGGAAAAATTCCATCTTCCCAGGCGGGTAAAAATACAGTATCAAATTCAAGTCCTTTGGCGGCATGAATTGTCATGATGTTTACCGCCGATGCATCAGAATTTATTTCGTTGTCATTATCATCGGTGGTCATCAGGGCGGCGTGTTCTAAAAATTCCGCCAGGGAATCATATGTTGCAACCACATTTGTTATTAAATCGCGAATATTTGATATGCGATCCGGTGCATCGGGGTCTTTGGATTCATTCCAATATTGCATATATCGTGTGCGTTCTAATAATTTTTTTACCGCATCAACCGGCGACATAGACCGCCAATCAAAATCAAACGCATCCAAAAATTCTTTTGCTGTGGTGCCCTGTTTGCCACCAAAATTTACCGCACGTAATCCATGCATCAAACCGCCGCCCATGGCGCGCATTTTTGCAATCGCCGATGGACCGAATCCACGCCGTGGCCGCGTAATCACCCGCGCGAACGCGATATCATCGGTTGGATGAACCAACAAACGCACATATGCAATAACATCACGAATTTCTAATCGGTCATAGAACTTTGTTGTACCAACCAATCGGTATGGAATATGATTTTCTGCAAATGTTTCTTCAAAACCACGCGATAAAGAACCAGTACGAATCAAGACCGCATAATCCGAATATTTCCCGTTCGCATAGCGCAAAATTGTATCTGCTATCAAACGCGCTTCGTCATAATTCGATGGCACAGTTAAAACATAAACCGGTTCACCAACGGATTTTTCATCCACCGGATGCAAATCTTTGCCCAATCGTCCATTGTTATGTCGTATCAGCGAATTCGCCGCCCCAAGTATATTTCCGGTACTGCGATAATTTGTTTCCAGTCGTATGATTTTTGCGCCCGGAAATGTTTTTTCAAAATCAAGTATATTTTTGATTTCGGCCCCACGCCACGAATAGATAGATTGGTCATCATCACCAACACAGCAGATATTCGGACATTCCGTTCCCCGTGTCAGTAATTTCAGTAATTGCATTTGGGCGTTATTTGTATCCTGGAATTCATCAACCATTATATACTTAAATTGCCGTTGATATTTTTCTAAAACATCTGGATGTTTTTCAAACAGTTCCAAAACATAGAGTATAATATCACCAAAATCCACCGCGCCAATGCGTTTCAGTTCCGCGTTATAGTTATCTATTATTTGCCGTGTGCGCGCACCAATATTCGCATTTTCAATACTTCCGGTATCTTTTATGTTTGAAATTTTTTCCACCCATTCGGCGGCATCCATTTCTTTTGGGTCGGCACCCATTGCGGCAAAAACATTTTTAAGAACCATTTTTTGTTCATCTTCGCCATATATAACAAAATCCGATAGCAACCCGATTCGCGTTGCATTCGTGCGCAGAATCCGCAGACATATTGAATGAAATGTTCCACACCATAAATCACGCGCAATAAATTCATCATTTGTTTTGGATAACATATTGCCGATACGGTTTTTCATTTCATTTGCGGCCTTGTTTGTAAAGGTCAATGCCAGAATCTGCCACGGCTGGGCAAGATTATTTGCCAATATATACGCAACACGCGTCACCAAGACACATGTTTTGCCTGTTCCTGCACCCGACAGTACCAAAACCGGACCTTCGGTGGTTTCAACTGCTTTTTTTTGTTCTGGGTTAAGATTTGCTAGCATTAAATTCATTGCTTTATTATAATAGCATAAATTTTTAATTGGGAAAGGGTATTTTAACATGGCACGTGTAATTTGCTTTGATATTGAAACAACCGGCTTTGAATACTTGCGGGGTGACCGGTGTATTGAAATCGGTGCGGTTGAAATTATTGACGGCAAATTGACCGACAGAACATTTCACGAATACATAAATCCCGAAGGTAAAATAATTCCGCCCGAAACATATATGGTTCATAAAATATCAAACGCGTTTCTGGATGATAAGCCTAAGATGTCGGTGGTCGCGCCAAAGTTCCTGGAATTTATTGGTGATTCGCCGATTGTTGCGCATAACGGATTGGACTTTGACTTTCCGTTTGTTAATCACGAATTGGAAATGTTGGGATTGCCCCCGATTCCCCGCAGTCAGCAGCAAGACACCCTGGTTATTGCGCGTAATCGTGTATTTGGTCCCAAAAGTTATACATTGGACGCGTTGGCAAAGTGGTATGGAATATCACTGACGGCGCGTGCCGATGCGCATGGCGCGTTAATCGATTCGGAAATCTTGGCAAAGGTTTATTTAGAATTAGAAAATACTGCGCCCGCACCGGAAATTGCCGATATTGTCGCAAAACAACATGATGCGTTTTTGGCGCATCCAAAAATTGGTGCCGACTTTCCGTATCGTGAATTTCCGATTCCCGATGACGAACAAAAAAACCATGATGAATTCATGGCAAAGATAAATAAATAAAAACACCGCCAAGAAACGGCGGTGTTTTTATTTTAATTTGCTGCGGTAACCGCGATTCGTTTACGACCCGTCGCGCGACGACGATTTAATACATCGCGTCCACCCTTGGTCGCCATGCGTGCGCGAAAACCATGCGTACGAATGCGACGTGTTTTTGACGGTTGATAAGTTCTTTTTGTTGCCATTTCAAATCCTTTTGTGCGTATATTTAATCATATGTTTTATTAAAAAGCAAATATTTTATTTACTTTTTACCAACCCCATCTTTTGCAGCGCAAGCAAAATTAAATGGTATACAAATATAAACCAAAATAAACTGCGCAATGGACCAATTAAAGCCGCGGTTGATGTAGCTGTCTTTTCCATATTTATTCCCCTATGTTTTTACACAAGAATATTACAAACGGTTTGTTTTGTCAATATGATTTTTTGTTGGTTTATTCTTGACCCGGGGGGCAAAAATTTGCTATGTTCTATTTGCTAAAAACATTAAGGAAAGAGCAAGTTATGTCAGATACAGATACAATAAATGAAATTAACGAAGTTCGGGTTCCGCAATCTTCGCTGGAACACGAAATGCGGACAAGTTTTTTAGATTACGCGATGTCGGTTATTGTAGACCGTGCGTTACCCGATGTACGCGATGGATGTAAACCGGTGCATCGCCGTATTTTATATGTTATGAATGATGTTGCGCCGGCGACACGTGCAACGGTAAAATCGGCGCGTATTGTTGGTGATGTTATGGGTAAATATCATCCCCATGGCGATAGTTCTATTTACGAGGCCATGGTTCGCATGGGCCAGGATTTTTCCATGGGCGAAATGCTGGTCCAGGGGCAGGGTAACTTTGGTTCGCGCGATGGTGACAAGGCCGCGGCTATGCGTTATACCGAGGCGCGCTTGTCCAAACTAGGCGCGACATTGATGGAAGATATGGATAAAGACACCGTTGATTGGCAACCAAACTTTGATGGCACATTGCAAGAACCGGTTGTTTTGCCGACTAAGTTTCCAAATTTCTTGGTGAATGGTGGTTCGGGTATTGCCGTTGGTATGGCGACAAATGTTCCAACATATAATTTGGGCGAGGTTTGCAACGGTATATTGGCGGTATTGGACAATCGTAATATTTCTGATGATGATTTGTTCCAGATTATACCGGGCCCAGACTTTCCAACCGGTGCGGTTATTATGGGGCGCAGTGGTGCATACAAGGCACACACAACGGGTCGTGGTTCAATCATCGTTCGCGCAAAAACACATATGGAAAAATTTCATGACCATGATGCAATTATCGTCGATGAAATTCCGTACCAGGTTAATAAAGCCCAGATGATTATCAAAATTGCAGAACTGGCAAAAGATAAAAAAATAGAAGGCATTGCCGAAATTCGTGATGAATCATCCAAGGAAGGTCTGCGCATCGTCATTGAATTAAAGCGCGATGCAATTCCGGATGTTGTTTTGAATCATTTGTTCCAATATACAGAAATGCAGACGAATTTCCCGGTAAACATGATGGCATTGAATCGCGGTCGCCCAATGTTGTTCAATGTTCGTGGTGTTTTGGATGCATTCATTGAATTCCGTGAAGAAGTTATTCGTCGGCGCACAATATTTGATTTAAACAAAGCACGCGCACGCGCACACACATTATTGGGATTGTCGGTGGCGGTTGGTAATTTAGATGAAGTTATCGAACTGATTAAATCGTCGGCAAGTCCGGACGACGCGCGCACTGCATTGGTTTCGCGTGGATGGCGTGCATCGGATATTGAAAACTATATTCAATTGATTGACGATCCGAACACCGAATACAAAGACGGCATGTTCTATATGTCCGAAGACCAGGCAAAGGCGATTCTGGAATTGCAATTGCATCGCTTGACCGGGTTGGAACGCGATAAATTGCATGCAGATTTGGTTGAATTGGGTGCCCAGATTCGTGATTTATTGGATATATTGGCATCGCACGAACGCATTATTCAAATCATTCGTGATGAAACAACCGCGGTTCGTGATAACTGGGCATCGCCGCGTCGTACGGAAATTTCCGATGCCGAAATTGATATAGATATCGAAGACCTGATTGCGCGCGAAGACATGGTTGTCACGGTTTCGAACACTGGATATATCAAGCGCGTATCACTGGATACATATCGTGCGCAGAAACGCGGTGGCAAGGGTCGTAATGCGATGTCAACCAAAGACGATGACTATGTGGTCCAGGTTTTTGTTGCGAACACACATACGCCATTGTTGTTTTTCTCGTCACGTGGGCTGTGTTATAAATTAAAGACATATAAATTACCCGAAGCCGCCGCCGCGGCCAAGGGTCGTCCATTGGTCAATTTGTTGCCATTGGAAAATGGCGAAACAATTACGGCGATTTTACCGGTTCCCGATGAAGATGTTGCTGCGATAAAAGATTCTGGGACTGAACACTTCTTGATGTTTGTGACGGCATCGGGCACAGTGCGCCGCAATCGTATGAGTGATTTTGATTCAATACGCGCAAATGGAAAAATCGCGATGAAGTTGGACGACGGCGACAGTTTGGTTTCGGTTTTGCCATGTAATGAAAACCAAGATGTATTCTTGGCGACATATCGTGGTCGCTGTATCCGATTCCCGGTTCCAGAAATTCGCGTGTTTGCCGGACGTAATTCAACGGGTGTTCGTGGTATAACATTGAACAAAGATGATAGAATTATCGGTATGTCAATGCTGAATCGTGGCGAATCGGATTCGGCGGTTCGTGCGGCATACGTGAAACAAAGCCGCGCTGCGCGGCGTGCCGCAACCGGCATAGAGGAAGAATCTGACACCGAAGAAGAAACAACAACATTGGTTCTGGATGATGCCAAAATGGCGGAAATGGCGGCACGCGAAGAATTCATATTGACCATTTCTGAAAACGGATTTGGCAAGCGGACAAGTTCGTATGAATATCGTTTAACCCATCGTGGTGGTGGCGGATTTACCAATATCAAATTGGGTGGAAAAAATACCGCGGTTGCGGGGTCTTTCCCGGTAAATGCAGACAACGATGTTATCATGGTGACGGACGGTGGAAAAATTATCCGCACGCCGGCATCGGATATTCGCATTGCGGGGCGCAGCACCGCGGGTGTGACATTGTTCCGCACGGCGGAAAATGAAAAGGTTATGTCGGCAATATCTATTGAATCGGATGGCGCAGACGAACAAGAAGATAATTTAGAATAAAAGGAGCTAGCCGTGGAACAAGAGAAAGCTTCCAAGCTTAGTTTGGCAACCGTGAATATGATATTAGCAACCAGACCTACAGAGTTACGTAAAGAACCCATATGGAGACGTGTTGGCTCGGGATACGAGTCAGGCGTTATTGTAACAAGGAACAATAAAACAGAATTTGTTATGGTTACTCAGTATGATTCTCAGGATAAAGCAGGTTTCAGTTATGTTGAAATAGGCGACAAAAAATATACGTGTGATTTTGATACACGTTATGCGATTTTCGGCAAATTACAGTCTATTAAAGAAAAAGGAACTAGCTCTATCAAGCAACATGAAAATATTATAAGATAGTTTACAGCACAAAACAAATGCAACAGAAAATGGATAACGAATACTTTGCGTCTATTAACAATGTTTCGCGGGAACTTGGAATTCCGGCGCACACATTGCGCTATTGGGAAAAACAGTTTTCAACCGTTGTGCGCCCGGTTTCGGGTGCGGGTGGTCGGCGATATTATCGTCCCGAAACGGTTGCGCGATTAAAAACAATAAAAGATTTGTTATATAATCGTGGCATGACAATTGCCGGTGTTAAAAAACTGATACGAAACGGCGAATTTTTAACCGATGAAATAAAGCCCTGGGCAATTCAGAAAACAACACCGGTCAATGCATCACATGCGACATCATTTGAATCTTTTGACTTTACCGATAATTCTGATGATGATTTGTCAATACCGTCAACACTGGACACAACCAAAATAGATTTAGCAATCGGTCTGCTGAATCAGGCGCGTGATTTGTTAAAATAAAGGAGTTAAAAATGACGGAACCAAACGGCATGACATATATGACCAAAAAAGAAATGAAAATTCTGAAATCGGTTGCAAAGAACCCGACGGTTGTCGCACAAATGGAAAATCCATCCGAAGAATTTTTATTGTCGGCGGTGTTTGATGCACCATATATTATTCGTTTTGTTCATAATCAAAGTTTTCGTCTGCGGTTGCTGGCGGTGAAATTAGACTGGCGGGTTTTGCAATATGTAAACGGTCAAACCCCGGAAATACTGCAGGCGGCGGCCGCACATAACGAACACGGTGTAATGGGTGCGAATTTAACGCATGACGAAATTGAAATTTACGCAAATGCACAAAATATAAAAAAATTCGGTGCGTGGGTCGCACATTCACGGTAAAGAATTGCAGAATAAAAAACCGCCCATTCGGGCGGATTTTTTAATTTTTATCTGCTTCTACACTCGAAGCCACTGCCGGGTGTGTCACAATATATATTGTTACTTGTTTTGCCTGAACAGCATGCTGATGCACTTGATACCAGTGTACCGTCGGCTTTGCATACGTTGCATTTACAAACGTCTTTTACACATGCCGCAACGGTTCCGGTTCCACATGCCGGACAATCTGTGGCAACGGTCGCAGTCGTGCAACTGTATAATTTATGTGCGATGCCCGCATTAGTCGTCACTTGATACAGTGTGCATTCCTGGTTAGCACAGGTTAACGACGGAACACCAATGGATTCCAATGTCTGACCGTTCAACTGGTTATTTATATTTATTATTTGATTGTTCACACTGGTTACTTCATTATATATATTGTTTATATCCGATACCACATCACCGGCGGTCATCAAATCGCCTTCGTGACCGTTCGCAAGTTGGTACTCGCCATTTTCATCCCATTCACCACTGGTATCATAATCAAAAATACCGCGTTCATCGAATTGTGTCTGACCATTACTTGTTCCGTTATAGGTGACAACATTACCGGATGTCTTGGCGGTAATCTTATCCTGCTTCAATGCATCTTGGGCATCTACATAGGATTTAGATGTGACTGTGTTTTCACCGGTTGCAAATGCATTGTTCCCCAGAATTGCGGCAAAAATACCCGCAAATATTAGCGATTTGTTTGTCGTTTTCCTCTCTTTTATTTTCATTTTCCTCTCTTTTATTTTTTTGTAAAGACTAAAAATTCCTCAGCCCTATTGTCACATAAAAGGTACCTTTTTGTGTCAATTTTTTGGCGGATTTCCGGGCGTTTCAAAATTTGCTGTCAAATTTAGTTTGTAAAAACCCCAGCATTTCTGGGCGGTTTGCTGTCAAATTTTGATTTTTAAAAACTATTTTTTTCGGTTTTCTGCATATCCCACCGATTCGTTTCCACCACCGAAGTGCGGTATTCGTTCTTGTGCGGTGTAATAAAGAAATCCCGGCATGCGCCGGGATGACGGTTCTCGGGCGGTATAAAGAATTCCTGTGTCGGGGCATGGGATGATGATAAAAAACACTTGCACACCCGGTTCAAAATATTTATAATATTTGCGCTTGATTTTCTGCGAATATGTGCTAGGCTTCGCAGAGATATCGGGAATGCGTTCGGACCAAGTGCGCGAATTTCTGGGCTTTTTGTCCAAAAACAGGGGCATGGTTCAATGGTAGAACATCGGTCTCCAAAACCGCGGATGAGGGTTCGATTCCTTCTGCCCCTGCCAGTTTTTTTGGGTTCGGGCGGCGCATTTTCGGTTAAAATAACAAAGGTAATTGGTGCACCATATGAAGAAAATAATGGAATTTATTCGCGGCGTTCGTGCGGAGTGGTTTAAAATCGTTTGGCCAACCCGGGCCGAGGTTGTTCGCGCAACAATAATGATTCTGGTATTTTCGGCGGCGGCGGCACTGTTTTTCTTTGTGGTTGACAGTATTTTAAATGCTTTGGTTGGTTGGATTTTCTAACGCGTGGATCTAAGGGGACTTTACATGGAAGATAAAATGCAATGGTTTGTTGTAAATGTTCATACCGGGTGCGAAGACAAGGTCGCACGCAACCTGCGTGAACAAATTGATAAACGCCGCCTGAATGCGTATTTTGGCGAAATATTGGTCCCAACACGGGAAGTCACCGAAATCAAGGCCGGTAAACGTGTCAAAACCGAAAAGAAATTCTTTCCGGGTTATATCGTTGTACAAATGGTCATGAACAATGAAACATTTTCGTTGGTAAAACTGATGCCCCAGGTTGTAATGTTCCTGGGCGCGCGTCAAAAACCAATCGCGGTCAGCGAAGAAGAGGCCCGCCGATTGTTGAAGCAGGTAGAAGAGGGCAGTACCGTTCCCGATGATATTATGTATGAAATTGGTCAAGAGGTTCATGTCATCGAAGGTCCGTTTGCGAACTTTAATGGTGTTGTGTCTGATGTTGATAATATAAAGCAAAAAATGACAGTGACAATTTTGGTGTTCGGTCGTGAAACGAATGTTGAATTAGACTTTGAACAGGTCGAACGGGTTTAACCGATTTTGAAAAATCGGCGGGCGTGTGCAAGGCATGCAAAAAAACAAACAGTCGTGGTAGATGCGCCATATCGCACCACGAATCCAAACAAAAAGGATGAACAATGGCAAAGAAAGAACTGAAGGGGATTGTAAAACTGGTTGTCCCCGCAAAGCAGGCAAATCCTGCGCCACCAATCGGGCCGGCGCTGGGTGCGGCGGGTGTTAATATCGCCGAATTTTGTAAGCAATTTAACGACAAAACGTCTGATAAAGAACCGGGTATGCCGATTCCATGCATTATCACCGTTTACACAGACCGCAGTTTTGAATTTATCATGAAACTGCCACCGGTGTCGTACTATATTAAAAAGGCATTGAAACTGAAAATCGGCTCGCATAAGCCGGGTCGTGACTTTGTTGGAACAATTACCAAGGCACAAATCAAAGAAATTGCCGAAAATAAAATGCCGGACTTGAATTGCTCTACCATTGAATCTGCGATGAATATCGTTGCAGGTCAATGCCGTTCAATGGGCGTAAAGGTGGAGGAATAAGCCATGAAAGTTACAAAAAGACAAAAAACATGGGCGGAATTAGATACGACAAAAATGTATTCTTTGGCGGATGCCATTGATGCGTTGCGTCCATATACATCTAAAAAATTTGATGAAAGTCTGGAAATTGCGGTGCGTCTGTCAATTGATGTGACCAAGGCCGACCAAAATATTCGTGGTATGTTGTCGCTGCCAAATGGAACCGGTAAAAAGGTTCGTGTCGCGGTGTTTACCAATGACAAACAGGACGAAGCCAAAAAGGCAGGTGCCGATATTGTCGGTGGCGAAGATTTGATTGAACGGGTTGCCGGTGGTCAAATTGACTTTGACCGTGTTATCGCAACACCGGATATGATGCCAAAGATGTCAAAGGTTGCACGTGTTCTGGGACCAAAGGGTTTGATGCCGAATCCAAAACTGGGGACGGTGACAAACGATGTCGCGGCGGCAGTTAAAACGGCCAAGGCGGGTCAGATTGAATATCGTGCCGAAAAGAACGGTATCATTCATGCAGGTATTGGTAAAATGTCGTTCACAACCGACAAATTGGTTGAAAATGCAAATGCGTTAATTGACCAGTTGAAAAAGGTTAAACCGGCATCAACCAAGGGACAATATATTTTGGGTATTGCGGTCGCAACAACCCAAGGTCCGGGTCTGCATATCGATGCAAAATAATAAATGTGATTTGGTGCGGCTGCATCAAATCGCAAACAAGATTTCTGTCCAAGACTGATGGTGCGGCAACGCTTAATTTCCATCATAGACAAAGAAAATTCTTTGGGACAGGAAATGGTCCCATCCCGATGAAAATCGGATGGAAAGTTTAACAAAAAATGGTTTACTCGGTTTCCGGGTGAATCAGAAGTAAGGGTAAAAAGATGAAACGCGAAGAAAAGTCAAACTTGATTTCTGCGTTGCAGTCGTCCTTAAAGGAAGCAAACGGCGTTTTTGTCGTTGAAAATCACGGTCTGACCGTAAAAGAAATGGAAGGGTTGCGTAATGAACTGCGCCCGCTGGTTTCGGTTTTCAAAGTTGTCAAAAATCGTTTGATGAAATTGGCATTGCAAGATACTGATTTTGTCGCCGTTTCCGATTTGATGAAGCGTCCAACCGCGGTTGCCGTTGCAACCGATGGACTGGCGGTGACCAAGGTTTTGGTCAAATTCGCCGAAGAACATCCAAACCTGACCATTGTTGGTGGTAAAATGGATGCGGGTGTGCTGGGCGTTGACGACATTGTGCAATTATCCAAGCTTCCGTCGCTGTTGGAAATCCGCGCAAAAATCGCACGTATCTTGGTGGAACCGGGTTCGCGCATTGCACGTGTTTCGGCAGAGTATGGAAAAAAGAATCAATAATTATTGGAATATAACTTTCCAGTAAAATAAATAGGAGCAAAAAAATGGCAGACATTCAAAAATTAGTTGAAGAATTGTCTAAATTGACCGTGTTAGAGGCAGTTGAACTGTCCAAAGCACTGGAAGAAACATGGGGCGTTAGTGCCGCCGCCGCTGTGGCAGTTGCCGCAGGTCCGGCCGCCGGTGCCGCCGCCGAAGAAAAATCCGAATTTGATGTTGTGCTGACCGATATTGGCGCAAACAAATTGGCGGTTATCAAGGCTGTGAAAGAAATCACAGGTTTGGGCCTGACAGAAGCCAAAGCATTGGTTGAATCTGCACCAAAGACCGTAAAAGAAGCCGTTGCAAAAGACGAAGCCGAAAAGATGAAGGCTTCTATTGAAGCAGCCGGTGCAAAAGTGGAATTGAAATAATTTATTCCACCGAACCAATAACGGTTCAAAAAATAAATGTCACGTTTTCGTGACGAACCCATTGCCCGCCAAGGAATTTTTTCCACGGCGGGCGACGGGCGTAAAGAACAGAGTATGTGTAATAGTTTCGTTTGCAAAGTGCATAAAAAAAAGGATTGAAACCCATGGCAGTTATCCAGAAACTTAGAAAATCTTTTGGTAAAAGTTTTTTGCAAACTCCACTTCCCGATTTGATTGAGATTCAGTATAATTCTTATCGCGATTTCTTGCAGGCAGATGTTGCACCCCAAAACCGCAAAAATATGGGGCTGCAAAATGTGTTTACATCAATGTTCCCGATTAAGGATTATGCCGGTGCCGCCGAATTGGAGTTTGTTGAATACAACTTGGAAAAGCCCGCATATAATGTAAAAGAATGTCTTGCGCGCAAAATGACATATTCCAGCAAATTAAAATTAAAACTGAAGTTGATTTTGTGGGATGTTGCCGAAGATGGCAAAAAGACATTGCGTGATATCAAGGAACAAGAAATATTTATGGGCGAAGTGCCGTTAATGACCGAACGCGGCAGTTTTATTGCATCGGGTGTCGAACGCGTTATTGTATCCCAAATGCATCGTACCCAAGGTGTTGTCTTTGCAACCACCAAAGAGGCGAAAATCGCCGGTAATCCGATTACATATACTGCGCGTATAATCCCGGACCATGGGTCGTGGATTGACTTTGAAGAATCCAAAGGCGTTATTTATGTTCGTATTGACCGTCGTCGTAAAGTGCCGGCAACGGTTCTGTTGCGTTGTTTGCCATGCGCCGAAGACGAAAAGAAATGGATTGCCGAACCACGCAAAACAACAATTCGTGGTATGTCAGATACCGAAATATTATCGGTGTTCTATAAACGTATACCGTTAAAAACAAATGGCAAGATGTGGATTGGTGAAACATCTGTATTTGATGGATTGGATAAATATCGTCTGAATTATGATTTGATAAATCCAAAAGATAAAAAGCCAATCGCCGAAAAAGGTGATCGTTTGAATGCAAAACGTTTAAGTAAGATTCAATCTGCATCCAAGGAATTTGGTATTTTACCAGATGCGCTGGTTGGAGAATATTTGTTTGATGCGGTTATGTCTGGTGACCAGGTAATATATCCATCTGGAACCGAAATCACCGAAGAAGTTTTGGCAGATATTGAAAAATTAGGTATCAAAGAAATATCATTGATATCTATTGACAACACAACTATTACTTCGCATATGCGCAACACATTGGTTGCCGATAAAACAACCAATCGTGAAGAAGCATTGATTGAAATCTATAACATCATTCGTCCGGGCGAACGTCCAACACTAGAAGCGGCGATAAATCTGTTCCTGCGTCAAGGATTTGAAGCGGCATATTATGATTTGTCACCGGTTGGTCGTTTCAAAATGAACAAGCGTTTAAAAATAGATTCTGGGAAAAAACCCGAAGACGAACGTTTGCTGACGAAAAACGATTTCTTGGCGGTGTTAAAGACATTGACTAATATCATTGACCACAAAGATACGATTGATGATATTGATAATCTGTCAAATCGTCGTGTTCGCACCGTTGGCGAATTGCTTGAACAGAATTTCCGTACCGGTATGGTTCGTATTGAACGCTTGGTTCGTGAAAGTTTGTCATCACCAAATATTGCGACAATGCAACCCCAGGATGTTGTTAATGTTAATCCGTTGATGTCGTTAGTCGCGGAATTCTTGGGAACCAGTCAATTATCACAATTTATGGATGCGTATAATCCGTTGTCTGAATTGGAACACAAACGTCGTATATCTGCATTGGGACCGGGCGGGTTAAATCGTGAACGTGCCGGAATTGATGTCCGCGACGTGCATCCAACACACTATGGTCGTCTGTGTCCAATTAACACACCCGAAGGTGCAAACATTGGTTTGATTAACCACTTGGCATCGTATGCGCGTGTTAATCCGTATGGATTCATTGAAACACCGTACTATGTTGTAGAAAACAGCAAGATTACCGACAAAATGGTATATCTGACCGCGGACGAAGAACTGGGGCACAAAATTGCCCAGGGTAATACCCCAACCACCGACAAAGGTGTTTTGTCCGAAGATATGGTGACGGCGCGTGTTGATGGTGAATTTACCCGTGTTCCGCGTGAAGAAATTGACCTGATTGATGTTGAACCGCGCCAGGTTGTGTCAATTTCAACTGGACTTATTCCATTCGTTGAAAACGACGACGCGAACCGTGCGTTGATGGGTTCAAACATGCAACGCCAGGCGGTTCCATTAATGCGTGTTCAAACACCATTGGTTGGTACCGGTATTGAACGCGAAGTGGCACGTGATTCGCGTACAGGCAAAGTCGCAAAGCATAGCGGTATTGTTGAATCTGCAGATGCGAAACGTATTGTGGTTAAATGTATGAACAGCCGCAATGTCGTGACCGGCGTTGATATTTATAATTTGGAAAAATACGAACGTTCAAATAATGACACAATTCTGCACCAGAAACCGTTGGTCAAGGCGGGCGACCGCGTTTCGGCGGGTGATATTATCGCAGATGGTTCATCAATGAACTATGGTGAATTAGCTTTGGGACGCAATGTATTGGTTGCGTTTGTGCCATGGCGTGGGTATAACTATGAAGACTCTATTGTGATTTCTGAAAAGATTTCACGTGATGATGTTTACACATCGGTGAAAATCGTTGAAAAAGAAATCAAGGTTCGTGATACTCAATTAGGCCCAGAAAGTTTGACACGTGATATTCCAAATGTTAGTGAAGAAGCGCTAAAGAATTTGGACGAATCCGGTATTATCTATATTGGTGCGCGCGTTAAACAGGGTGATATCTTGGTTGGACATGTTTCACCAAAATCTGAAACATTGCTGACACCCGAAGAAGCGTTATTGCGTAATATCTTTGGTGAAAAGGCATTAAATGTCAAAGATACATCACTGCGTGTTGGTCCAAACGAAGAAGGAACGGTTATCGGTGTGAACATCTTGACACGTCATGGTGTTAAAAAAGATGAACGCACTCAGATGATTGAATTGGAAAAAATTAACCGTATCAACAAAGACCGTGACGAAGAAATCGCGATTATTGAAAAAGGTTTCGCAGACCAGATTTTCCAGATTGCCGAAGGTCATAAAATTGAATCTGGCACCGGCAGTTTAAAGCCATTCGTTGGTAAAAATCTGACCCAGGAAGTCTTTGAAGGTATCAAACCGGTTGATGTTAAAAAATTGGTTGTGAATAACAAAGAAGCCCAGACAAAGATAGACGAACTGCGTGAACAGCATCTTATCAAACTGAAACAGTTGAATGAAAACGCGGACCGTGAAATTGAAAAGGCAACAGAAAGCAATTCATTGAATGCCGGTGTTTTAAAAGAAGTTAAGGTTTACATCGCGCACAAAATGAAACTGCAACCGGGTGATAAAATGGCGGGCCGTCATGGAAACAAGGGTATTGTATCCCGTGTCGTTCCAATTGAAGACATGCCGCACATGGAGGATGGAACCCCGGTTGATATCGTTCTGAATCCGCTTGGTGTGCCAAGTCGTATGAACTTTGGTCAGATTTTGGAAACACACCTTGGTATGGCGGCACGCGCGTTGGGTGAACAGATTGGCGCCGTTCTTGACGAAGTGAAACAGAAACGCGCCGTCACCGATGACCTGCGTTCAATCATGGGCAAGATTTACGGCAAAGATACCGCCGAAAAATTGGCGAAAATGACCGATACCGATGTTCGTGCAAATGCAGAATTGCTGCGTGATGGTGTGCCAATGGCAACCCCGACATTTGACGGTGCAACCCCCGAAGATGTTCGCAAGATGCTGAAGTTGGCGAATTTGCCTGAAACCGGCCAGTTCACATTGTACGATGGTGTCACAGGTGAAAAGTTTGCGCGTCCGGTCACCGTTGGTGTGATGTATATGTTGAAACTGCATCATTTCGTTGATGAAAAGATTCACGCGCGTTCCACCGCAAGTTATTCGTTGGTGACGCAACAGCCGTTATCCGGTAAAGCCCACATGGGTGGCCAAAGACTTGGTGAAATGGAGGTCTGGGCATTGGAGGCACATGGTGCGGCACACTTGCTGCGTGAAATGTTAACGGTAAAGTCCGATGATATCACCGGCCGAAACAAGATGTATGAATCCATCATTTCCGGCAGTGATGATATTCAAACCGGCACGCCCGAGGCATTTAACGTGTTTGTGCGTGAATTGCGCGGACTTGGATTGGCAATGACACCAAAGAAAATAGATTAGTGGATAGTGTAAGTGGTTAGTGGTTAGTAAAACTTTTACTAATCACTGCCATCACT
Source organism: uncultured Pseudomonadota bacterium (assembly GCA_902762295.1). Taxonomy (GTDB): domain Bacteria; phylum Pseudomonadota; class Alphaproteobacteria; order Rs-D84; family Rs-D84; genus Enterousia. Next base: position 493,000 of record CACWNX010000001.1, read on the forward strand.
AATCACTGCTACTAACCACTAATAACTAAGGAGACTATGAAAATGGCAAATATGTTGCAAAAGATATTTGGACAAATTGAAACCAGGGAACAATTTGATGCGTTGCGTGTGACGATTGCGTCACCCGAAGAAATTCTTTCTTGGTCACATGGCGAAGTCACAAAACCAGAAACAATCAACTATCATTCGTTGAAACCCGAGGCCGATGGTTTATTCTGTCAAAAGATTTTTGGTCCGGTCAAAGACTATGAATGTGCATGCGGTAAATACAAGAGAATCAAATTCCGTGGTGTTGTTTGCGAACGTTGCGGGGTCGAGGTTGGTTCATCATCGGTTCGTCGTGAACGCATGGGGCACATCAAGTTAGCAATGCCGGTTGCACATACTTGGTTCCTGCGTGAAGGCAAAATCGCGACACTGTTAAATAATCTGTCGCAAAAGAAATTAGAGCAGGTTATATCATACGATGCGTATATTGTTATTGAACCCGGTTTAACAAATTTGAAACAGTACGATGTTATCAGTGAAGATGAATACCGTGCCGCCGTTGAAGAATTTGGTCCAGATGCGTTCCGTGTCGGTATTGGTGCCGAAGGTGTACGCAGCATTATTGCAAACCTGGATATGGGTGACGAAAGAACACGTTTGCGCGCCGAATTGGCGGAAACCAAATCCGAGGCTAAACGTAAAGCAATTATCAAACAATTAAAACTAGTAGAAGCTTTCTTGGATTCTAAAACTGAACCACAATGGATGTTGCCAGACATCATCCCGGTTATTCCACCAGATATGCGTCCATTGGTCACATTGGATGCGGGACATGTTGCGGCATCTGATTTGAATGATTTATATCGTCGTGTGATTATTCGTAATAATCGTTTAAAACGGTTTATGGAAATGCATGCCCCAGATATCATTATTCGCAACGAAAAACGCATGTTACAGGAAGCGGTTGATTCGCTGTTTGATAATGAACACAAGGCGCGTCCAATGGTTTCCCAGAATCGCCGTCCGCTGAAATCTTTGTCGGGTGCGTTGCATGGTAAATCGGGGCGTTTCCGTATGCACATGTTGGGTAAACGTGTAGATTATTCGGGCCGCAGTGTTATTGTGTCGGGACCATCATTAAAAATGCATCAGGTTGGTTTGCCAAAGGCGATGGCATTGGAATTGTTTAAGCCTTTTGTCTTTGCGCGTTTGATGGCGGGTGACTATGCAAACACATTAAAGACCGCACGTAAAATGGTTGAAAATGGCGAAGATGTTGTTTGGGAAATATTGGAAAAAGTTATTCATGAACATCCGGTATTGCTGAACCGTGCGCCAACTTTGCACAGATTATCACTGTTGGCATTTGAACCGGTTTTGATTGAAGGCAAGGCAATTCGTCTGCATCCATTGGTATGTAAGGGATTCAATGCGGACTTTGACGGCGACCAGATGGCGGTGCATGTGCCAATTTCATTAGAGGCGCAATTAGAGGCACGCACACTGATGTTATCAACAAATAACATTTTATCACCGGCAAATGGTGAACCTATGACCGTTCCATCCCAGGACATGGTTTTGGGTATTTACTATATTTCGTTGATAAATGGCGAACACACCGAAAAATCACCGCGTTTCAGTGGTATGGACGAAGTGCAATTGGCATTGGAAAACAAAACAATTACACTGCATACACCGATTGTAGCGCGTATCAATGGTAAAAATTACAAAACAACGGCGGGTCGTATGATTATCGGTGAATTGTTGCCAAAGTCTGAAAATATGCCGTTTGATTTGGTAAACAAAGTTATGGGTGCTGGTGACATTAAGTCATTGTTAGCGACAACATACGAACGTTGTGGTGATAAGGCGATGATTCTGCTTGCCGATGCATTAAAGAACACCGGTTTTGAACAGGCGGCACGCAGTGGTATTTCAATCGGATTTGACGACGTGGTTATTCCAGAAGAAAAAGACAATATGATTGCCGAAACTGAAAAAGCGGCAAAAGATATTGAAGAACAATATCAAAACGGTTTGCTGTCAAGTGGTGAACGTTATAACAAATTGATTGATTTGTGGCAAAAGACGACCGCGAAGCTTGGTGATTTGGCGTTTGCGGCATTGGGTAAAAATCATGGTGACGATTGGAATTCAATCTATATGATGGCAGATTCCAAGGCGCGTGGTTCCAAGACCCAAATTCAACAGTTGGCAGGTATGCGTGGTATGATGCAGAAGCCCGATGGTTCAATTATTGAAGTTCCGATTATTTCAAACTTTAAAGAAGGTTTGACAATGGCGGAATACTTTACATCAACCCACGGTGCGCGTAAAGGTTTGTCCGATACCGCGTTAAAGACGGCGCAGGCGGGTTATTTGACACGTCGTTTGGTGGACTTGGCATTGAACACAGTTATTACTGAACACGATTGTGGCACGACCGAATTTATCACCGCAAAGCCGGTGTACCAGGGCAGCACACTGTCCGTTCCACTGGGGGATGTTGTGTTGGGTCGTACGGCGGCACATGACATTGTTCATCCAATTACCAAGGAAGTCATCGTTCCGGCGGGTGAATTGGTGACCAAGGTTGCTGCACGCAAGATAAATGAATCTGGTTTGCCAAGTGTTGATGTTCGCAGTGTTCTGACATGTTGCAGTGATGGTTTGTGCGCAAAATGCTATGGTATGGATTTGTCGCGCCAGTCGTTGGTTCATGTCGGCGAAGCGGTTGGTGTCGTTGCCGGTCAATCTATTGGTGAACCTGGAACTCAGTTGACTTTGCGTACCTTCCACATCGGTGGTATTGCATCGGGTGGCGCAGAAAGCCACTATATTGAAGTTCCGGTCGCCGGTAAAATAAAATTGATTGGTGTGAATACAATCAAAAATTCGGCGGGGCGTATCGTCGTCTTGTCTCGTAATGGCAAGGTCGCAGTTGTTTCACCAAAGGGTGACGAATTGTTCAGTTGTGCATTACCATACGCATCTATGTTGATTGTTAACGATGGTGACACCGTTGAAAAGGGTGTCAAGGTTGCCGAATGGGATCCTTATTCCAACACAATCATCGCCGAAAAAGACGGTATTGTAAACTTCAATGACTTGGTTGAAAATGTTTCTTTCCAAGAAGAAGTTGATGCAACAACTGGTATCGTTTCGCGCAAAGTTATAAATTGGAAAACCAATACCAAAAAGGCAATGCAGCCGGCAATCCGTCTGGTAAATGAAAAAGGCGATGTCTTGTCATTGGGCGGTAAAAAGGTTGCGGAATATTTGCTGCCGATACATTCGGTGCTGATGGTGTCAAATGGTGCAACGGTTGCCGCAGGTGATGTTTTGGCGCGCATCCCGGTCCAGGCGAAACGTACAGGCGATATTACGGGTGGTCTGCCACGCGTTGAAGAATTGCTAGAGGTTCGTCGTCCGGCAAATCCGGCATTGCTTGCCGAGATTGACGGAACGGTTGAATTGGAAGATGCAAAATCAAAAATCATTGTTCGCATTGAACCAGATGATGGTACCGCGCCGGTTGAATATGCGGTGCCAAAGGGTACAAACCTTTTGGTGCGCAGTGGCGATGTTGTAAAAAAGGCGGACAAGTTGGTTGACGGTGACCCGGTGCCACAAGATATTTTGCGTATTTTGGGACAAAAGGCATTGGCAACATTTATGGTTGAACAAATTCAGCAAGTATATCGTCTTCAGGGTGTGTCTATCAATGATAAACACATTGAAATTCTGATTCGTGAAATGACGCGTCGTGTTGAAATCACCGACCCGGGTGATACAGGATTCTTGATGGGACATGTTGTTGACCGTGTTGACTTTGAAGAAGAAAATGCACGTGTTGTGCACGATGGTGGCCGTCCGGCGGTTGCGTCCCAGGTGTTGGTTGGTTTGACCCGTGCATCATTGACGACACGTTCGTTCATATCAAACGCATCGTTCCAACAAACAACCAAGGTTTTGGTTGATGCGGCAATTAACGGTGCAACCGATAAATTGGTCGGTATAAACGAGAACGTGATTGTTGGCCGTCTGATTCCGATTGGAACCGGTGCATATGTGCGCCGTGTTCGTGAAATCGCCAAAGCGGAAGAAAAGGCAGAAAGGTTGGCACGTGAAGGTGGTGAAAATCAACAGTTGCTGGATTTGTAATTGTCACGTTCATGAATGAAAAACCGGCAATCTTTTGTGATATAGATGGCGTAGTCAGCAAGAAATGGGCAATTGCTGACTATGACCGTTTCGGTGAACCAAATACGAATATGATACGCGTATTGGAAACATTGGGACGCGATTTTACGATTGTCTTTATCACGGGTCGCTGGGCAATGGGTCAGGCAAAGGTTGATGCGTTTATAGATAATCTTTTGCCAAATATCAAAAAATTGGTATTTTGCAAGCCGCATGATTATCCTGGCACAACCGCTGAATATAAACTGGCCAAGATAAAGGAATTAGAATCAGATGGATATAAATTCTATCTGGGGCTGGATGACCACAGTGCGGTGATTGGTCTGATGCACAATCACGGTATGTTCGTGGCCAAGGTAATATCAGATTAAACTTTTTCTTGCAAAAATCTGATATTATACTAGAATAAACGGGATGAAATAAAAAAGGATAGAAAAATGGCAACGCCAAGAAGTAAAACCAGTAAAGCACGCAGCGCGCAACGTCGCAGTCATGACGCATTGTCGGTAATGCCATGCGGTGTATGCAAGACATGTGGCGAAAAAAAACGTCCACATCATGTCTGCCCGGCATGTGGTGCAAAATAAGAACAATCAAATAAATTGCAGATTTGGCGCACATTCTGTGCCATTCTGCATTTTTTAATGTGAAAAATGTCAGACGAAAAAAAGATTATTGCGATTGATGCGATGGGGGGCGACAAGGGGCCGATTGTTGCATTGGGTGGTATGAATCAATTTTTGTACCAACATGGTGAATCGCATATATTTTTTCATATCTTTGGTGACGAAAAAAAATTACGCAAAATGTTGGCGCGCTATCCACGCGTTGCGCGCAATTCAACGATTATAAATGCGCCCGATGTGATTCGCGGAACCGATAAAGTTCGTGATGTTATTCGTCATGCGCAAAACACATCTATGTATATGGCAATCAAAGATGTTCGTGAAGGAAATGCCGCCGCGGTTGTCAGTGCGGGTAATACGGGTGTGTTAATGTCACTGTCAAAGTTGGCATTAAAAACGGTTGATGGAATTTCGCGTCCGGCGATAACAACAATGTTGCCGTCGGGTGCGGGTGATTCACGCGTGGTTGTGCTTGATTTAGGTGCAAATGTTCAATGCGATGCCGAAAACTTGTTTGATTTTGCAATTTTGGGTGGTGTCTATGCCGAAGTGATTGGTAAAATGTCGCGCCCGAAACTTGGGGTTTTAAATATTGGTGAAGAAGAAACCAAGGGTAATGAAACACTGCAACGCATTAACCATGTTTTGATGGCACATCGCGACGAATTGCCATATGAATATTTGGGGTTCGTTGAACCAACGGATATCAGTGCCGGTCGTGTCCAGGTTGTTGTCACCGATGGTTTTACCGGTAATATCGTTTTGAAAACCGTAGAAGGAACCGCGAAACTTATTAAACGTGTTATATCTGAAAATATGAAAAAATCATGGTTGGCAATAATTGGCGCATTTTTTCTGGTGCACGTATTTAAACGATTAAAGCATAAAATTGACCCGCGTTCATATGCCGGTGCAACATTTTTGGGATTAAAGGGGTTTGCGGTAAAAACACATGGAAATTCGGACGCGCTGGCATTTGCAAATGCAATTCGGTATGCATCAGATTTAGCCAAAAATGATTTAAACGATATAATTCGCACACGTGCAATGGATTTGTCTAACATCCGTTCGGAATTACAGGACTAGTTTTTATTTATGTTCTGTTAAATACACAATCGGCGGTTACCCGCCGATGTGCTCTCCCTTCTTTCCGGAAACCGGAAACTGTTTGTTTGTGTGTGTTAAACCTATGCCGCCATCGCGATGTTGGTTTCGGATTTGTCGCTTTCGGCATCCATGATGCGTTTTGCTTCGGCAAAGACCATTTCTTTCACACGCAATGCTAATTCTTTTGTTTCAAGTGACTCCGCCGCGACATCAAAATTATCGGTTCGAATCTGTAATGAAACATATGCCCCAACCAACGAAGTGCGTGGTAAATCTTCGATTGAACGTGGCGCATTGTTGTGGCCAATTTGCAATTCGTCACTAAGTGATATTATTTGGCGGTCGGCATTGACCCACACAGTTGTACTTAAAACTTTGTGCAGGGCAATCATAATTTCTTTGATGTTTTTCGGCATGTGCGTTCCCTCCTTTCTGGGTGTGGTTGCAAAAACTTAAGCCAGTTTGTATTTACATTGTGTATTTACAAAAGACTGAATTAAATTTTTATTTGTTTTTTATTTTTCCCCAGAAAACCGCGTTCCCTTTAGATTTCTGGGCGTTTTTTATTCGGTCCCTTTGTCTATACACGGATGATAGAACAAAAACGAATCGTGGGTCAAGAGAAAAAATGTAAAAAAATAAAAAAATTTTTAAATTTTTATCAACGTATTGTAATCAGACGAATTTTTCGGGGATAATTTTTGAGATTGTTTTCAGTATGCGTCTGAATATTGTGGTATCGGGGTCATAATTGTATATACATGGTTCACAATCATTCTTTTTTTGCCCTGTCCATGTGGTTTCGCCATTATTTATCGTGACATGCCATGATGTTTTTGTGTCGTGCATAATCATATCACGCAGTTTCTTTGCAAATTCTGGGCACTCAAAAATAACAACATTTTCGGTGTTGTAATATGCGCTGCGCGGGTCCAGGTTGAAACTGCCTATCCATGAAATTTTGTCGTCAAAGACAATTGTTTTGCTGTGCATAATGGAAAATCGCGATTTGTCGCGGTCGTACAATTTATCACGCGTGTTTTCAGCCGCCGACATAAATTCGTATACATTTACACCGGCGTTTATCAGTTCGCTGCGATATTTTTCCCATTTACCATATACAGTCGTTGCATTTGTAGATGCCAATGAATTTGTGATAATTGTTATATCAACACCATTTTTTTTGCTGTGATGCACCGCGTTCATACCGCCATCGCCCGGAACCAGGTATGCCGCCGATATGTATATGTTATGTTTGGTGTCGTGCCAAAGTTTATTAAGTGTGGTAATAATTTCGCCCGTGTATTTTTCTTTTTTTTCTTTGGGCATTTCAACTTTTTCGGGTGGGTCGGCGATAAATTGTCCATGCCCCCAACAGAAATCAAAATTTTTCATTTTAAATTCACGTATTGCCCATGAAATAATCGTATTATATTTTCGCGCGTTTTTTGCACTGGTTTCCTGAATTTTGTTAAATTTATTTTCTAATTTTTGCATAGCGCGTTTTGATACAGCCTTGGGAATAACGGATGCCGGTACCGCCAAGTGATGCGCCCAGTACTGATTAAAACTTTCGGTCGCATCGCGCGGAACCGCCCCAAGAAATAATACATCGGTATCGGAAAAGTTTGATGATGTTTCTGGGATAAAATAATCGCTGGCGACATTGCGACCGCCGGTAATCATCGCGACATTATCGATGATGAACAGTTTGTTATGCATGCGCGAATTCAGACGATTAAAATCAAATAATATTTCTGGGTAATATAAAATGCGTGAACGATGTCGCACTGCGTTAAAAATTTTTACTTCTATGTTTGGATGTTGATTAAGAAGTATCACATCGGCGATATCTGAACGTGTTCCATAGTCGTCAATCAAAATTCGGATTTTTACACCACGGTCGGCTGCTTTTTTTAATTCGCCAATCAAAACATGCGATGAAAAATCATTACTGTAAATATACGTTTGTAAATCAATCGTCTTGGTCGCCATGCGTGCAAATGCCGCACGAATAACAAATGCGGACAGGCCATCTTCAATTAACGATGCGCCGGTCACAGATTTGTCGCGTGACAATTCCGATTTATATTGTGATGCAATTGGTGTCTGCATCGGGTCGTATTCAAAATCTGATGCAATAATTTTCGGATTATATGTCGCAAGTCGCCGGTCGCGCAAACTTGTTGGTATTGTCGTGCAACCAACCAATGGCAATGCCATTAAAAAAATTTTTTGCAATGTATTGCGTGCGTTTTTCATATGTATGTTTATTATAGATTGTTGTTGTTTGTTTCGCAAGGTTATCGGTGTTCAGATTTTATTCCGCGTTTAATAAAAAAATTTAAAAAAGTTGTTTGTTTGGCTTGCGTAAAATTCATAAAAATGATAAAATCTTGACTAAGGAAGGAAAGGTTTTTCAATGAAAAGACGTTTTTTTATGCTGATTGGGCTGTTGGTGACACCTGCAATGGCGGAGGTTGCGCCTGTTTTTTATGATGACGAATTGCCTATTGAATATTCAGATATGGACGAAGTCACAGATGAACAATTCGATACAGAACCGATTGTGACCCCAACAGTCGTGGCGCCTATAAAAGTTTCACGTCAGCCGTACACAACATCTTCGCGTAGTGTTTCATCCCAGGCGGTTTCGTCCCGCGTGGCACCAGTATCTCGTGGAACTGCGGCTTCGGGTCGTACATCATCGGCTGCTGATGGTCGTGTTGTCGCAGCGCGCACCGGGACAAGTACATCGCCACGTACCGTATCAGAGCCAAGTCGTTCGGGTGTGACATCACGCAGTGCCACATCAAACCGCACATCACCTGGAACTGCGACTCGTGCAGCAACAACAAGTCAAACCTCGGAAATAAGAACAATTGGATATGTAGATACAACAACAACTCCATTGTACAACGCGAACGGTGCAGCATCATCAACACCACTGTACAACGCGAACAGCACACGTATCAGTGTCCGCGGTACTGGTGTAAGCGCACGTGTTCCAACAATTCGTGTGGCCAGTGCAGCAAACAGTTTATCTGGTTCAGATATGTCTACATCAACGGCAACCAGCCTGCAAGATATGGATAGCCTTGCCGAAATGACAGATTACTGCAAGGCGCAATATGCTGCATGTATGGATAATTATTGCAATGTTTTGGATGATAACCAGGGACGTTGCAGTTGTAGCGCAAACCTGAAAAACTATGCCAAGGCGGAAAGTGCATTAAAGTCTGCAACAAATGAATTACAAGAAGTTGCCCAGAAAATCCAATATATCGGATTGAATACTCGCGAAATTGAAACATTATTCAGTGAAACCGAGGCGGAAATCGCTATGTCGGGCAAAACTGATACCAGTCAGATAAAAACTAGTCTTGATAAAATCAAAGATATGTTGATAGAAGTGCGCACAGGTAACGCCACCAGTGATAACAGCCTTAGCAATTTTGGGTTTGACCTGAACGGGCTTTTGGACTTTACAATTGACAGCACCGGTTTCGATATTAGCGCATTCCTTGGGACATTCGGCACAGGCACCAACAGTGTCACAAATCAACGTGGTGAAGAATTGTATAAAACCGCACAAAATCGTTGTAAATCGGCGGTGTTGCGCAGTTGCACAGCCCAGGGGGTTGATGCAAACCTTATAACGAACAGTTATGATTTACAAATAGATAAAGAATGCATACTGTACGAACGCAGTTTAACGGATGCAAATGACCAAATGGTTGCAACTGTGCGTAACGCAAAGAGCGTGTTGCAAAAGGCGCGTTTATTGGTGTCGCAACAAAAAAATGTTTATGATATGCGCGGATGCATAAATGCGTTGGATGCATGTATGCAGGATGAATTTGTATGCGGAACCGATTATGAAAATTGCCTTGATCCAACAGGGCGGTACATAGTAAATGGTGCGATAGTTATCGGCAGTCAACCCGGTCATGTTATTGATCCAAATGGCACCCCAAGTGCAGTAATGACCAGTGATGTTTGCAAGATAAATTTATATCGTACATGGGATATCGGCACATGCCAGTCTAATAAAGGCAATGCGTGGGGTTCGGACACGAATGATACATTGGCAAACTATATATCAACTTATGTGACACAAACCGCAGCCCAGTCATCAAGTACAAATATGGCGGAATTCTTGCAGAACAAGATTGGCTATGTCAGTGACACACGCAATTTCGGCATGTGCGTATCGGTCCTTAATAAATGCCAGGACTATACATACAAAACAACTGGTAGCAAGACAGTGTATGATCCAACAAACGATGTTATTAAACAGTATTTGGAACGCGTACTGATTCAGATAAAAGCGAAACAGGATTCTATCTTGGCGGATTATGCAGACAGTTGTATTAGTGATGTGTCAACGTGTTTATCACAGAATGGATATCCAGCAGATGAACCAAGCACATGGACGAATGGTGGCAGTCAACAGATTCAAGCGAATATCGCAATAAATGCATGTCGCCCAACAATCGTCACATGTATGTCGGTTAATGGCTATTCAACAAGTACACCAACACCTGGTGAAATGAATTGTTGGGTTATGGGATTGTTGTTTAATACACAAACATCACAGTGTATGAATAATTATTCGGGCAGTGGTACAAACTCTTCACAGAGTCAGCTTGTCGGTCATGATGATAATAGCATTTAATGATGCAATATTAAATGCATAACTAGGCCGGCGATGGTCGCAATGGTTATTATAATCAAAATTATTCGCTGGGTGCGATGGTGGTGCGTTGCGTCACAGTGTTCACATTTGCAATCATGACTACTGAAATACATCAACCATGATAATATCAACATTAAACCCGAAAATATAAACAGCCAAATTTCGGCACTTTCCGGAATTATCTCGTGATCGGCGATATCGGGTGCAATCATACCAACCAATCCCAACACAACCGGCAACACACAACAAAACATGTGTGGTAACAATCCTGCAATAATTCCAATTTTAACCGCACGATTTTTCATAATTTGTATCCATTTTTTTTATTTCTTGGTATCCCCAGCCGGAATCGAACCAGCATCTAATTCTTAGGAGGAACTTGTTCTATCCAATTGAACTATGGGGACACGATAGTAATTTTAATCCCAGATTTTCATATTGCAAGTTATATTAAAATATGTATAATACATGAACGCTGTATTGGAAGTTTTGATATGGGAAATAAACTGATTGGATATGGTTCGTATTTGCCCGCCCGCGTTATGACCAACGCGGATTTTGAACGTATAATGGATACGACCGATGAATGGATTGTTTCGCGCACCGGGATTCATGAACGGCATATGGCCGCAGAAAATGAAACAGTTGTGGATATGGCAACAAATGCCGCGCGTGCCGCATTAAAAAATGCGAATATTGGTATAGATGATATTGATATGATTATTGTTGCGACAACTACACCAGAATTAGACTTTCCATCGGTTGCGGTTCAGGTTATGGGTCGTCTTGGGGCAACGAAAAATATACCTGCGTTTGATGTGCGCGGTGCGTGTACGGGTTTTATTTATGCGTTGCACTGTGCACGTGGATTTTTTTCGGCGGGTATGCATGAACGTATTATGGTAATTGGTGCCGAAAAAATGTCGCGGTTTATTGATATGACCGATCGTTCAACGGCGGTTCTGTTCGGTGATGGTGCAGGCGCACTAATTTTTGAACATTCGTCATCAAGTTATTCGGGGATTATTGACACAGTTGTTATGTCAAATGGTAAAATGTTTGATATGTTGCACGGTTCACCTGACCACCGAATAATTATGAATGGTCCCGAAACATATAAAATGGCGGTATCGCTGATGCCGGATGCAGCGCGTTATATTATGGAACATGCCGGCATAACCCAGAATGATATTGATTGGATTGTGCCACACCAGGCGAACATTCGTATTATTCAGTCGTGTGCGGCGCGTTTGGGATTTCCGATGGAAAAAATTTTAATAACCGTAGATAAACATGCGAATACCAGTGGCGCATCTGGTGCGTTGGCGCTGGCATACGCATTTGACAATAATATAATCAAACATGGGCAACTTGTTCTGTATCCTGCATTTGGCAGTGGACTGACATGGGGCGCAACATTAATAAGGGTGTAAAAAATGGCAACAATAACAAGAAATGATTTGGCAAATAAATTACGTGATAAATTCGGTTTCACAGGAGCACAAGCCGGAAAATTGGTTGATTTAATTTTTGATGAAATTTGTGAAGCATTGATTAACGGCGAAGAAGTTAAATTTGCCGGTTTTGGAACATTCAAAATTCTGGACAAATCTGCACGTATTGCCCGCAATCCAAAAACTGGTGAAACGGCAATCGTCACGGCGCGACGCGTCACAACATTTCGCCCAAGTACAGAATTCCGCAAACGCGTTGCAAAGAAATAGCAGGCATTTATTCATTAAACATTTACACCAATTACCAAAATATGCTATAATAACCTGAACACAGGAGAGATATATGAAGATAGCAATTATTGGTGTTGGTTCGGTTGGTTCGGCGGTTGCAACCGCCGTGAAGAACACAGGGCTTGTTCACGAAATTGTCTTGTTCGACCGCGACAGTATCCGCGCACGCGCCGCCGCCGAAGACCTTGGGCATGCGGCAACATTTGGATTTGATGTGAAAATAAATGCAGTTGCAAATTATCGCGGAATTCGTGGTTCTGATATTGTGATAATCGCCGCCGGCGCAAATCAAAAACCGGGCGAAACGCGTACTGATTTGCTGCAGAATAATGCCGAAGTGGTTCGTGATATTGTGCCACGCGTTATGGCAAATGTTGACCCAAAACGCGTTATTTTAATTCTGGTCACAAACCCGTTGGATGTTATGGTTATGTTGGCCCAGAAATTGTCTAATTTGCCACCGGCACGTGTTATTGGTACGGGCACAATGTTGGATACGGCGCGCCTGCGCACGATATTGGCGCGTGGACTGGGGGTGTCCCCGCAATCGATTCATTCCTATGTAATTGGTGAACATGGCGACAGCAGTGTTATCGATTGGTCGTCCATCACCGTTGGTGGACTGGGACTGGATGATTTTTGTCATCAGGTAAAGGTCCCATTGACCACCACAGTGCGCGAGACAATTGAATATCGTGTTCGTAATGCGGCATATGAAATTATTCGTGGTCGTGGTGCAACATGGGACGGAATCGGTGCCGCGGTTGCAGATTTGATGAAGTGTGTAATAAATGATGAACATCGGATATTGACGGTGTCAACGGTTTCGGGTACGGGGCATAACATTGTTGCCATGTCGTTGCCACGTGTTGTTGGTGCCGATGGAGTTATAACGACACTGAACCCCAAAATGTCGGCAACTGAATCTTCGGCATTGCGACGCAGCGCACGTATTATCCAAAAGAATTTTGCAAAAATTTAGTGCATGGGGGAAAACATACCCGCCCATTGGCAAACATTCATATTTAAGATGATATCTGATTGTGCTATTGTTATATATAGGGAAAACAATAATGCCGACAGATATAGAATATGAACGTTTACAAAATGGTAATGGTTTTTGTGCGAAATACCATGGTCATAAAATCGGCGAAATAGATATTGTCACCATTGGCGCAAATCGTATTATTATTGAATCAACAACTATCGATGATAATTTTCGTGACACCGAACTTTGTCGAAACTTGGTTCAGTGTGTCGCAGATTTTGCACGACGTACACATAAAAAGATTTTATCACTCTGTCCACGTGCACAATCAATATTTAATCGGTATCCAGAATTTGATGATGTGCGCTTAATCAGTGCCGCAGAATAAAAGAATTCGGATAAAACCGCGTTCTTTATACATCCAGGTTGCTGACAACAAAATTCCAATCTATTAAACTGTCCAGGAATGCATCAACAAAATCACTGCGCCGATTTTGATAGTCAAGATAGTATGCATGTTCCCATAAATCCAACGCAAGAACCGGCCTTTTACCATGTGCAATTGGCGTATCTGCATTTTTGGTGGCGATAATTTCAAATTTATCATTATCGTATGTCAACCAAACCCATCCCGAACCAAATACATCGCCGGCAACAGATTTGAATTTTTCTTTGAATTCGGCCGCGCCACCAAATGCATCAGATATTAAATCCGGAACCATAGTGTTGCCACCGCGTCCCAAACAATTAAAAAAGAATTCGTGATTAAAAATTTGGGCCGCGTTATTAAATATTTTTTGTGCGTTTTCATCGCGCGCCGAATTTATAATAATTTCACGCAAATCCATATCGGCATATTTTGTATCTGCAATCAGTTTATTTAAATTTGCAATGTATGTTGCAAGGTGTTTCCCATAATGAAATTGTACCGTTTCAACAGACATATATGGAACCAAATCTGTTTCACGAAACGGTAACGGAAAATCGTTCAGCTGGAACATTGTCTTTCTCCTTTGGCTTTTTCTATTTTATATAATAATATTTTTGTCGCCATAGGAAAAATAGTTTATTTTTTGTTAAAAATCACTTGCACGATATGCGTTGTTATTTCTATAATCAGATTAAAATAAAAGGAGAAAAAATGAAAAAATCATCTGTTTTAGGCGCGCTTGCGGGTGTGATGTTTATTGGAAATGCGGTTGCGGCCGATATAACAATTTACTATTCACCGACATGTCCGCATTGTCATCATGCGTTGGAATTTATTTCTAACAATTTGATATATGAATATGAAAACTTGAATGTGACCAAGGTTAATGTGATGGAATCGGCAAATCGTGATGATTTTATGGCCGCATTAAAAAAGTGTGAATATGAATCTGGTGGTGTTCCGGTTTTGGTTATTGGCGACAAATGCTTCCAGGGTTATGGCGATGCCATGCAGGGCGATGTCCGTGCCGCGATAGAGGTTGACTTGGATGATGCGGCAAAATCGGCGGCGGCGGAGAATAAATTGGCAATGGAAAAAAATGCAGATGAATTTCGCAATAACCATTCTGAACGCGCATCGGCAATTGTTGATCGCGAAACCGCAAAAGTTGCAGATGAAGATGCGCAAAAAAAAACTAAAAAAAATGCTAGCAAAACATCAGGTGGTAATTGGGTATTATATTTAATACTGATTATGTTGCTTGGTGGACTGGGGTTTGTGTTAACGCGTAAAACAAAATAATGGATGGAAATCATGTTTGACTTGACATGGATGGATTATATCTATATCGGCATATTACTGCTGTCCACAATATGGGCAACGGTTCGTGGCGGAATTTATGAAACGGTCGCGACATTATCATGGGTTGTTGCGGCGATTTCTGCACGATTTGCATCACCGTGGTTGGATAAATTATTACAGTCCTGGTTCGGCCTTGCCGAATCAACGGTTGGAACATTGGTGGCATCATATTTCATCGTGTTCTTTGTGATATTGCTGGTTGTGGGTATATTTAACCAGAAACTGCGTGATCGAATTCAGGACAGTGTGATGAATGTCACCGACCGCACATTGGGGGTTATATTTGGTATCGTTCGTGGTGTGGTTGTTATGGGTATCGCATATTGGATTGCGTTGTGGTATTTTTCCGACTATCCGCGTATGCCACATTGGATTGCCGATGCGCGCACGCGTCCGATTATGCAGTTGACCGCCGTTAAATTAGATCAATGGTTTATCCCGGGACCGGAAAACAGATTATTGAAACGTGATGTTGATGGTACGCACGAGGCAAAAAAGATATTTGATAACCTGATAAATCCGCGGGTGGTTGACGGCGAAAAAACGAAATCCGAAAATTCTGATGCGAAAAAACCGGAATCGAAACCAAACGAAGAAACCGGATATAAAAATTCAGAACGGTCTGCGTTGGAAAATCAACTGTTGCAGATTGAAACAGTTGCCAACGCGGTTGAACGACACGAACAAAACCGTGCAAAGCAAAATAAAGAATAAAAAACGGAATCAAATGATTTCGTTTTTTTAATGGTGTTTTTATTATTGTTTTGATTTTTATCCAATTTTAGTGTAACATACTATTGACAGGGCGATTGCTTTGTTGGGTGTCAGAACCCATTTAATGTATCGTGTCCGCGGGGACAAAAAATACCTCCAACCAAACGTGGTTGGAGGGCGGTGAATATGTAGAATAAGCCCACTATTTTTCCGGGCATAATAGTTCTGAACCTCCAACCACTTGCTTTGTCTGGTGGTTTTTTGTTCGTGTCTAATCAAACATTCGTGCACATAAAGAAAGGATAAGGTATGAAAAAATTTATAGTTGTGTGTATATTCGGCTTAATAACCGTCCGGTCGTTCGGCCAAGTAGATGCTGATAGCGACAATATTGTTAACAACGCAACAGAATTGTTTAATGCCACAAAAATAGTTTGTTCGGGATTATCAGATGAAATTTCAAAAGTTTCAAATGTATCAAAAATAAACACCGCGGTAACCGGAGTTGGAACTGTTGCAGCCGGTGGTGCTTTGGCGGTTGGAATGGCAAAATCAAGTGAGGAAAGGGAAATAGAAGCATTGATAGACAAAATTTGTGCCAATGGTGGATGCAGCGCAGAAAGTGTTAATGCGATGAGCCTGGAACAATTTTATACAAATGTCATTTCCCCAATGGCAGAAATTGCGGAATTACAGAACAAATTAGACCACTCTAAAAAATTGGGTAATTGGCGCACTGGTTTAATGGCCGGAACAATCGGCACAAATTTGGCATCTGCAATAATATCGGGCGTAAACGCAAATCAATCTGATTTGATTCAGCATATAGAGGCGTGCAATAAAATGATAAAATCTTTGTCAGATATGCCGGCCAAATTGACATCTGCGGGTGTAAGTCCGTTGGATAATCCAATAGCGAAAAAAATCAATAATGTAAAGACCTGGTGTAACCAGATAAACGTCAGTGATGCACAAAAAATAGAAAAGCGTATGAAAGGTGTAATGGGCACATCAATCGCAGGCGTTGTGGTTGGTGGTATTGGCACAGCGGCCAGTGCGTCATCAAATTCCAATAAATATATGAATGCGGAACAAAGAATCGCCTTAACAGAATCTGAAAAACAAAGTGTAAATAATTTGAATACGACGGCCAACATAATGTCGGGGGTTAATGTTGGTACAGGTTTGGTAGAGACGGGGTTAAATATTTCACTAATAACTTTAACAAAAAAAATGATACGCCAAGCCGAAATGTGTGAAGAGGCTTTGCAACAGTAGGAGAAAAAATATGAAGAATTTTTTAATAATTTTGTCCTGTTTGTTTTATGTTCAAAATGCGTATTGTGATAATCCACCATTTGATATGGAATCTATGAATGCAGATTACATTGCCGGCAAGATTGATTTGGCAACGGCAATAGCGCTGTGTAAGCAAATTGTCAACTATGCGAAAGTGACCGAAATTGAAGTGTTATTACCGTATACCTCAGCCGATGGGAAAGAAATGTGGCATTCTATAAATAAGGATGATTGCGAACCTTCACCTGATTGGGATTACGATAGAAATTTGAGCTGGGTTTGGAATATCGCCATGTATGCGGCCAGGATTGTGGTAGAAACTGGTGTAAAAGAACATTCACAATGTCATCAATCTTTTATGGAATCACAGGCACGAACAAGGTGCGGTAGATTTGAGATGTCAAACTGGACAAAAATTGGTTATACCATTTCTGGGTTAAATAACATGAATATAGATTGTTCTAAGACAGATAATAGATGTGTTGTAACCAGGCCAGCAAGCGATAAAAACGGCAAAAATGTATTTTATACCGCCTGTTGTTTGATACCTATTATCAATTGTGAGTCTATAACAAATGATTCCGAACAGATTTTTTCTGGTACAACAGGAGATATTAGTCTTAGATGGAACGGTTTTACGGATAAGGCATTGGTTTTGGATGATTTTGGTTATGATTGTAAGCCAAAAACCGAATAATTATGAAACGCATAATGGTATCATTTTTGTTGCTTATGTCGTCACTTTCTTGGGCGAATGATGCGTGTACCAATCCCGAAGCATATACGATTGATAAGCGTTGCTATGTAACCGAAGAACAAAAGAAACAAAAACCATACAATGCGGTTGCCACACTGGTATTGAACGATGGGCGAACACACTGTTCTGGAACAGTTGTAAAACGACAAGGATTAACAATAGATGATGTGGGATATTTTTTATATACCGCCAAACATTGTGTAGATTTAAACCATGATAATATCACCGATGATTTGTTAAGAATACGATTGCCCAGCAATCAGGAATTTAACGCAAAACTGGTAAAACAGGGCAATTTAGATTATCAAGACCCCGCAAGTCAAACAGGCGATTGGGCAAAGTATAGGTTGGTCACAATTGAACAAAATTCTGCTGACGGTGTAAAAGATTCTTTGGGTGGTGCATATGTGAAAATAAATGATTCTTTTGCACGCGGTGCAAAAAATGTTCGTATTATTGGTTATGGTAAACTAAAAATAATGAGTGACCAAGAAATACAAGATTTTAAAAATGAATATACAGATTTTATTGACAAAACAGGTACCAATGCTAATGACACGCATACAGATGATGGTGGAATTTATGGAAACGGTGTAACGATGTTTGTTTTGAAGAACAATAACCGTTTTAACGATAATCTGTTAAAAGTTTCAAAATGTTATCAAGATGCAAACACCAAGTTCACAGGATGTCAAGGATGGGGTGGAAATTCCGGTGGTGGTGCGTTTGATGACAATGGAAATTTAATGTGGATACCCACATTAGGGCATTATCAAATCGGCGGCAAAGATCATGCCAGTATAACAGGCGGTGAAAATTTTCTTCCGTTTGGCAGATTACCCAACGTAAAAAAATGATATACAACCAAGGATTGCCTATCTTATAATTTGCTAAATTTTTTAAGCCCACGCGTTGTTGCGTGGGCTAACAAAATTTCCTGGTGCCAGTTGTCGGACTTGAACCAACGACCCTCTGATTACAAATCAGATGCTCTACCAGCTGAGCTAAACTGGCGACACCGTGTAATTATACATAGACGCGCGTGTAAAGCAAGTAAAAATTACAAGTTTTTAAAATAAATCTTGCAAATGGGCTTTTGGGGGCTAGTATTAAAATCATGATAAAATTACCAGAACTTTTGGCGCCGGCGGGGACACTGGATGCTTTCAAAACCGCGATTCTTTATGGCGCGGATGCTGTTTATGCTGGATTGCCGGGTTTTTCAATGCGCGCGCGGGCAAAAATTACCACCGAAGAAGTTAAAACCGGTATAGATTTGGCACACGCCGCCGGTAAAAAGGTCTATTTGGCATTCAATTTATTTGCACATGATAGTGAATATGCAAATATGCCACGCGTGTCGGAAATAATAAACTATTTGAATCCAGATGCGTTGATTGTGGCCGATGCCGGGGTTTTAATGTGGGTGCGTGCGCATCATCCAAATATGCCGATTCATATTTCAACCCAGGCGAATATTTGTTCGTCTGCATCGGTTAAATTTTGGCAAAATGCCGGTGCATCGCTGTGTGTACTTGCGCGCGAGGTTTCGCATAAAGAATTTGTTAGTATCCGCAAACAATGTCCCGATATTAAATTAGAAATTTTTGTTCATGGTGCAATGTGCATGGCATATTCGGGGCGTTGCTTACTGTCAAACTTTATAACCGGACGGCCGGCGAATCGTGGTGCGTGTGCGCAACTTTGCCGATGGAAATATGATGTTATCTTGCGCGAATGCGAATCGGGAATAGAAATGCCGATAACCGAAGACGAACATGGTGCATATATTATGAACAGCAAAGATTTGTGTTTGATGCCCCGAATTGCCGATGTTATCGCGTCTGGGTCCGATTCGTTAAAGATAGAAGGTCGCAACCGCAGTGAATATTACGTTGGCAGCGTTGTTCACGCATATCGCTGTGCAATGGATGAATATGCGCGTGACCCCGAAAATTTTGATTCGGCAAAATATATGACAATGTTGAATGTACTGGAATCACGCGGATACACAACGGCATTCTTTGATGGTCCGGTACCAAGCAATGCGCATAATTATGATTCGGCGCGTTCGGTTTCAGATTTTCATGCCGCCGGTGTTATTACCGATGTGTCGGATGAATATATAACAATGGAACTTCGTAACGAAGTTAAAACCGGTGATGAAATAATATTTATTCTGCCACATTCTGAAAAAAATGCGACGGTAAAAGTTGAACGCGTTATAAATGCAAAAACGTGTATTACCGAACCAAAGATGTCGGCAGGCCAGGGAAATTCAATAAAAATTCCGTGCAAATGGATCGCGCCGGAATATTTAAAATCACTTTCACCATTTGTTTTGGCGTACAAACATAAATGATATTATTTCTCTTTTATGTGGCGTGACAATGCAAACCGTCTATATTGACGTGCAAATTCGGTCGGGTCGTTTTCTAATAATTCTATTTGGGTGTCGGGTAATACATTTGCCCAATCATAAAAAGTACCGACATATGGAGAACTTTGCGATGGTGCCTTGATGGTCACTAATATATCCGGGTGTGCAATGGTTAATATTATCCGTTCAAATTCATCAAGTGCCGATTTTACATCTGCGGCCACAGACTTTTTGTCTTTGGTGCAAATATGTTCATTTTTTTGTGATAAAATTGTCATATTGCCAGATTCAATTTCTTTGTGTGCAATATGAAATTCCATCAAGTAATCCATAGCCAGTTTTGTATCGGCACCTTTATGCTTTGCCAGTATATCTTTCATTTTGGATGTTGCCTGATACCAAGATTCCTGGGGCGACATATTTTTTGATGTATAGGACAGAACCAGTGTATCATACAAATGGATATATGCTTTTTCTAATTTTTGTTTATCAAATATGCTTAATTTCACGGGCTGCATACAGAAACACCTTTTTATAACTTTATTACGGTGAATATACTAGAACTTTATGTTCGGTATTACAACAAAATTTTAGATTTAAAATTGTTTTGACACAGATTGAATATTGCGTAATCATATTAGGGTTGTATTCTCAAACGACACTGTTGCCAATAATGGGTGGTGTGGGGGTACGATACCAATCTTGCCAATAATGGGGGTTGGTGGTTAAATACTAACATAAGGATATTTCAATGAAAAAATTTTTAGGTATGGCAATTACATCTGCGATGGTTGCAACATCGTCTATGGCGGCGAATATGGAAAACCCATTGTTTATACCGCGCGCGGGACAGTTTGCATCTAAAACAGGTTTTGGGTTGATGTATAAAAAGGCGGATCACACCGATGCAATGAAGTTAAAGGGGCGCGAAGGCGCAACAGAATTCCCAGTATGGCGTTTTACCGAAGATTTTGGTTATGGTTTCACAGATCGGTTAAGTGCGTATGCGTCACTTGGATGGACACAAAACAACGATATTGAACGCAAGGGTATGCATCGTGGTCGTGTCGGATTAAACTATCGTGTTGTTGAAACATGGGATAAATTTGTTTGGGATTTGTATGGCGAAGGATATTTGTCCGGTATCACACCTATGAAGGGTTCCTACGACACAGATGGTTTTACATACAATAATTTTTCTAATGGTCGTTGGGGGGCAGTCCTTGGAACGCGTGTTGGTAAAACATGGAACAAGTTTACCGCATCGTTATTTGCAGAATATCTGCAAACATTCGGCAATCATAACAATAAAATCAAATTAAAGCGTTTTGATTTAACCGAAATGGGATATGGTATCCAAGATGCCAGTGCATTGGGATTTCCGGATCAAATTTCTGTTAACCTGAAATCAACCAATGAAATTACTGTTGGAACAAATGCATTTTATCAGTTAGATGATTCTTGGTCGTTTGGTGCCGGTTTCAGATTTGTTGAACATTCAGATAATGGTGTAAAATCTATCTATACTGATGTTTCAGGTGCAAACCCTGCGGTTGTTAATGGTTTGTTAGCACAAACAAAAGATATGGACGATGGTTGGGACGAATATATAGTTTCGGCGGTTGTTGCCAACCAAATTACCGACCGTTTCCAAATTGCGTTGTTCGGTGAATACACATTTGACCATTCGCACAAGAATAGCCAAAACGGAACCGATATAAAGGCCGAGGCGGGTGTTCGTTTGAATGTTGTTTTCTAAAACAATAAATAAATTACGAAACATAAAAACGGATCAAATCTGGTCCGTTTTTTATTTATCACAAAACGCTTTTTTTAGTATTCAATTTATGGTATAATACCTGCAAGAGAATAATGGAAAGAGAATGAAAAAAGTTAGTATTTCTGCGGTTTTTGTATGTTTTTCTGCGCTTTTAACAAACGGTGCGGGTGCCGCCTATCCGGTCTATCAACAACAATATCAACAGCAATATGCACGTGATTCTCGATATGGGGGCGGGGTTGTTCAATTACCGGCAACCAATAATACGGTTTTAACGGTAAATTCGGCGGTTGCGGCGCAACCAACCCGTGTGACCGGTGCATTGCCACGCGTTGGTTCGGCGGCAACGGCGGCCGGTCGTCAGTATTACCAACCGGCGGACTATGATCGTTTGGCGGACAGTGGGTTGTATATCGGTTTTTCTGCTGCATATATGGCGAACATAGACGGTTCAATGCGTGCCGATTATATTGGTGAAAAGAAATCATATACTGCACCGGGTGCATTTGCCAATGCAGATTACCAGGTTGATACGGTCATCCCGCTGCAGGTTTCAGTTGGTGCCACAATAAACAACGATTTTCGTGTTGATTTTTCATACACCCGTTATTCCGGTTTCAGTTATCCAAATCAAGTCTTAACCGCGGCAGACGATAGTAATGTCGGAAATACACCTGCATCGGTTGAAGGTGGCGCGATAACCGCAAACACAACGATGTTGAACATTTATTACAATTTAGATTCATATACCGGATATATTGCGGGTGGTTCGTTGCGTCCGTATATTGGCGCCGGTGTTGGTATATCATTGAACACCATTGCCGATTATGTGGTATATGATGACACATACTATAAATATATTGATGATTTAAGTACAACCACTGGGAAACCCGGGCTGTTGACCGGAATTTCTGATATATATGGCTATCATAATGGTGGAACAAACGAACAATTGGCATTCATGGTTGAAGGTGGTATTACAACCGATCTTGGAGGGGGAATTCGGATGGATTTCTTTGCGCGTTATGCAAACCTGGGTCGGGTAAAAACATCGGGCAGTATTGTTGTGTCTCAGATTGAATGGTTGTCAACTGGAACCGGCTTAAATGATGGTACTGGCGAAGCACCGGCGGATTATGATAGTGTTTTCCATTATACAAACTGGTATGAAAGTGGACGACTGTCGATGATTGATGTCGGCGCGCGGTTAAGATTACAGTTTTAATTTTTGGGGCGGTTATGAAACGGAATAATTGCTGGATATATTTATTACTGGGGGCGATTGTAAATACAGGTGCAAGCGCCGGTATTCGTGTTGGAAATTTATCACGCAACTATGCCGGAACATCAAAAAATACAATGGCGATTCAGCAACAGTATTATAATACTATCGCCGAACCCGATGTTCCGGTTGAAACGAAATTACCAATCCAAGTTGCAAATAAAGATATCGCCGACAAAATTCGCAACGGTGACGATAGTGCCCCGACGGATATTGAAACACTGAATAAATGCGCAATGATTTATCCTGATGGTGAATTCATATGGGATAAACCAACCTTGGGACGTGGTGCTGGTGGTCCGGCAACATGTGTGGCGGTTGTCGAGATGCGCGCGATTGGTGCAAACGGATCAAGTGAATATACAACGGTCGCGCGTGGCAAATTGGCGGCGGGTGATGTGTTTAACTGTAATATATCGGACTTTCCATCATCATCGTATTTACCCGATATTACGCGTGTGGTTTTCCCTGCAGACAAACGTCCTACCCGTGAAGATGTTATACGCGTCATGAACGAAGAACAAAAGAACAAGGCTGGATTAAAAATTGCGGCGGCGGCGCTGGTCGGTGGTGTTGGTGGAAATTTAGTTGGAAAGTCTGCCCCCGGAAGCGACAGTTTGTTCGGTACTAATCAAGAAAAATTAACAACTACCGCCGAAGGTGCATTACTTGGCGCGGCACTGATGACGGCAAGTACATATTCGGGTAAAGTCGCCGGTGATGTTATTCTGCACAGTGGTGTAAATGCGGCGGCGGGTGCGGTTGTCGGAAATATGGCGGCGGCGGGTGAATCGGTTTTACGTGTTGAAAAATGTGATGATAATGGTGTTGAAAAATCATGTCTGTGGGGAAATGTCATCAAGACCAGTAAAGACACAATTTCAAATGCATTTTACGATGTGAACAGTGGCGATATTTATGTTTGTGAAGAAACCAAGACAAAGTGCAAACGGGATAATTCACTTGTGTTGAAATCTATTATTGGCAAAGATGGAAAATCTATCGGTTTGTCTGAATTGACGGGTAATGCGATAAAAAATACTGCAATGGTTTTAGAAGGTCGTGCAACATCATATGTTTGTCGCGATTCCAATAATAATCCCTGCGGCAGTTCCAGTTATAATGAAATAAACATGCATGAATCAAGTGGCGGTTCAATATATCCGGCGAATGTCGCAAAACGTGCGGGTGCCCCATCGCCGGCGGTAATTGTTGGATTTCGTGATTCAACATTTGGAACAAAAATTGCCGATTGGTACACCTGGAAGTCGGCAAATGGTAAATCTGCAAGATTATGTCTGCGTGATTCCAAGGGGAATCCATATAATTGCGATAGCGCAAAAAAGTCGGATGAACAAAATGCGGAAAAAACAGATATAACCGAATATACGATTGACGATTTTTCGCCGATAATGCTGGATGCGGATGACGGTGGGGTTGTTGATTTTTCAAACAAGGCACGCCTTGGGTCTACATTAAAGGGCGCGGGTGTCGGTGGTGCATTGGGCGGGTTCGCCGGATATCAAGGCGCACAAAGCGATATTGAAGAACGTTTTGTTTTGGCGACGCGTGAATATAACGATTCGCTGGAAAAATTCTATTGCGGTTCGGGTAGAAAATTCTTGTCGTTCTATAACGATGAAATCGTTATACCAGAAGTCAAGAAATAATGAAACCCCGATTTTTACCACAGTCGTGTACGTTTTTCAGGCGCGATGTAGAGTTTGTCCGTTTCTTTTACATTAAATGCGTCATACCATGCATCTATGTGTGGCAGTATTCCATTTACACGCCACCGATTTAATGAATGTTCATCTGTTTTTGTTTGAACCAATACCTGTTCGGGACGAATATTACCCGCCCATGCGCCGGCATATGCGATAAAGAAACGCATGTCCGGTGTTAAATTTACAACAGTATCGCATTTATCGCCAAATTTTTTGTATGCAGTGTATGCAATTGTCACACCACCATAGTCGGCCAAATTTTCACCCAGGGTAAATTCTCCGTTTGCATGAACATTTGGTGCAACCAATATGTTATCAAAATATTTTCGCATAACACCGGCACGCGATTCAAACGCATGCGCATCTGATTCTGTCCACCAATCACGCATATTGCCATTTTCATCAAAGTGCCGTCCCATATCGTCAAAACCATGCGTCATTTCATGACCGATAATTGCACCAATCGCACCATAGTTAAACGCATCATCTGCATTCATATCAAAGAATGGATATTGCAATATGCCCGCCGGGAAACAAATCTCGTTCGTTGATGGGTCATAGTATGCATTTATTTCGTGTGCGTTCATGTACCAAATTTCTGGGTCTTTTTCTTTGCCTATTTTTTGCATCCAAAAATCATCTTCAAATTTTGCAACGCGCATCATATTTTCAAACAACGATTCTTGTTCATCTATGTTCAGTTTGGAATAATCGCGCCATTTATTCGGATAACCAATTTTTGCGCGAAATGCGTTCAATTTTTTTATTGCACTTTTCTTGGTTTCTTCGGACATCCAATCAAGATTTTCAATTCGTAATTTATATGCACGGCGCAAATTTTCTACCAATTTTTCCATACGTTTTTTTGCCGCCGCCGGAAAGTATTTTTCAATATATAACCGACCAATTTCTTCACCAATTGTTCCGTCCAATATTCCAACCGCGCGTTTCCAACGTGGTTTCTTTTCTTTTTGTCCGGACATTTCACGATTAAAGAAATCAAATGATATATCGTATGTTGCATCATCAACAAAGGTGTCTGCGGCAAGAATTACGCGGTATTTCAAATATGTTTTTATCAAATCTAAATCGGTATCGTTTATTATCGCAATCGATTCGCGAATTGCGTCTGGTTGACCGATATTGATAAATTCTGCGGCATTTGCACCACGCGCATCAAAATATTTTTTCCAATCAAATCCGGAATAGTCGTGCATAAAATTATCGCGTGATATTTTATGATAGTTTGCGTGTGGGTCGCGCAAGACCTCTTTGGTATGAAAAGATTTTGCCATGCGATGTTCTAAATCAAAAATTTTCTTTGCATCATTTTTTAATCCAAAATTTTTCATTTGTGATGCAATAAACTCAACATACTTTTTGCGTATGTGCCGGGTTCGTTCGTCATCATCAAAATAGTAATCACGTGACAAACCAATTCCACCCTGACCAATGTTATAGAGATAGTGTTCGCTGTCGCGTTCATCCAATGCAACGCCATCCGACCAAAATGATGAAATATATCCATGTATTTTTCCCATGTATTCAGGTAATTCAGATTTGCTTTTTATTGCATCTATTTCATCAAAATATTTTTTTACAGGCGATGTTTTTTCGCTATTTAATTTACCTGTGTCCATTGCGATTTTATATATTTTGCCAATTTTACCACTGTCATTTTCGGCAATTTCACGAACACGCATCAGGTTTGTATCGTGCAATATATCAAACACACCATACCGTGTATAGTCATCGGGTATTGGGTTTGCACGCCGCCACCGCAGTGTCACATAGTCAAAAAAGTCATCCGCCGGATTTACAGAACTGTCAATGTTTTCAACTTGCAAACCAATATTCATCGTATTACCCCCTTTGTAAAAAATTGCAACCAGTGTGATAAAAAACACACCAATTATTCCCAAAATATTTAACCAAGTATGTCGCATTTTACTTCACCAATTTTTCAATTAAATCGTCCAGAACTAATATTCCCGAATCGGTCGTTGAAATTCGGTCGCCATGAAACACTAGCATATCCGGATGTGATTTTGCAAATTCCAAATTTAATATTTTTTCAATATCAGAATCTATACGGGTGCCACGCGTTGTTCGCATGCCGGTTATAATGCGTTCGACGGCACGGTCATGGTTCGATATTTCTTGAAATAATGCACCGCCCCCCATTTGTTCATACCATGTGCCATTCATAAATATTCGCCCCGCCGCACCGGTGCCAATCCCAATATATGGTTCGCCATCCCAAACATTTTGGTTGTGACGGCATTCATAACCATTGGTGGCATAATTAGACACTTCGTATCGTGGTAAATTCAGTGTTCCACCAATCGCCGTATACATTGTTGCCATTGTCGCGTTGTCTGGCATATTCAGTTTCATTGTGCTAAACGGAGTGTCTGGTTCGATTGTTAATTCATACATTGAACAGTGTGTAATACCAATCTGGTTTATCTGTTCGCATGTGTGAATTACGTCATCAACGGTTTCATCGGGCAGTCCATAGATAAAGTCGCAGGAAACACGAATTTTATGTTTTGATGCATTTTCAATTAAAATCATTGCATCATTTGCATTATGAATTCGCCCAAGGAATTTTAATTTTTCATCATTAAATGATTGTACACCAATTGACAGGCGGTTCATACCAATTTCGCAAAATTCGGTCAGTTTATTATTATCCAGTGTTTTGGGATTTGATTCAATTGTAATTTCCGCATTATCTGACACATTAAAATTTTTTCGTATTTCTGATATTATTCGTGCAAATGTTTTGACCGGCATCAGCGACGGTGTCCCACCACCAAAAAATATTGTTGGCACAGTCGTTTTTTCAAGTTTTTTACCCCAATATCCGATTTCGTTTATAATTTTATTTTCGTAATCATCCCAGTTAGTATTTGTGCAGGCATGTGAAAAAAATGCGCAATAGTTGCACTTTTTAATACAAAATGGCACATGAATATAAATGTTGTGTGTTTTTTTCATACTGGGACAATATTACAACCCTTTTATTTAGTGGCAAGTGATAAATTGCTTTTTCTGAGATAAATTTTGTGATATAATGTGTCAAGATTTAAGGAATGAGAAAGGGTTTAATTTCAATTTTGCCGATAATGTTGATTCATTGTGGGGTATTTGCCGCCAATGAAGGGGTGCCGGTTTATTATCAAAAATCTGTTGATGCGACAACGAATCAGAAAAATTATGGCAACTATGCAAACCAAGGCTATACCAAGTATGTCGGACAATCTGGTTCAAAACAGGTTGTCGGCACACGTTCTTACACTTACCAGCGCGAATTACCGCGTGTTCAAGAAACGGTTTCAATTACCGATGGTATAACATATGCCAACGCATCAACAATGACCACAAATGGTGTCGCGATGCCGGTGGAATCAGAACCGCGAACACATATTTATGGTGGGTATTCTCGCAGATTTGCAGATTTTGAATTCCAGACCGGTGTAAATTCCGTATTGGAATGGGATGACATGATATTTAACGAATTTACGGTTGGCGCGCGTCATAATTTTGGTCTGCGAAAATTTGATTTGTTCGCATTTGGTGAATACAGGTATGGCGACATGGATCATGGCGGACTGTCAATGGATTATGATTTGGAACCGTATGATTGGAATAATCCGACCGATGGTATATTTACGGTGTCTGTGGGAAATCAAACAGGTAAAACCCAGAATTTGCGTTTGGGACTGGGGGCACATCATATATGGGATATTGCCGGGTGGAAGATTTCACCAGTTGTTGGCTATGAAATTTTTAAACATGATTTGAAAATGTCGGATCATCTGTACCCAAATCCGGGTATATATTTGCCGTTGATGACAAATTTAGGTGATTATGTATATGGTGATGCAGATGGAAATTTCTTTTCTATGCCAACCGATATTGCCCCCCCAGATAATTGGTACCAGGTTTGTATGGGTCCCGAAGATATTAAATTGGTTGACCAGGTTGGAACGACTTATGGATATATAACAGACCTTGGGACGACATTAACCATGAATGACTATGACCCAAATATGGGCATTATTCCATGGGGTGTTGATTATGGTGAATGTGTAATTATCGGTGGTGATGGCCCAATCAAAGTTGGTGGGTTGACGCATATTTATAACACGACATGGAGTGGTTTTTATTTCGGGCTTGAAATAGAAAAACGTGTCACATTTTCTGATAAATTGCGCTTTTATTTCCAGGTCAGTTTGCCGAAATATTCGTCCGAAGGTATTTGGCCGAATCGAACCGATTGGCAACAAAACCCAAGTTTCTTGGACGAAGGCAGCAATGGTGCATATTCGTATACCGCAGAAATGGAATACAGTCTGCGTTTGTCGTCCCGTCTGGGGTTGTCGTTAAAGGTTGATATGAACACATTCCATGTTGGTAATATCCCGGGTCAACTTTATATTGCCGGTCATACCGATTATGTTTACGATGAAAATGGCCAATTGATATTCCATGAAGTTATTGACCCGGCAACCGGTTTGCCAATTGTTGATTCATCGGGCCAGCCGTTGTTGTACCCAGAAACCGAAGATGTTCCGGCGCACACCGAATATATCAGTGATTCATTGAAACATGCAACCTGGCAATCATTTGGTGTCCATTTGAATTTGAAATTTGCATTTTAACGGGGGTAAAATATGCGTTGTTCCGTTATTGCATCTGTGATTTTTCTTGGAATTGGTTCAATTACTGCATTTGCAGATTCCGGCGATTTTGATATGTCGCGTTGGGAAGCGGTGATGTCAGATATTCGCAGTCGTGCCGCCACCCAAAACATATCAGACGATACTATAAATGCGACACTAAAAAATCCGGCGTTTATACCGTCTATTGTCAAAAGTGACAAAAACCAGTCTGAATTTAAATTAACACTGGATGAATACCTTGGACGAACGGTCAATTCTACGCGTGTTTCACGTGGACGTCAAATGCGCGGGAAATACCCAACACTGCTTAATCGTATAGATAATGATTATGGTGTCCCACCACATATTATTTTGGCATTCTGGGGGATGGAGTCGAACTATGGCGAAGTGAAATCTCGTCATCGTTTGGTAGACGCGTTTTTTACACTGATATATGACGGCCGTCGTGAAAAGTTCTTTTCAGACCAGTTATTGGCGCTGATGAAAATTTCCGATAAAAATGGGCTTGATATAAATAAAATCCGTGGCAGTTGGGCGGGCGCAATGGGGCATTTCCAATTTATTCCAACAACATTGGCATCATATGGGGTTGATGGAAATTCGGATGGACGCGTTGATATTATTGACAGTATCGGCGATGCAATGGCCAGTGCGGGAAATTACCTTAATAAACTGGGGTGGGATAAACGCCAAAAGATTGCCCGTCGTGTTGCGATACCGGCGAATTTTGATAAATCATTGCTTGATGGCAAAACCAAGAAATCATTGAATGATTGGGCGACTATGGGTGTTGTAAATTCCGATGGTACACCGATTCCCCGGGGTGAAATGGTCGCGGGTCTGGTTGCGGATGTTGCGAATTTGAATGCGTCCGAATCCGATGAGTATAATCCAGATGTTGATGTTGCGCCAATGCCGATGGTGACGGCATATTTGACCTATCCAAATTTCTATCGCATTAAAAAGTGGAATAATTCTAACTGGTATGCGATTGCAATTTCTGAATTAGCCGAAAAATTGAAGTAAATAATCAGTGCCACCGGTAAAAAAATAAAAAGATTGCGAAAATTTGCATTGTTTGATATTCTTTGTATAGTACTGAAAACCAAAAGGTTATTTTATGGCTATCAAGGTTCGTGATTTTGAAGTGCGTCTTACACGGAACAAAGAAGAACGTCGCATGGTGCGCCAATTGCGATATGATGTTTTTGTTGCAGAAGAGGGCGCAACCCCAACCCCCGAACAACAGGAATTACACGAAGAATTTGACGAATTTGATAAATATGCCGAATATATGGCGGTGTTTCATGATGGAAAAATTGTTGGGACATATCGTATTATTGATAAAAAGGCGGCGGATAAGATGGGTGGTTTCTATACCGAAACCGAATTTAATATATCAAAAATTAAAAAGGCATCTGATAATATTGCGGAAATGTCGCGCGCATGTGTTGCGGCCCAGTATCGTGAAAATGCGCTGGTGATGCGTATGCTCTGGGCGGGGCTAAGCGAATATGTCCTGCGTCGTCGGATTGCGGTTTTATTTGGTGTTGCATCATGGGTTGGCCAGAAACCGGTTGAATCGGCCCAGGCAATATCATATCTGTACTATAATCACTTATCGCCAATGCGCCTGCGTGCACGCGTGATACCGGAAAACTTTGCCGATGGTGCCGACCCACGAATGTCAAAGATGAATATATTGCCACGTGCATTCGTTGACGAAGATGTCGCGAAAAAGCAAATGACACCCCTTATCAAGGGATACTTGCGTATGGGTGCCACATTTGGCCAGGGGGTTTTTATTGACAAACCATTTAATACATATGATGTGTTCGTTATGATGCAGACGAAAAATATGGATGCGGCATATCAAAAACACTTCTATGGACGTGAAAATGCACTGGAACACTTGGATGTGAAAAAGCGGCCAATGCAAACACTTGGCAAAATTATGTTATTGCCGATAACTGGGCCACTAAATATGCTGGGGGCGTTTTTTGAATTTTTATTGCGCGAAGATGCGGCAGATGCCGAATTCATAGATGACAGTAATGAAACGGACGAGGATAGATAGATATGGCGCAGGTTCGTAAACAAAATATCTTTAACACAATCACGGGTACACTGCGTTTTACGGCGTTTTGGGTTATGGTCGTGGTTCAGTTGCCGATATTGTTTTTGTTGCCTGCACGCAGTAAAATCGCGGTAAAATATATGGCGGTGTTTATGAAAATATTATTGGTGTTGGCCAATATAAAGATTGTTCGCCATGGTCAGATATCAAAAAAACGTCCATTGTTGGTTGCCGGAAATCATATATCGGTGTTTGAAATCGCAACATATCCCGTAATGTTCGGGGGCAGTTTTATTTCAAAAAATGATGTTCGGAAATGGCCGATTGTTGGTTGGGTTGCGAATAAATTCGGGGTTGTGTTTGTTGATCGTCGTCCGTCACATGCCGCGGATGCGCTGGCCCAGGTGCAACATGCGATATCAACTATATCATATCCATTATATATTTTCCCTGAAGGCACAACGACAAATGGTGCATATGTAAAAGAATTTAAAAGCAGTCTGTTCAATGTCGCCGAAGGAACCGATGTCACGGTTCAACCAGTTGTTGTCCAGTATTGTTTTCATGATGGTACCCCAATTGGTGAAAATGACTTGGCAGAGCACTTTGCATATTTTGATAATGCAAAACAGACCCAGGGTCCAAAATGTTCACGTGAACGCAGTGCATTTGGTCAAATCTTTCACGTAATGGTTTTGGGCGGATTTACCGTAAATGTTTATATGTTGCCGCCGCCGCCGCTGGCGGGTATGGACAGAAAACAAATAGCACAAGAAATGCACAAAATTATTTCAGATAAATATACAGAAATTCAAAACAAAGGCAGTAAAAATGAAGACAGCAATAACACCAACGCGTAATGAAAATTTCAGTGAATGGTATCAAAATGTAATTGTTGCCGCCGATTTGGCGGAAAATGCACCTGTGCGTGGTTGTATGACGATAAAGCCCTATGGTTGGGCAATTTGGGAACTGATGCGCGATGAAATGGATAAACGGATTAAGGCAGCGGGTGTCTTGAATGCGAATTTTCCGTTGTTGATTCCGATTGAGTTTTTTAATAAAGAGGCCGAACATGTCGCCGGATTCGCAAAAGAGGCGGCGGTTGTCACACATTATCGTTTGAAAATGATAGATGGTAAGTTGCAACCAGATCCAGAATCTAAATTGACCGAACCGTATATAATTCGCCCTACGTCGGAAACGATTATTGGCGAAGCAATGGCACGTTGGGTCCATTCTTATCGTGATTTGCCATTGAAATTAAATCAGTGGGTAAATGTTATGCGTTGGGAAATGCGGCCGCGTATGTTCTTGCGTACATCGGAATTCAACTGGCAAGAAGGTCATAATGTGTTTGCAACACATGAAGATGCAAACGAAGATGCACGCAAAATGCATCGGGTGTATGGCGACTATATGCGCGATGTTTTGGCGATTCCATGTATTATGGGGGAAAAAACACCCGAAGAACGATTTGCCGGTGCCGACCACACATATACAATTGAAGAAATTATGCAGGACGGCAAAGCGCTTCAGGCGGGAACTTCGCATGACTTGGGACAACATTTTGCAAAATCGTTCGGTATAGAGTATCTTGGGACCGATGGCAAATTGAATTATGCATGGACGACATCGTGGGGCACATCAACGCGTATGATGGGTGGACTGATTATGACACACAGTGATGATGATGGTTTGATTTTGCCACCCGCCGTTGCCCCGTACCAGGTTGTGATTATTCCAATCACGCGTAGTGACGAAGATATGGCGGCAATGAATGAATTTGTTAAAAATTTGGAATCACAGTTGCATGACAAAAATATACGCGTGTTGGTTGATAATTCCGATATGCGCGCACCCGATAAAATGTGGAAGTGGATTAAACGCGGTGTACCACTGCGTGCCGAAATTGGTTCGCGAGAGGTTGAAACCGGAACGGTCACATTAACACGTCGTGACATTGGTAAATCATCGCGCGAAACGATATCGGTTGCCGATTTTGGCGATGTTGTGTTGGAAAAGTTGGGTGCTATGCAACGCGATATGTTTGTTGCGGCATCTGAACGGAACAAGAAAATGATTCACGATGTAAAAAATCTGACAGAGTTAGAATCTGCATTGTCAGACGGCAAGATTGGTTTTTTCCGCGTTAAATACAGCGAAACACAAAATGAAAAATTTGACGCGTTGGTGGAAAAATACAAGATATCGCGGCGATGCCTTGATGATTCCGACCCGAACTTTGTGTTCGTTGCGAAATCGTACTAATAAAAACCCCGGGCATTTGCCCGGTGTTTTTATTAGTTCGTTATTTATTTCAATAATTCCAAGACTGCATTTGGAACATCGCCGATTTTGACGCGAACCTGTTCCATGGTATCGCGATATCGCAGGGTGACCATATTATCATCCAATGTTTGATGGTCAACCGTTATGCACACCGGCGTTCCAATTTCATCGTGACGGCGATAGTTCTTACCAATGTTGCCGGAATTTTCTAATTCAATACGCCCAATTCCCAATGCGCGCAAATCGTTTTCAATGTTTTCGGCAATGCCAACCAATTCTGGCACATTGCGCGCCAACGGAATTACCGCCGCTTTGACCGGTGCCAATTTGGGTTTTAATTTCAAAACTGTGCGCGTTTTGCCATCCGCCAAAGTTTCTTCGGTGTATGCCTCTATCATCAGTGCCATCATCGCGCGATTCACACCCATTGCGGTTTCAATTACATACGGAATAAAACTTTCGCCGGTTTGTGGGTCTGAATATGCCAATTTAACGGTGCTGTCTTTATTTTCCATAACACGTGCCGCAATTTTAAATTCGCTTTGCGATTTTGTATGCGACCCCAGGTCAAAGTCTTGCCGATTGTGAACACCTTCAACTTCGTCAAATCCATCGGGAAATTCGTATTCAATATCGCCGGCAGCCTTGGCATAGTGTGCAAGTTTTTCATGCGGTGTAAAGCGCAATTTTTCCGCCGGTATTCCAAGGACATTTGTCCACCATGCAATACGCGCATCGCGCCAAGATTCAAAATATTTTGCATCTTCACCCGGACGCACAAAGTATTGCATTTCTGCCTGTTCAAATTCACGCATACGAAAAACAAATCCACGTGGGGAAATCTCGTTACGAAACGCTTTACCAATTTGGGCGATACCAAACGGTAATTTATGCGGTGTCGCATCCAATACATTTTTAAAATTTATATACGTCGTCGTTGCCGTTTCAGGCCGCAAGTATGCGTTTATTGCACCATCCGCCACCGCACCAATAGACAGTCCCATCATCAGTTGGTATTCGCGTGGCGGCATTAAATCGGTTGAACCACAGTTATCACATTTTGTCTGGTCACGCATTTTATCTTGGCGCATACGGGCGCCACACTTTTTGCATTCCACCAATGGGTCAGAAAAACCGCCTTCGTGTCCCGAATATTTCCACATTAACCGATTGCCAATCAGTGATGCATCTAAACCCTCTATATCATTACGGGAATATACCATCGCATTCCACCATGCATTGCGTATATTCTTCATCAGTTCAACGCCATACGGACCATAGTCATATGTTCCGCCCAATCCACCATAAATTTCAGACCCAGTGAATATAAAACCGCGCCGTTTACACAGTGCAACAATATCATTAACATTTTTTGCCGGCATAATCTAACCCTTTTGTTTTTCCGTATAAGTATTATATTTTATTCCGCATTTTGCAACCGTTTTTCGCATAAAAATTGGGGGCAACGCCCCCAAAATATTTGGATAATTCACTATTGTGCCGGGGCGATTGCCGAAACCGGGCAAACCGATGCACATGTCCCGCACGACACACACTTTGCCGGGTCAATAACGCATTTGCCATCTGAATCCACCGAAATTGCCATCATTGGGCAAACCGCCATGCATGAATGACAACCGATACATTTATTTTTATCTATTTTGTATGCCATTTTTACACTCCATTTTCATTTTAATTTCTGTTTAATAATCCCAAAACATATTGAAACATCGCGATGAACGATATATACAGGTGCAGCGCGCCCAGTACCGCCAACTGGTCTTTCTGGGTATCATCCCCCAGGACTTCGTATGAACGTTTCAGTGTCTGCATATCATATGCGGTAAACAACGCGAACACCAATACACCG
Source organism: uncultured Pseudomonadota bacterium (assembly GCA_902762295.1). GTDB lineage: Bacteria > Pseudomonadota > Alphaproteobacteria > Rs-D84 > Rs-D84 > Enterousia. The sequence continues at coordinate 529,017 of CACWNX010000001.1, forward strand.
ATTGCACAGACGATTGTTGAAAATACGCCACCCAATGTCCAAATCATAGACACAATGCCAACCAGAATTAACCCAATCATACCCATCATCAGGAATATTCCAAGAAACGAAAGGTCTTTTGCGGTTTTATATCCGAATCCCGCCATAAATCCGAACATTAATGCCGCAATTATAAATGCCCACAAAATAGATGCCGGATTAACCGCCAATCCACCCCATATAATCGGTGTTAGGCCTAATCCAATCAGAACCGCATATATAAACAATAATATCGCCGCCACGGTTGGACGCATTGAAAACGCACGCGCCTGGGCCCAGATGGACAGTGCCAACCCACCAAATATCACAATATAGAAAAATGGTGTCATTCCGCCATCAGATACCAACCAACGGATTCCCCCAAGATATATTGTAATAAACGCCGTCAGTGCCGTCACGCCGACCGCACCGAACATAAGTGTAAATATTTTTTTCAGGTACATTTCAATTCCGCCACCAACTTTTTTTGTAGCAACAGATTTTTTTGGCATAATTTTTTCTCCTTGTTAGTTCGTGAAATATATAATACAATATAGGTACATTTTCAAGGAATAAAAATCAAAAGGAGATAATAATATGCCACGCAAAGATACAACAAAAGACCCAATTAATAAGAAAAATCGCGAAGATAGTATTCGCGCACATCATCCAAAGTCCGAGGTTGCCGCGGGTTTGATAAAAAAATACCAAGAAGTAGATAAAAAGTTAAATGATGAATTGCTAAAAAAGAAACGCGAACAAGACAAAGAATTGGTCACCCGTCGTCGTGAAATATTGAAAAACCTTGCGCACACATTGGCAAGTATGGGTATTGATGTAAAAGATTTACCACGGGGACGTTAATTGGCCATTGTTATAAATCCAATTTCACCGACTGCGTTTTCTGTTTTGGGTCTGCCAATTCGCTGGTATGCGTTGGCGTATATTGCGGCATTTGTAATCGGATACCTGTTGTTCCGCCGGTTCGCGCAACGCCACAACAGTGGGTTAGACATGACCAAACACGAACTGGACGATTTATTTTCATGGGTAATATTGGGTGTGATTATCGGTGGACGGTTGGGCTATGTTCTGTTTTATAATTTGCCGTTTTTTATTGCACATCCATTGGAAATAATCGCGGTATGGCATGGCGGAATGAGTTTTCACGGTGGACTGATTGGTGTTATTGTTGCAACATTTTTATTTGCGCGCAAATGGTCACGGGGTTTGCGAGTTCTGGATTTAATATCGGTTGTTGCACCGATTGGATTATTTTTTGGACGAATTGCGAATTTTATAAACATGGAACTTTTGGGACGACCGACCGATTCAAGATTTGGGGTGTTTTTTAACGGTGTGTCCGATGTTCCCCGCCACCCGAGTCCACTGTACGAGGCATTGACCGAGGGCGCATTATTGTTTGTGATAATGTATTGCCTGTATCGGTTTACAAAATTGCGCAGATATCCGGGCGCATTGTGCGGAATAATGGCGATGTGCTATGCGGTGTTTCGTATTGTGTGCGAACAATTCCGCGCCCCCGATGCCCAGATTGGATTTTTAACATCATGGGGATTAACCATGGGGCAAATGTTGTCGGGTATATTATTTTTGGTTGGCGGTGGATTGTTGGTTTCGGCGTTTTGTCGCCACCGGGACTAGGTTGCCCACCGGCTTTACCCCCACCATTTTGCATGACAAAATATAAATTATTGCGGACAATTCAACCATATCTGGCTCATATGCGGGATTTTTGCGCAGGAAACTGCGAAACGAATTTAATAACAGCATAGACATCTTACTTTCCTTTTTGGTTATAAAAAAACCACCGGAAATATAATTTCAAGTGGTTGGAGTTCAGAAAACGACACCAAGATCGCATGCTTATTCAATATATTCGCATACTCCAACCACTGGTTGGAATTTCTTGGTGACAGGGTTTTCTGATACCCACAGCCAGAACACCCGACTGCAAGTGTATAATACCAAGGAATTTATAGAAAAGCAATCAGTATTAAAACCGTATTTTTATTTTTTACAAAAAATACTTGATTTTGTCGTTTTTGCGGTATATGATAGCCTCACGGCATTGGGGTGTTAGCTCAGCTGGTTAGAGCGTCTGCCTGTCACGCAGAAGGTCGAGGGTTCGAGCCCCTTACATCCCGCCAGTTTTTTTGTGTCAGTTCCGGCCCCATCGTCTAATGGTTAGGACACCGCCCTTTCAAGGCGAGAATCCCGGTTCAAATCCGAGTGGGGCTGCCAAAATTCAAAATCCCGATTTTTTATTTTTCAGAGAAAACCGGGCTTTTTTATTGTCTACATAGCAGTTCGCAAATATCAACCTTAAAAACGCACTCCTAACCTCAATTTGCGAACTCTTTAAGAAAAATAAAGGGTTTTCAAAGATTTTTTCAATGTTATCCATGGTTTCAAGTATATTTGTACCTGTTTCAAGATACATGTTGTATATTTTTTCTTGTTCTTGGATTTCTTGTTCTGTGCTTTTCTTGGCTTCTTCATAAGATTCTTTATCAATATCACCATCGGCCCACGCAGTTGTTAATCTTTGTTTACGGGCCTTTAATTCAGTAATACGCTTCAAAACATACTTTTCTGTACCAAGCTTGAATTGATTTTCTTTTTCCAGGTCATTTTGAACCAGGTTTCGTATATATGTAAGTGCTTTGTCAGATAATTTGCAATTTACGGTTAATTCTTGTTCCAATTGTGATAATAATTCATCTTCTCTGATTGGTTTTTGTGAACAACCTTCTGCTATGTGGCTACATCTTAAATAACTGTATTCTTTACCGTTTGCTTTACGATGTTTTTCTGGTGTCATTGTATGTCCGCAATGTGCACATTTAACAATACCACGAAACATAAATTGCTTTTCTCTATATACGCTTTTTGCCGGTAATTTACATCTGCCGTGTAATATATCTTGAACCCGTTCAAACAAAATTTCATCAATCAGTGGTGGATATATATGTTTAATTCTAATTCCTTTTACAACCATATAACCGTAATAAAAAGGATTTTGCAACATTGTATGAATTGTTGATGTTGGTATATCGCGTTCCGGCTTAGTTGGTGTTTTTCGCAATGTTAAACCATTATCATGTGCCCACTTAGCTATACTTTTAACAGAATATTGACCTGTCGCATATTCTTCAAACATCTTTTTAACCAAAGGCGCACGAACTGGGTCCAATGTAATGATTGCATTCTGTTTTTCATCTTCGTCATTTAAATACCCAAGTGGTGCGAAAGATTGCCATAAACCATTAGACCAATTTGTTTGCATTGAACGGTTAACATTATCGCGTAAACTATCAACATACGCTTGTGCAGCCAATACACTCATATTCCATCGTAATTGTTCTGAAGATGTTGAATGGTCTGTAATGGTTAAACAATCTCTTAAAAAATGAATTTCCAATACAGATTTTTCTGCCAAATCTTTTAATTCAACTGTCTCTTTAAAACTTCGTTGAATACGGTCAACACAGTCTGCAATTATAAGTGTTTTTGACTTTCTCGCTTTTACAAATTCCAAAACTTCTTTAAATCGTTTGCGTTCACCGCGGGTTGAAGATTCAGTAATATTAAATATTTTTATTACTTTTATACCCATTGAATCACAGTATTGTTGACAATTCATAATCTGTGCGGTTGTAGATTGTCCACGCGCTTGTTCCCTTGAACTAACTCTGGCGAAAATCACCGCTTCTTTTGCTGTTGGACCGCTTGGTTGTGCAAACAAATTATTAGTATTAAAAATATTTTCCATAATTTACTCCTTATAATTAGATTTTATCGTGTATTAAATTGAAAGTACGCTGTTATTTTTTGCTTTTTTTCTGTTTTATATGCTTTTGCTGCCATTGTAAAAAAATCAACCAGTTCCCATGCCATTGACGCCAGTTCTTTATCTGATATCTTTTCATCAGGAAAAGCGTTTTTTATTTCTTTTTTCAATAAGTCAAAATCAGTCATTGTATAACATCTTTATTGTTTCATACTGACATCACAACCGTGTCAGAGATATTATATAGAATTTGAACCCACAACCAATCTCTACGAACTAAACTTCCAATTCGGACAACAATTTTCCAATTCCGATAAAAATCTGGTTTGACCGACGGGGCAGACCACGGTTATTAATCTGAAATAGCATGTTCGGTACAGAATAAACATGTGTGTTTTTGTCCCTTATTCTTGACTTTTTGTCCCAGATGTGTTATAATGCACGAACCAGGGAGAAAAAATGAAAAAAAAGAATATAATAGATTTAATCAAATACCATGTAGAGGATAACGAACCGGCATTCCGTAATGAAGCATATGAAATTGCAAAGGACTTTGATTTGAATGGCGATTATCAATTAGCCGAATATATTATGAATTTAATGTCAAGCACGAATTCTTTTGTTCCACAACTGTTAGATAATGAATCTTCTTTTTTAAAGAAGGTTGATATCAACACAGAACCATTGCCTTTACCTACCGCAATTAAAGATGATATTGTGGGCATTGTAAATGCGACAACACATAATGTGGGGGTTAACAAATTTTTATTTGAGGGTGCCCCAGGCACAGGCAAAACCGAAACCGCTAAGCAAATAGCAAGAATTCTTAACAGGGATTTATTTGCTGTTGATTTTAGTACTATCATAGACAGCAAATTGGGGCAGACCATAAAAAATATCACGGCATTGTTTGATGAAATTAATTCTGTCGTGCATCCAGAAAAGGTTATAATTTTGTTTGACGAAATAGACGTGATTGCAATAGATCGAATGAATTCCAACGATTTAAGAGAAATGGGCAGAGCAACATCAACTATGTTAAAAGGTTTGGACTCTCTTAAAGATAAAATTGTTTTAATAGCAACGACAAACTTATTCACTTCGTTTGATAAGGCGCTTGTCCGCAGGTTTGATGCAGTAATAAATTTTGATAGATATGGTCATGACGATTTGGAAGAAATTGCGACAATTATTTTGAACGATTTTTTACAAAAATTCAAAATTCCTGAACGCAATACCAAGTTGTTCAAAAAAATTTTGAATCTTATGGACAAGATACCATTGCCGGGTGATTTGAAAAATTTATTAAAAATTTCTGTCGCTTTCAGCAATCCTTCGGTGAAGTTTGATTATTTAAAAAGGTTGTTTAACACAATAACAAAAGAAAAAAACTTGGATATGCAAAAACTTCAATCTATGGGTTTTACAGTTAGGGATATTGAAATCTTAACAGGTGTATCAAAAAGTCAGGTTTCCAGAGAATTAAGGGATAACAAATGAATGAATTGTTGCAATTGAAAGGCAGATTTGAACAAAAAGCACGCAATACCACTTTGGGAAGCCCTAATTTACCGACCAATGGTGTATTAAATGTGGAACATTTACGTGAATTAAAGTCTGAACTTGAATACCTTTTGGAATATTGGAAAGGCAACACAGTTATAAATGGTGCTTTGATAAGTGTGTTTTATACAGATATTATTCCAAAAAGCAGAAGAATCACGGGAACCTTTGCTAATGGCAATATTCATTCTAATGATTCTGTGGTTGGTGCCAAATTTATCGACGACGGCAAAACAAAACATGTTATAACACACTATATCTCTTTGGAATTATTAAAGAAAACAATCGGGTTTTACGAATTAGCAATAGATGCATTGACGATTTTATTTAAAGGGGTCGTATCATACACAGATATTGATAAGATGAATAAAAAAATAATTCCATATGATTACGATGGTCTGACTAAAACTAAATTTTTAAACATCATTATTGATGCGTATTATGTTGAAAAATTCGGAATAAATGTTCCAGAATACAATAAAAAGGAAAATTCAATTATTACAATTTATCAAACGGATATTCCAACTGGTTTGTTAATGGATCGTTTGGGAATAAAACTTCCGCCGACACGTATTATAGACCAAACAACAATGCTATTAACTCCCGATCAAATTGGTATTCTTTTTGATAAAGCCCCATATCTTGTGTCAATGTCTGTGACGGATTTGTCCAAATTCGATGATATTGAATTAAAATTCACACAAACAAATAATACTATTGCGTCGATACCGTCCCCGAGTACAGAGCCTGTTATTGGTGTTATAGATACTCTTTTTGATAATCGGGTCTATTTTTCTGAATGGGTAGAATACAAAGATATGGTATCTGCAGACATACCAAAAAAACAATCGGATTATGAACATGGGACAGCTGTTTCATCTATCATAGTTGATGGTCCAACATTTAATCCAGAATTGGACGATGGCTGTGGCAGGTTTAGAGTTAGACATTTTGGCGTTGCAACTGGTGGTTCATTCAGCTCCTTTTCCATTTTGCGAGCCATCAAAGAAATTGTGGCAGCAAACAAAGATATAAAAGTATGGAATCTGTCATTGGGATCACAGTTGGAAATTAATGAAAATTTCATATCACCAGAAGCCGCAATTCTTGATTCCATTCAGGCTGAAAATGATATTATTTTTATAATAGCTGGTACAAATAAAATAGACCCAAAATCAAAAAATGTATTGATAGGTGCACCTGCAGATTCCATCAATTCGCTTGTCGTGAATGCAGTGACCCCTAAAAATTTGCCAACTGATTATTCCAGACGTGGCCCAGTATTATCTTTTTTTATGAAACCTGACGTGAGTTATTATGGTGGTACAGATGACAACCGAATTCGGGTATGTACACCAACTGGTGAAAAACTTGTGCAAGGAACATCCTTTGCGGCGCCTTGGATTGCCAGGAAAATGGCGTATTTGATTCATATTGCCGGTTTAACCAGAGAAGTGGCGAAAGCTTTGATTATAGATGCGGCAACTGGATGGAAAAAAGAAACAGATACAACAGAATACATCGGGCATGGCGTAGTCCCGGTCAAAATAAATGATATTGTTCAATCCCCAAAAGACGAAATAAAATTCTTTTTGTCTGGCAAATCTGAGAAATACGATACCTATAATTATAATATACCTGTTCCAATTTCCAATGAAAAACATCCATTTATTGCGAAAGCAACTCTGTGTTATTTTCCTGCGTGTTCAAGAAATCAAGGGGTGGATTATACCAATACGGAATTAGATATTTTATTTGGCAGGATTGGCAACGATAATGCGATAAAACCAATTAATAACAATTACCAATCGGAAGTCGGACATTTCATGTATGAAAAAGAAGCCAGAAAATATTACAGAAAATGGGACAACATTAAACACATTCGAGAAACAGAAAATAAAAACAAACCAAAGAAAATTTATACCGGGATGTGGGGAATTAGTATAAAAACAAAAGAACGCTTAGAACAAAAATTTGGCGAGGATTTGAAATTTGGAGTAGTTATAACACTAAAAGCAATTGATGGTGTAAACAGAATTGAAGATTTTATACAGCAATGTTCTTTACGCGGTTGGTTGGTTAATAGAATCAACATTGAAAATAAAATTGATATTTATAATGCTGCAGAAGCTCATGTTGATTTTAGTTAAACCGAAATTTTATTCTACTTAAGAATAATAAAGTTCTTATATATAAAAATAGAAAAAATGTGGTTTGACCGATGGGGCGCACCACAAATTACCAACCCATACGATTTATAAAATTTGATACGGTTGCGGGTGATACAGACATCATTTTTGCAATACGGTATTTTGTGAATCCTGCATCTAACCAATTTTTAATCTTTTTGGTATTGCGTGATAATTTCAATTTCTTTGATTGGGCTGCAAAGGGGCGTCCTAATCTTTTACCGGTTGCACGAATACTGTCCAGGGATGCTTTGGTGCGTTGTGATATTAAATTTCTCTCTATCTCTGCCGAAAGCCCAAAGGCAAATGCCATAACTTTACTTTGAATGTCGTTTCCTAATCTGTAATGTTCCTTTAATGTCCAAACCTGGCAATTTTTATTCAAACAGGTTTCTAAAATCCGCATAACTTCCAACAATGAACGACCAAGGCGTGAAATTTCAGCAGCAATCAAAATATCTCCGTCTTGTAATTCATCCAATAATTGCCCAAGTTTTCTTTTGTTTAATGGTTTTCTTGATGATATTGTTTCTTCAAGCCATCTATCCACTATTATATTGTTTTGATGTGCAAATTGTTCAATTTCAAAATGTTGATGTTCGCATGTTTGTTTATTTGATGATACACGAATATACCCAATAACTGCCATTTTTTCTAATCCTTTGGTTGATTAACTGTTTCAATTTAATAGAACGTTTGTGGAATAAGCACCAAGAAACTAATCCGTTAAAACTTTAAAATCTTTGTCTGCCTTGGTTTTCTAAGGATTTTTAATTATAAAAATTTATTCATAAAAAATTCTGAAACTAAAAAAAATATGTTGATTTTATCGTTGGTTTGTTTTATAGTCCTATTCGTGGATAAAAAGAAGTATTCACAGTTTTTAATATTAAAAATAAAAGGAAAAAAAATGAGACAATCAAAAACAACTTTAAAAGAATTAACCGCTCAATATCGTAGCGTGTTAAAACGTGCTTTTATTGCTGGTGTTATGGCTGTCGCAACCGCTAATAGCGCAAATGCAGCAATTACACCTAGTGATATTAGTACCATTAACGATAGTATCAATATGGTGCAATCGGATGGAAATTATACAACTAGCATGGGTGATTTTAATGCTGGCACAACCGATTATAGCACTGCGGCAGGATATGGTTTGTACACATACGACCATGATAATAATCCAGAAACAGCAGAAATTGCATTAACTACAAACGATGGTAGTGAAACATTAGATAATACAGTATTCACATATACAGACAATACTGGTGCAACAACTAACTTAGGTGATAATGCAACTGGATTTACAACAAGTGATTTTACAGGTGCGGCCGGAACAATAGATGTTGCTGATGGTACAACTGATTTGACAACATTAGAAGCAAATACAACAACCGTTGGTTTAGGAAATTATCAATATATGGCTAACTTTGATAACTCTGGTGATGCATTAACAGCTTTGACAGAGGATGCACCAGAATTGAGTTCTTTCCATAATGATATTACTTTAACAACAGGTGCAATCACTGTTAACGGAAACGACGAAGTAAACAAACCAAGTATCGACCAATATGGTTTTGCTATTACATTGCATGATGGCAGCACAGGAAACTTTGATTTGGTTTATAATGAATCTACACACTTGTATTCTTATAATTATGATGGCGATGTTGTATTGGATGCAGCAGATATTGCAGCTGCGGATGCACAAGTTTCATCACAGTCTGCAAATTTAATTGCTGACACAACATTGTTCAATGGTGCTGTTGCGACAAACACAACCAATTATAACAGTGCAGTTGGCCATTATAATACTGTTCATGGTGTTTATGAATCTGATACAAATACTCAAAGCACATTAAATACTAATTATGGTAATTATGAAACAAGCTTTGCAGAAGCACAGGCGAATCAAACTGCTGCTGCTGGAAACTTATCAGAAGCACAAGGGGCTTATGCTGCTGATTTAGCAATATATACTCCGGTTGCAACTGCATATAATAACTATGAAAATTCTTTGGGTAAAAGTATAGACGCAAAGGATGAAACTGTATTAACAAGTGCAAAAGATTATGCAGATAGTTTAGCAGATAACTATGATGCAGCGGGTTCAGCTGATGCCGAAAAGACACGTGCACAAGGTGAAGAAACCGCTATCCGTAGTGAATTTGCAGCAGCTGATACAACTCTGCAGAACAATATCGATGCAGAAACAAGTCGCGCGCAAGGGGAAGAAACCGCTATCCGTAGTGAATTTGCAGCAGCAGACACTACTTTGCAAAACAACATAAATGCAGAAGCAACAGCTCGTCAAGCTGCAGATACTACATTGCAAGCTAACATCGATGCCGAAGCAAGCACTCGTGCAGCTGCTGATACAACTTTGCAGAACAATATCGATGCTGAAGCTTTAGCTCGTGCTAATGCTGATACGGCATTGCAGAACAATATCGACAACGAAGTTGCTCGTGCTACAGCACAAGAAGCTGCTATCCGTGGCGAAATTGCCGCTGCTGATGCTATGACATTGTCAAAAGCTAACTCTTACACAGACAGCCGTGTGAACACACTTGAAAAGAATGTATCTGGTGGTGTTGCAGCAGCTACAGCCTTATCATCAGTAGAAGTATCTAATGTAAAGAAAGGTGAAGTATCCGTTGGTGGTGGTTACGGATATTACAACAGCCAATCTGCAATGGCATTAGGTGCAGCTATGGGCTTGTCTGATAGATGGTCCATCAATGCAGGTGCCGGTATTGCAAGTGGTGATAAAACACAAGTAGCATTCCGTGCCGGTACAAACTACAAATTTAAATTGTTTTAATAAATCCTGATAATTTATTTTTGTTAGTATAAACAATCCCTATATGCAAATATGGGGATTCGTTTTTTTAGTTAACGCTTGCCACGGCCTGAATTTGAAGCATTCATACATGTTTTATTGAACTTCTTTGCATAAGTATTGTTGCCGTTTACCATTTGCGCATAAAATACGACGATAGCTATACAATTTAAACAGTTTATCTTTAACTATATCAATTTAATAGTAAATACGACTCTGTTTTGCTCCGAAAGACTAAAAATAGTCAAAAATCCTTAAAAATAGGGCTTTCGGGACTCTTTTTTTGCATTTTTTAGTTCGCGAAGGCCTAAAAACACGACATAATTTAAGTGTAAAAGAAGCAAAAAAGAACCTAAAAACAAAGGAGTATACAATGCTTAAACTTTACAAAAACTGGTTAATTCAAAAAGGTTATTCTACCACAACGCAGAATAACAAACCATCGACCGTTTACGACTATACCACATCGATTATTCGTGTGTGTAATTGGGAATCAAAGACGATTGAACAGTTAGCAGAATCTATTTCGACGATATTACCGCAATATACAATCGGTGAACATTCTGCGCGTGGCCGTATGAAAAGCCGTGCTGTTCGTTGCAGTGTTAGGGCTTTCTCTAAATTCTTAATTGAAACACAGGTGGCTTAACATGAATATGAATAAGATTGCTGAATTAAACGATAACCTGCGAAAGAATTTATTTACACCTGGGCAAAACCAGGTGTTTATATCGCATGGTGTTAACTCTTTGCCACATATTGAACGGGCTCGGTTGTTAGACAAAGTCCAAAATTTTAATGATTTTAATCACGCAAACGACCCATATAAAGAACACGATTTTGCACGCATAGAACACAGGGGAATAAATTATTTGTTCAAAATAGATTATTACAACCTTGATATGGATGCCGGTTCTGATGACCCAAGTAATCCAGATGTTACCACGCGTGTTTTAACGATAATGCGCGCAGACGAATATTAAACAAAAGGAAATGATATGATAGCAGCCGTTCAACAAGTTGGAAATAATGTTCGTGTTTTAAACGAACAGGGTTTAACTCTGTTTATGAAATGTGGCGAATTAGTTGGATACACATCTCAAACCATCAGCATAAGATTAAATTCAACCGTTTGGACTTATGATTCTAGTGGCCGATGTTTGTTTGGAAGGTAAATATAAAACCTGCTGATTTTGAGTTAGCAGGTTATTTTTTATCATTGTTCCAAATTTAGCCCAGAATCACCCCAATTTGATTTGGTTTATAACTTATATCCGGTTAGTATTTGGGGCAACCACACTTGGTTTTTGGAACAATATGGTATGTTTCAGGTGATTGCGATACTATTGATTAGATAATCTGGCTTATAATTTGCAATATTCAACCTTATCGGTAATGTGGCTATTTGATACCATAAACAAACGATAAATAATGGCTTTAATACAAATCGTTTAACCCATTTTACGAATTTGGATTGTGGTTTGACCTGTTGGGCGCACCACTTTTGTTGTTTCTTTTCTGGGATGTTAAATATAGTCGTTGTGGTTGATAGACGGCCTTTTATATCATGCTCAGTTTTGATTTGTTTGACGCAATAAAAAAATAAATGTTCCGGTGTAAAGGTTATAGGTTCCAATTCAAATGTTTGGTGTGTAAGGCGCAAATCATATTCGGTTCTATCCAGCGCACCTTGTAATTGTTCGGTTGTATATTTGCAGTTATAAATCAATATGTGAAAATGATAACCAAACCATGAATTTTTTTCGGCAATACATATCATTGGCAGCGGTTTTTTGTTCCAGTGGTTCGGTCTAAGGCATTTTTGAAATCGTTTTATGACGGCTTTTAATTTGGCGTTATATTTATCTAAACCGCCATTTCGCCAATTCAATGGTAGTTGCACCGTTAAAAAGTGGCTTGGGTGATATTGCGATATGGCGTTTATTAACTTGACTTGGGTTGGTGTTGGTTCGCATTTTTCTTCGTTCAGCCATTGATTAACTTTATCTTGATACATTTTTTAAACCTTTATTTAATGGGTATAAAAATTTACATAGGACAGCGCGAAACAGGTCCCATTGAATCTAAACAGCAAAGCGTTATGATGGACGCGATGCCCAATTTAATAGAACCGATTTTTTACAGGATTCATGTCGCAGAAATTTTCCGAAATATAAAAAATCCCCCAACGAAGGGGGACTGTATCAGAAATCCTTGTTCTGAATCTGATAAATCAGTTGCGCGAAGCACCGATTTACGACAGTTGGACAGTAGTGTTCGCCCAGCATTGTTCTGAATTCATCATCCGTCACCACAATATCACCGTGTTGTATTGCGGTTGGGTCGGATTCAGGAATCGGACCATTTTTGCACCAGATATTACCTTTGCCGTCTCTGATTTTGATTTTTTCAGGTAATTCAAAATCTTTCGGCATACCCATCAACACCAGAATTTCATAAAGTGTTCTATGCCGTGCGTCAGACTGTGTTCCATTTGTTCTGCAACGACCAGCCGGAAAATAATGCGCCGGTGCACCAGAGTGTGAAGATTCGCCAGTAATTGTTGGGGCCGGTCTATCACCATGTGCGCGTTTGATATTCACTTTCTCTATGCTACCGTCCGAATTATGAACTAATGCCAAAGTGTTTTTGCCTGCCTCGGTATTTTTCAACGCTTCAATAATTTCTGGTGCCAAATCCAGCGCATAATGCAATCGATTAACATCCATTCTTTGTTCGCCGGCTTCAATAGAAGGAATATCCTGCAAACACAGTTCTTCTGAAATTTTGAATTCATCTGGTTTGGGAAATTTCCAGACATTGGCGTCGGTTATTTCGGTTGTACCAAGAATCTTTTGCACAAATTCTTTTTTGATACCCAGAATTATCGCACGATTACGGTTTTCGCCTGTGCCATAGCAATCTGCGTTAAGATAATCAATGTTGGTGATGTAGCCCAATTCGTCGGCCTTATCTTTGATGTAATCATAGACGGTATCATAATTTTCATCTTTAATTGTGTCTGGACAACCTCCCAAAAATTCGGGAACGTTTTCACACATAAACATATCGTTATTATCACCGATATCCTCCAAAAATTGCATACCATACATGACCAATGAAGCATCAACCCGATTGACATTTTGTGTACCCGCCTTGGAATAGGACTGACACGGCGGTGACATTAACACCACGCGGCATCTCCGCTTTTTGTGTGCTTTCAAAATCTGTTTGTATACGCTTAGGTTGGCTATACTACCCGTTATGACTTTACAACTTGGGTACAATTCTTGATGAATTTGCGCCCGTTTATCATGTAATTCGTTTGCTACGGCAACATTGATGTTCAAATTTTTCAACAGGCACGTGCCTAAACCGATGTTTGCAAATAAACTGGTTGCACGCACTGTTTTATCAAATTTAACATTTGCTGGCAAAACAATATTTGAAAACGCACCATGACATGTGTGTGTTGCCAATTTGGGATTTTTCTTTTTACAGCCCCTTTTTATTGTCAAGGCGCTGTTGATGCTTGGTACATCACCATTGGCCTTGGCTTCTGCTTTGGCTTTCGCCACACAGTCTGCGTCCAATTCACAGATGCTATGCCAGCGTTTGCCTTTTTTAAACCCATGCGCTTCCATTAATTTATCTTTTGCTATCCGTGCTGCTGTAACTGCTGCGCCACTGCCTTTTGTGGGGCCAAGCGCTCTGACTTTATCCGCAATTCTGACGCCTTCATCCAATACTTTTCCAGCAATATCTTGCGCAAGGTCCAGCAAGTAATTATACAATTCTGGTTCCATATATGCGCAAGACCTCATAAGTTCAATTGCCGCATCAGTCGCTATCATTCCCTGTGAAATATAGTCCGCTGTTCCAGCAGGTGTGGCAGGTAAAGCGGGTGGTGCCACAGTTATTACTGCTGGGGTTGAAGTTGTTAATGTTGGTGCTGTTGCACCGCTTGAAATAGATATACTTTTTGTTGCCATTTTTTACTCCTTCTGAGTTTTTTTGGCCGCAAAAACCACCTTGCCCGTAGGCGCTTATATGGGGTTCCTGCGAAATTAACTGAAAAATTTTTTTAACCTAAATCACCTATCGGCAATTTTCGGTTGCAAGTAAAAAATGGTTTTGTATAATTAAGATGTTTCAAGTCTCTTATACAACCATTTTTACTTGGCTTGTTTTGAGATTCTAGGGGTATGACTTTATGTTGTGCTCCTTTTTTTATTGATTAACTTGGGCACAATATAAATGCAAAAAGGCAGTAAATCAATTACTGCCGTTCACCAAAAAAGTGGCTGTTTTCTGGGTTTTCTTAGTTTTTATAACTCATGTTTTTCAAGAAATCTGCGTGGTGTATGAGTTTTTGAATAATTGATTAAGTGTTCTTTTATTTCGTCGTATGCTTTTTTATGTTTTTCGCTGGGATGTTTCGAAGAATATCCACGCTTATATAATATGTTCAGATATTTTTGTAGTTCTGATATTGGAAAACGAATTTCACCATTTTCTTTTTTTATGTGTCGTGGAAAAACAGTTTGTGTCCCGTGTGTATTGCCTTTGTTGGGTGCAAATGAGTTTTGATGTTTTACCCAGTTATAAATTATTGGAAAACTCACACCAAATGAAGCATGCACTCTATACACATCGATTGCTTTGTGTGGTTCTAATGATTGTATTTTAATAACACCACCAGGACGATTTTTTAACCAGTTTGTGGCAACTATTAACTTAGCAGAAAAATCAGCTGAAGGTGAATATGTACGGTCATATCGAATAAGATTTTCATAAGATATTTCGTCTTTTTCTTCATCTGAGAATTCGCGTTCTGTATCATCTATGAACTTTCCAGTATAAAACCAACATGAATTATCGTGTTCATCATATTTATCGTGTTTATCTGGTTCGAATTCAAAAGATTCATTATGTAAAATGTCAGCATATTGTTTATGTTTAATACAAAATCTGCGAATTGTTTGATTCAGATTTGTTTTTATATGTTGTTGTAATTCTGATAACAAAAAATATGGGGTGTGAATTCTGGTATGTAAACCCGCCAAATATTCTGGACTGGTTATAACCACTATAAAATTATCAACTTCGTATTGTTCAATTCTGTATGTTATTTTCATAAAATCACCTGTTTTTGATGTGTGTATTTTGCACCATGTTCATAATAATCGCAAGTTTTTATCAAAATTGTGGTGTGCCAAGTGGGTCAAATCACATTTCACTGAATAGCATGCATTAAAAAATTTGACCCTTCGCGTAAAGGCCTTTGAAATTTTTTTAATTTACAGTTAGCGATTTGATAACCGGATGTACGGTGGTGTATGGGGGGCGGCGGGTTCGTATCGGTGGCATCCGCGGTACCGGTTGCCGATATTGCCAGACGGGGTACATCCACTACCTTGGTATGAGTAGATATTCGTATTTATTTAAAAATAGTTTGATTTCTTTGCCAAATTGCAACAAATCTTTGATTTCATTAGTTCGTGAATTGCACAGATGGCCCTGCCAAAAATTAAAAATACCCGAATGGGTATTTTTTATTTTTGTTCAACCCCCGGGTTTGAACCGGGATGGGTGCGAGGCGATAGTCGCAGCACCAATACGAGAATACACAATTAGAAAAATCATAAAAACGGGGTCTGTTATGACGAGTTTTTATAGATTTTTATTATTGCGTATCGAGGAGGCGAGTGAAAATCCGAGTGGGACAATTAAGAAAATCTTAAAAAATCGACTTTGGAGAATTTTTTTGATTTTATTTATTGCGTATCGAGGAGGCGAGTGAAAATCCGAGTGGGGCTGCCAGAAATCAAAAATGCCACCTTGGGTGGCGTTTTTTATTTCTCTTGGCGCCCCACGAGGATTGCGCAAGAATGTCAACGGCACGACAAGTGCCGTTTGAAAACGCAGTTTTCGTGGGCGGCCGCCCACAAGACATGCATGGCGAAAACGCAGACGAACAATTAGCAAACCCGCAAAAACGGATATGTTTAATAGAGTTTTTGCACATGGGTTTGATTATTGTTTGTCAAGGAAGCGGTGGGGCTGCCAAAAATCAAAATCCCGATTTTTTACGAACAAACTAAGCGATTTTTTCAAAGAAAACCGGGCTTTTTTATTGTCTACATAACAGTTCACAAATATCAACCGTAAAAACGCACTACTTATATCAATTCTCGAACTTTTCTTATAACAAATTGATTTATTAAATATTTTTGATATAATACCCAGCAGGATAATCTGGAGAATAAGAATGGCTGGCATTATAGTATTCGGTGTTCCAAAAGGTTTTGATACATCAAGGTGCGATATAAATACGCGCAGATTTTTAGAGAGATTTTATGTGCCACACAATCCTGGTACAGAAATGAAGATTGTTCGCGGACCAAATAATAGTGTGCATTATTTGTTCATGGTATATGAAAATAAAGATATGGCATTCTGCGATGTTGATGGGCGTAGTGGTTCCTTTTTCGGCATCGATGTAATGTTGCAAAATCAATATATAACGGATACAAATAAACTTTTAAAATTATTTCAGTTGACTTATGATAAATATGTGAAAAATAAAATCGTTGATGAAACTCCTAACGGTGTCAGAAAACACAAATTCAAAACGTTTGATAATGGTGATAATGCAATAGCAACTTATGTAGCCAATAGTATGAATGCTTTGGTAAAAGAAAGACCAGAATTAAATATTTTCGAAGACATTCGGCAATTACCACCTGCCCAAAACCAAATGCAGAGGTATTAAAAATTTTGCAAAAATGTTTTTATTTCTTTCCCGAATCGCAACAATTCACGTATAACAGATATTTTGTGATAAAATTACCATAATTTGACATATTGTATGCCTGTGGTATAATTTATGCTATGAGAAAGATTTTATTATTTTTAATCTGTGTTTTTACGATTGCGATGGCGGGCTGTGGCGTAAAATCTGATTTGGCGCGCCCCGACGGCCCATTGCGCGATTACCCAGTGTACTAAGGGGGCGTGTTCGTGGCAAGCAAGGCGAATATTATCGTTGCACGCGAAAAAGTTCCAGATTCTGAATTAGAATCGGTACAGATGATTCCCCCCGACCAGGTGTGTGTCGTATATCTTGGCGGGAACGGAACGGTTTTGCGCCGCCGCAGTGATGGCACAATGTCAACCGAGCGCGAAAACGCCAATGGAAATGCACGATATATTATCAGGGAAATTATCAAGCCGATTTTTTCAACAGAAATGGATGTCAATATTCCGGTTTATTCGATCGGATATGATTTTGATGACATGGATACCGCGGGTACAATCACACTGAGTGGCGATAATAAACGACACACAGTCAAAACCGCAACGGATGCCAAAAACAATGGCTATAAAAACTATCTGGTCGTTGATAATCATAATATCCGGCGGGTGTTGAAAAATGATGTTATGCCATATTTGTCGGAAAACGGACACAGCATAGATGTTAGTGAAATTGAACATCGTTCGCGTTTTTTGAAAATTATTATTGATGGGGACAAGACAACAGAATTTAATTTCAAAAAAGAACTGTATAATGTCCTGTTGGATTTAAAGTATTCGGATTCCGAAATTGATTTGATAACCGCAAATTTTGATAGACTGATTAAACATAATCATACAGAACATATTGACGAACTGTTTCATGATATTTTATTGCCACGTATTTCCGAAAATGGTGCGCGTTTGCCGTTGAATGATGCACTGCGCAATATCCGCAAAATTACATTTGTTGCACATTGCTATGGTGCATTTGTTGCAAAAAAATTACAGGAAAAAATGAAATCTGAAATGCCCAAACTCGGCTATTCTGATTCCGAAATCAGGGCGGTTTTAAATCAAATGTTGGTTGTGGCACATGCGCCATCATGCCGTTTGGATAATCAAACAAATGGGTTTATAAGTTTTATGTCGGCATCTGATAATACGGCACTGGTGCCGGCAAATTGGTTAAGCAAACACATCAAAGAAAACATATCGCAGGACAGTCGCGAAATGGTGCACAATTCATTGAAAAATCACGAGCACCCATGGTTCCCACAGTCAGGTGATATCGCGGCACCGATTGCGTTTTTGCCGCGCAGATATGGAAATATGGTGATTGTTCCGCAATCGTTTGAATGGGTCATAGATAATGGAATGATTGGCACAGATGATAACGAGCATAATAATACCAGTTATGATTCACGGCAAAATGGCGAAACAAAAGCGGGGTATATGTTGAATCGCTTTGCCAAAAATGTGATAGTAAATGGTATTAAAAATTCATTGACCCAGGCGGATGGGTTCATTCCGTTGCCCGATGTGTCTGAATTATTGTTTGCATATGACAGTCCGCAAAATAAACAGATATTTAATGAATTGCAAAAAAACGGTTTATCATTGGTTCGCGATGCCTATCAATCAGCAACCAATTTATTGCAAGAACGTTCCAAAACGCGTCCCAAAAATATTCAGAAAAACACCAATTCCCCCCAGATGTAATCACACCTATGGTGGGCCAGGGGGGATTTGAACCCCCACGGGTTGCCCCACTGGAACCTAAATCCAGCGCGTCTACCAATTTCGCCACGGGCCCATCGGTCAGAAAACATGGTATGATAAAAAATACTTGATTTCCAGTAAAAAATAGCCTAACATTTCACGCAGTATAAATAAAAGGGCAATAAAATGGCATCAAAGAAAGGCAGCAAAGAAATTATCAAACTGGAAAACAAAGAAACCGGTTATTATTACACTGTGACAAAAAATAACAAAACCGCAACGGGTAAAATAAAACGTCGTAAATACGATCCGAAACTGCGTAAACATGTCGAAATGACCGAAGGCAAAATGTCGCACTAGTGGTTAGCGACGGCGGTTAGTGATTAGTTCATCGGTTGCAAATCGCAACCGATTTTTTTATTGCCCCACATCGCAAAACACCGGGCATTTGCCCGGTGTTTTGTTGCCCAATATAATTAAATTACTGTTGAATGCAGAAACTAACCGCGTACATGGAACCTTCTTCAAATTTTGGTTCTTTGACCAATACGCGATAGCCCGCTACATCATCACCACAATCGTTTGGAACAACGTTCACATAGATGTGTTCGGCATCTGATGCATATTCCGTTGGATTAACACTTGCAAACAGTGCGTTTGGTTCCTGGGTCTGGACCATCGTTAATTCCGGGGTAATTGGGCATTTCAATACATAATCGCCCCGTTCGCCGGTCACGATTTTCTCGCATTCGGCACCGATAAATGTTTCGGTTTTTTCACCGCAACCCGCCAAAACGGCCGCTGCAAAGCCAACAAACATATATTTTTTCATGTTTTTTCTCCTTTTTTTGTTGTTTGTTATTTTCCAAATTTTCCACTGCGTGGAAATCCAACCGGGATTGTGCGCCCCTGGGTCGCGCGTTTGCCCGTCCATGGTGTCCAATCATCCAATCGTGTTGTTCCACGTCCCGTTGTCCATCCAAAACCATCCGTCGCATTAAATGTCATCACGTCCAGAACATATGTGCGTTCGGCATTGTATTTCTGTAAAATAACACCCTTGCCACGAATCATTTCCGGAATTTCAGCCAGCGGGAATATCAGCAATTTATCATTTGAACCCGACATTGCAACGGTGTCGCCCGTGACAGTAATACAGAATGCCGCCGGATTTTTATCATCCGTGTTCATAACCTGTTTGCCGGTACGCGTTTGGGCAACACAGTTTTCGCCCGCCACAATAAATCCGTTTCCGTGTCGTGATACCACCAAATACTTTGCCGATGTGTTCAAAACAAATGCGGCGACAATATTTTCTTCGGCACCAATATCCGCCATCATGCGAACCGATTCGCCAAAACCGCGCGCAGATGGCAAATCATTCGCCGTCAATGTAAACATACGGCCCGATGATCCGAACAGATTAATTTTGTCTGTGGACATTGCATGAAATGCAAATGCCAGTTCGTCGCCTTCTTTGAATTTCAAATCCAATGCGTTCAAATCCAAGTGACCCTTTGCCGCACGAATCCAACCCATATTTGACAGTATTATTGTCAGTGGCTCCTTCTCGATAAATTCATCGGCATTCACAATGATTTCTTCGGTTTCGGGGGCCCATGTTGTACGCCGCCGCCCCAATGCCGTTTTTTTATCGTATTGCTTTTTTATATCGGCGAACCAGGCCTTTATCTGGTTGTTTTGAATTTCCGCGCTGTCAAGTAATGCGTTTAATTGTTCGCGTTCTTCACGCAGATTTTTATCTTCGCGTCGGATTTCCATTTCTTCCAATTTTCGCAATGCACGCAGACGGGTGTTTAATATAGATTCAACCTGGATATCTGTTAATTTAAATTCATCCATTAATACGGCCTTAGGCTCATCTTCGGTTCGGATGATTTCAATTACGCGGTCAAGATTTAAATACACGACCAACAAACCGCCCAAAATTTCCAATCGCCGTTCAATATTTGCCAAACGCCAACGTGACCGTCTGCACAGGACATTTTTCTGGTGCGCAATAAATTCCAATAACACATCGCGAATGCCCATAACGCGCGGTGCGCCACGCGAATCAATCACATTAAAATTCATGTTAAATTTATATTCGGCATCCGTCATCGCAAACAAATGCGCCATCATTTTATCCGCCGGAATATTGCGCGACTTTGGTGTGATAACAATACGAACATCGGTGGTTGATTCGTCAACAATATCATCAATCAATGGCAATTTCTTTGCATCAACCATTTCGCCGATTTGTTCCATCAATTTAGACTTGATAATTCCGTATGGAATTTCGGTGATCACAACCTGGTATCCGCCACGTTCCAGTTCTTCAATTTCCCACCGTGCGCGAATACGGAATGAACCCTTGCCACTTTCATAGTTTTTAACAATTGTATCAAAATCGTCAATTAAGACACCACCGGTTGGAAAATCTGGGCCAATCATCTTACGGCAAATTTGTGCTGTGGTCGAATCGGGTTTATCCACCATAAGGGTCAATGCATCACATACCTCGGCCACATTGTGGGTTGGAATATTTGTTGCCATACCAACCGCAATACCCATACCACCATTCGCCAGTAAATTTGGGAACGCACCCGGCATAACAACCGGCTCAACCGTTGTGCCGTCAAAGTTTGGCATCATGTCAACACTGTCCTCGTCGATGCCGTCCATAATCAGCATCGCAGCATCGGTCATTTTTGATTCGGTGTAACGATATGCGGCCTGGGGGTCACCATCAATGTTTCCAAAATTACCCTGGCCATCAATCAGTGGATAGCGTACGGAAAAATCCTGGGCCAGGCGGACCATAGCATCATAGACCGACGAATCGCCATGTGGGTGATAGTGTCCCAACACATCGCCAACAACCGTTGCGCATTTGCGAAATGCCGCCGATGGGGATAACTTTTGCCGCAACATAGAATACAAAATACGGCGGTGAACAGGCTTTAACCCATCACGGACATCGGGCAGGGCACGCGATACAATCGTACTGACCGCGTAAGACAAATAACGCGTGGACAGTGCGTCCGCCAACTGCTGAGAATCAATCTTTTCAACTACTTCTTTTGCCATAACGGTATAAAATTAGAACATTTGAAAAAAAATAACAACTGAAAAAATACGGAATTATTGTCCAATTTTATTTTTTATTTCGCGAATCCGAGCCAAAATTTCCCGCAAATCGGCATCGGTGATATTCGGGCCGCTTTTGTTGCGTAATTCGTCTGCAAGAACAATACAGAGTGTCGCCAGTAATGAATTTTCTGGTAATGGACCAATTTTGTCCAAAATTTCCCGCGCGCGCACATCAACCATTTTGCCAAGTTCTATCAGGCGACCTTCTTGACCGTCTTCGCATCCCATCGGATAATTTTTGTTTACAATCGGTATAGAAACAACACTCATTTTAACTTCTTTAATAAATCAATGGATTGGTCAATAAGTTCGGTTGCATGGGCGTTTTTTGCACGCAAATTGCGGACCTGTTCGGTCAGAATGGCAACCTCCAGGTCGGTTTGCTTGCCCGCATCGGTCGCCGTCGCCCGCAGACGCATAGCGGATTCTTCTAGTTTTGTCAATTCATGAAAGATTTGATCTTTTATATCTGACATATTCGCATTTTAAGATATTTTTTATATGCGTTCAACCCTAAAATGTGATATAATTGTCCCGAAAAGTTCGTGGGGATTTATGATGAAAAAGAAAATTGTATATATTTCGGGTGCAGATACATTTGATGTAAATGATGTTCGGGCCGCATTTGAAGAGGTTCGTAGTACATTAAACCTTGATTCTGATACCATATTGTTTGGGGTCCCGGTGGATGATGCCGCCCCGGCGGTTGACAGGGTTTCAGAACCAATCGCGTGCGAAACGGTAATTGCCGAAGAATCGGTGGATGATGACACAGTTCCAACACCAGAAATTGAACCAGTAGAAGTTTCAGATGATGACAACGATATAATCGCCGGTGATTCGGAATCAACTGTCCCAATTTTGTCTGTATTGGCATCAAAGTCGGTTGAAGTCGTTGACGATGATAGTGATTCACAAATATCAGATTCTGGTCCAGATATTATTGAAGAATCTGAAAATATTGAATTATCAGATTCGGAAACAGATAATACATCGGATGAAATCACCGATGATATGCTGAATACCGATGCGCCCGAAGATACATCCGAAAAAACACTGGAAACATTGCTAGAATCTATGACCCCGTTGCGTGAAGATGTGCATACCTCACAGAACGGGTTTGAAAAAGATAAATCAGATGCAGTAATTATGGATGATGTTGATGCAACACTGGAAAATCTTGCCAGCGAATTTGCCGAGACCCAAGACAAAATGCCAAAGCCAAAGAAAAATTCAGAACGTGGCAAAATCGGCAAATTAAAAAATATATTACCGTTTAAAAAGATGAAAAAAGACGATTCAGGTTTAATGGGCGATTTGTTTGGATGGGCCGGAATTGCCGCAAATGACGAAGATTTTTCTATCCCGGGATTCTTTACAAATGCCGCATCAAAAAAATAGAAAGAATCTAGACAGTGAATGAAGTTTACAATGTTGTTCGGTTGTTGGAAAAATCTGGACTGCGTGTCCAGGGTGCCGATGATGCATTTATATACATAGAAGATCCATCGTGCGTGTTGCGTGCGTTTGAAAATTTTTTAGAATATGCCTGGATGGCAATTGGTGTAATTACCGCAGGTTTGATAATCGGTTGGGGAATTTCAATGATTCGTGGTGCCAAAAATGCCATTACCGAAAACTTTAAAACATTAATTTTGGTTTTTGGAATTTTGACCGCGATGTGGCCAATTCTGAATGTAATATACGGTGGAAATTTGGTTGGCGCAATGTGTAAAACAACAAAAGTTGCAATTTCAAATGTGAATGAAATTTTGACAACAAAACCCAAAAATGCGAGTTCAAATTTGTCACTTTACGAAGATATTGATATTTACGATTCGGGGCCGGTTAATGTGTCGGAACCAAGTTTGTCGGATTACAGCAGTCTTGATGAGTTTATGGATGAATTTGATGACGGCATTAGTGATGTGTTTGAATCTTATACACAAAATACAAATGTCGCATCAAATACGGTTTCTGTAAATTTATCGTCGGGTAATCGGGCGATATCCGCACATGTTAATCCAAATTCACCAGGTGAAATTTATTATACGCACTCTGATGGTTCAAGACATGCCAATATTGCCGGGTCATTAACATGGCGCGCAAATAATCCCGGTGCATTGCGTTCATCACAATTGACCAAACGTATGGGGGAAATAGGTATGACCGCAAATGGTTTCGCCATATTCCCCGATGAAGAAACCGGGCGGCGCGCTCAATTAGCATTGTTAAAAACACCACGATACCAGAATAAAACAATTGCCCAGGCGATAAATATATATGCGCCCGCATCGGATGGAAATAATCCGCAATCCTATGCCGCCAAGGTCGCGCGTGATTTAATGGTTTCGGTAAATACATTTATGCGCGATTTATCGGATAATCAATTGATACAGGTCGCTGCAACAATTCGGCGCATAGAAGGTTGGCGACCCGGTACAGTAAAATAATAGGGGAAATAATTATGATACAAAATAAAAAAACATCAGGAATGTGGCGAATAGTGGTTCTGGGCATATTACTTATTGTTGGGGTGATGATAATTTATTTTATAGAAAATAATAAACACACCAAGAATGTGGTCGCAGAAACCGGATCATTCACCGTATCAACAGAATCTGGTGAAACCTTTTCTGATGGACTTCAAAATTCATCAAACATTCGTCGCTTTGAACCCGATGATTCGGGTGCCGGTATTACCGAAATTGCCGAATACACATATGATATAAACAATGATGGCCGACCCGACAGAATCACACGCAGTCGCGTAGAAAACGGAACCGTACATTTTCAATATGTTTATAAAATAGAATTAAATGATAATGAAAAATATGTTGATATAACACCACGTAATTTCTATACCGTTGAAGGCGCCGAATGCGCATTACAAAAATTACAGTTTTCATTCAAACCCGATTTTTCGGTGACAAAAATATCACGTCCGATGGCTGATGATTGGAATACACCAACACAATCAACAAAAACAGTTTTCGCATTGTGGAATAATAAAATACATACGGTGTCCAGCATTGAATATAAAACGGCGTGCGATGTTTCGGAATTATATTAACCCGCAATCACGCATAGAATACAATATGCCGCCCGATACAACAAAATGGTCGTAAAGTTTTACACCAACAATATCTAATTTTTGAATGATATCTTTTGTGACGATTTCATCTTCGCGTGAAAATGATGTTTGTGCGCGTGGATGATTATGAATCAGTACAACAAACCGCGCATTTAATATCATTGCATGTTTCACAATTTCGGTCGGATATACCGCAGCATCATTATTTGAACCAATACTGTGCATTTGGTTTTCAATTAAACGATAGTCCACATCCAAATATAATACATGCATTTCTTCAATTGGCTTTCCACCAAGCATCAGTTTACAGTAATTTTCAAAATGTTCCCGTGTTTGAAATATATTTGAATCTTTGGCTTCGCAATGATATCCGGCCAGCATAACTTGATGAATCGTTTTTATAAATATTGCGGTGTTGCGTCCCATTCCTGGAACCTTGCACAGTTCGTCGATGGATGCGGATAAAATTGGATACATTCCACCAAATTTTTTAAACAGCATCCGTGCCAACGGACGAACATCACGACGCGGAATCGCATAACTTAACAACAGTTCCAGTATCTCATATTTCGCGAGGTTTCCGTCAAGGAAATTTTGCCGCAGTCTTTCCCTGTGTCCGGCGCGTAAAGATAAATCAGATTCTTTTTCCGCCATTTTTGTTTTATACCATTTTTTCGGTAAATATTATAACACCATCTTCGGTAATACCCAATGTGTGTTCCCATTGTGCCGACAGTCCCCCATCAACCGTTCGTGCCGTCCAGCCGTCTGGGTCAATTTTGCATTCCGCGCGCCCAGTATTTATCATCGGTTCAATCGTAAATACTAATCCCGGAACCATTTTAACCTTGTCCCACATTTTATCATAGAAATGATATATCTGTGGATCATCATGCATAACTTTGCCAATACCATGACCGACAAAATCACGTGATATTGAAAATCCATGTGGTTTAACGACCGTCTCTATGGTTTTGCCGATTTCGGACAATGGCACACCTGGTGCGCAAACTGCGATGGCGGCGTTCAGCGCATCTTGACATGTTTGAACCAGTTCACGCGCGCGCGGTGAAACATTACCAATCATAAACATACGCGACGAATCACCGTGAAACCCCTTGTATTCGGCGGTCAAATCTACATTTACAATGTCACCATCTTTTAGTATGACATCGTCACTTGGGATTCCATGCACAATTACATCATTAACCGATGTGCAAATGCTTTTTGGATAGCCCTGATATCCCAAATCTGATGAACGTGCACCGTTTTCCCGCAGAAATTCCGCCACCATTCGATCAATTTCACCGGTTGATATACCTGCGCGAATATACGGCGTTATATAATCAAAACACCGCGCAACCAAATCACCAACGACGCGCAGTCGTTTAAAATCCTTTGGCGCATACACAGATGATAACATTTTAATTCCTCCGTTTAATAGACATTTTATATGTTTTTAATACTAGTTTTAGCGCAAAGTCGCGTAACAAAATTTCTGCCGGCATACCGGTTGTTCGCATCTGGGATTCTAATTCATTCAGACGCGTTAAAACCGCACATATATCAGATTCAGACCATATTTTCATCGCGGTATTAAATTTGTCAGAAACCTTCCAAAAAAGTCGTGGCAGTTGACCATCAACAACCGCGGTCAGCAGTGTTTTAAAATGACGATCCAGCATACGAACCAACATATTCGGTTCGGCGTTATCATACAACAACCGATCCAGTGCAAGCAATGTTTGTTGAATATGTCCGGCGGTCAGCGAATACAGAAAATCATCGGTGTTTGCCGCGCCTGTGTCGGGTAAACATTTTTCAACATCATCCAAGTCAATGCTTTTTTTGTCGTCAACATATAATGCGATTTTCCCCAAGAAACCGCGCGTAATTCCACGATCGCCCCCAAGATGTGTCAGCATATATGTCATTGCATCGGGTGAAATCTGTTTTATACCCGCATTTGTAAAAAGTTCATTTCGTATCAGTGTTTCCAATGTTTTTGTGTCATCGCTATAACACGCGATTGCGGCAATTTTTTCACCACCTTCAAACAAAGTGCGCAGCCCCCCACCAAAACGCAAATCACCCGCCGTTACAATAACCATTGCATCCAATCCGGGATGTTCAACCAAGTCATGAATAATTTTTGCATCAGAATCACCGGCACCCGAAATTATAACCATTTTGCGGCCACCAAACATAGATGGCGTGCATGCCTCGGCAAACAGGGCATCTGATTTGTCACGCAGTTCATTTGAATCCAACGCAAAAATATTATCTTTTTCAACAGATAATAATTCAACAGACTTGTCGCATAATTCATCAACCAACCCCGCGTCAGGACCATATACCAATACCGCCTTGACGCTTTGAATTCCTTTGGAAAAATCAGATTCTTTCCACTTCATTATTTTTTTGATACCCCGCGTTCATATTCTGATACCGCAACAATTGCGCGGGTCCCGATTTTATCTGCTAATACCGTAATCGTGTTCGCAACTGCATTATTATACGATGCATTTGCCGCGACCAAATATCGTACAAATGTGTATGATTCAGATGCGACCTCGGTCCCATGGGCAATCTGTGCGCCATTATGTGTCAATGTGTATTCCGCCCGCAACATTATTTCTTGCCATGTGGCATTTCCTGTTTTTTCCAATGCTTTATACTTTGTTTCCGGTGGCGCAAGTTTTACCGTTAAAATGTACGGCGCATTTTCATTTCGCGGACCACCAAATTTTGTGTTTAGCGAATTGCGCAATTCAATACCATTTATACCACTTATTGCCGGAACATATATATCGGTTTTATTACCCGAAAAAATCGGGGTAAAGCCGCAACCACATAAAAATAAGCACATCAGAAATTTTTTCATCTTTATATCACCAATTTTTTTATAAACATTCGTTTTCTTATTGAAATTTATTCATATATTACCTAGACTTTTATTAAATCGCAAGGGGGAAAGATGAATATTTTTCTTATTATGTTGATGTCATTATTTATGGCGGGATATTATATGTTCTTTGCGCCAAACACACGCGTTCGGGAACAAGAAACCGAACGTGCAATTGTTGTTTCAGATTTGCGTTCGGTCGCCGAATGTACAATTGCGGTTCATAATGCAACGATTGCAGGCGGCGTATTTGATGATGTTTGTGTGGCGCAAAATGATATTAAAACATCAAACTTTTGTTTGGATTCACGTGGTTCGATGGCCCAGTGTGACGGTGATGGGTCAAAGCGCGCGGTGGCGAACTTTATTGTGACTACAACGGCCCCACTGGATATATCTGATTACAACAATATGATGGAAATATTAGAGCAAAGTTTCGCAACCAGTGGTTCATTTGGGTTGTTCCAGGATGGATTTATCATGGCGGGTGGAACAACATCTAAACGCACAGTTCCCGATGCAGTACAAAAACAATTGAATTTGGAAAATGGTCAACTGGTATATATGACACACTATGAAAACCCTGGGGCAGGAAAGGTGTTTACGGTCACCGGCGGTGAAAATATTGTTTGTCCGGCCGGGACAAATAAAACATATCGTTTCGGGCGATGGCAATGTATCGGATATAATTTTAAAACCACATGTGGTGGTGATATGATGTGGGATAATACCTTATCTGAATGCGTGCCAGATGAATCACGCAAACCATTGTGCACTGGGAATCAGACGGCGGTTATGGTTGAAAATTTATGGGAATGTGTCGACCCGTTCGCCGAACGCCAATGCCCGACCGGCATGTTGGCACGATTAAATTATGAAACATTGGAATGGGAATGTGTTGAAGATCCAACCAACGTAAAGCCAAAATCAAAATGCACAATACCGAATATTCGTGTTGTGCGTGGCCGAGATGGCGCAACATTAAGGTTGGCATCAACATCATGCACGGACTGTGAAAAAATGCTGATAAACGAAACCACGTGCGATGCAGTATGTGTGCCTGATCCGACCAAGATAACATCTCCGTCGTGTTATCCCGGGCGCGTTTCTGAATGCAGCGGTCCATCGCGTGCATTGTATTTTGGATTTCCAAATGCGGCATATGTTGCAAATGTGACCGATGTAGCGAATTTGGAAGTGCCGTTTGATGGATTACATTCCCAGAATCGTAAATTTAATTGTTTTGAATGTCCAACTGGAATTATTGATGGTTCGCGTTCGGTGGCACCGTATGTTGCCGTGTGTACCAATAGGGCATATGCCAAAACATCATCTGATTCGGAATTTGATGCATCTGCATTGGACCCAGATTCGTACTGGGAATATGGCCCTGAATCAGAAATTATGCCCGAAACTATCGAAAAAACAGACGAGAAACCAATTGAAAAATCTGAATCAGAATCGGATTTGGGCGCAAATGATTTGTTTTCACGGTAAAAATCATAAAGTTATCTACATATAGATAGAAATATCGATTCGCAAACTATATTTTGTGTTTTTTATGTTTTGCGAATCGCTTTCAAGGTAATTTTTATAATTTCGTTGATACAAAACACATTTTGGTGTGCGAATCGGTAAGTCGGTCACAGTCTGAATCGCCCGGATATGTGCCATTTTTAAAAGTAAAGTAAAAAAATAAAAAAAATTGCATTTTGTGTGTTGTTTATAATTGTCAAAAACTATATATTGTTGACGAAGTAATAACACGAACACAATATATTGTGTTTTTTGACAAAATTGGAGTTTTATAATGTCTGATACGCAGAAAGGGGGGAAAATGCAAATTGCACCGACATTCGTTTGTAATATAATGAGTGTTCAGAAACGTTCGGGTGAAACGGTCACCTTTGATGCGAAAAAAATTTACGATGCAATTAAAAAGGCCGCATGTGCCACAAATGAAATATCTGATGAACGTGTTGTCCAAATCACAAATGAAGTATTGACCGATTTGGACAATAATTTTATGGGGCGCATTCCATCGGTCGAAGAAATTCAAGACACGGTTATTCGTAAATTGATGGATTCCAGAGTTTATAAAACGGCCCAGGCATATATAATCTATCGTCAGAAACATTCTGAAATTCGTAACGCAAATGTTGATGCCGTTGACATAATTGAAAGTTATGTTGGTGGTTCGAACTGGCGTATTAAGGAAAATGCGAATATTGGTTATTCAATTGGTGGGCTGATTTTGCGTACCAGTGAACGTGTGACCGCAGAATATTGGCTGAATTTGATACCAACGGAAATTGCCGATGCGCATCGCAATGCGGCAATTCACCTGCATGATTTGGGTTGGTTAACCGGTTATTGTGCGGGTTGGTCATTGCGTGAGTTATTATATGAAGGTTTTAACGGCGTTCCGGGATATCTGCAGTGTGAACCGGCGCGTCATATGGCAACGGCGATTTCACATATGGTGAATTTCCTTGGAACATTGCAAAACGAATTTGCAGGTGCCCAGGCGTTTTCATCGGTTGATACATATCTGGCACCGTATGTTCGTATTGATAAAATGTCGTATGCAGATGTTAAGAACGCAATGCAGACATTGGTGTTTAACTGTGCGGTTCCGTGCCGCTGGGGAACCCAGACACCGTTTATCAACTTTACATTTGATTGGACATGTCCAAAGGATTTACGCGCCCAGCGTCCATTCGTCGGTAAACAACAGGTCGATTTCACTTATGGTGATTTGCAGGCGGAAATGGATATGATAAACAAGGCATTCATAGAGGTTATGACCGAAGGTGATGCCCAGGGTCGTCCGTTTACCTTTCCAATTCCAACATATAATATAACGGATGATTTTCCTTGGGACCATCCAAATGTGAAACCGTTGTTTGATTTGGCGGCAAAGTACGGTATCCCAAATTTCCAGAACTTTTTGAATTCTGATTTGAATCCAACGGATGTGCGTTCAATGTGTTGCAGGCTTCGCCTTGATGTACGCGAATTGTTAAAACGCGGTGGTGGTTTGTTTGGTTCGGCGGAAAAAACTGGATCTATTGGGGTGGTGACAATGAATCTGGCACGGTTGGGATATTTGCACAAGGGTGATCGTGATGGTTTGTTCCGTGAATTAGAAAAACTGATGAACATGGGACGTGAATTTTTGGAAATTAAACGTCGGGTGATATCAAAGCATATGGAAAACGGTTTATATCCATTTACGCGTCGATATCTTGGAAACTGGAATCATCACTTTTCAACAATCGGTGTGAATGGTGCGAACGAAATGGTGTTGAACTTTACAAATGGTAAGGAAAATATCGCGACACCATATGGAAAGAAATTTGTTCTTGATTTAATGGACTTCATGCGTGAAAAATTGGCGAATTTCCAGGAAGAAACCGGGAACCTGTATAATCTTGAAGCGACCCCGGCCGAAGGCTGTTCATATCGTTTTGCGAAAACAGATGTTAAGAATTTCCCAGATATTATTACCGCCGGGACGCACGATGCACCATATTATACGAATTCAACCCAGTTGCCGGTGAACTTTACCGATGATCCGTTTGTTGCACTGGAACACCAGGAAGAATTGCAACGCAAATATACCGGTGGGACGATGTTGCATCTGTATATGGGTGAACCGGTGTCATCGGGCGAGGCGGCTCAAAAAATCGTTCGTACGATATTTGAAAATTACAAGATTCCGTATATGACCTTGACTCCGACATTTTCAATATGTCCAAAACATGGTTATTTACCGGGACGACACGAGTTTTGTCCGAAATGTGATGCAGAATTAGGAATTACACCCGATGATGCATCAAACCGGGCATAAAAGTTTAACAATTAACACAATCAAAACAGGAAAGGAGAGTAAAATGATTGCAAACACACAACAAAGAACACCATGTGAAGTTTTTTCGCGCAGTATGGGATTTATCCGACCGGTAAGTAATTTTAATATTGGTAAATATTCGGAATTCTGTGAACGAAAAACATTTACCGAAGCGAACAGTTTGACCGCCGGCATACGCCATTGTGATTTATTGAAAAAGGTGGCATAGTAAACATGAATACGATTCAGATTGGCGGGTTGGTATCGTTCACAACGATAGATTATCCGGGCAAATTGGCATGTGTGCTGTTTCTGGTTGGTTGTCCAATTCGTTGTGCGTATTGTTCCAACCCGCATCTGATTCCGTGTGAATCGGGCGAATACGATCCCGAAAAAATTTTTGATTGGTTAAAGACGCGGGTTGGTAAGTTAGAAGCCGTCGTCTTTTCCGGTGGAGAGGCACTGATGCAGGGCCCCGCACTTTTTGAATATATACGCCGTGTGCGCGATTTGGGCTTCAAAATTGGTTTGCATACCAATGGATTTTATCCTGAAAATTTAGCCGCTGCCTCGGATTTAGTTGATTGGATTGGCCTGGATTACAAGGCGACAAAATCAAATTATGAAAAATTAACTGGTGTAAATATCGCCTATGAACGGATGATAAAAAGTCTTGATATATGGGCAAAAACCGGCAAGCCATGTGAAGTTCGGACGACTTGTGATCCAAGATTTGTTTCGTCCGATGATTTACGAAAAATTGCGCACGATGTGGCATCGCGCGGAATTAAAAACTTTGCCGTTCAGAAATATGTTCCACATTTTGAAGATGATGAACACAAAACAAGTGCCGAAATGCGAAATGCATTTTTTAATGATGATGATTTGCGCGACGAAATAAATTCTCTGTTTGAAACCGTAACCTGGCGGGAATAATATCAATTTTCATAGATAAACAATTTATGTGGCCACACAATGCCATTCCATCGTGTTGCGCCATATCGCGACAAATCAACGGTGCGGGCGGGGCGCATTCCGCGTATCGGCGCATCCAATGTTATTAAAACGCGGAATTTTTTTGCATATGGACGCAATTTATCGTTTATGCCCGGTCCCAGATATGCAATGCCTATATCAATATGCCGGCGCATTTTTCTGATGTATTTAAATGCGTCGGCACGAATCGCAATGCAATTACGCGTACGAAAAATAAAATTAAACATTTTCAATACAGCAAATGAAAACGGCATATTTTCAATCGCGTAAACCGTTGCATTGGTGCGACGGGCAATTTGTCGTGCCAGTCCACCATATCCTGCACCAATTTCTATAACAGTTTTTGCATTTGTATAGCGTGTGCGAATTTCCTGCACAACCGCGCGGCGTAATGCATCAGCGGATGGTACGAAAGGAATTTGGTGAAAACGAAAAACACACAATGCACGCTCGATATTTTGTATTATTTTATACAAAATGAACACGCCCATCAGGACACATAAAACTATAAGAAATGTTTTCATAAATACAATTATATCATAAATTAATCAAACCACTATTAACTATTTATTTGCGTTTTGGAAAAAATGCTGTATTATGTACCCCTGAAATTGAATCCGGATGGTTGGCAGAGCGGTTGAATGCATCCGACTTGAAATCGGACAAGGTATGAAATAAGACCTTCGGGGGTTCAAATCCCTCACCATCCGCCAGTAATTAACCCGCCCAAAGTGGCGGGTAAATTTGTGGTGGACGAAGGGTGAATGTGCCCGCTTTGCAACAAAGTTGCAAAAGGGTTCACACGATAGTTGATGAAAACAAGTGCGCAGCACGCAGTTTGAATCTTACGTGTGGTGAGCGTATGCGAACAAATCCCGTGCTTCCGCCAGATTAAAATTTTTAAAAAAATTGCCAAGGGTGTTTTTTTATTTTATTTTTCTTTCTGTTTTATTATCATATACCGGGCAAAGGAGATTTTATGGAATATCTTGATATTTATGACGAATATATGAATAAAATCGGACAAGAGCCCCGTGACACGGTTCACCAAAACGGTTTGTGGCATAAGACTGTGCATTGTTGGATGTATGATGATGCGGGCAATATTTATTTTCAAATTCGTGCAGATTCTGGTAAACTATATACTACTGCATCTGGGCATGTGTTGGCGGGTGAAACAGTGCGAGATGCTTTCCACCGCGAAATATTCGAAGAAATCGGTATTAATACCGATGCATCAAATGCTGTCGCATTAGATATCGTATTTTGGAGGCAAGACAAACCACAAAAAAACTGGCACGATCGTGCTTTTGCGCATATTTATGCAAATA
Organism: uncultured Pseudomonadota bacterium; assembly: GCA_902762295.1. GTDB lineage: Bacteria > Pseudomonadota > Alphaproteobacteria > Rs-D84 > Rs-D84 > Enterousia. The sequence continues at coordinate 563,292 of CACWNX010000001.1, forward strand.
AATTACCGACCGGATTTACAGATTTCCATTTTCAACCTGACGAAGTTGCCGGATTGGTTCGTATAAATGCAAAAGATTGCCTTGATTTGTTAATGGATAAATATACTTCTGTACGTGCAATAAAAATTACAGCCAATCAATCGACGGATGTTGATATTACAAAAAACGATTTTCTGGCTGCGTCTAATGAAACACCTGTCGTAAAATATGGTTTTGTATTGCAAAGCATCATCCAGCAAAATTCGCATATTTAAGTACGGAAAATTTTGCAACAAAGTACTAGCCCGCCAGATTAAAATCAAAACACTCGCCATGGGTGTTTTATTTTTGTTGAGATTAGTATCGGGCTTAATGTTTAATTATTTCAATTTGGACTTTAAATTTTGTATTACCCGATTCAAACTGTCGCGTTCTGCATCAAACTTTGCAATTCTATGTGAACGAACAGATTCATCGTGTGCAATGTTTGATTCTAATTCAATAATTTTTTTATGATTTTGAATGAATTCATTACGAATGCGACCTATTTCAGGTACTGAAAAATTCGGCATTGTGTCAGATATAAACGCAAATTCATTGTCATCAAGATATTTATAAAACAAATTTTGTGAATTCTCGTTATAAAATTGAAAAATCACCCCGTTGTCAAACTCTACCCCATATGGCATCAATTCAATTGGTGTTATATACAGGTAATCTACGATATCTGTAAACGCGCGCAGTGGTGTTGTCGCATTTATTGGCATATAAGATTTTGCATATTTATAAACAACGTCATCAGACTTTGATACTTTATACAAATGTGATGAAATAACCGCATTTATGTTTTTAATTTGATCTAGGCTTAAAAATTTACCCAAGGTATACTTCTTATCCAAACGGTCAAAATAATTGTGCAATGCGACACCAAATAACACATCATTACGTTCTTCAATTGAATCGATCATATGACGTGCTTGTGATGTTTTATCAAATTCAGACGTATCCGCAATATACGCATTTTTATCTGTTTCATTTTGTTTCAAGGCAGATTGCGTGCGCGCAATTTCCTGTTTTATCTTGCGTTGATTGCCATAATAGCCCCCAAATGCCAACGCAATCGCCAATAACCCAAAAATTCCAGAATAATGCGTACGATTTTTTATATTTTGTTCTTTTAAATTATTTGTTTTTTTCATTTTAACTACTTCTTGATTTGTTTAACCCAGAATTTATACTACAAAAAAATCAAACAGCAACTAAAAGTTTAAAAAAAACCGCCGTTCGGCGGTTTAAACAAATAAGATTCTTGTTATATCAGTTTTCCCATGGCAACGGCGGTATCACTCATTCGGTTTGAAAATCCCCATTCGTTGTCATACCATGCCGTTACATGCGCCAATTTCCCATCCAGAACATGTGTCTGACTGGCATCAAATACCGAACTGTATGCATCGTGTGTAAAATCAACCGATACCAACGGTAATTCGTTATAACCAAATATCTTTGAAACAGAATCACGCATTGCAGAATTAATTTTTTCAACCGTTGTGGATTTTTTTAAATTTACAACCAATTCAACGACCGATACATCTGGGGTTGGAACGCGAATTGCGATACCGTCTAATTTACCCGCCAATTTTGGCAAGACTAATCCAATGGCCTTGGCGGCACCGGTGCTGGTCGGAATCATGGACAGCCCGGCTGCACGCGCACGACGAAAATCTTTGTGCGTTTTATCTAATAACTGTTGGTCCCCGGTGTATGCATGTACAGTTGTCATCCAACCCGATTCAATACCAAACTTTTTATCCAAAATCGCCACAACCGGTGCCAGACAATTTGTTGTGCATGATGCGTTTGAAACAATAACATCATTCTTTGTAAGTGTTTTTTCGTTCACACCGAACACAATCGTTTTGTCTGCACCCGCCGATGGTGCCGATACCAGAACGCGTTGTGCGCCCGCATCTAGGTGCACGCGTGCTTTATCCGCAGCGGTAAATATACCTGTACATTCCATAACAATATCTATCTTCATTTCGCGCCATGGCAATTTTGTCGGGTCTTTTTCGGCAATACATTTGATTTTTTGGTTTCCAACAGTGATAATGTCGCCATTTAATTTTACATCCATTGGCAATTTTCCATGCACAGAATCATACTGCAATAAATAGGCATTCTGTTCTGCCGGTGCCAGATCGTTTATCGCGACAAATTCAATATCTTTCCGTCCCGATTCCAGCGCCGCACGCAGAACCAGACGACCAATACGACCAAATCCATTTATTGCAACACGTATTTTTGACATATTTTACCTTCCTTTTGTTTTATATTTTTTGCTTGGTATATCTTAGCACTATTTGCGATGAATTCCAATCTGAATTTTTTATCATGCTTGAATTTGCAGATTAGGGCGGTATAATGCACATATGATTAAACACAGTGCATATATTATTACTGGACCAACGGCATCAGGTAAATCATCATTCGCGCATGCATTGGCACGACGTGTCCATGGCGCAATTATAAATGCCGACAGTGTGCAAATTTATCGTGGTATAGAAAATATTTCGGCAAGTCCGTTTGCCGGTCGTCCTGTTTCTAATGAAATAGATGGTATTCCGTATCGGTTGTTTTCAATTTTAACATTAAATGAACAGATTAGTGTTGCCGATTATATTAAAATGGCGCGTGAACAATATGATTCGGTCATATCGGATGGATATGTTCCAATATTTGTAGGTGGAACAGGTTTCTATATAAACGGTATTATAAATGGGATTTCGCCAATTCCCGAAGTGTCGGTGTCAAATCGTCAAAAGGCACGTGCGATGGTTGCGGATGATTTAGATGTGGCACGTGCGATGGTACCAACATGTACGGCAACCGACCCGCAACGTGTTGCACGCGCACTGGAAGTGTTGTTTGAAACGGGTTGTCAATTATCCGATTGGCAAAAAATGCCGCGCATAGGTGCAATTTTACCGATGCCGTTCAGAATTTTGATAAACCCACCCCTGGATGAACTGCGTCAACGAATTGCGGCACGGATTCCGGAAATGATATTGGGTGGTGCACTGGACGAAGCAAAGTATATCAACGATAATAATTTTGATGTTCGGCGCGCCATTGGTGCTGAACAGTTGTGCGCGTATCTGGATGGCGAAATTTCACGTGACGATGCAATTGAAAATTGGATAACAAAAACAAATCAATATGCAAAACGGCAAAGAACTTGGTTTAAGACCCAGTTCAATGCCGATTTAACAATAAACCATATTCCAAATGAAAACGATTCGGATTTAGTTTTGAATTAAATTATTTGCTGTGTGAATTTTTTTGAAAACGTATTTGGTCTGGACTGATAATGGTTTTTCCGGTTTTTGTTTTTGTTGGAACGAAACCTTCACCATTTGCGGTTGCGCGATATGCAAATCCAGGCCCAAGATTTTCCGCAATTTGTTTGCGTTCATGAAAATTTTTGTTGATGCGATTGCGTTTTGCGCGTTTCGCTTCTTTTGCCTGAATCAGTTTTTTAACATACGGAAAATCTGTATAAAAACTGTCAATCAAGTCGTGACGTGCGGTGCAATAATCACCATCATATTTGGGGGCGCGCTTTGTAAAGTGTGCCAGATAACGCGCCATCCACTGGGTCATCGGAAATAAAAATTCAATATCTGTGTTTGATATAGTCATAATAAACACGCGTGATTTACGCACGATAAAATCCATGTTTTCGGGTGTGCACGGTGTGGTTTCACGCCATGTAGCCTTGATTTCCGGAATGGTCGGAATGAATTTTATATAGTGATTGTCACGCAGAGATTCTGCGATATATTGTGTAAAGCGATCTTTTTCTTGTTCAAATTCGGTTACATACTTTTCATTTATTTTTTCGGACATATATTACCCCCTTTGGTGTTTGTCTTATGTGAATAAGTATAATACATTATTTTGTTTTGTCAAGAGAATCAATAAATGGTGTTGAAAAGTGATAAGAAAACGGCTAATTTAAAACCATGTTTAAGTCTGGAACAGTTGTAAAAGTTTTACTGCCAAATGTTGTGAATTCTGGGTACGACTATCGGTTGATTGCTGATGCCGATTTAGGTACTTTTGTGCGTGTGACGGTTATGAATCGTCCGTATATTGGTGTGGTTTTTGGAATAGGGGACAGTGGTTTACCGGCCGATAAAATAAAAAATGTGCAGCGGGTTTTTCCTTGGAAAATATCAGTGGCGGATTTGCAATGGATTCAAAAAATGTCTGATTGGACACTGATGACACCCGGTGCAGTTTTGCGTTTGATTCTGAATGTGCCGGACGCGTTTTGCGAGCCGCGAACCGAGCAACTGTATTCATATAACTTTGATGCCAACAAATCCAAAATGACCGAAAATCGTCAAATGGTTTTTGATGCGTTTGAAATGAACGATAATGAACCAATGTCAATAACTGATATTCAAAATATCGCACATGTTGGGGCATCGGTTGTTCGTACAATGGTTGCTCGTGGAATGCTGAATCCGGTTGCATCACGAAATATTGTGCGAACATTTAAATATGAATATTCAGACATAGGTACAGTAGAACTTAATAAAGAGCAACGCGCAGCCGCCGATGCGATTGCGCGCGATATCACCAATGGGGGCTTTTCAGTGAATTTACTTGATGGTATCACCGGCAGTGGTAAAACCCAGGTGTATTTTGATTCGGCATGGCGTGCATACAGCACCGGTAAATCGGTATTGCTAATGATGCCGGAAATCGCACTGACCGCCCAATTTATAAAAAGATTTGAATCGCGATTTGGTGCGCCACCTGTTGTTTGGCACAGTAATTTAACCGCTGCGCGTAGGCGCGATATATGGCGTGGTGTTATGTGCGGTGATATTCGTATGGTCGTTGGAACGCGCAGTGCATTGTTTCTGCCGTGGCAAAATCTTGGTTTGATTGTGGTGGACGAAGAGCATGATTCATCATATAAACAGGAAGATATGGGGAACTATCATGGACGCGATATGGCGATTTTGCGCGCAAAATTGTCCGATTTTCCGGTCGTATTGGCCAGTGCGACACCATCCGAAGAAACAATGCGCAATGTTGAAATTGGTCGTTTTGGACACTTGATTTTAAAGTCGCGATATGGTGGTGCCGAATTACCAAAAATTGAAACAATCGATATGCGCGAAAATAAACCGGCAGAATATTGTGTGAATTCGGAAACCGGCGATATGAAGCCGGGGTATTTGTCACCGATGCTCTGCGATGCGATTGGCGAAGTTTTGAATAAACATCAGCAGGCAATGTTATTCATAAATCGTCGTGGTTTTGCACCGATTGTTCAATGTAAAAAATGTGGTTGGGTTGCGACATGTCCAGATTGTTCAATTGGTATGACATACCATAAAAAAATTGGAAAACTATTATGTCACATATGTGGGCGAACCGTAAGTTTGCCTGATAAATGTCCCGACTGTGGCAATGATGTTTCAATGCGTGGCGCAGGTTTGGAAAAAATAGAAGAAGAAGTACATGTAAAATTTCCACATGCGCGAACCGCCCTGGTGTCCAGCGATACAATGGTGTCGCGTGGTGCACTGGAACGAATGGTTATGCGTATGGAATCGGGCGAATTAGATATAATAATTGGAACACAAATTTTGGCCAAGGGACACCATTTTCCAAATCTGACATTGGTTGGTGTTGTTGATGCCGATATGGGATTATTCGGAACGGATTTTCGCGCCCCCGAACACACATTTCAACAATTATTCCAGGTCGCCGGTCGTGCCGGTCGTGGCGCGATGCCTGGGCGTGTAATGTTGCAAACATATCAACCAACACACCCTGTGTTGGTTGCAATTTGTAATGGTAATCGTGATGAGTTCCTGCACGCCGATATGGATGCCCGCAAATCTGCAAAGATGCCCCCGTTTGGTCAATTGGTTGCCGTTATTGTAGAATGCAAGAACGAATCAAAATTAAAAAAATTCTGTGATGAATTGGCACAAAGTGTTCCAAATGCATCTGGGGTGCGCATAATGGGCCCGATTGTTGCGCAAATGTACCAAGTTCGTGGTTTTTATCGTATGCGATTTCTTGTTTGTGGTGATGCACGTTCGGCGCTGCAACCGATTGTAAAACTATGGATGTCTCGTGTAAATGTGCCGGCAAATATTCGTGTTAAATTAGATGTTGGTCCCCAAAATTTTATGTAATAAAAAACCGTGCAATCGCACGGTAATTTTATCTTCGGCGCAAAATTCCCAACGCGCGTGTAAACAAAGACGGTTGATTCATAAGTTCTTTTTCGCGATTATTTGATTTTTGCTGCGCAGCACTTGGCATCGGGTTTGTCTGGCGACGAATCATTGCACGAATAACATCAATGTCTTTGTACAACAAATTTGCGCGATAGCGGTCATATACATCGCCTGGTTCTGGAATTTCTTGTAATTGTGAACGCAGTGCATCTTCTTTTTGATGCAGCCATTTGATATAACTTTCCTTATCTAATATTTCACCATTACGTGAAACAATGTTCGCATTCAGCATTTCATCAAAGAATGCTTTTTCGGTTTCTTGCAGATAGTTTGACATTTCGTTTCCCTTTTTTGTTTTTATTATTTTTTATACAACCTCGGTCACGGCGCGCAGTGAACCATCACGCGAAAGTTGCACAACACGAATCTTTTGCTTCATTTCCGCAATTAAATCGGTACGATCATATGCAGGCTGGGTGTGTAAAATACGGTCCGCGAATGCAGCATATGCGGCATCGGCGCTTTCTGCGTGAATCGTTGTATAGAAATGTTCATGGCCCGTTCCCAACATTTCCCACATCACCGCCGCATTATCGGTCGATATTTCGCCACCTATAATTACATCGGGTGTCATACGAACCACCAAATCTAATAATCGCGCATAGTTAAAATCATTTGTTTGTTCTGTACGCGATAATACAAAGTGAACACGATTTTTTTGTGGAACGCGGACTTCGCGTGCATCTTCAACCGTGATAACACGACTGTTTTGGTCAATCAGTGTCAGCATGTGGTTCAGAAATGTTGTTTTCCCGGTTGCGGTTGCACCACTGATAATAATCGGACTGCCGTCGTTTATTGCGGACATCAAGCGGTCATATGGGTCATCAGGGCGATTCGTTTCACGTGGTTTTACACGCATTAATTTTTCGCCACGTTTTAAATGATAGTTTTCAAATGATGTTTCGGATACCCCACCACCACGGATATTTAACGCAACACCACCGGTTATATCGCGTTCATCATATTGAACATTTGGCCCGGCAATCGCACTGAAACGGTGGTTACCCGGTAATGTCGCATAGACAACCGGCATTCCGTGAATCGGGTCAAATGGTCGTTCATAGATATTTGCAATTGTGTGAATTAAATCAACCAAGTATTGTTTTGAAAGTATCGGTGCATCATATGCAACCCACGGAACGCGCGCGCCGTGCAGACGCATCCAGACTTCGCCGGCGTGATTTATGGCGATTTCTTCAACAAATGATGGACGGTAAAAATCCGCCAACGGTTTCAATAAAGATTCTAATACAATATTTGACATCAAATCTATTTTATCATAAATCGGTGCTTGAATCAAAAAAGTTTATTTGATAGAATCACAAAAAAGAGAGAAGAAAAATGAAAAAATTATTTTTGCTTTTTATTGGTCTAGGACTTGCACTGACTGGATGCAGTGGTACAGATCGGCCCTATGATGTGGATGATTTTGAAAATGGTGGACCGAATGCGCCACTGTATAACGAACGAACCGGCGCGATGATGCAGGCGGACAACCAGTATGCAGGTATCGATTCTTATCGCCCAAAAACCGAATTAGAAAAGGAAGAAAAAAATAAGCGCTGGAATACATCGCGTATGGAAACCCGTTGGCAGGAGTATAAAGGCGCAATGGTGCGGGTTCAGATACTGCTGGGGAACAGCGATTTGCGCGAAATGCGCCTGCGCTTAATGCAAAATGCGGACGGTATGGATATGAATCGTGATATTCGTGGCGTGTTGTCCCAGGTCGCAGATTATGAAATGAAACGCGTATGTGGTCGTAATGCCGATGGTATTGTCTTGGTTTATGATAACCCATCGTTTGAAACTATGCGACCGACACCGTTTTTTGATTATCGCATAGAGGCCGAGGGTGCAACAATGCGCGAATATGGTTTCCGGTGCGTTTATAACAACTAGCAAAACAAACTTAACAAAAAAAGGATGAAAGATGAAAAAAATGCTTGGTGTGTTTGGTGTGTGTGGCGCATTGTTCTGCGCGGGTTGTGATGCGGGTGATGTGACCGCACAAAACGGTGATACGGTTGTGATTGATTTCGCAGGTTTCTTGGACGGTGTTCAATTTGAAGGTGGTACCGCGTCGTCATATCCGTTGGTTTTGGGCAGTGGTCAATTTGTCCCGGGCTTTGAAGAACAATTGGTCGGTGCCAAGAAAGGTGAAGAACGCGATGTTAATATCACATTTCCACAACAATATGTTCCAAACCTTGCCGGTAAAGATGTTGTGTTCAAAGTTAAAATTGTTGATATCAAAAAGAAATAATTTTGAATCTGTTGAAAAAACCGCCCGTTTGGGCGGTTTTTTATTTAATAAATTATTCATCAATTGCCATAATAAATATACCGCGTTTGTTTGCGGTTTCGATTACCGTATCCTTGTGCACAACAAAGCATGTTTTTGTGTTTACCACAATCCCGTTCAGTTTTGCGTCTGCAACGGCGTTTACCGTATCAACACCAATTGCAGGTATATCAATGCATAAATCTTGACCAGGTTTTGTCATTTTTGCAAATACACCACCAATTTTTTTATGGCCTTTACGCATTTTAACAACGCGTTCCAGCATGCGGGCAGTGCCTTCGGCGGCCTCTACCGCGATAACCTGTTTATCAACAACAACCGATGCGCCAATGTCCGCCGCCCCAATAACATGAGAAACATCAATCGCGCGTTCAATATTTTTTTTGTCTGCCGCCGTTGGTTTCTTGCGTGTTAATATTCCGGCGTGTTCAAATGTCAGTTCTGGTGCCAAATCTTGGGCCGCGACGACATTAAACCCGGCATTTTTCATAATGTTTTTTAATGCAACCGCCATAGAATCATACCCCCGTTGATTTTTTAATATCTTAAACAGGGCGAACAGTGTCCATAAATCCGGTCGCAAATCCGATAGATTCGGATGCCCAATCGCCCCAACAAATGTCACGTTTTTTATTCCCATGCGTCGCGCCGTTCGTACCGCCACACCGCCCCCGCCAATACGGATAACCATATCAGGATTCAAACGCGAATCATAAAAATTCTTTAATCCAATAACAAAAACATCCCAACCACGCGCGCGCAACGCATCACGCACCAGAAACGGTAAATCCAGTGCGCCGGCGACGATTGCAATCTTTTTGTCTGATTTTTTAACCATGTTTTTATGTTAGGCGCAAAACGTCTATGAATCAAGTTATAATATTTGCGTGTGTGTTATAAACGGTTTATAATGTTGGTAAAATAAAAGTGGTGAATTTATGCAGACTTGTCCGTTTTTTGGAATTTGTGGTGGTTGTAAATATGATTTTACTGCCCCGGATTACCGTGAACAAAAGTTGAATTTGTTGGCGGATTGGGACCTGTTTGGCAAAATTTTTTGGACGCAATCTGGTTGCCGTCGCCGGGCAGATTTTTGTTTCGGCGATGGAAAATTTGGTTTTTTTGAACGCGGAACTAAAAATATTGTCCCGGTGAAATATTGTCCAAATCTTGCACCAGAGATAAATGCGGTATTGACCAAATTGTCGCGTTTCCCGTGGAATGGTACGGGTTCGGCATTGGTGACATTATGTGAAAACGGCTTGGATTTAGCGGTAAATTCCGATGTCCCATATTTTTCGCGCGAATTTAAATCTGTGGCGGAGAAATCCGATTTTATACGCGTTTCATGGAATGGTGCAATAGTTTGTCAATCTGATACACCGCGTGTGCGATTCGGTGATACGATTACTGAATACCCTGTTGGGGCGTTTCTGCAACCAACGGTGGAAAGTGAAAGCATAATGCGCGATTTTGTTGTCAAACACGTCATGGACGCACGACATATCGCAGATTTATTCTGCGGAATTGGTAATTTCACATTCGCATTAAATGCAGATGGTTTTGATATAGTTGGACCGTTTAATCGGCGTGATTTATTCAAAAAACCGATGACTGCAAAAATGTTGAATAATTACGATGCTGTGGTGCTGGATCCACCTCGTGCCGGCGCAGAATCTCAGTGTCGTGAAATTGCGAAATCAAATGTGTCGCGTGTAATTTATGTTTCTTGTAATCCGGCAACCTTGCAACGCGATTCGCAAATTATGATACGCGCAGGGTACAGAATTATTGATGTTATGGCATTTGACCAGTTTGTTGGCACACCACATTGGGAAATTGCGGCTGTGTTTAAGAAATAATCATTCTGTTATAAAAAACTACCGCCGTTTCCGGCGGTATTTTCGAATGCCCTGAAAGGAAGGAAAGGAGAAAAAGAAATGGGCATTCAAAACTCTGTGTGGGGTCCAAAGTCCAGAGGAGAGAGAATGTAGGAGGGAGTCTGGAACCTCTGGACCCCGTGGACATTTAAGTGTCCTGTCATCGGGTTTTACCCCTTTGACGAATCGAAATATAATACAATAAAAACGGTTTGTCAAGTGTTTTTGTCAAAAATTTTTTTAGTCAAACTAAAACCCTTGTTTTCCTAGGAAATACAGCCACTTGTTAGGTTTTTGCGTTGGGGTTAAAATATCTGTATGTTCAACAATAACCAGGGGGAAAATATGACACATGACGATATTTGGCGCGCAATAGAAAAATTTGCTACCCAACATGGTATGTCCTGTTCTGGACTGGCGCGGTGCAGTGGTTTAGATCCAACGACGTTTAATAAAAGTAAACGTTGGACCAAAGAAGGGCAACCCCGTTGGCCCTCGACCAACAGTATTTCTAAAATTTTGTCTTCTACGGGTTCGTCTATTCAAGATTTTACAAATCTGATTGATAACCCTAACCGCGAGCATACAAATTAGTACTTTACTTATAATAATCTCTTACAGCCGCCCGGTATCTGCCGATATCGGGATATTTTTTATTGGACACAGTGATTTCAATAAGTTATCCTTTCTATATGTTATCTGGAATACGGATTTTTTCAGACGATAAATATTGGAATCAAATTCTGTCGGATTTCAATGCGACATTGGTGACGAACCCGTCAATGGCGGACGTTAAACTGGATGATTTAAAATTAAATTTGCCTGTATCGCCGATGGATTTAAAAACAACAATTATTGCGGCATTGGACAATACGAAAATTTTAAATGCCGTGTTTGGACGACCGGTGCAACTGTCAGATACACAAACCCAGATAGTTGTTCGTCTGTATAAAAACGGCGCGATGACATCTGATGATTTAAAGATGGCGATGGGGTATGCGTCGAATGCAAATACTCATGCGGTTGAAACGGCGATATACGGGCTGCGTAAGTTGTTTGGACATGAATTTATAAAAAACGATAATGGGGTATTTTCGCTTGGCGGGATATAAAGTTATTTCTTTTGATAAAATATCCAGTACACAAGATTATGCACACGATATGATTGCGCGTGGTGACGCGTCGGATCATACGGTTGTTGTTGCAAATGCCCAATATGCCGGCCGTGGGCGATATCGTCGTAAATGGGTCTCGCATCATGGTAATTTGTATGCCAGTTTTGTATTTCTGTCGCCGGAACGTGATCCGCGGTTATCCTATGCGGTGGCCGTTGCGATTGTTGATACGATAATGTCATTTGGAATAAATTCGCAAATCAAATGGCCAAATGATATTTTAATCGATGGTAAAAAGGTCGCAGGTACCCTGATTGAATATGCCGGGCGATTCGTTATTGTCGGAATTGGCATAAATGTTGGAACAAACCCAACAGTGCCAGAATATCAAACCACAAAATTATTAAACTATGCGAATGTTGATTTAAAAGAATTATTTGCGCGATTGGCAAAAAATTTAGATAAATGGTTGTGCGCAGAATTCGATTCGGTGCGACGTTTCTGGATGGAAACGGCGGTGGGATTAAATAGATTAGTAAAGTATCGGGGTGAAATGGTTGAAATGATTGGGATAAATGACAATGGGGCATTGGTGGTTCGACGCGCAACCGAATATTTTTTAATTCATGGTGATGAAGTTTTGATATGATGGATTGCCAAGAAAGCCAAGGTTATTTATAAAGTTCTTGACTTTTAGTTTGTTTTGTGATATCATAGTTGCTGTCAAAAGAAGAAATTGTGTTCACACATTTGTGTGAATTTTTTTATGCCGCATTTTTACGCGGCATTTTTTTATTCATCACGGGGGGACGTTTTATCATGGAATTCAAAGTGATAGAAATACAAAACGAATCGATGGCTTTGGCATATGCGATTGCGCGTGTTGTGTATGCAGAAACATTGGCAAAATCTTTGCGTGTTGTAGAGGCACTAACATCGATGATTTCAAATATTGTACGATGCGATAATCGCAATATCAAAGATGTAATATCTGATAAAACATTATTTGAATCATTAAACAGCGAATCGAATCGTCATAAATTTTTGTCGGTTGATGCGTCGCGTCGTGATTTTCAAATGTGTGTTCGTGTTGCGCAAACCATGCAGCACGGGTGTTTGCCAGATATGTGTAACCATGCAACACGGTTTCATCGTGATGAATTATTGCCTGAATGGGCGCTTGCGCGGGGGTATGTTGCCGATATTGATGGAATTTTATTTTATGCGTAAATGGATTTTTAAATGAATAAATTTATTCGTGGTGGATTTTTTGCAAATCGCAAAACACAAATTATGACGGTGGTTGGAATTATATCTGCCGTTTGTGCATATTTAGTCGGCGATTCGGATTTGTTTGCTGTAATCCAGGCAATTATTGCGGTTTGCGCGGTTTATGTGTTGGATAAATCAAAACAAAACAAAGGAAAATGAAATGGAAAATGTCCCAGAAAAATTTTTAAACAAAGATGGTTCACTTAATGAAGATGCGTTATTGAAATCATATAACGAATTGGAAAAAAAGATTGGAAATATGGTATCAATTCCAACATCCGATTCTGATGAAGTCGCGCAACGCCGCTTTTTTCGGGCGATTGGTGTCCCAGAAAGTTCTGATGAATACCCACATAATGAACTTTTTGATGATGAAAATGTCAGGTCAGAATTTCATAAAATCGGATTAACAAACAATCAAGTTGAAAAAATTTATAACATCGCCGAAGAATATTTGTCGCCGGTATTATCAGAAATTTTTTCTGCACAACAAGAATCAAATGCAATATCTGAATTAAAAAAATTTTTCGGGTCTGATGAAAAAATGTACAATGCTTTAATTGAAATTAAATCGTTCGGTGAACGTTTTTTACCAATCGATGCATTCAACGAACTGTGCGCCAGCGCCCAGGGAATTCAAGGTGTCTATAAGATGATGCAAACAATGGAACCACATGTTGAAACATCGAATGGCGATACAAAAAATTTAACCGATGATGATTTACGACGAATGATGCGTGATCCAAAATATTGGCGTGATCATGATGCGGAATATATTCGCAAAATTGAAAACGGATTTAAAAAATTGTATTCATAATGAAAAATTTTTCATAAAAATTTACTTTTCTTCTTTACTATTTTTTTTCTTTAATATAAAATAATAATCAAGAACAAAAGAATTTGTTCTAACCAAAAAAATACAAAGGAGAGAAGAATGGCATTCACATTCTTGAAAACTGCGGCAAAGAAACCAGCTGCAAAAAAACCGGCGGCCAAGAAACCGGCTGCTAAGAAACCTGCTGTAAAGAAAGCGGCTGCGAAAAAACCAGCGGCAAAGAAAGTTGCAGCAAAAAAACCGGCTGCAAAGAAAGTTGCAGCAAAAAAACCGGTTGCAAAAAAAGTTGCAGTGAAGAAAGTTGCGGCGAAAAAACCGGTTGCAAAAAAAGTTGCGGCAAAAAAACCGGCTGCAAAAAAGCCATGTGCAAAATGTGCAAAAAGAAAATAATCTTGTTTGCAAAATCTGATTAAATGCCCGCATTGCGGGCATTTATCGTTTATAAAAATTTTCAGTCGGATTGTGTATCTGACTGAATTTTTTTATCTTTGGATAATCCAATTATTTGGACCCAGTTGAATTTATTAATGGCGCTAAACGGCATAACCAAAAATAAATTTTTGGTGGACGAAATATTATTCGTCCTTTGTTTTAATTTTTTAACAAAAGGAATAATTATGTCTGTTTCCATAGATCAAGCATTTGTGAAACAATTTGAAGCAGATGTCCATCTTGCGTACCAGCAAATGGGCACAAAACTGCGTTCAACGATTCGCAGTAAATCGGGTGTTGTTGGTGCAACCACAACATTTCAAAAAATTGGTAAAGGCACCGCCAGTACAAAGTCACGTCATGGTATTGTGCCGGTAATGAATCTGAATCATACACCGGTGGAATGCACACTGCAAGATTACTATGCAGGCGATTGGGTTGATGCATTGGACGAATTAAAAATCAATGTTGATGAACGTCGCGTTGTTGCATCCGCGGGTGCATACGCACTGGGGCGCAAGACCGATGAACTGATTATCGCCGCGATGAATCAAACAACCCAAAATGTCGGAGATTATTCAACAGGATTGACCAAAGCATTGATTTTAAGCGCATTGGAAAAATTGAATGAAAACGATGTCCCAGATGATGGCCGCAGATTTGCAGTTGTTGGTGTACACCAGTGGAATGAACTGTTGGGTATCGCAGAATTTTCATCGGCAGATTATGTCGGTTCTGATTTACCGTTCATCACGGGTGGCGAAGGCAAACGATGGTTAGGTATCACATGGTTGTTGCATAACGGATTACCGGTTTCGTCTGATAATCGTGATTGCTTTATTTATCATGCATCCAGTATTGGACATGCGTGTGGCCAGGAGGTTAAAACCGATATCACATGGCATGGTGAACGTGCCGCGCACTTTATCAGCAACAGTATGTCCCAAGGGGCGGTTCTGATAGATAACGACGGTATTGTACGTGTTAAATGTGGCGAATAACTCACTAATAACGGGGGTAAAAAATGGCTTTTCAGAATAAAAATTTATCGGTAATTGCGTATGCAAACGGATTCACATTGTGGCACTATGTTGCAAATGAAACATTGGCAACAATCATTGCCAGTGGCTATTTTAACATGGTTAAAACTTTGATGAATTCAGGTGATATCGTAATCATTAACGCATCAGATAAAACATCAATTAAAAAAATTGTAGTCGGCGATAGCGCGGTAACAACCGGAGCGTTAGATTAATAACGATATTAGTTCATAACTTACAGGGCCGGATTTTCCGGCCCAAATTTTAATGTTAGATAACAAAGGTAAAAAAATGCTGACGAAAATAGATTTATGTTCAATGGCGTTGTTGAAACTTGGTGAAAACCCAATTCAGTCATTATCGGATGATACCGCCGCGGCGAAACTTGGACGCACATTGATTGATTTTGTAATAGATACATTATTATCATCGCATCCATGGCGTTTTGCGTGCCGTACATATAATTTAACAAAAGATGAAAACGGTGATTTTAATATTCCGTCCGATGTATTGCGTATACTAAAAACCAATGGGCGCATAATGGAAAATCGCGTGGTTTCTGATTCAGATAACATCACAATAACTGCAATTGTGCGTATCGCACCAAATGAATTTCCAAGTTATTTTGCATCATTGGTTGCAACAAAACTTGCATCAGAATTTTGTATGCCGTTGATATCAGATACGGCGGTTTTTCGGACATTGGTCGCACTTTATGAAACAGAATTACAAACCGCAAAATTCATAGACAGCACTACATCGGTCAACCCGGCAATAGAAAACTTTTCTTTGATAGACAGCAGATTTTAATATCCAAAGGAACTTAACATGGTGAATTTTATAAAAACACAAACATCATTTGCAAATGGCGAAGTAGCCCCAAACTTTTTTGCAAATTCCGACATTCATGGGCTTGCGCGAATGGAAAATATGGATGTTATATCGGGCGGTGGTTTGACCCGTCGTGCAGGATTGAAAAAAATCGCAAAATTATCTGGACCGGCGCGGTTAATTCCATTTTCTGTATCAGAAACAGAAAATTATACATTAGCAATTATGAACGGTGTTATGCGTATATTCGCAGGCGATACAATCGTCCAAGATATGTTTGTCCCGTGGTCATATACAGATACAGAATTGCTACAATATTCGCAGAGATTCGGGACAATGATATTTGTTCACCCAAATCATAGACCAAGAATATTATCATGCGTAAATGGTGAATTTGACATAAAAAATTTTATTTTCGCATCTTCGGATGATAACGGAAAATATTATATACCGTATATGCGGTTTGAAGATTCAGAAAATATAAATATTACAGTCACGTATGATAATGGAAATATTCATTTTATAACCGGTGTTGATTTCTGGACACCGGATAATGTCGGTGGTTATTTATCATTATTAAATAACAGTTGGCTGGTCACATCATATATTGGACCACGTGATATTATCGCAACAACCAATGGAACATATCTTTTGCCAAATAATCCAATATCAGATTGGCAAGAGGCCGCGTTCAGCCCACGACGCGGATGGCCGACCAGTATAACATTTCATCAAAACCGACTTGTGTTTGGTGGTTCAAAATCATGGCCAGGTGGTGTTTGGATGTCACGTGTCGGCGACCATAAAAATTTTGACATCGGTACGGGGCTTGATGACGAAGCAATATACTTTACGTTGTTGTCTGGCAAGCGCCAGCATATATGCACGCTGATTAGCAGTGATAATTTGCAAATATTTACATCCGAAGGCGAATGGGCAGTATCAAATAAACCATTAACGCCAGAGTCAGTAGATATAAAAATGCATACCGCGATTGGCTGCGTCGCCGACCGATATTTGCCACCGCAAATTATGGAGGGAACAACAGTTTTTGTACCCAACAATAAAAAAGATATCAGAGAACTGGTTCTTGATGATCTTAGTAAAAATTACAATGCAAATAATTTATCGGCATTATCGGAACATTTGATAAATAATCCGATAGATATCGCGTACAACAAAAACACCAAAAAATTATTTGTTGTTATGTCAGACGGTAATATGGCGGTATTAAATTGGAATTCAATACTAGAAATTGCGGCATGGGGGCGATACACAACAACCGGTAAATTTAAATCTGTGGTGGCATCGGGTGGTGACACTTTTGTTGTGACTGAACGTGGTTCGCAATATTTCCTGGAACGATTTGATGACAACACAATGATAGATGCAGGTGAATATCCCTATACAGTTTGTGCACGGGGTTTGCCGTTAATGTCATCAGGTCACAACGCAAAAAACACACGGATTACAAAAATTACCGCGCGTGTGCATGATTCCAAGACATTATTTATAAATAATTATCGGGCAGAATTTCCAAATGAAATTTATTCAAATGATTCATCCGGATTTTCTGGGGACATATCGGTTAATGTACTTGGAACAATCCATGATATGGTTGATGCGCCGTGGGAGATATCAACCTCTGATGCGTTGCCATTGACCGTTTTATCAATCACAACATATGGCAGATATCAAATTTAATAACTAAAAGGATAAAAAATGGGTCAAATACTTTCAGATGTTAAAGATATATTAAACTATAAAGACATTAAGCAAGAAGCAAAAACATCCAAAAATAAAATTCTTGAACAGATTTCAAAAGACGATGCCGAAAAAGAGAATCTGATAAAAAAACTTTTGGCATCACAACGTGCTAAATATGGCGCATCGGGCATGTCGCCAAAAGGATTAACCGAAAAGGCAGTGCTAGAACGTATAAAAGATGAAACCGAAAAACCATATGAAACAAAACGTCAGACGAATTTGAATAAATTAAAAAATATCAAAACCAAGAAAAAAAATTTATTGGTGTCTGTATTGGAACACATGGACGACTTGATTAAGTAATATGAATCAATATCATCAATTTTTAGATGCCTGGAATTCTGTATTGGGTATGACAACCCCAGCGCATCATTATCGTATGACAGATTTTTTGGTTGATGTTTTAGAAAGTGATGCACATCGTGGTCTGTTAATGGCATTCCGGCATTCGGGTAAATCAACAATTGTTGGAATATTTGCAACATGTGTATTATTCTTGCGGCCAGAAACGCGAATTTTAATACTGTCTGCCCAGGCACATCAGGCAACGCGTATGGTTATGCATATTCGTAATATCTTGGAAAATCATCCATGGTGTCGTGATATGATTCCAAAAAATCGTCGTGAATGGGCGGAAAACAAAATTACAATAAACCGACCAATTGGAATTCGCGAACCATCGGTTGTGTGTCAAGGAATATATGGTAATGTGACAGGCATGCGTGCAGATTTAATAATTTGCGATGATGTAGAGGTACCCAATACCTGTAATACTGGGCAAAAGCGAACCGCAATACGCGAAAGACTGCGAGAACTGGATTTTGTGCTCTCACCGAATGGTTCAATGGTTTATATCGGAACACCGCACACATTGGATACAATATACCGAACAAATTAAATGCTAGTACCGTTTTTTTGTATATTCAAAATGTCGTGCAGTTTATCCAAAATTTGATGTCCCGCTTCACCAAACATCGGCAGATATGTTTCATATTCCAACATATCAACCTGTAATTGCGCGCGTGCGCGGTCATTTATTGGATTTGATATGATATTATTTGCACTGTCCCATGCGCGATAGGCATTCCATGTCCGAACGACATCGTCAAAGCGTTCAAGTTCGGTCGGATTATTACCTAATGCGCTTTGGGTCAGTGCAATCCAATTTGTGCCGAATTTTTTGATAACAGGATTTTTCATAAAATTGTTCAGGCCATCTTGATTAGGGGTAAATACATTAACCGCCGCAATTAGCTGTTTGATATCTTCGGATGAAATATCTATATTCAGTGTTGCATCAACCATCATCCCGCCATACGGCAATAATTCACGCGCAATGGAATCCATTGGGGTTTCACCCGAACGCAGATTTTTAATGTGTTCAACCAGCATTTTACCCGTTGGTAAATTTACCAGTTCGCGCATAACATCTTCGGTGGCTTCGTCCATGAAAACAGGATTCAACACCGCCCAGCCACCGTCTATAACATGCGCCTGGCGGTATAGATTTAATAACTTTTGTGCGGTGACACTGGCCTTTGCTTTCATCTCGATTATCCCCTCCTTGGTCGGTTTAATTTATTCTGTAATGACCATAATAACCCGATGCATGGTTTGGTATGAGATTTTTTCCTCTGGTGCCATCATTTGCCCATACAGATTGCCTTTGGAATCACGACGCACAACGGCGATATTCGCGGTCGCCGCATCGTCAGGTTTTAACGTGTTAAAGTCGGCATCAATAAAGACCGCCAAATCGCCAACATTAACCGGTGACTTTATATCGGCAAAGACATAAGATTTCTCGGGAATAACCCCGCCAAGCCTTTTAGAATTCGGCACAACCGCATATATACCGCGTCGTCCTTCAAGATTTGCGGGTGCAACAATCATATTTGTATCAGATTTCTTGAACGATATTGATTTGCCTTCGGGTTTACCGAATACCGGAACCAGTTTTTTGCGTGCGTTTTCATACAATTTTGCACCATACATGTGACCACGGGTATCGCCCAAATCGACCGGCGAATCACCCGGTATCAGAACTGCGGTGACCTTTTCTTTGACTTTGTTCATTTGTTTGGTCAATTCGCCCGATTTGTACAGTGTGGCGATTTTATCAAACATGCCTTCAACCGATTGTGCAAATGAACGCGCCAATGGCTCAATTTCATTTTTATACACTTCGCGTTGTCCGACCTCTATCTTGTGATACACGGACAGTGTCATACCTGCGTCTTTTGCGGCCTGTGCAATGGTTTTGCCAGATTGCTGGCGGATTTTACGTAAACCGCTGCCGAATATTTTTAAGCCACTGTCCTCGTTGTCGGCCATACGGCGTTTAATTTCACTCTGCCATTTGGTGGCGACATCATCGGTATCTTTGATAAAAATATCGGATAATTTACAGCCCAATATGTTGCAGATATTTAATAACTGCTTTTGATTTAAACGGCGAACACCTTTCTCAATCTTAGATACCGCCGACAAAGACAAATTTGAACGACGCGCCAGTTCGGTCATTTTCATTCCTGCGGCCAGACGAATATTGCGAATGTTGTTTGGAAAGATGATTTCTTCTTGGGCCATAGTAAACTCCTTAGTAAATCTTGACAAAATAATAGTCAAATTTATAAAACTTGGCAAGTAAAAAGTTAATACTGGTTGGTAAAAAACAGATACCACTAACCACTAGTCTATATCGTCTGGAATTGCGGATAAATCAATTGGGACGGCATCAGGTGCATCCGATGTCGGTTCCGGTGCATCATCAACAAATTGTGGCACACGATTCGCCATGTCGTCCAGATTATCAAACAAACTGTATTCGGCCAAGAATGCAACATTTACTGTATCGGTTCGGCCATGACGGTTTTTACCAATAATGATATCGGCTTTGCCACGTGATTTTTCCAAGCGCTTTTCCCACGAATCTTTGGATTTATCACTTGGAGTATTAGAAAGCCGGAATGATGGATCACGATTCGTTAAATAATATTCTTCGCGATATGTGAACATCACAATGTCGGCATCTTGTTCAATAGACCCAGATTCACGCAAATCGGCCAACTGGGGGCGTTTGTCATCCCGGGATTCAACACTGCGTGATAATTGAGACAATGCAACCACCGGAACATTAAATTCTTTGGCCAGCATTTTTAAACTGCGTGTAATTTCAGATAATTCTTGGACACGATTATCTTTGTTTTTTCCGCCCGGTGAAGTCAGCAATTGCAGATAATCAACCACAATCAGTGCAATACCGTTATACTTTCGTGCCAATCGCCGTACACGCGTGCGAATCATCGGTACCGACATCCCCGGTGTATCATCAATGAATAACGGAATACGACTTATCGCATCAGAAAATTGAGTCATTTTTAGAAAGTCTTCATCGGTCAGCGAACCTTCACGCATTGCAGATGCCGGAATTCGTGATTGAGATGATAATACACGTGCCGCCAATTCAGATGCACCCATTTCAAGGCTGAAAAACGCAACCGCACCCTTATATTGGCTGTTTGCACGACCAGAAAAGATTGCGTTTGCGGCATTGAATGCAATGTTTAGTGCCAATGCGGTTTTACCCATACCTGGGCGGCCGGCGATAATCAACAGATTTGATTTATGCATGCCACTAATTGCACGATCCAAATCGGTCAACCCCGTGGTAAGCCCCGACAGTTTTCCATCGGCCTTGTATGCGATTTCTGCCTCAATCAAGGCATCTTTTAACGCATTTGCAATTGGTGTGACATCGCGCCCGGTATCACCAACGGTTGCAAGGTTGAATAATTTTTGTTCGGCAACTTCTATCTGGGTGGAAACCGGATTATCCAGGTCTTCCACAAATGCGGCATCGGTAATTCCCTGACCCAGGTTGATAAGTTCGCG
This sequence comes from uncultured Pseudomonadota bacterium, assembly GCA_902762295.1. GTDB lineage: Bacteria > Pseudomonadota > Alphaproteobacteria > Rs-D84 > Rs-D84 > Enterousia. The sequence goes on from CACWNX010000001.1 coordinate 584,977, forward strand.
CCGCAACGCATTGTCATGCACGATACGACCGTATTGTTCAACATTTACCACCGTCGCCCCGGCCCCAGCCAACTGAGTCAGATAATCAACACCACCAACCGATTCCAATGTTCCCTGTTGGTCAAGGTAATTTTTAATTGTAATGATGTCAAACGGGATACCCGCCGCAAAGTGGCGCATAGCCAATTTATAAATTTCTTGGTGCGCGGGATGCGAAAAATCTTCGGGTTTTAAGAATTCAGAAATTTTTTCCAATGCCCGATTGTTCATCAGAACCGCGGCCAACACGGCCTGTTCGGCTTCTAAATTCGTTGGTAAAGTTTTGGGAGTGAAGTCCATGTCAGATATAGTATATGAAAAAAATGTTTTTTCAACGCCTTTTTTATCGGGGTATATGGAATTAAAAATACCAATACTGGATTCAAACGGAAATTCCGCGTGGCCGGCGGTTTTCCCGCTTGAAAAGATAGAACAAATTCGCAAAACCGTTGGCGAACGGTACTTTTCGGCCCAGATGATGCTGAAATTCGTTGCACCCGAACGGATTCGGTTGGACCCAGGCGGAATCAAATTCTATGACAATGAATATGATGTACGAAATTCACGAATCGGCGAACACTTTATCACCGGCGCGTGCGTATATTGGGATCCATCCGGCGGGCGACGTGGTGGCGACAACAGTGTGTGCGCAATGATATACCGCGATGACAATAATCATTGCGTGTTTATTCACGATATAATGTATATCGTTGTTCCCGAAAATACGGATTATCCATTGGCATACCAATGCGATTCAGTGCTGTCATTTGTACGGCGACATAAAATGCGTGTTTTGGCACTGGAAACAAACGGACTAGGAAATGCATTACCCGAGATAATGCGTACGACGATTGACCGTGCCGGATACAGTATTCAAATTCGTCCGATTACAAATTCACGTCGCAAAGAAGACCGAATATTGGATGCAATAGAACCATTGCTGTCAACTGGTCGATTATATGCACACAAACGAATCACCCAGACCCCGTTTATATCAGAAATGTTATCTTGGTCGCCAATGGGTGCCCCAGAACATGATGACGGATTAGATGCGGTGTCGGGCGCGATTACTGGAAATCCGATTGCGTTGCATCCGATTGGTTCATCGCTGAACCGATATACCGCAAACACAGATTTCAAAATTTAACAACATAACCAAAAAGGAATAAATATGAAATATGATTTACAACAAATGTATGTGCGCGCATTGGCACTGCGTGAACCATGGATTCGGCGTTGGACTGATGCACGCAGATATACAATGCCATCAACAGATTCAGACATGGCAACATTGTTTGATGCAACCGCATCTGATGCCGCGGATAACCTTGCAGCATGTATGTATTCATTACTGACACCGCCAGAATCGCTGTGGTTGACCCTGGTTCCCGAAGGGCCCGATTCGCCCAATGCAGAAATCGCGACGGCGGCACTGCGCGCGAATCTGAACGAATCAAATTTTTATACAACCGTGCACCAGTGTTATATGGATTTGGTCACCCTTGGGACGGCGTGTTTGTTTATGTCGGAAAATCCGATTGGTGCCGCCAGTGCGTTTTCTTTTACCGCAATCCCAATGCAAGACATCGCGATTTTGCCGAATGCAGTATTTCATACGGCGACAATGACAGCAGTGGATATTATACAAAAATATCCAGATTGGACACCGCCACGTGAAATAATGGATAAAATGAAACAGAATCCCGAATACCAATTACGCATGGTTCAGTCGTTGGTTGATACAGAATTCACAGCATGGATAGATGTTGGTGGTGATATTGAAAATAATATCGTTGCACACGGAACATTTGAAACGAACCCATATTTGATATTCCGGTGGGCGGTGGCCAGTGGTGAATTGTACGGTATGGGACCGGTGATTCGTGCATTACCCGATATTAAAACGGCAAACAAAGTCGTTGAATTGGTATTGAAAAACGCGACAATCGCGGTTAGTGGTATTTGGCAGGCCGATGATGATGGTGTTATAAACCTTGGCAATATCAATTTAACACCGGGTGCAATTATTCCCAAGGCCGTGGGCAGCAGTGGTCTGACCCCGCTGACCAGTGGTGCGAATTTTGATGTATCACAAATTGTATTAAAAGATTTGCGTGAACGGATTCGTCATACATTATTGGCAGATCGAATCGGGTTATTGTCAGACAAAGAAATGACGGCAACTGAAATTCTGGCGCGCAACGCAGATATGTTGCGTATTTTGGGTGCAACATATGGGCGATTACTGCATGAATTTATTCGCCCGTTGTGTGATCGTGGACTTCAGATACTATCGCGGCGCGGCGTAATAGATAAAATATCATTACACAGTGATGCGGAATTAAAATACATTGCGCCAATTGCGAAAATGGTTGCCGACAATGAAACACTGATTTAGCAAAGGGGGCGAGCATGGAAAAAAATGAAATTGCCTATGCGCGAACATTTTTAACCCCATCGGGTCACGCAGTACTGGAACATCTGCGTAAAATAACGATTGAACGCGTACTGGGACCAAATGCAACCGAATCAGAATTACGAACGGTTGAAGGTATGCGTGCATTGGTTCATCAAATTGAAAACATGGTTGAACGGGGGCGCGATAATGCAAAGATATAACGGATTATCGGGTATTATTGACACATTGCGCAGTGGTTGGTTTCTAATTGCGTTTATCGCAGGACTGATTTACTGGGTTGCGCGTCAAGATAATGCACTTGTTGAATTGGACCGGTTGACGGTTCGTATGACGACATTGGAAAATCGCACAACGGTTCTTGAAAGTGGAATAGGGCAATTACAATTAAAAATAGATGCCATCAAGGAAGATTTAACACTGATAAAAACCGCGGTTATAAAGTAAAAAAATCCCACAGAATTTTTTTCTGTGGGATTAGATTTTTTTTACTGGTTTAGCAACCACCGGTTGCACTGCCAATCCATTTAGAAATAGAAATATCTTTGTGCAGCAAGAAATGATATTCGCAATTTCCAGATTTATATGCACCTGTGCAGGCGGCCAAAGTCAAAACAGCAAACAACGCTAAGATAACTTTTTTCATTTGTTCTCCTTTTAGTTTACACATTTGTGATTATATTCCGCATATTTTTGTTTTACAAGTTTTTTATTATAAAATGCGGATTATTAAAATGCGTTTTTTATCCATTTGATATGAAATCCGTGCACGATAATTACATCAAATCGTGAATCGCCGTGCCAATGTTTTTCAATTAAATATGTTTCCGCCGCCGCACGCAGTCGCCGAATCTGGGGTGTCGTAATTGCATCCCATGCGGCGTTTATGGTTTTACGGTGTTTAACCTCTATAAACACAATTAAATTTCTGCGTTGTGCGATAATATCAATTTCGGCGCGATTTGTATAACGTCCGGTTATGTATCGCCGCCGCACAATCCGAAACCCATGCAGTATCAAATACGCGCATGCCAATATCTCTGAAAATATGCCGGTTTTATACGAATCCATTTTACTAAAACGCATACGGTTTTACCGCAAAGTTTTCTTGGGATTGTTCAATATTCAAAGAACTGTCTTCGGCATTACGGCCACAGTCCGTCAATTCTAATTCACCATAATATGCCGTCATCATCGGGTCATATGCATTATCAGAACTTGCCCATTTATCAGAATCGGCATTCGGTGCGCCATATTTTTCAATTACATTTTGCCACCATGACATGATTTTTTTATCGCGTTGATTTGCAAACTTTTCAGCATCGCCCTCTATTTCGTCGACATCGTTTTTATATACAATTTTCCATACGACATTATCGGTGGCGTTGCTGGTAAAATATACATCAATTGTTTCGCCTGTTGATGATCGAACCAGGTGCAATTCCGATGCGTACAATACACCACGATTTCGTGCCAATGAATTTATACACTGATCCAATCGTTTCGGTATAACAATATTTTGTTGTCGGCATTCATAGTCCAAACTGTATTTCCAATCGGGATGCATAGAATAAACAACCGCATCCTTTGGACGATTCGTATACAGACCATTTTCACGCACAACCATTTGAACTTCGTCAAAATTCATCCCCAACATAATCCCCAGAATATCAAAATTTCCGACCGCAACCGGCGATGCACCTGGATTTATTGCAACATTTGTCATATCGCAACCCAATTTCGTCATATCGTTATTTGTTTCAATAGTATAGTCATCAGATGTCTCAAACTCGGCATCACCAAAATCGTTGAAATCAAATTCATCCGCCACTGCAAATGGTGTCACCAGAAAAATCATACCAACAAAAATCAACAAATGTTTCATTGAACTAATCCTTTTCAAACTGAACATCGTTTACCCGAAATACAAACCACAAGGCCGGATTTGCACCTATTTCTGATGCATATTGAATATTTTCAATGGGTCTAATACCTTGCGAAATATCGCCCAGGCTAATATACATCCGCCCGCGCGTGATTTCGGGAACCTGGTCCATATCATTTGGTTTATACCATGTTTTTAGTTCGTATTCAACCATGTAATAATCACTGTCGGGTGTGGGACGCACAATTTCATCAAAAACCGTTACAGTACGCATAACACCATTTTCGGCCATTTTATGAATTTTTTGCGCTTCGCCACTGACCCAGTCTTTAAACACATTTGAACGATGATCTGACATATAATATAAAATCGCTTTTATATTTCCTGCCTGTTCGCGCATTGCAATATTTTCAACATCGGGTACAACATAGAAATATTCGTTCACAAATTTCTGAATCAACCAATCACGCAACCGTCGTTGACCAACTTCGTCAACACTGCGTGGAACATCTGATGCCGATACCCCTGTCAACGATGTGCGCAGAAAATATGGTTCAATGGTCATCTTGTCTGCATTGTCATATAATCCGGCCGCAACAAATACCATTGCAAAAACTGCAATCAGTGTCACAAGTCCGATAATATATCCCAATAATCGTTTCATCATTGTAACCTGTATGAATTAAATCCAGTTATATAATACCCTAATGTTTGTGGATATCGTGCAGTATCTTTGTCGCGTGCAACCTTTACATATGCGATAATATTAAAATCCCCATTCAGGTTTGAACGCACACGCGCCCGTACAACCCACGAACCACCGGATACGGTTGGCACACCATCTGGGTAAATTATCATTTTTGTTGGATCCATAAACCATCGGTCACCAAATGATTCGCGCGCCCGATACAGCGGCACAACATTTGTCACAAAATTCTGGTACATGCCTTCGCCACTGATGCAATACAGGTCACACCCACCATCGTTCCAAAAAGTATTTGCAATTTCATGCCCGCATACATCGGCGCGATTACACTGTCCCCAGTGCAATTCATTTTGTTCGGAATTACCCGTAATTGTAAACCACTTTTCTGTAAATATTCCAACCAAGGCGCGTTGCATAGAACTGAAATACGGGATATCGCGCTTGGTAATATCGCGCCCAATCAAATGCCATTCACCGCGTGTCCCATTTACGTACACTATAAACGGATTTATACGCATGTTGCGTTGTAACCATGGTAACGCAATACAGCATGCAATAATTAAAAACATTGAAATCATTACCCAAATTGCCACCGTCCGCGACAATGCAATGCGCCGACCCGCAACAAATGCCGATGTATCAAAATCATCTGGGTATGCCAATACTCTCTCCTACTAACATTACGTAACCGCAGATTTATCCACGATATACCATGATGCATGCGCACGGACTAAGTTTTAATTCATTCGTGTCGTATCCGACACCGACCGGTTCACGGTCATAAATCTGACCACATGCCGCCAGTACCAGCCCAACCAATATTCCTGTGATAACACTCTTCATTTCTTTCCCCCTTTGGAATCATTTTGATTATAAGAAAAATTTAATCGCCCGGTCAAGTGTAAATACGCACATTAAAACTGGGTTTCAAACGACAGCAAGAATCGCCGTTCGCGGTCGTATTTTTTTGACAATATCGGCCAACCCCAACTGAAATTCATTGGTCCCATTGGTGTGTTCCAGAAAATACCAAAACCAACGGATGCACGTAAACTCTGGTCTATATAATTGTCTTTGATTTCACCGGTTCGTGGATCTTTGTATGTGTCTTCGCGTGCGGGTGGTTTGCCCAATATTCCATAATCTGCAAATACAAATCCTTTTACCTGGTATTCATCGGGAATAAAGATTGGAAAATTTAACTGTGTTGAACCGTTCACCTTCCACATGCCACCAAGCGAATAGGAATTATAGTACCAATTACGACTGCCTACACCGGCAATATCAAAACCGCGTAATGATTCACCGCCCAAGAAATACCGGTAAACACGCGGAACATAATCGTCACCGATTGACTGAATATACCCAAAGTCTAATGAAGTTTTTAATTGCCAACGGTCATCCAGGAAATTTACCATTGCGGTTGCATCGGCACTGTATCGCATAAATGTTTCGGTGCCACCAAACCCAGTGTATGCAATACCAATGTTTCCAACAACACCGGTATGGGTATGCTGTTCAAAATTCGTATCCAGGTTATAATACTTTAAATATGTCCCCAGAGTATACAGACGCGCGCTTTGCCAGCCACCAATTTGTAAATCATAGTTTTGGTCAAATGATGCAGACAGACGCAAAACCTGACTCCAGTGGTCGGTTAACTGCCAACCCAAACGCCCGGCAATCGTTAATGAATCGCGGTCATACCCAAAGCCCCCTAATCGTTTATAGTTATACATTGTATACGACACATCAAAACCCGCAGATAACGCACGGCCGAACAAGAATGGTTCGGTAAAACTGAATAATGCCTGTTTTTGATATTGTGCAATTGAACCGCGAAGTTGCACCGTCTGTCCCCGACCCATAAAGTTGTTTTCGGTAATTCCGGCATCTAGCATAAACCCATTTATGTTTGACCAACCAACCCCACCAGATAATTCACCGGTCGGTTGTTCTTCAACCTTGATATCAAGATTCATCATGTTTGCATCGGGAATACGACTTGGCACCATTTGCACATCTTTAAAATAACGCGTACGCATCAGACGTTGCCGACCCTGTTCAATGGTCTGCAATGAAAACGGGTCGCCGGCACGCATCGGAATCAAATTATTTATTACCGAATCAAATGTCCGCACATTCCCCAGGATGTTAATTGAATTTAAATAAATACGATTTGTCTTTTGAATTTTAAAATTTAAATCTATGGTTCGCGAATCGTCGTTTTTTGTTGGTATCGGTTCAACATTTACAAATGCATATCCATAATCGGCAACCGCACCGCGCAATGCAGAAATCGTAGATTCTACTTCGTCCACATTATATGTGTCACCACTTGATGTTTTCAGCGCATTATACAGTACATCATCTGGAACATCGGAAAACGGATTGTCAATTTCAATTTTTCCGATATTATATTTTTCGCCCTCGTCAACGGTAAATTCTACCGAATAATACTCGCGATCGGGTGTAAATGTACCGCGGGCATTTTTTACCTGGAAATCAACATAGCCGTTGCGCAAATAAAACTGGCGCAGCATTTGTTGGTCATATAATATGCGGTCTTCGTCATAGACATCAAATTGGGTCATAATGCGCCACCACGCGTGTTCACGTGATAAAATTTCACCACGCAGTGTGCGATTACTGAATCGTTCGTTGCCGTTGAATGTGATAGATTTTATATATGTCGGATGTCCTTCGGTAATTTCATAGACGACATTTACACGATTATCATCTAATACAATTTTCTTTGGTTCTATTTTTGTACCAAAGAATCCTTTGCGCTGGTACACTGTCAACATGCGGCCAACATCTGCGCCAATGACCGATTCATCAAATGCGGCGCGTTCTTTTAATTTAATTTCTTGTTTTAAATCATCGGTTGAAACTTCATCATTACCTTCAACCGTAACCATATTTACAATTGGTGCTTCGGTAATATTTATTTTCAATATATTCCCAGACATTTGAACCGAAACACGTGAAAAATAACCGCTTTCCTGTAATTGCTTTGCAATTGTGTTTGTGCGTTCGGTGTCAACATTATCGCCAACACGGACCCCACCCAGTATACGGACGGATTCTGCATCCATACGTTGATTTCCAACAACATCTATACGCGATACGGTTGCGGCATTTGCGCCAAACGCAAACAACAGAGCAATAAAACATAATAATTTTTTCATCATAACTTAAACACCCGTGCTAAATCGTTCCACATTGTCAAGGCGAATACAAATGCCAAAAATATCCACCCACAAACAATTACAATATCCATCCCGCGACCACCAAGTTTTTTCCCGGTTACCCCCTCTATTAACAAAATCAGCAAATATCCACCATCCAGCACCGGCAATGGCAACAGGTTTATCACCCCAAGGTTCACCGACAATAGCGCAATAATAGCCAGCAACGCAAAAAATCCATTTGCCAATGCCTGACCCGAAACTTCGGCAATGGTAATAAATGACCCAAGTTGCTTTGCCGAACGGTCACCCGTCACAATCTGTTTTAACACCGTCAACAATGTTTTAGATTGGTAATATGTTTCGCGTGCACCCGAATAAATTGCGCCAAAAAATCCTGACTTCCTAAGTTCGGTTTTTGCGCCATCTGCAACCAACCCCCAACGGGCACTGGGTGCTAATTTCACCGATATCAATTCTTTACCACGGGCAACCAAAACATCTGCATCGTGTGTGCCGGCTAATTCCTTAGCAATAATCAATTCACCCCAATTAGTAATTTTTTCATCGTCAATTTGGACAATTATGTCCCCAGGTTTAATTCCTGCGTTGAATGCGACACTTTCCTGGATAACCTGACCGATAACCGGCAACTGAACTGTGCGCGGTTTAAACATAAATATCCCAGAATATATTGCCCATGCCAACATAAAATTCATAAACACACCGGCGGCAATAATAATAAATTGCTTCCATGCAGGTACCGATAAATAATGCCCAACCTTTTTATCATCGGGTAAATCTTGATATTTTTTACGATTGAACATATCTTCTTGGCCATATATGGAAACATATCCCCCAAGTGGCAGGCATGCAATTTTCCATACCGTTCCGCGTTTGTCGTGCCACTTGACAATCGCCGGACCAAATCCGATTGAAAATGCATCAACACGAACACCGGCCCAGCGCGCCGCCAAAAAATGCCCCAATTCATGTATAAAAACCACAACACCCAATACAATCAACAGTGCAATAATGGTTGTTATCGTATGCATTTTTCCATCCTTTCTTTGCTATGCTAAAACCATCCATACTATCGGCAATACATAAATCCATCCGTCAAACCGATCAATTATACCACCATGTTTGCCAAGAATATTGCTAAAATCTTTTATTTTCAATTTGCGCTTTACAAAACTGGCGGTTAAATCACCGTATTGCGACAGTAATGCAATGCTGATACCAATCCAGAGTAATTGCGGTACAAAGTGCCCCATTGTTATATGACCATATGCAATCGCGGCAATTGTTCCACCAATAATACCAAAAATCTGCCCCGCCCATGTTTTATGTTCAGAAATCTTTTCCCACATTTTATCGCCACTAATCATTCGGCCAAAACCCCATGCACAAATATCAGCGGCACATACAATAACCAGTATCATCAAAATCATCATTGGCCTGTGTCCAATTTTCATTAACGATATGAAATCCAGCCCAAGCAATAGCAAGAAACCCAAAAAAATTGCAAGGTTTTTTCCACTGAACATCACATCACGCGTTGCGTGCCACAGGCATGATAAAAATTCTAAAATCATTCCGGCACCAACAACCATGCATAAATAATAAATTCCCGGCACACCAATGCGTTCCATTAACCATGCAACAACCGCGATGACAATCAAACCGAACGCTACTAAAACTCTGTTCATTGTTTCCGACATTTTTTGTTCCTATTTTTTCTTGCCTGAATAATTTGCTTTTTTTCCGCCACCAAACCGGCGATTGCGATGGGCATATTCATCCAGAACAAATTGCCACAGTTTTTCAGATTTTACCAATTCTGGCCAATGTTCTGGAATAAACAATAATTCCGCATATGCCAATTTCCACAACAAGAAATTAGAAATTCTGAATTCATTGCTTGTTCTGACCATTAAATCAATAGGTAATAAATCCCCTGTATCAAGAAATGTTTCAAATGTTTCACGTGTGACCGGCGCACCCGCGGCAATGGCGGCATTTGTTGCGTTTATAATCTCGTCTTGACCACCATAGTTTAATGCAAATACGACCGTTCCGCCGGTGTTTTCTGCGGATTCAGATTCCAATTTATCGCATAAATCGGCAAGTTTTTTTGGCAATCGTTCACGTGTGCCAATTACGCGATAACGCAAATTCTTTTCAATCGCGTGTTTCAAATTTTTAGTTAATTCTTGGTAAAATAAATCCATCAAGAAATTAACCTCTTCATCCGAACGATTCCAATTTTCGGTTGAAAAGATAAAGAACGTGACCGTTGTCACACCGCGCGCAATGAACCAGTCCACCAGGTTTTCAAAATTAGATATTCCGGCCTTGTGTCCCATTAACGGTGGCAGACCGCGTGCCTCGGCCCAACGACGATTACCATCACAAATGAATGCCACATGTTGCGGAATTTTTTTTGGTGTTGCACCTTCTTTGACCTTTTTGGAAAACAATTTGAACATTTTTAATCCAGTATTTTGTGTTAAACGAACATAAGCCAATTATTAAACAGACATAATATCAGATTCTTTCTGTTTCGCGATTGAATCAACCTCGGCACTGCGTGCATCAAAGACCTTTTGCAAATCGGTTTCATACTTGCGTTGATCGTCTTCAGAAATTTCTTTGTCGGTGACGGCGCGTTTAATTTTGCCCATTGCATCTTGGCGAATATTGCGCATAGAAATCTTGGCTTCTTCGGCGTATTTGCCGGCGACCTTGGTTAATTCTTTACGCCGTTCTTCGGTTAATGGCGGCATGTTCAGGCGGATAACACCACCGGCACTCATTGGGTTTAAACCCAATCCAGAATCACGAATCGCCTTTTCAACGGCACCGACATTTGAAATATCCCATACGGTCACGGTTAAAGTCTGATTGTCGGGGGTTGAAACGGTTGCTAGTTGGTTAAGTGGCATGTCTGAACCATATGTTTCAACGCGTACACCGTCCAACAAATGTACCGATGCACGTCCGGTGCGCAGGCCCGCGTATTCATTGCGCAAAACATCAATTGTTTGGGTGGTTTTTTGTTCAACTTCGTTCTTTAAAGATTGATAGTCCATGTATAACACTCCTTGTTTACAAACCCAGATTAGCAAATATATTTGACATTTGGCAAGAAGAAATATAAAATAAGCATCCGATATGGGGTTGTAGCTCAGTTGGTAGAGCACTTGCATGGCATGCAAGGGGTCGTCGGTTCAAGTCCGATCAGCTCCACCAAAAATTCAAACCGCCGACCGGCGGTTTTTTAATTTTTAATACGGCTTCAAATACTAAATCAAATACCAAATATATGCAGCATAGGATGCGATAAATAAAATACCGGCAATATGCGATAGTTTTGATTTTCGTGCAACAAATATCATCAACATTGTGACCGCCAAAAGTGCGATGGCACCATCTGTTAAAAATGCGGAACTGAATGGCATCGGCTGTATTGCGGCGGCAATTCCTAGAACAAACAAAATGTTAAATATATTTGAACCGACAATGTTTCCAATCGCCATATCAAATTCATGTTTTATTGTGGCGGCTATTGTCACAACCAGTTCTGGTAAACTTGTTCCAAAAGCAATAAGTGTTAAACCAATTACGCGTTCGGATATACCAAAGTGCCGTGCGATATCTGTTGCAGATTTCGTCACCATATTTGCCCCGATAATCAACGCAATAATTCCGGCAACTATGACAATAATGGTTTCTGACAATGGCATGATTTTAAATTCTTTGATTTCGCGCTTTGATTTATATGCTAAAATCGTCATATAACACAAAAATATCACGAACAGCCCCAGTAAAATCAGTCCAGAAATTCGCGATATCTTGCCAAACCACATTCCCATTACACACATAATGATTGTAATAAATCCAACAAACGGTAATTCAATAAATTTTGTGCTTTTATGAATTATTGGCGCGCCAATTAAAGCCGTTATCCCAAGAATAAGGAATATGTTTGTAATGTTGCTGCCGATGACATTACCGATTGAAACACCGTCTGATTCATGCAATGCCGCGGTGATGCTGATTGCGGCCTCTGGTGCGCTGGTTCCGATGGCAACCAGTGTTGTTCCAATCACAATTGCCGGAATGCGAAAACGACGGGCGATTCCAACTGCGCCATCAACGAACGCATCTGCACCCCGAATCAATAACACAAATCCAACAACTAAAAAAATCCAAGAAATAATCATGCGTGCATTATAACATAAAAATGCTTTTTTTATAAATGCTTTTATGATAAAATAGACAAGAAATAAAATCATAAAACAAACGGGAGAGGAATTATGCCAGAAAATATTCGTGCAACATCAGATGAAAACTTAATCGCATTTGCCAAGAATATTGCGACCACATATGGAAAAATGGGCTTGCTGGCAAAAAGGTTGGTGACCCAGGTCGTTACGTCAACCAATAATATAGATGCAGTTAATCGGGTTATATCAAAGGTTGGGCAACTTGACCCAGAAAGCAAAAAACTGTTTGGAAATTATTTTGTCGGCGAAAATCTGGAAAATCTGGAAATGGCGACACGTGCACCGGCAATTCTGGCGGCGGCATACGAATATATATCTGAACACCGTGATGACAGTGACGAAATGCGTGAACGCTTTGCACGAATTGGCGCGCATGTTGATACATTATCGGCGAATTTTGCAAACACCGGTGGCATGGTTGTAAATGGCGGTGAATGGCCATTGGTTGATACGAATAATATCGCCGATGCATACACAGGATTACTGCGTACATTCGCAGCACGACGCGCCGATATTGAACGTTCGGGTGATAATGCCAAGGTTGCTGAATTCAATAATAATTTAGATTTGTTGCAAACGGTTATTGCTGAATACGATCATAATTGGGGGCTTTCGAACCTGTATCCCGAACATGCAGGCAAACTTGAAGACCGCTGGAGTGATTTATGGGATGCGCTGAATCGTGCAGAATTAACCCCCGAATTAAAGGAAAAATTGCACCAGTGGGGGTTCACTGATGCAAAAGGTAACGAAATTCCGCAATTCAAAAAGAATGGTAAATTGGATAAATCCGGACGCTTGGCGGCGATTATCGATTTAACTCGCCACGATATTGCAAAGCAACATGCTGCTCGTATTAATGAAAAGATTGATGAAGATGCGTTGGCTGTGGAATTGAACGAAAAAATTGAATTTAAACTTTATAACATGGCGGTTGCTGATAAAGTAGCATCGTCAGCCAAAATTCAAGCAATGCGCGAGCAAAACCCGGATTATGAACCTGACTATGAACCAGAAATTGATATAGCGCGTTTTAATTCAGATCAAGATTATCGTGCGGCAGTGTTAGATAAATTATCCGAATATGGTGCGATTATTTCTGATACAGGTTATAACGCTCAGGTTGATGCCGACGTTAACGCAACCGCGGGTTGGACGGCGCGTGTTAAATCTAAATTAAGAAATGGCGCAGAAAATCTCGGCGGTTTCTTTGAACGTGTGTTTCATCCGATTAGTCGTGTTGACCGTTTGGCAAATGTTCGTTTAGCAGGTAGTATGGTTGATAAGCGCACAAGACGTATCCAGTTTATTAAACGCCTTGCTAAAGGATTTGGCAGTGCATTCATATACAGTGCATTTTTGACTGTAATTGTTACTACGGTTGCGGCAACAACTGGTATGTCGGCGGCTGTTGCGACAGCCGTACTTGGTGGGTCGCTAGCAATAGGTATTGGGGTTAAACAGGTGTTACGTTGGCGCCGGGCGCAACAGAAAGCAAATAAACCAACCGATATCCATGCGTTTTTATCGGATAAACGATTGGTTGCGTCACTTGGGGTCAGCGCGATTGCCGTCATCGCAATGTGTTTTGGTGCTGCTGGTATGACAGAATTAGCTCGCGGATTTGGTGGACTAGCATTAGGGGTTGGGGCTACCAAAAATGCTGTGGAGGGTGGCTTAGATACCTGGGCACGTGGTGGATCTACATTGCAGGCAATAGCTGCCGGTTTAGCAAATGCTGGTGCAGTTATCGCTGGTGGACTGACAGGTCGTGGTTTGACGAATCTTGGAATGGATTGGATCAATAAACTGTTCCCAAGAAATACATTCTTGCAGACTGAACACACTCATACGGAGCAACGTGAAGTCACAGAACAAGTTGAACACACTCGGACTGTGACCGATTGGCCAACAGAAACAACGCATGAAGCCGCAGTAAGGAATTGGTTCGGTGCCCGTTATCCACATAATCCTGAAGTTATGCAGGGGCTTCTTGATGCTGTAAATCATTATAACGCAGATACTGGGGCTAATTTGGATCCATGGGCCGCATTGCGTGGAATTGCATTATCTGGTGGTGATCCAAATCACGGTGTATATAATGCTCCCGATTGGTTTAATTCGCACGGGTTTGCGGCAGAACAAATTCATGATGCGGCTAATGCATTACATCCTGATGGAACTTACGACCCAGTTGGAATGGAAACATTAAAAGATTTGGTGACCCATCACCTTAGTTCAAAGGGTTATGTGGGAGAAATGCCTGGACATACGATAAAAACAAGTACAGACGTATATCAATCGCGTGGCGAGATGCCGACTCAACGTACTGAAACGTGGACTGAATTAAAGAGTCATGTGGAAAATTACGATAAAACTGATTACGATAGTGTAAATGATGGTGCATATGCGGCAGGTGGCAATTACAATTCCAAAGTTTATCGTGGCCTTCGTGACCGTATTGGTGCGGTGGATAATTATCCATTTAATTCACTGCGACCATCTGATCGTCGCAAACCGATTGAACCGATTATCAAACCAACGGATGATGAACGGGATGGTGATATAGATGTGTTCCCACCGGTTGTTGTACGCAGACCAGATTTGCCGGTAAAACGCCAAAAACCCGAATTACCGGCAGAACGCGAAAAACCTGAATTGCCGGTAAAACCAGGTGGCGATGTTGATATCTTCAAACCGGTACCAATTGAAAAGCCGGTCCCGAAACCGGTGGTTGTTCCAATCTTGGATGACGATGAACCCGAAGACAAGATTTTTGCCATTACTCGTCCCCAGGCCAAAGCATGGAAAGATTTGCAAGAACGTCTGAAAAAGGTTCGTGCAAAACTAAAAAAAGGCCCACATGGATCCAAGGCGGCAAAATTGCGCGAGGAAGAATCAAAATTGACATATTTTATCAAAAATTTATGCAACCAGATTGGTCATTATGATCCTGATGTCATAGATCTTGCATCCAAAGAGGCACTTTTGCGTGAAAACCTAAATAGAAAAAACGCATTGATTGAGGATAAGCCTGGTGATAATGCATCTCAATGGGAGGTTGTTGATTGGCGCGCTGAAATTGCAAGGTTGGATAAAAAGATCAACGAACAGATTAAAGAATTTGGTTCTGCAGCTGATGCTGTTGCACATGCGAGTGCGGATGAATCACGTTTGTATTATCCAATGCCGGTTCCCGGCATCCAGGCGCAAAAGAAGGCTGCGCGTCGTGCCGAATATGAATCGCATCGTGCAGAAATCTTGGAAACCCCATTGCCAAAACCAACATCGCGCGTAAAACCAACCCAAGACGAAATTGTTGAAGATGCTGAATTCGTACCCGAATTTGATTTGCCAGAATATGAAAGTCAATTCAACGATGATGTGGATTTAGACATTTCAAATCATCGTGTGCCTAAATTAGATTTGGGTCGGTTCAAAAAACCAAAATATGATATTAGTGATGATGAAATTCGTGTAATTGGCGGCAATGATGAATTTGTACCAGATTTATCAAAAAACACGAATGAAAAACCGGTGTCGCACGTGATTCATGAAAAACCACGTCACAATGAACGCGGTGGTTTGGTCGCGGCATTGCGCAATGCGTATAACAAAATCAAGAAACGCGTTTCGGGTCGTGAATATTTTGTGCCGGAATCTTTGATTTCAATCGCCGAAAATGCAAACTTGATGCACGATCCGGTTGCAACAATTAACGGTGTACCGATTCATTTGGTTGATTTAACCGGTAATAATACACCAATCACACAAAACAATGATCGTGCCGTTGTGGTTGTTGATATTCGTGGATTACGTATACCGTTCTATTTATCAAACGGTGACGAGGACGGCAAGGCAGGGCATTGGACACCGTTGCAATCATTGTTCCGTGATGGTAAATGGAAGTCGTTCATGTTCATCAATAATAAGTTATCACATATCCAGGCGTTGTCTATGATAGCCGATGCATTAGATAACAAACTTGGCGATATTCGTAACTATCGTGATATTGAATTGACCGCAGAGTACCAGGCCAGTGGCAAAGATGGTTTTGTCGGCGGCGCAGATGCAATCGAACATGTTAACCCAGATACCATATTCCGATTGATAAACGGTGCAAGATACGAAAGTGTCAACAACCATATGATATTCGGGACATACAGTGACAGTCGTGTTAGTGCCGAAGCAGCATGGTTGCAAGAATATTTGGACGAAAATGGATTGCCATCTGATGATGTAGTAGAAGAAAATATGAATTTGCTGCAGAGATGGCGCGCAAGACGCAAATCCAAGCATGAATAGTAATACATATATCAAATAATAAAAATGCGGGGATTTTTCCCCGCGTTTTTTTAAATAATATGTTTTTTATTATGAAAATTTATGATATAATGCTTGGTATGAAGGCAGGGATTTTATACATCTTATCCGCATGTGTGGCGCTGAATTCGGGCGCGGCAATGGCAAATTGGCAATATTCCGGCGAATACACATATGATATGTCATATTATGATAATGGTGGTCGTACGGCGGTATCACTGCGTGGTGGCGCATCGTATGCGATGTCGGGTATGAAAAACAACGCTAATTCAATTGTGTATGCGCTGTGTATAAATGATAATGGCGAATTTGATTTTCCAACCGCAGATGGTTGCCCTTCTGGATACACCTATGCAGGTACGGGTAATTTGTCGTCTTTGGGGTTATCTGATTTATCGGGTTTAAATTTTTCCGCCGGGGTCAGTTTGGGTTGGATAATGCCGAATCATCCTCAGTGGCGATTGGAAATTGGGTGGGACACATTTTCGGATGTTGATTATAATAAGACCCCGCTGTTTTCCGGAAATATGCAGTTAAGTGGCGGATATACATTGGCGAATTTGACGGTTGGCGGTGTTCAATCAACTGTATCCAGCGATGTAATCAGTGCAATGGCATTTTATGATTTCTTTGATGGGTTGTATAAGCCGCTACACCAAATGATTCCGTACATTGGAATTGGTGTCGGTTATGGTGATACCAAAACAGTAATGAGTCTTTTTGACCCAACCGGTGATTTATCGCAATTTGAAGATTTGACAAACTTTGGTCAATTGGAAAACAATGTTATTCATTTTTACCGTGCGACAACGAATACAACAAATATTGTTGGTATTGGGGCGCTTGGGATTTCCTATGGCCTTAGTGATAAATTTTTTATAGATTTTGGTGCGCGCGTGTTTTATTTGCCACGCGTAAAGTACCAGTTGGTGAATTCTGATGCATCGCGGCGGCTTGATTGGTTCAGTGCCAAGAATTTGATATATGCCAATGTCATGCTGGGCATTCGTTTTGAATTCTAAATTTATTTCACGCTGTATTTACCACGATTTGTTGGACGATATGACAGTGCCTCGGTGATATCGGACATTTCAACATTTTCCGCCCCACGCAAATCGGCAATTGTACGTGCAATGCGTTTAATGCGATTATATCCGCGTGCAGACATCCCCATCTTTTCCGCCGCCATGTTCAAGAAATTTGTCAATTCATCGGAAAGTGGCACATGTTTTTCTAAATCGGCACCATCAAGGCGCGCATTCACATAGCCCTGGCGCGATATTTGGGCGGCGCGTGCACGAACAACGCGTTCGCGAATTGTCGCACTGGATTCCGCCGGTGCCGAATTATCATTCTTCATTTCCCATGGATTTACCGCATCAACATCAACATGCAAATCAATACGGTCAAGCAATGGCCCCGAAATTTTATTCTGATATGCCTCGGCACATCTGGGCGCGCGCGAACAGGACAGGGCGGCATTACCCAAATGGCCACATGGACACGGATTCATCGCCGCAATCAGTTGGAATTGTGCCGGATATGTCGCGTTACGCCGTGCGCGTGAAATCATAATTTTGCCCGATTCCATTGGTTGTCGCAGTATTTCCAATGTCGCACGATTAAATTCAGGTAATTCGTCCAAAAACAAAACCCCGTTGTGCGCCAATGATATCTCACCCGGTCGCGCATCCGAACCACCGCCCGCCAATGCGACCGGACTTGATGTGTGGTGCACACTGCGGAATGGACGTTGCGATACAAGGCTTTTATTATCTAATCCACCGGCAATAGAATAAATAACGGATGTTTCCAGAATTTCATCTGCGGTCATTTCGGGCAGAATGGTTGCCAATCGCGATGCCAACATCGTTTTTCCCGATCCCGGCGGGCCAACCATTAACATTGCATGTCCACCCGCCGCCGCGATTTCCAGCGCGCGTTTTGCCGCGGCCTGGCCATGAACCTCGGCCATATCAATATTTGATTGATTTGTTTGATTCATCACTGGTGCATCCGGCAACGCAATCGGATTTTTACCATTAAAGTGATTTATCAGTTCTAAAACATGATTTGCCGCCAAAATATTATCATGTCCCGCCAATCGTGCCTCGGTTCCCTGGGGGCCAGGGCATATAATACCAAATCCGTTTTTATTTGCCCAAACACTTGCCGCCAGAACGCCATTTGTTTTAACAATCGCACCATTCAGACCGACTTCGCCAATAATAATATATTTTGATAACTTATCTTCGGGCAGTATATCAAATGCACACAATATTCCGCACAGTATCGGCAAATCAAAATGTGCACCGGTTTTTTCTACATCGGCGGGCGACAGGTTTACCGTTAAACGTTTTGATGGTAATTGCAATCCCAGTGCAGATAACACATTTATAATGCGTTGCGCCGATTCTTTGACCGCGCGATCCGCCAACCCGATAATACTAAAATCTGGCCGTGCCAGTCCATGTGAAATCTGAACCTGGACATCTATCTTGGTGGCATCCATGCCATTAAAGATAACAGAATATAACGAAATCATGATTATCACATTATAGACTTGCCATAACCGAATTCAAGTTATAAAATGCAAATCGTTGAATTTATAAAAGAAAGGAAAGATTATGCCAACAAAACATAAAAATCGTGTCCGTGAATGGTTTGATACATTGTTTTATGGAATTCTGATTGCCGTTGTTTTCCGCAGTTTACTTTTGGAACCATTTAATATTCCGTCGGGTTCAATGATACCATCGCTGCATATTGGTGACCATATCTTTGTGCAAAAATGGGCATATGGATATTCGCGATATTCATTCCCGTTTGGTTCGTGGCATCTGTGGAATGGTCGTATGTTCAAGAAAATGCCGACGGTTGGCGATGTTATCGTATTTCGCAATCCGCATGATGAATCGGTTGATTATGTTAAACGTTTAATTGGTTTGCCGGGTGATGTTATTCAAATGAAGGCAGGGCGTTTATATATAAATGGTAAAATGGTTGAACGCAAAGATCCACGACCCTACGTTGTCGCGGTATTGCCACGATCATTGCGTTCGGTCGGATATTATGCGGATAATATGACGGTCAAAGGAAACAAAATTTTTGTTGATGGAAAACCTGCGGATTTTAATTATACGATTGAATATAAAAGTGATAAATTATGTCGCAGTTACGAAAATATGTGCGGTGTGTTTCGTGCAACCGAATATACCGAAATACTGCCAAATGGTGTTGAACACAGTATCATAGAATTCACAGATAACGGAAATTTGGATAATACAACCGAATTCTTGGTCCCAGAAAACCATTTATTCTTTATGGGCGATAATCGCGATAATAGCAACGATAGTCGTGCCGATGTTGGATTTGTTCCGGTTGATAATATGCTGGGGCGCGTTTGGTTTATATGGTATTCGCATAATTACGCATCCCCAATGGTTGCATTTTGGAATTGGAATGCTAAGATGCGGTGGAACAGATTTGGCAAAGGAATAAACTAAAATGAAGTTAAAGTATAAATTTAAAGACGAAGGTTTGCTGGATTTAGCATTGACCCAGAGTGGTGCGAATTGCGCGCATAATAATGAAAAACTGGAATTTGTGGGTGACCGCGTGCTGGGGTTATCGGTTGCAACATTGTTATACCAAATGTTTCCAACCGAAACCGAGGGCGAATTGGCGCGCCGTTTTGCGGTATTGGTTTCAACCGATACATTGGCAACGATTGCAAATCGTATGGAACTGGACAAATCATTGCGACATGGTCATGTGACGGGGGGGCGTAAACGGCATCTGATTGCCAACGCGATGGAGGCCGTTCTTGGTGCAATGTTTTTTGATTCGGGCTTTGATGCGACACGCAATTTTATATGGGAAATATGGCGGCCGCTGGCGGCGGCGGAGGCCGAGGCCCCAAAAGATTCAAAAACTAAATTACAAGAATATGTGCAAAAACACGACAATGGTGCATTGCCAGTATATAAGTTTTTAGAGCAAACCGGTGCGGCGCACGCGCCAATATTCACCGTTGATGTGACGGCAATGGGGCAAACCGCAACCGGGTCGGGAACATCAAAAAAGGCGGCGAGTATCGCGGCGGCGGCGGCACTGTTTAAAAAACTTGCAATTTTGCCGGCTGATAAGTAAAATCGGGAAAAATAGATAAAAAAAGGATTAAGATATGTTTTCAATTTTATTGGTGTTGTTGATTATTGTGGCGGTGTTTATGACTGGGTTGATTTTGCTCCAGAAATCCGAGGGCAGTGGCATGTCCGGTTCGGCGGCGGCATCTATGTTTGGTGGCGCGTTGACTGGGGCGGCGGCGGGTAATTTTTTGACCAAATTGACAACATGGCTGGCGATTATATTTTTTGTGCTGTGTGCGGCATTGGCATTGGTTTCATCAAAGTCTGATATTGCAAATGTAAATCAAAGTGGTCTGCGTGATGAACTGGCGGCGGACGAATTGGCAAATGAACCGACACCGGAAAATGCGACTGCACCGGCAACACCGGCGGAAAGTGAACCTGTGACGGTTGATGATAAAAAATAAGATTTTACTTTTAAAAATGCCCCAGATGGGGCATTTTTAATGGTTTGTGTTTATTGTTTTTCTAAATTTCTTTTTAATTGCGCAATCTGTGCGGCCAGGTCTTTACCTTTGTTTAAAACAGACCCCGTTGCGCGTTTTTCGGATTCAGAAATAAATGTTTTAATTGTAGCACGTAAAACCGCATTTTTAGATTTTTCTGTTCCCAATTCGCTTTCCAGTTCTGCAATTTGATCTTGCAAATCACGATTTTCACGGTTGCGTTCATCTAATGTCTTGCGAGCATTGGTTGCATATTGTTTGTTTTGTTCAGATTCTTGTTGCATTTTTTTTAATTCTTGTTCCGCCATTGACAATTCAATAGATGCCTGGGTTTCAAATTGTTGTACATAATCTCGCTGACCATTATTTAGTATGCTTTCTAAAGAATATTTTTGTTCTGTTTTTTTTGCCAGTGTTCGTATTGCGTTCATATCATCAGCGGATGCACCTTGACGTTGCATTATGCGCAGTATCTCCTCAACCAACCCCGGCAATGTCAGAACACCGGTATTGCGTATTCTTTCTATATTTGGTGCGTCTTTGTCCAATTCGTGTTTAAGTTCACTATCAACCTTTACTGTTTGGTCATTAAACATCTGAATCAGTTCATACGGCGCATCACGATAATATTTGGATTGTTGATTATTTGCCAGTGCAACCGCGTAATTATAAACATCATACGGTTTTGCCACCGGATTCATCGCAATCAACCGTTTAATATCAAATTTCAATTCCGGTGATGTTGCCCGCTCTTCAATTACTTTCAATAATCGTAACGCATAGTGTTGGTTTTTAATTTTATTGTTTTGAGTCATATGTACAACTGCTAGATACGCATCGTTCAAATTATGTTGTTTATTATCATCGGCGTATAACACTGTAATAGTTTTGACGATATTCAAGAAATCTGCGGCCTCGGGGGAATCATTATAATCATAATCTTTACGCGCATTCCAATATTGTTTATACAACTTTTCGCCGTTTGGACCAAAAGAAGGGGCACTCAGACTGGGCAATTCTGGATTCTGCGCAACCATATTGGGAAAGTAACCTATACGATCTTCGTGTTTATCTTGTGCGGTAAAAAATGTTTCCAAAAATTCATTAAGATTCATATATTTTGACTGGTTTTGCTTTGGTTCCAACATGAATTTTCTCCTTCGCCTTTTGATAGATATTATATCATAAAAACATAATGATTAAAAGTAAAAACACCGCACAAGGCGATGTTTTTATTTTTATCCTGGCGCACCCAGAAGGATTGTTCGCGTTGCTCACCACACGTAAGACTCGAACTTCATTTCATTCGTTCTCGTCAACTATCGTGTCGAACCAGGGTTCGCATCCCCGTTGTTCCAACGGTAAAAACAAAAACACCGCACAAGGCGATGTTTTTATTTTTATCCTGGCGCACCCAGAAGGATTCGAACCCTCAGTCTTCTGATCCGTAGTCAGACGCTTTATCCAGTTGAGCTATGGGTGCAACGCGTATTATTCTATACCAAAATATTGCGATTGCAAGAAAAATTATTTACATGCTTTCTAATCGGCGGATTCGTTCTGCAATTGGTGGGTGCGTCGCCAGTATTTTCGACATAAATGCACGTGCGCGACCCGGGTTCGCAATGCAAATATGTGCCATCGCACTTTGTGTTGCAATCGTTTGAACATGTGAATTGCCCGATATTTTTCGCAGTGCATCGGCCAATGCACGTGGATTACGCGTAATCATTGCACCCGTTGCATCGGCGGCATATTCACGCCGCCGCGAAATTGCCATACGCAACACCGGGGTTATAATCAGGTTAAATACCGTGAATGCCAACCATACCATTAACAGCACCGCACCGGTATTATTTTTTTCATCACTGTGGTGATTTGTGTATGTAATGTTTCGCAAAATCGTATTTGCAATAAATACCGTCACACCAACACCCGTAATTACCAACATATCCAGTCTAATATCACGATTACCAATATGTGCCATTTCGTGTGCAATTACACCTTCTAGTTCGGGTTGACTAAGTTTTTCAATAATTCCACGGGTCAGGGCGATTGTCGCATCACGTGGCCCGCGTCCCGTTGCAAATGCGTTTAAATGTGAATCCGAAATAACATATACGCGCGGGGTTGGCAGCCCTGCGGCCAGTGCAACATTTTCAACCGATTTATAGATATATTTGTAATCTGGGTCGCCTTCATTTATTTGTTTTGCCCCCGCCATATTCAGCATCATTGAATCACCAAAAACCCATGAAATTATCATCCATATAACACATACTATACCGGTTGGAATTGCAACCGATACCGCCGTATTCAACGCGTCATTTGCCGGCATAATAATCCAAGTAAACAAAAACACCAATGCGATAAATATAATCGGAAACAGAATAACCAGTACAGCGGTCTTAATATTGTTTTCGCGAATATGGTCATAAACAGTCTTGATTCTTTTCATGCAAAAAATGGTATTAGAAAAAAATATTTCCTGCAAGATATTTTATTTATTACAAATATATGATAAAATAGTCTTATGAGAATGTCAGGAATTTTTTTTGTTATTATGCTGATATATGCGCCGGCATTGGCGGGGTTCTTGGAACCAACATCATTTCCAACGGTTGTTTCGGATATGTCGTTTATTGACCGAATGGCGTTGTTGGCATCGGGGTATGAACAATTTGAATCAGAATATGATGCGGATGGAAACTGTATATCCGGCTGCAGTTATGCCGCCCCAAAACTGGAAGACGAAATTGCCGCAATGGAACGATGGAACGCGTTGGTGAAACATGAATTGGTTGAAGAATATAACTATACAGAAAATATTGATGGTTCATTGACACCATCATCCCAAATTACTTTTAATACCAAACCGTCAATAACTTCTGTATCACAAACACAATTTCCATCACAAAATCCTGTGCCCGCAAATGTTGTTGATAATGCAAATTGTGCGATACGCGCGGCATCGTTTGGTGACCGTACGATTCCGTTTGGCAGTCCACTTGGCTATGTTTCGTGTATATCATCACCATATGGGGTTAAACGAAATCTGTTCGGAAATACTCACATTCACTATGGTATGGATTTGCGAGCGAAAACTGGGACCCCGGTATATGCACCTGCATCGGGTACTGTGACGGTTGTAATGTTAGGAAATGCAACATGTGGTAATGGAATAGTTATTAAACACGCAAACGGATATTCAACCAAGTATTGTCATTTTAGTGCGGTTGCGGTGACCCGCGGTCAACAGGTTTTGGCCGGATGCATGATTGGACGCGTTGGCAATACTGGGCAAAGTACCGGACCACACCTGCATTACGCGGTGTATAAGGATGGTGGCACAACCAGTAAACATAGTGTTGATCCAAAATATTTTATTGAGCCCGAAAACCAGTGTTGCCCTGGTAAGTGTTAGAAATATTTTTACGGAATTTGACGGCAAAACTGCCGTTGTTGATTGGATTGTATGACACAATATATGGTGCCAAGATGCTGTCGCGAACCCATTCTTGAAATTTAATTTTTAATATACCACTTGCGCCGGTGATAATTGTTGCCGTTTTTGTACCAGATTTTGCCAGATCCATAATTTCAGTCCATGCCTGTTCAATGGTATGCATGTGCAAGTCCAGTATTGCATGCGATGGAACACGAACCGGATGCGGAATGCGTTGCGACAAATGCAATTCACCCCGCACCCGTTTGCGAATATCATCATTATTTGGCGCAAATTCTGCCCCAATCATTTCAGCA
The DNA here is from genome assembly GCA_902762295.1 of uncultured Pseudomonadota bacterium. GTDB lineage: Bacteria > Pseudomonadota > Alphaproteobacteria > Rs-D84 > Rs-D84 > Enterousia. Next base: position 610,188 of record CACWNX010000001.1, read on the forward strand.
ATATCTTGGTCGGTCAATTTTCGCATATTTATTTTTCCAGTTTTTTTGTCCAATCATTGTCTGGAAAATTCAGTTTTAGCATTTCTGCATAACCCGCCGCCTGTTCTGGGAAACCAATTGCGGTATAGGCCTGGGTCAAACGATAAATTGCTTCGGGTGTCATAACGGTTTCTTGGGCATCGGTCACAACGGATTGCAGTTTTGTAATCGCACTTGCCCAGTTTTCTTTGCGCATATCAACGCGTGCCGAATACATTACTTTTCCGGCGATATAGTTTTTCAATATTGTAATCTTGTTTTTTGCATTTTTTGCATAAGACGATTTCGGAAAACGATCAACTAATTGTTGGAACTGTTGCAGGGCATAGACCGACATACCCGGTTCACGACGAACATCGCTTACCTGGCGATAATAACACATTCCACGCAGATACAGCATATATGGAACATCTTTGTGCCCGGGGTGAAAGCGCATAAATCGGTCAACGGTCAATATTGCACCGGCAAAATCGTTATCCAAGTATTGTGAATACGCCGCCATAATCAACGCATCGGCGGCCCATGGACTTGCCGGGTATTGGGTTTCAACGGTTAAAAACTTTTCGGCGGCATCATCATAGTCTTTATCTTCAAATTCGGCATATGCCGTGTCAAAAAGATTGTCAATTGGTTCGTATGGAACAATTTTCTGGGAATCTTCGGCACAGCCTGCAAGGATTGTGCCAGTTAAACAAATTAAAAATATTTTTTTCATTTCTTTATATTCCTGTCTTGATTTTGTTTCTCTGGGTCTAGTATAATCCAAACTATGAAACTTGGCAAACATATTTTCGGGGTCGGCCTGATGACCGGTATAAGTCGCATATTCGGATTTGTTCGTGATATGCTTATTGCGCGTGTGTTGGGCGCAGGACGACTTTCCGATATATTTTTGGCGGCATTTAAATTGCCGAATCTGTTTCGTGATTTATTGGGCGAGGGCGCATTATCGGTTATTTTTATTCCAATGTATACCGATTGCAAAAAGGATGAATCTTTTGCCAAAAATGTGTTTTCATGGTTGATTGTGGTGTTGCTTGGTATCACATTGGTCTTTGAAATATTTATGCCGTTGATTGTATGGGGTCTGGCACCCGGATTTTCCGAGGTTCCCGGTAAAATGGAATTAACCGTTATTATATCGCGTATAATGTTTTTTTATGTGATTTTTGTGTGTGCGGCGGCATTTTTATCGGCGATTCTGAATGCTTTTTCGCGTTTTATGTTGGCGGCATTTATGCCGGTTATGTTGAATATTATGCTGATTTTGGCATTGGTTGCATCTATGCATTTGGGTGTATCAGATACTGTTCTTTACATTATGGCGGGAACGGTGGTTCTGTCTGGGATAATCCAGTGTATCGTGCTTTGGCTGCGAATTCGGCATAAACATTTTGGATTGCATTTGGTCATTCCGCGTTGGACAAATGGAATCAAGACGATGTTTAAACGTCTTGGGGTAAGTATTATTGGTAATGGTTTCTATCAGATAACAATCATACTGGGTACATTGGTGGCAAGTTTTGAAAGCGGTGCAGTTTCGTGGTTGTATTATTCTGACCGCATTGTCCAGTTGCCATTTGCGATGATTGGTTTGGCGGTTGGGACGGTTTTGATGTCGTCCATATCAAATGCGCTTTCGGAAAAAAATATGCGCAGTGTTTATATCCAGCAAAATTCGTCTATGCGCCAATCTATGATGTTGATAATGCCGTGTGTGGCGGGTTTGTTTGTATTGGCGGAACCAATTATCAAGTATTTGTTTGAATATGGTGCATGGACTGCGCATTCTACACACGCGGTTGCGGTTGCAATTATGATTCAGATTTTTGTTTTGCCTGTGATGTTAATAAGTCAGATTTATAGCAAGACTCTTTACGCATCCCAGGATGTAAAAACACCGGTTAAAACCAGTATGATTTCACTGGGGGTTGCATCGGTAATATATGTTGGTTTGTTCTGGTTTGTTGGATATCTGGCAATACCAATTGGAATTGTAATCAGTGGTTATGTCAAAAATTACTTGCTGGGGCGGGCATGCCGCCGGCGCGGACTGATTAAACCGGATGGTCGAACAATTCGTGCAATGGTTGTATTTGGATTGTTGTCGGCAATATTGGGTTTGGGGCTTTGGTTTATCCCGATAACCAGTGTTTTCACACTCGGTTTGGCAATCGTCGGATTTGGAATTGTGTATTTACCTGTTGCGTTTTTATTGAATCGAAAAATATAATTAAAAAAAGTTGAAAGACGACTTTTTATGTGATACAATATCCTTATAAGAATGTAAGGAGTCCTTAAATGAAAAAATTAGTATCTTTTACGGTTTTGGCTGCATTGCTTGGCGGCTGTATTGAAACGACACCGACAACATCGGAATATGGTTCGGATGGTTTCGGCGAAGAAACACTGGCCACCGAAAGTTTTAATGACACATATCTGATGGCACCGGCACCGCGCTACTATATTGGTAATGCGTACAAAGTGGAAGATGTTCAATATATTCCAACCGAAGATTTTACATATAATCAGACCGGTATGGCGGGTATAATTCCGTCCGAATTGAATGGTACAAAAACCAGTAACGGCGAAACATACGACATGAATCAAATGGCCGCAACCAGCAAGACTTTGCCATTGCCAACAATTGCCAAGGTCACAAACCTGGAAAATGGGGAAAGTGTGGTTGTTCGTGTGAATAATCGTGGCCCGTTTGTGAATACTCGTATTATGGATTTGTCTGTGGCGGCGGCCCAGAAAATTGGTTTGACCAACCAAACCAGGGTTCAGATTCAGGTTCTGCCTGAACAGTCATTGGCGGTAAAGAATGCAACACTGGGCAAAACCGAACAAGTGACCGCAACCGAAGAAGTTGTTGTCGCGCAACCGACACCAGAGCCGGCACCCGCCCCGGTCCAGGTTGTACCCCAAGGGGGTGAATACAGTGTCCAGGTCGCGGCATTCTATGCCGAAGACAGTGCCGATGCATTGGTCGCCCGTCTGCGTAACTATGGCAATGCAACCGTTGTCAAAGAAGGTGACATGTATAAGGTTCGCATTGTTAACCTGAATGCGTCCGAAGCGCGTCGCGTGATTGACAGCCTGCGCAGTAATGAAGGTATGGCGCCGGGACTGTTAAAGAACGGTCGTTGGGTCAACGCGGACAGCATTTAATAATCTAATAGTTTACTAAAAAAAATCCCCGCAAAACGCGGGGATTATTTATTTAGATTTTATGTTATTCACCCCAAGTGATTTATAAATAACACCGGCCTCGTCAAACATTTTAAATGAAATTTCTAATTTGTCACGCCATCCGGGAATATTTTGGGTTTTGTCTGTCGGCATATCCATGTATATTACTTCGCGAATACCACTTTGGATAATTCCGCGGGCACAGTCTGCACACGGTGGAAATGTCACATACATAATGCAATTTTTGACCGATGCGCCATATAAACTGGCATTATAAATCGCATTTCGTTCGGCATGTTCGGTAAAATCGTATTTTGCCGGGCGCAGTTTGCGTGCCGGAATTGTATCATCAACGCCGCGCGGAAATCCATTGTAGCCTGTTGACCGAATTTCTTTATCGGGACCAATTATCACGCATCCGACCTTGGTGCTGGTATCTTTGAACCATGTCGCAATCATTTTTGCTAGTTCCATAAATCGTGCATCCCATACATCCGAAAAAGTGAATCTAGGTTTCTTTGCCATACGAACTCCTTTTAGCCGAATCTACAATAAATTAGGGATTTTTCAAGTTTTTTGTTCACTTTTGAAATTTGTGTGCTATTGTTTACGACATGACCAAGACATATTCTGGATTTATTGCGATTATTGGGCCAACTAATGCCGGAAAAAGCACCCTGATGAATCAAATCATGGGGCGCAAGGTTTCTATTGTTTCGCATAAGGTTCAAACCACACGGACAACCCTGCGGGCGGTAAAAATGGTTGGTGCGCGGCAACTGATTTTTGTGGATACACCGGGAATTTTTCGCCCCAATCGTCGATTGGACCGTGCAATGGTGTCGGCGGCGATGGATGCGCTTTCTGATGCGGATGCGGTATTACTGATTATCGATGCAACCAAGGGGATTACAGAAACTGTGCGAAATCTGATTGAAAAAATTCGTGAACATAAAAATATTTTTGTCGCGTTAAATAAAACGGATTCTGTGAAAAAGCCTGATTTATTGCCGATTGCCGCGGAATTAAATGAAATGGCGAATTTTCGTGAAATATTTATGATTTCGGCAATGAAAAACGATGGTATCGCGGAAATGCTAAATGCGTTGGCATCCGTTATGCCGGAATCTCCGTACTTATTTGATGCGGCGGACACTGTGGATGTGCCGGATAATCTCTATTTGGCAGAATTAACACGGGAAAAGATTTATCGCTTCATTCATCAAGAATTGCCTTATCATATAAATGTTGTGACCGAGCGCGTTGATGTTGATGACGAAGGTGTCTTGGACATATATCAAAAAATTGTTGTGAAAAGTGAAGGGCACAAGAAAATTGTTGTTGGTCGTGGTGGTGCGCAATTAAAGAAAATTGGAACGGCGGCGCGCCATGATATCCAAGACCAATGGGGGGTAAACGCGCGATTGCACCTGTTTGTGCGGGTTGAAGAAAACTGGGAAGATATCGCCGAAAATTACACTGACCAAGGTTTAGAGTTTAAAAAATAAAGGGTAAAAAAATGAAAAAACATCAAAACATAAAAATTCGTCCGGGCTATAAAACACTTGCAACGATTTTGTTATTTGGATTGGCGGGTTGTAAAAAGTACGAACATAAAAACGTGATCACCGGAATAGGGGCGATTGAAAATCAAAAAATTCTTTTGTTAGATGATGTCGAAACAGGTATCGAAAGAATTTACAATGTTCCTAAAACTTGTGATTTTTATGACTGGTTACAATTGGGTGATACTGTGATAATTTATGTTGGTCCTGATGTTTATCCTGGACTAGAGAAATATTATCAAAAAGATCGTATTTTGGACGAAAACTTTGCTCGCCTTCGCTACAATACTGACAGTATTTACGCAAGGAAACAACGCAAAAAGTTTAGCGACATGAAACAAAAAATGTTCGAAGAAAATCAAAGATAAATGCTGCATACATCGGATTTTGATTTTGAATTGCCAACCGAATTGATTGCATCACACCCATTGGAACGGCGCGATGCATCGCGTATGTTGGTGGTTCGCGATAGTGGTGTTGAAGATAAACATATTCGTGATTTTTTGGATTACCTGCGACCCGGTGATGTGGTTGTGTTTAATAACTCTCGTGTTATTCCGGCGCGCTTTGATGCGGACGGACATGAAATCACACTGCATACTGCGCTAGATGATAAAAATTGGTGGGGGCTGTGTAAAAAATTTAATAAAATAAATATCGGCGACATATTAACAATGACCGACGGTACAACGATTACGGTTGTTGATAAAGATGATGAAAGCGGATTGTTGTTGCGGTTTAATTGCGATAATGTTTTTGATGTGCTGGGGCGCATCGGCAAAATGCCATTGCCGCCATATATGAAGCGTGAAGCCGAGATTGCCGACCAAACACGTTATCAAACGGTCTATGCCGACCCATTGGGTTCTATGGCGGCACCAACTGCGGGACTGCATTTTACGCCCGAATTGATGGCGGAAATTGAAAATCGTGGCGCAAAAATTGTAAAGATAACTTTACATGTTGGCGCGGGTACATGGATGCCGGTCAAGACCGAAAATCTTTCCGAACATAAAATGCACAGCGAATGGTGCTGTATCACACCAGAGCAGGCAGACATTATAAACAACGCCACGCGTGTAATCGCCGTTGGCACAACGACACTCCGCACACTGGAAAGTGCCGCCCGAAATGCCACCGGTGGGGCGCGCGTTGCGCCAATTTGCCGGACAACCGATATATTTATTACACCGGGTTATAAATTTCGTGCGGTTGATGTGTTGTTAACGAACTTTCATTTACCAAAATCTACATTGTTTATGTTGGTGTCGGCGTTTTCGGGCCTGGATGAGATGAAGGCGGCATATGCCCACGCCGTTGCAGAAAAATATAGATTTTTCAGTTATGGCGATTGTTGTTTGTTGTTTAGAAAGGATACATAATATGTCACTAAAATTCAATTTAATTGCAACCGATGGAAATGCGCGGCGGGGCGCGGTTTCAACCGCGCACGGGACATTTCAAACGCCCGCTTTTATGGCGGTGGGGACGGCGGCGACGGTCAAGGCATTGACTATGGACCAGGTTCGCGCGACCGGAACCGAAGTAATTTTGGGCAACACATATCATTTAATGATGCGCCCCGGTGGCGATTTGGTTGAACGCATGGGCGGTTTGCACAAATTTAGTGGTTGGCATGGCCCAATTTTGACCGACAGTGGCGGGTTCCAGGTTATGTCGCTGTCTAATCTGGTTAAAATGAAGGAAGAGGGTGTAGAATTTACTTCACACATTGATGGTGGTGTAAAACATTTCCTGCGCCCCGAAGATTCTGTGCATATTCAGCATCAACTGGATTCCAATATCACAATGGTGTTGGATGAATGTCTGCATTTGCCGACCACGCGCGACCGCGCCGAAAAAAATGTAGATATGGTGACGCGTTGGGCGGCGCGCAGTAAATCTGCGTTTGTTGACCGCGATGGATACGGCATTTTCGGTATTGTCCAAGGCGCAGATTTCCCCGACCTGCGTGAAAAATCTGCGCGGGAATTGACCGCGATTGGTTTTGACGGGTACGCGATTGGTGGGCTGGCCGTGGGTGAACCCCAGGAAGTAATGTTCAAAATGATTTCAACCGTTGCACCGATGTTGCCAAATGATAAACCGCGATATTTAATGGGGGTTGGAACGCCACTGGATATACTGGGCGCGGTGGAACGCGGTGTTGATATGTTCGATTGTGTTATGCCAACGCGCGCGGGCCGTACGGCAATGGCATTTACCCGTCATGGTACAATGAATATGCGCAATGCAAAATATCGTGATGACAGCGCGCCCATTGATGATAAGTGTGGTTGCCCGGCGTGTAAACTTTCGCGCGCGTATATTCATCACCTTATAAAGTGCAACGAAATTTTGGGTGCGACATTACTTACACAACATAACCTTTGGTTTTATCAAGATTTGATGCGTGGCATCCGCGAAGCAATAGAGCAGGGACGTTTTGCGGAATTCAAATCTGAATTTATAAAAAATTACACGGGTGAAAACTAAACTGTTGATTTAATTTTTCAAAAGTTGAAAAATCCATCTGTAAAACGAAAGGATTCAACATGGCAAAGAAAAAAGAAATTGAAGTAATCGATCGTGGTGGCGCAAAAACCGTCGCAAAAAAAACTTCGGTCGTCACACATGCCAAACGCATATTTTTAATAGTCAGTGTTATATGGTTGGCATTTGTTGCGTGGTTTCCGCTGCATGTGAAAAATAAATATTCTGATTCGATAAAGCAATCAACGGTTGTTGCGATTTTCTATGACTTGCAACGCAATGTCGCGGAACAATATGAAAGAATGCTGAATGGAATTAAAAATGCGATAAATCTTGAAAAACCTGTGTCAATTGCCATTGACAAGGTTAAAATGGTTGAATCCAAGGTTGATAAAGTGACCGATGCAACCGCCAAGGCCAAAGAACAAACCGAAAAAGTAAAAGAACAAACATCTGGGGTACGCGCACTGACCGGATTGGCAAATAAATTTGGTGTGAAAACCGGTGCGGTTGATAATGCTTTGAATAAAGCAGATGGAATGGTTGATAAAGCCAATGCGACGGTAGACAAAGTAGATAATGTCGCAAAATTGGTCAATGACAAATTGGATGGGGTCGAGAAAGAATTAACCAAAGTCACCCAGTTAGAGGTTGATAAAGTAATTGATGCCGCGATAAAAAGTCAAATGGATTCTGCGGTGGCAATGTTGTTTACAAAATACGATATCAAACATGTGTATCCTTGGGAACCGTCCAGTTGGCCGACCGCGCGCAAGATTTATCGTGAATTGGTGAATTCAAATCTTGATTTTGTTCACACTATTATTAAAACAGTAAATAAATATTTCGGCTATGTTGCATGGGGATTGGTGTTTGCGGCGTGGTTGCTGGGGCTTTATATCTGGACATTTATACACGGAAAATACAAGGCGACGATTGCACCGTTTATTGTGTGCCCGCGTTGTGGTCACGCGTTTGCAGATAAAAGAACCGCCATGAGTATGCTAAAATTATTACAGCCATGGAAATGGTTTTAATAGCAAAGCAATACCGCCCATTCGGGCGGTGTTTTTATATTGAATATTTTTCAAATACTTTGTTCAATTGATTATGAACTTGAATTATCGTTGCGCACTTTGCCATATGTTTTACCGATGTCGCACCAATATATGTACAACACGATGCGATACCGCCTGTAATATCCTGCAAAATTTTATCTATTGCCCCTGTATATGGTATCAGTAATTCGCGTCCTTCGGATGTTTTATAGTCTGACATTCCGCCTGCAAATTTGTTGTTTGCATACTCTGATGACATACCATAGTATGCCTTGAAATATTTTGTTTGAATACTCCGCACCCCATCAATAATTTCATTTGTTTCAAAATGTTTTTCAACTATATCGCCGGCGGCTTCGTCGGTCCCGGCGAACATTCCGCCCACCATAATAAAATCAGAATTCAGACAAAATGCCTTGCAAATATCGCCGGCATTCACAATTCCCCCATCGGCACAAATATGTCCGCCGACCGAGTGCGCAATATCAGCACATTCAACAACCAGTGATACCATCGGTGTCCCGCAACCGGTCTGGCGACGGGTCAGACATGCCGAACCACTGCCTATGCCACATTTTATAATATCTGCAAAGTCTAACAGTTTCAAACAAATGTCGCCACTGGCGATATTACCCGCCATGATAACTGCATCTGGAAATTCATGACGCACGCGTCGCAAAACATCCAATGCATTTGGAATATAAAAATTCGGCGCATCTATACATATATTGCGTGACGATGTCCATTTATATTTTGATTCTAAATCTTTCAGTTTTTGAATTTCGGCATCTGCGTTTTTTAATCCAATCGTCAGAAATAAATTGTCCAGTGATACATTTGCCGTACGACAAGAATCCATAAATATCCCGATTTCATCAACCGTATAGTGCTTGTGCAGTGTCGCAAACATTCCGCGTGCTAATAATTTTTGCGCCACTGTAAAATTACCAACTGTTGCCATATTCGCGTTAAAAATGCCCAGACCAGTGCGCACCTGGCCGTGTTTGAATTTGAAAACGCGTTGTAAATCAACATCTTTGCGTGAATTCAGGTTTATGCCCATTTTCGGACGAATTAAAATATCGGAATAGTCCAGAAAAACTTCGGACAAAATCTGTGTCATAATTTATCCCTTTTGTCGGTGGGATTATAGACGATAACACCGTAATCTTGCAAGAAATTTCAAAGTACTTCGGCAACAAAAGTTGCCTCGCCTCGCAACCCTTCGGGTTCTCGCCCCTTTGCCGACAAAATTAAAAACCGACCTAACGGACGGTTTTAAAATTTTGGTGCGAGCAAAGTACTTCGGTGGCATACGCCACCTCGCCTCGCAACCCTTCGGGTTCTCGCCCCTTTGCCGACAAAATTAAAAACCGACCTAACGCCCTTTGCCGACAAAATTAAAAACCGACCTAACGGACGGTTTTAAAATTTTGGTGCGAGCAAAGGGGCTCGAACCCTCGACCTCAACCTTGGCAAGGTTGCGCTCTAGCCAACTGAGCTACGCTCGCATTGCGTGGTGTATTCTTACATACAAAAATTCATTTTGCAAGTAAAAAATTGCCGGCGGTTTAGGCGAAAGTGTGCGGGCATCTATTTTCCTTGTGTTTAATGCAAAAATTATGTATCATTCGGCGTAGATGCCCCGCAGTCACGGATTCACTACGAATAGAGCATGGTGCTTTATTGGCAATGGATTCCGGTGATTGCGGAAATGTTTTGTTAAAAAAAAGGATTATTATAAATGGTAAAATTACATAAACACACTGAACCGGACGAAATCGCCGAATTAGACGGTCCAGAAGATTTAACATTGCATGTGTCGGCGGATGGTACCGGCACCGATGTTGCCCACCCAGAATCAGACGAAAATGATGAAAAAGTTTACTTTATGGCATTGGGTGGCTTGGAACATGTCGGCCAGAATATGTATGTATATAAGTACAAGGGTAAATACATTATCGTTGATTGCGGTATGGGATTCTTAGAGGAAGAAATCGGTGCCGGCGATGTGCAGTACTGTGATACGAAATGGCTGGAAAAGCGCAAAAAAGATGTCGTCGCATTTGTTGTCACACATGGACACGAAGACCATATTGGCGCATTAAAATATATCTGGCCAAAGTTCAGAAAACCAATCTATTGTACTCGTTTTCCGGCGGAAATTTTGCGTCGCACATTTCGTGGAATTGAATTAGATTTTGACCCGAAACGTGATATTGTTGAATTTGATGCCACGGGCGCAACACTGGATTTAAAACCGTTTACGGTTGAAACATTCCATGTCAGTCATTCTGTACCAGAGGCTCAGATGCTGATTATCAAAACCGGTGCGGGTAAAATTTTGCATACCGGGGATTGGACTTTTAACGACGGTAATCCGATTGAACCAGAAACTGATTATGCACGTTTGCGCGAAATTGGGTCTGACCCGAAATTGTTGGCGTGCGTTTGTGATTCAACATCGTCGTCACGTCAAACACCGCAAACAACCGAGATTCAGGTTCGTGAAACATTAACCGAAATTATGCGTAATGCCCCAGGTCGTGTTTTTGTGACCGGATATTCGCGCAGTTTGGCGCGTATAAAAATGTTTGCCAGCGCCGCGCGTGCCGCCGGTCGTGTTGCGGCGATAAAAGAACGCAGTAACCCAAATCCTGTGCCATATGTTGGATTGCCAGAATTTCGCGAAATTGGTATTGAATTTAAATACTTGAATGAAGACGATGTATATCTGCATTCGGAAATCAAGGATTTGCCGGCGGAAAAACAGGCGATTTTCTTGACCGGATCCCAGGGCGAAAAATTCGCAATGTTGACCCGCCTGTGTCGTGGTCAGGTCAAAGAATTGAAATTGATGCCAACTGATACGGTCGTATTCAGTGCCATTATTATTCCGGGACGTGAACAAGATGTTTCATTTCTTTATAACAAACTGGCAAAAATGGGTATCCGTACACACACAATTTATGACACCGATCATGTTCATGCCAGTGGTCACGCCGGTCGTCCAGAATTTGAACGATTCTATGATATGGTGCACCCCCAGGTATCTATTCCGATGCATGGCGATTACATTAATGAAATGCTGAACGGAAAAATGGCAATGGAACGTGGTGGTGCAAAACATATGATGCTGGTTCGTAATGGTGAAATGGTCGCATTGGCAGATGGCACCGAACCATATGTTTGCGAAACAATAGATACCGGTTTCGTTGTTATGGAGGGCGAAACCGAACGCAGTGCCAACGACCAGGTTTACAAGAACCGCAAAAAAATTGCATCTAATGGTGCAATATTTGTGACATTGCCGGTGGATAAACGCGGATTCTTAAAAGGTACACCCGAAGTTTCCAGTGCCGGTATATTTGAATCTGATACAACGGGATTTATGAAACGACAAATTCAGATTGAAATTACCAAGGCAATTGACGGACTGTCCAAGACCGAACGAAAGGTTCAAGATAACTTGGTCAAGGCCGTTCAAGTTGCGGCAAACAAGGTTGTACGCGCATCATTGGGGGCCGACAAAAAACCACAATATAGTGTGCACTTTGTTCAGAAATAAATTTTTCATCCCCCAATTGGGGGATGTTTTTTTAAAAAATTCTTTACTTAATAAAAATATTTTATACAATTAACATGGTCAAACCAAAAGGAAGGAATATGCCAAGAAAAACTGTAAAAAAAACTAACACAAAAAAAATGACAATACAAAAAAATACCAAGGTTATTGCGGCGACGAAACCTGAGTTGCATGAATGTCACTGTGGTTGCAGTTGCGGCCCGGTAAAGAAAACCATTATTTTGACATGTATGTTTTTGTTGGGTTTTGCCGTTGCAAAATTCGCATTTTGTTCATGCCGTTATCGCATACCGAAAATGGCACATGAACACCCGGTATTTGTAGATGGCTGTTTGGATATGGAATCTATTAAATGTCCCAAGATGCAGGAAATATTGGCGAATGCCGATATGGACGCGGACGGTTGCATCAGTGTTTCTGAATTTAATGCAGTCAAACGCATCATGCGTCAGGGTCCAAAGAAGCCGATTGCAGAATAATAAGTTTACTAAAAAAAACACACACCCGCAAATCGCGGGTGTGTGTTTATAATTTAATTAAATTTTACTTTTGGGGCGATGCGTTCAGATTCATCCATTTCAAACAATTTTTCTTTTGTTATACCAAACATGCGGGCAACAATATTTGATGGAAACTGCTCAATCGTGGTGTTCAGCGACATAACAACCGTATTATAAAATTGTCGCGCCGATTGAATTTTTGTTTCTGTATCGGTCAATTCGCGTTGCAATTCCAAGAAATTTTCGTTCGCACGCAGTGTTGGATACGCTTCGCCCAGTGCAAACAATTTGTTCAGCGCACCGGTCAATCCGCGTTCCGCCGCCGCACCGTCCAGTGGATTTGTTGACATTGCTGTATTGCGCGCAGCGATAACCGCGGACAATGTATCTTTTTCGTGCGCCGCTGCACCACGCACCGTTTCAACCAAGTTTGGTATTAAATCATAACGACGTTTTAATTGTGTATCTATGGTTGCCCATGCTTCACGTGCCTGGTTTCGGCGTGAAACCAAACCATTATAAACCGCGATAAAATATAAAACTAACACTGCAACTATACCGATAGCCGTCCACATTTTAAAATCCTTTTGTTATTATTAAATATGCCTAGTCATTTTGATATAAATTCCGATTAAAATCAACCCATAAAAAATCCCGCATCTGCGGGATTTATTTTATTTTTTCCAGAACGCGAATCCAGAATGTTTTTTTTCTTCGTGACTTTTTCTTTCTTCGCGGGCGCGTCTGCGTTCGGCACGACGTTCTTGAAATCTTTTTGCAGATTCTTCGTCACGTTGAATCATTTTGATTGTTGTGACCGACAGTTTTCCGTTGCGAACTTCTTCTTCAAACTCAACGACATCCCCTTCGTTCAAGAACCGCAAATCTGCATTTTTTAACGAACTGGAATGCACGAACACATCATCCGTATTGCCGTCTTCGTTTGGTGTATCGGGTGCAATAAAACCGAAACACTTTTTACCATTATACCATTTTACTTTACCTTGGCGCATCTTTTTTTCCTTTACTAACCTTGTTTATGATTTAACAAACATGTCAAATCTGATTTGATTGTTGCACATCAACTGAGTTAAATCAAGTAAATATCATATATGACAAAAAGGACAATTGTCCCTTGGGTGTTCAGACTACATATTCTTGTGATAATAGCGGTAAACTTCGGCCATTACGAAATTAAACAGCCGTGCCGCCGGTCCATCGTCTTTTACGAATTTACCAAGCCGTGTGTACGGCATTGCCGCCACCAGAACAAACCGTGCCATAAAACGAAAGATTGCAATCTGTTGTGTCATATCAAGTTTTGAAGATGAATGCACCACACGAAATATTTCGTTTTGCACCGCGGCATCCAGTTTATTCATTATCGTATCAACAATATGCGTTGGGTAATACATTTTGCATTCGCGCGGGAAACCTTCAAATAACGATACATCACCACCGCGACTGTATAAAATATTCCATCCAACGCGTTCAAACAAATCGTCCAAGCATTGGCATATCATCAAATTATATTTATCTATGCCGTCCTTCATAAGGTCCGCCGCTTCTTGTTCAATGATTGCATCGGCGGTATCTGGGTGTTCACGCAGTGTTGCATAATAGTCATGTGTTTTGCGTTCAAATTCAAAGAATGTTCGAACCTGGCAAATTATTTCCATTGGGATAACATTGTCGGGTGTGCCAATATTCACAATAACCTTGGAATCACGATAGTTGCGTGGATTTCCAATATCATAGAATTTATCACGCACCGTCAAAACACGTTCCGGCATAATTTCGTGCAGCCGTTCAATAAATGTTCGCGCCTGGGGTATTAAATCAAACAGACATTTCACGCGCCAAACATCATTCAAATGCTTATGCGGTTTCTTGATTTTATCAAGATTGCGAACCAGTGTCGCGACCAGTTCTTTGTCTGAACAATCTATTAACGATAAAACCGCCGCAGATGCATCAGTAATATATTTTTCGGAAAAACATTTACGAATTTTGGTTATGGTTTCCGCAGTTTGTTTTTTTCCAAATTTATCCGATACGGTTTTTTCAACCACAGATATTACATCTTCAATAAAAAAACGATAGTATTTACCACAAACCTTGTCTATGGCGCGTTCTACGTTTTTTTGTGCACCGACAATAACCGTGACAATTGACGATACCGACAAATCAATTTTATGCGCCGCGCCCGATGTAAAGAACTGATTACGCATTGGGTCAACATCTAAGCGATGATTCACCAAATACGCCGACAGCGGATTTATATCTGCAATCTTTATTGGTTTTTCCACCGGCAAATCGGTTTCTGGGTTATATTCCATCACCGCCGTTTTTGGTGCGCCGAAACATTTACCCAATGTATGAAAAACATCACGATAGCAGTCCATACCGTTGCTGTAAAGTCGCGTTAAATAATCGGCGGCTTCGTCATTTATGCGACCAGATGCGCGAACCTTGGCAATATATTCAAGGTTGTGGCGGTCGCGGTCGGCGGTCAAAAGATTTACATCTGGTTGCATTTTTCTACTTCATAATCGGAAATAATATAACATCGCGCAATGTTGGTTGGTCAAAGACAATCGCGGCCAGACGGTCAATCCCCATTCCAACACCCGAAATCGGTGGAAATCCATGTTCCATTGCGCGAACAAAATCGTTGTCGGGGTTGAATGCCTCTTGTTCGCCACCCTCTATGCTTTTTGCCTGGTCTTCAAAGGCTTTGGCTTGTTGAATCGGGTTTACCAATTCGGAATATCCCTTGCACAGTTCACCCCCGGCGACCAATAATTGGTACATATCTAAACGGCGATCATCTTCGTTGTTATGCCGTGCCAATGGTACCATATATGTTGGATAGTTGTACAGGATTGTTGGCTGGACAATACTATCACGGATTTTCCGCTTGTACACATAGTCCACCAATGTCGCCAGCGATTTTAAATCTTCCAGTTCATCCGCCGGGAACATACCTTCGTCAACCAATTTTTGGCGCAACACATCAACATCGTCAAAGTCTAAAATATTGCATCCGAACAATTCGTTCATCTTTGCGGTATAGTCAATCATTTCGTAACTTGAAAAATCCAGTTTGGTTCCCTGGTATTCAATTTGCAATGTTCCGCGTGCCTTCATAATCAGTTCTTGAACCATTGCCCATGTGAAATCTATATTGCGTTTATAGTCCCAATATGCCGCATACCATTCAATCATGGTAAATTCTTGCAGGTGCATCGCATCCATACCTTCGTTGCGGAAATCCTTTGCCACTTCGTAGACACGATCAAAACCCGCCCCAATCGCCATTTTTAAAAACAGTTCCGGTGAAATACGCAACTGGAAATCGGTGTCCAGTGCGTTATGATGTGTCGTAAACGGCCGTGCCGCCGCGCCCGATGCGATATTTTGCATAATCGGTGTTTCAATTTCCAAAAATCCATGATTGTTCATAAAATCACGCAGATTTTGTGTCATTTGAAACCGCCCCAGTAATGCCGCGCGCGCATCTGGGTTTGATATGATATCCAGATAACGTTGACGATAGCGCGTTTCCATATCGGTCAGTCCATGAAACTTTTCCGGCAATGGACGCAAAGCCTTGGCCAGTATTTCATATGCCGACACACGCACGGTCAATTCGCCGGCGGTCGTGTGATACAGTTCGCCAGTAATCCCGATAAAGTCGCCCATATCAACATTAGTCTTCATAAATTTATAGTTTTCTTCGCCTAATTCTTCACGCGACATTGAAAACTGAATTTCGCCGTTTATATCGTAAATGCGTCCAAACATCAGTTTACCCAACCAACGCAATGCCGTCACACGACCGCAAAGTTTTACCGCCGTTCCATCTGGCAAATCGCGTGATTCGGCGATTGTATGTGTGCGATCAAATTTATCTTTCCATACAACGCCATCGCGTGCGCGAATGTTTTCCGCCTTTTGCAGACGCGCGGTTAATTCGTTTGTGGACATAGTGTTGTTCTGTTCTGACATACATTTTCCCTTTTGGTTTAAAAAAACGGGGCACCGTGAAAGTGCGCCCGTAAATTACTTTATGGTCGCACCGTTATAACAAAGATTTCTTGCCATTTGTACGCATTTTATTTTCCCGCTGTGTTAACCACAACATGGGCATTATGCAGTGTTTTATATTAAATGTCAAAGTAATTATTTAAAAAAATACGAAAAAACTTACTGGAAATCATTTTTATGTATGAATACAATCCAGTCCATAAATTACGAAAGGAAAAGAGAAAAAGAGATGGTAAAGACCGTGTACCCACCCGTCTTTGATAAAGAATCGGGCAAGTGGATACTGCGAATTTTGAATACGAATGGATATTTACAAATTGTTGAATTTGTAAATCGCCAATCCTTGGAAAACTATCGTGATGAAATGATGGCGTTCCAACGCAATTTGCATCCGGAATTATCGCGCTAGGCGCGTTTCACACCGGTGGCATGTACGGTTTGTGGTGCATGTGATTTTCCATGAATTTTTGATGTCGCCGTTTTATATACCTGACGTTTCATTTCATTGCGGAATGCGATAAAGTCCGCCGTTTTGTTATCCTGGGTAATATCTGATGTGCCGAATACCAGTTTATCATCATCAAAGTATTCAATTATATCTGGATTTATTCGGTTCAACAGGTTTCCAATTGTTCTATCACTGAACTTTGTTTTGCCATCGTGTGCGACCGGATTTCCCAACCATTCATCAAATGGGATCAGTGTTTCCATATTTATGATCGGGTGTTCTTTGTCGCCACCCCAGAAAACATCTTTTTTACCGCCCATCATCTTCATAAATTCGGACAGTGTTCCCATTGGTAATTCCAAGAAACTTTTTGGATTTATGTTGCCCATTAAAACCTGGCCCTCCATCCAGCGACGCGACCATAATCCCCGACCACCAACGACATACAGCCCCAATACATTCGCAAGTTCTTTATCCGATGCGCCACTGATTGCCAATTTTCCAAAAGACCGCGGTTCGGTAATTGGGTATTTTGCAAAGCATTCACGAACCATTTCCGCCGTCACATTATTGCCATATTCTTTATACAATTTCCGCAGTGTTTCATTACGATTGCGATGGTTTTTGTTTTCGGGTTCTTCCATCAGTTTGGTTCCTGAATTATAAAATATCGATGCGAACGCGCATTGACGACCGGGGGTATCCAAACGCAGGCTATCACAGCCCACATCATAGCAATACATCATAAAATATGTTTCACGATTTTCCAGCACATTAACCGATTCATCCCATGCGTTTTCTATTGGTATTGGTTCGGTTTTTGATGTCACTTTTTTGCCGTCGCGGGTACTGGTCATGCCGAACGCGATTGTCCATATACCGCGGGAATCTTTGTACGGAATGCAATAGTTGCCGGTTTTATCCAATTTTACCCCTTCGGTCAGCATCAGTTCCAGCATTACATACGGTGTAACCGGATTCAGCATTTTCCGATATTCGCCATATGTCATATCTTTTTGATTTTTTTTGATATGTTTTGTATTGGTGGTTTGTTCTGTTGGGGTGGGGGACTTGTCACGTGTATCGCGTGCACCTTTGACAATTCCCTGGCCAAGTATGGCGGTTGCCGCCAATGCCAGTGTTGCATTGGTCAGTGTAGTTTTATTCAGTTTGCGTTTTTTCTGTATTATTTTCATATCTATCACCTTTTAGTGACATTCTATCATAAATACGCAATAAAATCAAAACCGCCCGAACGGGCGGATTTTTTTAATTTTTATTCCACAGCCAGCAATTTGCATCCGTATGTGTTGCGCCGTCCGGCCATCCGGCACAGTACATTTTTGCCTGGGTAACAGCCGCAATTGCACCCGCCGTAGGAATTACATTATCATAATAGCCAGGGTCATTATAAATATCCATATCTAGTGTATCCGAATCACCTATACTCATCTTTCCAACAATACCATCGGTGGTTGTGTTGGTTAACACAGATTGAATTTCACAATTAGGGTTGTATGCTTCAATTTTATTTTGTTTTTGTTCTAGTGCATTATCAACATATGATTTAGATGTCACGATGTTTTCACCGGTTGCAAATGATGATGATGTTATTGCGGCAAAAATGCCCGCAAATATTAGCGATTTGTTTGTCATTTTCCTCTCTTTTATTTTTTTGTAAAGACTAAAAATTCCTCAGTCCTATTGTCACATAAAAGGTACCTTTTTTGTGTCAATTTTTTGGCGGATTTCCGGGCGTTTCAAAATTTACTGTCAAATTTAGTTTGTAAAAACCCCAGTGTTTCTGGGCGGTTCGGTGCCAAATTTTGATTTTTAAAAACTATTTTTCCCGGTTTTCTGCACACTTCCCCGATTCGTTCCCACCACCGAAGTGCGGTGTTTGTTCTTGGACGGTGTAATAAAGAGATCCCGGTATGCGCCGGGATGACGATTTATTCCGCCGGGATGACGGTTCGCATTATAAATATGAAATAACAAAAATGATTTCTGAAATAAAAAATCGCCCTACTGGGCGACTTTTTACTAGAATCCGAAAACCATTCTTTGTTTTGATTGACGTTTCTTTTCGTTGCGAACGGCTTCTTCTTTTAAACGTTTGCGTTTTGTTGTTGGTTTTTCATAACGCTGGCGTTCTTTCATTTCGCGGTATAAACCCTCTTTCTGGGATTTGCGTTTTGCGACACGTAATGCCTGTTCAACATTATTATCACGAACCAGAACTTTTACCATAAAGTATTCACCCCCTTTTGGCGTCAATTTATTTTTGAGAACTTGTGGTGGAGCTGATGGGACTCAAACCCACGACCTCCTGAATGCAAATCAGGCGCTCTAATCAACTGAGCTACAACCCCAGAACTCTGTGACGCGTATTTTATGTGGTTTTTACGCAAAAGTCAACAAAAAAATATTTACTTTACACGCAACCGAACAATTCCTATAATTGGGGCATTATGATGAAAATAATACATAAAATAAAAAATTTCTTTCGCGGCGATGCATCAAACGCACGCATTAAATGGTCACTGTATGGTCGCATATGGCGTGAAATCGGTCGTCCCCAATGGAAGTGGTTGGCACTTGGGATTATTGCAACAATCGGTGCCGCCGGTGCCGAAGGGTATTCAATCACACTGGTACAGCGTGTTGTTGATAATGCATTCATAGATAAGAATATGCAGTCAACATATATTGTTGGGTTGCTGATTATCATGGCGTTCGGGGCCAAAGGCGCATTTAACTATGCGCGGTCGTTACTTATGGCTAAGGGCGGTTTGGCGGCCAGTGCATCATTGCAAAAACGCATATATTCGCATATGGTGCATATGGGAATTGCGGGATTCTATGGCGATGGTGTTGGAAAGCATTTGAATTATTTCTATGTTCAATCGGGCGCGGTGTTGCGTTTAGTAACGGAAAACATTTTATCACTGGTGCAACAGTTGGCAACACTGGTTATCACATTAACCCTGATGATATACTATGCACCCCAGGTATGCGCGATTCTGATTTTCTTGGTGCCGGCGATAATTGTGCCGTTGCTGATAATTATGCGTCGCCGGCGCAAACTGTCACGGCAATCATTTGGTATTGCAAACACTGTGTCCCAGCATTTAAACCAAACACTGCGCGGAATCAAAACCATTCAGGCATTTGCAAACGAAGATGTCGAAACACGCAAGTTCGCCGATGTTTTGCATCAATCTATGATAAATTCGTATAAGACGACCCAGGCCGCCGCGATTCAATCACCGTTATTGGAACTGATGATTTCAATCGGACTGTGTTTCGCATTGATTTTAGGTGGACATTTTATTGTGAATGGCGCGATTACAACCGGTGATTTTACGGCATTCTTGCTGGCACTGATTGCGGCGTACAAACCGGCCAAGGCGATTACCGGAACCGGGGATACGGTTCAACATGGCTTACTGGCGGCAGAGGTTTTGTTTGATTTCTTGGACACCAAACCAACAATTCGCAACAAACGCGATGCCAAGGATTTACGCGCCGTCCAACCATCGGTTGAATTCAAAAATGTTGATTTTTCATATATTGACGGTGAACAAGTTCTGCACGATATAAACCTGCATGTTGCCCCGGGTCAGGTTTGCGCCCTGGTCGGTCCCAGTGGTGGTGGCAAGACAACAATGTTTAACCTGATTGAACGTTTCTATGAACCAAATAATGGTTTTGTTGCGATAAACGGTACAAATATTCAGAAATATACTCTGGATTCGTTGCGTCGCAATATTGCCGAAGTTTCCCAGGATGTATTTTTATTCAACGATACGATAGAGGCGAATATTAAATACGGTGCGCCACATGCATCGCATGACGAAGTTGTCGCGGCGGCACGCGCGGCGAATGCCGATGAATTTATTTGCGCATTGCCACATGGCTATGATTCCTGTGTCGGTGAAGGTGGTGCGTTATTGTCAGGTGGCCAGAAACAGCGCATCGCGATTGCACGTGCAATATTGAAAAATGCACCGATATTGTTGCTGGACGAGGCGACATCCGCATTAGATACCGAGAGTGAGAAACTGATTCAATCGGCATTAAAAGATTTGATGCAGGGACGCACGACATTTGTAATTGCGCATCGGTTGTCTACAATTCTGGATGCTGATATCATCTGTGTTATCAAGAACGGTCACATTGTTGAACAGGGAACCGATGCTGAATTGGTCGCGATGGACGGCGAATACAAAAAACTGCGCGACATTCAATTCAAGAGCAAAAAATAGCAATCTTAAATTAAAAATGCTGTTTTTGTGATTTTTGCTTGATTTTTTATAAAACTGTGTCATAATTTGCCCCGAACTGCTGGAAAAAGACAGAAAGTTCTGGGGCTATAGCTCAGTTGGTAGAGCAAATGACTTTTAATCATTGGGTCCAGGGTTCGAGTCCCTGTGGCCCCACCAAAAATCAAAACCGACCTTGTGTCGGTTTTTGTTTTTTGATTGGGAAAACAAGACGAGAACCCGTGGGTTCGACACGATAGTTGGTGAAAACAAGCCTTGGCGCAGTTTGAACCTTACGAGTGGAAGGGTCCCAACACGCAGTGTTGGGATGTGCAATCCCTGTGGCCCCACCAAAAATCAAAACCGACCTTGTGTCGGTTTTTATTTTTTATTTTCGTTTTTTATCGGTGGTGGCGCAACCTGGGTCAACATCTGGTCAAAATTCTTAGAAATTTCGGCGGTTGAATCCAGCCAATCGGTTATTTCGTCTATAATATTTCGTATATGGCGCGCAATTACGCGCCGACCACCCCCAAGGTGATGCGTGCCAACCAGTCGCGACATATCACGTGTTAGTTCCGTCATTATGCGCATTTGTTCCGGCGAAAAAACATTTTCCTTTGCGTACCCCAGAATAAGATTTTCCAGTTCTTCGTAATATTGGTGCAGTAAATTCATATTGTCCATTCGCAACGACAATTCGCGTGCAATGTGCGCCTCGGAAAGGGCGCGCATAGAATTTACAGCACCGCGTGTCAGCCGCCCACGCATCTTTATCATCTTGCGCAGAATAATCAGCGTATGCAACATAATCGTATTGATTTTATCGGTCATGCCATTAATCAGGGTTTCTTGCAATCGTCGCGACACCCGGTTTGTCGTGTAATCGTAAAGCAAAAACACCAGCGGTATCGCCAACAATGATGCGGAAATATTGCTAATCAAACCTTCAACTGCCGGGTCCCGGACATTGTCCAATGATACCGAAAACAGAACAATTCCGCCGGCGATGGATATTGCATACGGCAAAGTTTTCAGCAAAAAATTACGAATTTTGTTTCTCATGGCATAAATTTTGCCAAAAATACCCACACCCCGCTATAAGATAAAATCCCCGAACGCGCTTGAATTTCCCCGCATTTTGTACTATAATTATGGGTGTGTGGTGACATCAAACCAAAGGGGTCAGACAATGACAATGAGTATGAAAAAATTTCTTGAAACATATTTTAAACTTGTTCGCTTGAAAGAAATGCGGTCTGATGATATCGAACGCTGGGTTCAATTTGAATCTTTGGTAAAAAAAGCCGACCTTACAAAAAACATGGCCGATTGGGTCAAGTTGTTAGAAAAGGATCCAATAACTGGTAATATTACCATAGACCCCGCGGATGGTTTCTATAAATTGATAAATTTAGACCCGAATGAATTAAGTGATAATGACTGGAAAGAATTATTTCTTAACACACAAAATGCTATGTCGGGACTGGTTGCACGACGCAAATCTTATGCAAACTTAGGTGAAGATGATATAGTAAATTTTATAGATGATAACAAAGACCGTTTTGAAAAAGCATGGGGCGACACAAAAGAGGCAACGCCAGAAACAGAAGCGGCCATTGATTATTTAGTCAATAAACTAGATGATTTATTGAAAAAAAATCCTGATTTGTTTAGACAGCTTGGTTTATCCTATGTTAATATACATGAACTAAAAGCTAAAGTTGCGCGTAAAGATTATAATAAAGCAGAATTTCAGAAAGAGATACGTGATATTGCGCAAAAATATACAGAATTTGTTTATGATGATAGTAAAAAAATTGCCGGTATCGATAAAGACGCTGAAAATCTGGCTGATGAGTTTCGTGCCAATAATGTTGGATTTATCAGTAATGATTATGCCGGTTGGATTACCCCAGAGGTTGATGCTGCTAAATTGGCAGATTTTAAACTGCATTACCCAGATTTTATGCAAACATTGTATAAGAATCAAAAGGTTCTTGATGCGTTTAAACAGCACGAAGGCCAAAACAATCAGATATCTGCTGCTATTGCCGTTGCCAAAGAAAAAGTTGATTATGCAAATCCAGAATCAAAAGATTATGTCCAGCCAAAGCGTTCGGACGAACTTACGTTATTTCAACAAGTAAAGAAATACGTTGGTGATACATATGAAAATTTATTTGAAAAATATACAAAGTTACGTGGAGATAGAATATACCTTAATCCGGCAACAAAAGATGTTTGTAAAGCCATAGATAAAGCAGGCATAAAACCAACAGATGGATTAGGAAAAATTGTTGAAACCGCATCAAACATAAAAGCAAATTTAAAAGGCAAACATAATGCCAGCGCTGCGTTTGAATGGTTAGAATCAACACTTAACGATTTTAAAAATGATTTAAATATGGCAAAATCTTTTGCAGGCGCTTTAAAGAACGGACGTCAAATGAAAAATTTGATCGCGGAACTTATTATGAAAGCCGCCAAGGATGCGCAAGATCCAAAAAACGGGAAAACAAAAGAAGATGTTATAAAAAATGTCAAAATTGCTATGGAGGTTTTATCCATCATTAAATATGCCAACACAACAAGCAAAATTATGGGTGCAATTAAAGACGACAAAGAATTATTCAACTTTATGTCAAACAAGGACTTGTCGTGGAATAAAAATGCGGGCGTACAGTTCGTAACAAGCGCGCTAGATAAAAGTGTCCGTGCCGCTTTCATTGGTATTGGTTATGGTGCAACTTTACTAACAAATACTATCAGAAAATCTGGAAGTAAATTTAATCAGAAATTCAAAAACAAAGGCATGAAAAATTCTTACAAGACATGGAACACAAAAAACACCGCATACAAAGGTGAGCTTAATACGCGAGTGGCTGCAGATGCCGCCGGCACTTCGGCGGATGCGATGAATCGCGATGCAAATGTTATGAGAAAAGGCGCTGCTTTGGTTGGGTTGGGTGTTGCCGGTGGTGGCGCGGCGGATGTTGAATTAAAACAAAAAGAGTTAGATACTACGGGGCGTCAAGATGAATTAAAGGCTCAGTATGCACTTGAACCATATGAACAATTATTACAACAATTACAACAAGTCCTTGATATCAAGAAAAAATTAGAACCGATTGAGGCACAAGAAGCCGCCCTGCGAGCGGCTGTAATGGCAGCAGGACCAGATAAAGACGTAAAAGTTGCAGAATTAACAGCATTGTTAAATTCAAAAAAAAGTCTTGTGGAACAATTGGAAAATTTCAGGGATGTTATTGATTTAGGAATTGTTGGTCTTGGCGTCGTAGATATTGATGCAGTTACTGTTGCTGATATTGAAGCAATAATGGATCATATTCAGAATGTTGATCCCGGTTATCAGAATGCTGTGTTAGATTATGAATTAATCAGTCAAGAAAACGCAGAAAAGCAACAACATATAAATGATTTTCGCAAAGCGACAGAAGAAATAAAAAATTCACAAGCAAGTATGGATCGTCGTGCAAAAGAATTAGCAGATTGGGATAAAAAACACATTGATGTATACAATGAATTAATGGCGTATTGGGATTTCTTGGAAACTGGGCGCGATTCTCATACAGGAAAGTTATATAGCTGGCGTCCGGGTAATGCCGAAAACAAACAAAAACCTATGCGTGCCGATGCATTAGCTAAGTTTGCTGCATTCCGCAGTGGATACCATGCGGCGTAAACATTTCCCCACAGCATGTGGGGATTTTTGTTGAAATCGCGCAGACTGGGTGCTAAGATTCCCGCGTGATAATCATTTAATTCAACCAAAAGGAAATAATATGTATATCATGGCGTTGAACTGTGGTTCGTCCAGTTTGAAATATCAAATCTTTGATGCGGATTCTAAAAAACAGGTTGTCGGTGGCAATGTTGAAAAAATCGGATCTGATGATTCTTTCGTCACCCAGAAATATCCCGATGGAACAAAACAGAAAAAAGAAACACCTATGAAAAATCATAACGAAGCATTGGGCGTAGTTATGAATATGCTGCGCGATGCATCGGTTGATATGAACGAAATTCGTGGTGTTGGTCATCGCGTTGTTATGGGCGGTTCTAAATTTGCATCATCCGTAGAAATAAATGACGAAGTTATGCGTGAAATTGAAAACTGGCGCGATTTGATGCCGTTGCATATTCCGGCATCCTTGATGGGAATTGAAAGCGCGCGCCAGATGTTACCAAATGCAACCCAGGTTGCCGTATTTGATACTGCGTTTTTGCAGACTATGCCGGAATATGCGTATCGCTATGCAATTCCCGAGGCATGGTATAAAAACCTTGGGGTGCGTCGTTATGGTTTCCATGGAACAAGCCATTTATATGTGTCAAAGCGCGCAGCGGCAATGTTGGGGCGGCCCGCAGACAAATGCAATTTGATTACTATGCATATTGGTTCGGGTGCATCAGGTGTCGCGATTAAAAACGGTGTTGCGGTTGACACAACACTGGGGATGACACCGACCGCCGGTCTGGTTATGGGGACACGTCCGGGCGATGTTGATGCCGGCGCGTTGCTCTATGTGATGCAGCAATTAAACCTGACACCGGAACAGATGACAAAGCACCTGAATAAAGATTCTGGTTTAATGGGTATAACCAAGTGCTTTGCCGACCGCCGCGATGTAGAAGGCAATCGTGAAACAAATCCAGACTGTAAATTGGCATTGGAAATAGAAGTGCATAATGTTAAAAAATACATTGGTGCATTTATGGCCGAACTTGGTCATGTTGATGCGTTGGTATTCACCGCGGGCGTTGGCGAAAACGACAATTATCTGCGCGCAAAATACTGTGAAGGACTGGAAGAACTGGGCATCAAATTGGATCCGGAAAAGAATGACAAAGCCCTGGCGCGTCTGGATGCCGGCGAATGCGAAATCAGCGCACCCGACAGTCGCGTTAAAATATTTATGATTCCAACAAACGAAGAAATTGTTATCGTCGAGGATACAATCGGGATTATGAATAAAACATACGATGCAAACCATCTGAATATGAAGTATTCATTTGCAAAATAACACGATGTTTTCCGTTACCAATTGCTTGTGGCAACGGAAAACTTGCATTTTTATTCTGTGGGTGGTATTCTTGAACACCGTAAGAAGGTTTTCATGTCATTTGGTGCAAAAAAAACATTTAAAAAACTGCTTGGGTATTCGGGTATAGTGTTCTTTTGTTTGGCGGCCGGAATGCTCTGGTGGCAATTGCGGAATTATTCTTTATCAGACATTGCGCATGCATTATTGGATATTCCGTTTATTAACCTTGTTCTTGCATCGTTGGCATGTCTGGCGGGCTATGTGGCATTGGCATTATATGATTATTTGGCATTAAAATATGTTGGCGCAGGCGACCGCGTAAGTTGGTGGAAATGGATGTTGGCGGGTATGCTTGGGTTCGCAATCAGTAATAATGCCGGTCATGCGGTTGTGTCGGGCGGCGCGATTCGTTATCGGCTGTACACACGGTGGCGTATTCGTGGTGGCGATATCGTCAAAATTGTGACAATAAATGGTTTTACATACTTTCTTGGGGCGACGGCGATTGCGGTTGTTGGATATTTTCTGATTCCGCATGATATTTTTGCTGAATCGGTCGGTGCCAGTGTAGGGCTTAATACTTTATTCATATTCTGTTTGGCGGCATTGCTGGCGTATTTTGCGATTACCGTATTTTTCCGCAACAAAAGTATTAAAATCGGTCAATTGCGGTTTGATGTGCCATCTACAAAAATGGCGTTTTTGCAGACTTTACTTGGCATGGCGGACAGTGTTCTGGCGGGGTTGGTTCTGTATTTTTGTCTGATACCATTTGTGCATATTCCGTTTGGAACATTTATTGGACTTTTTGTTGTAGCCCAAACCACCGGTGTATTCAGCCAGGTTCCCGGTGGTATCGGTGTGTTTGAAAGTGTCTTTTTGCTTGCGGTGCCCGATGGCGCGGACAAGGCAAGTATTTTCGGTGCGTTATTGGCATACCGTATTATTTATTATGTTTTGCCGTTGATTGGGGTTGGCGGATTGTTCTTTATATATGAACGGTGGTTGCGTGCGCGTATGCGTCGGTGGCTTGACGAAGCAAAACAGAAAATGCAGCATTTGCCCCGGATTTCTAAGAATAAAACACCTATGGAATAAAATACCTTGCCAAATCATATTTTATCGTGTTAAACTATCATCTGGCATTTAACTGATGGAATTATAAGGCGATGTTATTTTTATCACTTGTATCTTTAATTCGATGGACATTGTTGGGTATCGTGATGTTATCCCTTGGCATGGGCTTGGACGCCCCACGGGGACGGATTATTGCCCACGGTTATGCATTTAACACAAAAGGATTATTTAATGTCAAAAAAGATATATGTGGACGCAGTCCACCCGGAGGAAACGCGCGTTGTTGTCGTAGACTCCGCCAATAATCGTGTCTCGGATTTTGATGTTGAAACCACCACCAAACCCCAGATAAAGGGTAATATCTATCTGGCCAAGGTGATACGGGTGGAACCATCACTCCAGGCGGCGTTTGTTGATTATGGAACGGGTAAAAATGGGTTCTTGCCGTTTTCGGAAATTCATCCAGATTATTACCAGGTGACCGCCGAACAGAAAAAGAAATTGCTGGAATTGGCGCATGCAAATATCGTTGATGATGACGATGACCCCGATGACGAGGTTGACGAAGTCGCCGACTATGACGATCACAGCGCCGGCGAAGATAACAAAGAATTCGCCAAACGCGCCCGTGAATTTAAAATTCAAGATGTTATAAAGCCAAAGCAAATTTTGTTGGTCCAGGGGGTCAAGGAAGAACGCGGACAAAAGGGCGCATCTATGACAACATATTTGTCATTGGCGGGTCGTTTTGCGGTTTTAATGCCAAATTCGCGTAAACGGAACAGTTATGGTATTTCTAAAAAGATTTCTGATAAATCTGAACGCGCGCGTCTGCGTGAAATTCTGCACACATTGAAAATACCGCGTGGTATGACGGTTGTGCTGCGCACGGCGGCATTTGGTGCATCGGCGGCGGAAATATCAGCGGATTATGATTATTTGGTGAATTTATGGAATGATATTCGTAAAACGACATTGGAATCGGTTGCACCGGTGACAATTCACACCGAAGATTCACTGTTGCGGCGTGTGGTTCGTGACTTCTTGTCGTCCAAGGACGACGTTCTAACGATTCAAGGTGAAGAGGCATACGATGCTGCAAAAACTTATTTCCAGCAACTTTATGGTCGTGCGCCGCGAAAGCAATTAGTTTTATATAAAGACACTGCGGTACCACTTATGACCAAGGCGGGTGTTGAAAAACAGTTAGAAGGTCTGCATGGTCCATATGTTCAGTTGCCGTCCGGCGGTTCATTGGTTATCAACCAGACCGAAGCAATGGTGACAATTGATGTCAATTCGTCCCGTGCGATTAAGGAAAAAGATATCGAACAAACCGCATTAAACACTAATTTAGAGGCCGCCGAAGAAATCGCCTTGCAATTACGCCTGCGCGATTTGGCGGGTATTGTCGCGATTGACTTTATCGATATGGAAGAAGAACGCAATAATCGTAAATTAGAAATGAAAATGCGCGAAGTTATGAAACACGACCGCGCTCGGACCCAGGTTGCCAAGATAAACGCGTTTGGGGTTCTTATGCTGTCACGTCAAAGATTGCGCAGCAGTTTTATTGAATCGTCCTATGTTCCATGCCCACACTGTATGGGGGCGGGCGTAGTACCAAGCATTCAAACCGCATCTATTATTCTGTTCCGTCATTTGCAGGAAAAATTGCTGGCAAAATCGGCGCAAAAGATAATTATGACGGTGCCAACCGATATCGCAATTTATATCTTGAATCATAAACGCGCAGAATTAAATGCGATGGAAAATGAATTTGGCACAGAAATTGTGATTGTCGGTGACGACAGTTTAATGAATATTGACCAATATTCAATCCAACGTGTCGCACCAGAGCAGGCAAAAACCGATGAAATCTTGATGGCGAATGCGCCGTCAACGGACGCAAAAAAGAAAAATGCCCAACATACCGAGGCAAAGCGGACAACAATGAACGCACCGCATCGCACGCGTAAGCGCCAAAATCAAAAAGGCAAAAAGAAAAGCCTTTGGCACAAATTGGTTGGTTAAATCAAAAAATCCCCATTGTTGGGGATCTTTTATTACTTCAATTCGCTTATCACATCGGCGATTTTATAGGACAATTCTGCAATCAACCGGCTTTGTGTGCGCACGATTGCATCATAGTCTGGGGCATTTATATCGCCGTCCGGTGTCACCGCTGTTTTTGTCGTCTTTTTCTGGGCGACAACATCTCCGCGATTATTCGTCACCGTCCACCATGCAGATATTGTTATCACACCATCTATTTCGGTATCAAATCGCACAAAGTCAATCGCCAGATGATAATTATTGTTTGATTCAGACATTTGTCGCCGACCTGGGCGCGCATTTATGTTTTTTGCATATATATTCATGTTTTCTGAAATTACAATTGGCAATGCGTTCGGCAAACCCTCTATCCAGCGGTCAAATTCAGATACCGAAAGCATATTTGAATTGGGATGTTTTATAACAATTTGTGGACGGTCAACCGATTGCGGTACCGATACATTGTCAATTGCAACATTTACCCGCGATTTTGGTCCACGAATCTGTTCAATATTTGGTGTTGAAAGTGTATAGAATCGTGCGGGTTCGCTGCTATGACCAAATGTACATGCCGCCAAAGAAGCCGCAGTTAAAACTAAACATATTTTTTTCATATTAGTATCCTCCTTTTCCCTTTAATAATGCCTCGGGGTGACGTTCCAGATAATCACTCAATCGTGATACTGCGCGTGCCGCATCACTGACATCGCGAATCATTTTATTTAAATCATTTATTGTTGTTGAACCTGGCCCCGATAGCGCGTTTGCCAATTTGTTAATGCTGGCCACCGCCGCCGTTGATTGACGCATCAAATCGGGTATGTCGTTGTTCAGATTTTGCAACAATGTGTTCATGTTTCCTGTAATATCGGACAATGGAATTTTTTCCAGGTTGTGCGAAATTTCATCTAACATAGATGGCAATGTCGGAATTTCTATATCATTTATATCATATTTCCCCGCCAAAAATCGTTCGGGGTATCCCGGATAGAAATCTAATTCTATCGTCATTTGTCCGGTCAGAACACTTTGCGCCTGTAATTTCCCTTTTAACCCGTGCGCGACCAAATCACGAATCCAGTTTTCCATCTGGGACTTTGACATTTGACCGTTTGCCGCCATACGCGGGTCAATACGCACATAGACCGGAATAACAATTTTATCTTGGTTGTTCGGTATCAGTTGTATCTTATCAACCCGACCAATCGGCACACCACGAAAATATACATTTGAACCGACATTCAGGCCCTTGACCGAACCTTCAAAGAATAATACCGGTGTCACATAATTTCGTTCCAGTCGCCCGCCAAAAAAGAATACCAATGCCCCAATAATCAGCAAGAAACTGAATATCAAAAATCCGCCGATTGCGCTTTTACTTGGTCGTTTCATGTTTACCCCCATTTGGTTTAAGGAATTTTATAATTTCACCGTTCTTGGTTGTCCTAAGGATATTGCGTGGCGCACCGTACGCACCAACCGTTTTAGTGTTTATGTCAATATATACCGCATTTGTTGCAATGTTCATAATTGACGATAAATCATGTGTCACCATAACAATCGTTGTTCCGGTCCGCCGGTTTATATCTAATATAATGTTATCTAATTCTGCCGACCGTACCGGGTCCAGACCGGCGGACGGTTCATCAAAGAATAACACGTGTGGATTCAATGCCATCGCGCGTGCAATTGCTACGCGCTTTACCATACCACCACTGATTTCTGATGGATATAAATCATCACAATTATCAAGTCCAACCATATGCAGTTTTTCGCGCACGCGTTTGTTTATCTCGGATATGTTCATATTTGTTTTTAATTGCAATGGCAATGCAACATTTTCCCATACCGTCATAGAAGAAAATAATGCGCCACTTTGATACGATACCCCAAATCCAGATATAATATGATTGCGTTTTTCTTCGTCCGCCGTCCACATATCTGTGCCATCAATAATAATTTGCCCCTTGTGTGGTGGCAACAGACCAATCATTGACCGCATAATCGTACTTTTTCCACATCCCGACATACCCATAATCACGAATATATCGCCACGATTTACGGTAAAGTTTATATTATGCACAACAATCTTGCGGTCGTATGCAACCGATAAATCACGAACACAAATAAAAGGCGTATCTTTTCTATTCATTATATGTCAAGCCAGTTAAATATTATCGTCAATATTGCCGTTGCCACAACGCATCCAACGATACCCGCCACCACGGCACGCGTTGTTGCACGGCCAATTCCATCGGCGGTGCGTTCTGCGCGCATACCACAGATGCATCCTGCAATTGCAATAACCCAACCAAACAACCATCCATGCAACACCCCAACCGCAAAGTTATTAAACGAAATCCAATCCAGTGTCATGCGCCAATATTCCATCATGGACACATTCATAATTGTCATTGCAACGAACATTCCACCGGCAATAGCAACGATATCAGAAATGATTGTTAAAATCGGCATAGTAATAGTCAGCGCCAGAACCCGTGGCAAAACCAGAAATTCGGTTGGTGAAACGCCCATTGTTTTTAATGCATCAATTTCCTGGTTTACACGCATAGAACCAATTTCGGCGGCATATGCCGCACCTGTGCGCCCCGCCATAATAATTCCGGTCATAATTGCACCCATAATACGAACCGTTGCAATCGCGACCAAGGCCGCAACATAAATCTGGGCCCCGAACATTTTCAGTTGCATATTTCCAACAAATGCCATAATCATACCAATCATAAAACTGATAAGACATACAATCGGTATCGCACGCAATCCGGCATTATTAATTTCAATTGCCAAATCAACACGGCGCAGATTTGTCAGACCACGAAACATATTCCAAATGGCAACAAATATTGCGCACACAAATCGGGCGACCGATGCAATACTGTGCCACGCAGAAATTGCAACATTACCCACCGATTCCCGAAAGTTTTTCGGTAAAATCACACGTTTTTTGAAAAAGATTTCGTCCCTCCGCTGCACAGAATTACACCCAAATATTATTGGTTCAATTCAACAATAGCAAAGTCAAAAATTTCATTCAACACAAAAATGCATCCGCACCAACCAAAGGAATTTTTACAACAAAAAAATCTGCGCCAGTTTCCTGTGCGCAGATTTTATTCACTCTTTCGAAAGAGCAATTGGTGGGTTATGTAGGACTCGAACCCACGACCAAAGCGTTATGAGCGCTCCGCTCTAACCAACTGAGCTAATAACCCACGGCGGTTATTATTATATATTTCTTTTACCGTTGCAAGTTAAAATTTTTATTTCTGCTTTATTTTTATTCCCTTTTATGCCAAAATGCGCGTATGTCTGAAATTGTTCCTATTTTAAGTGATGTCCAGAAAATTGCGTTTGACACGATTGAACGCACTAATTCAAATGTGCTTATCTTGGGTCAGGCGGGAACCGGCAAGTCAACATTTATAAACTATATTAAATCTGCTACGAAAAAGCGCGTTGTTTGCGCGTGTCCAACGGCGGTCGCGGCGCTTAATATTGGTGGTGCAACAATCCATTCGTTGTTCAGAATTCTGCCACGCGACTTTATATTTCCGGAATTCTTGGAATTACATGCCAAGGTTCGTAATATTTTGACCGCGACCGATGTTTTGATTTTGGACGAAGTTTCAATGATTGCTCCCGATTTGATGGATGCAATGGATATATTGGCGCGTCGCGCGCGCAAGAATGATGCGCCGTTTGGCGGAATCCAGGTTGTTGCAATCGGCGATTTGTTTCAATTACCACCGGTTATAACACGCGATGCAACCAAATATTATGAATCTGAATATGGACATAGCAAATCGTATTTCTTTGACAGTCATGTTTACCCGCGTATAAATTTTATACGATTCAATTTTGATTTGGTTTATCGTCAAAGTGATATTGAATTATTGGAAAAATTGACCGCGCTGCGAACCGGCAATATGAACGCCCTGGGGTTCTTTAATGCATGTAAAATATCTGATAATGAACGATATAAAAATGCGGTTTTGATAACACCTTTTCGCGCGGTGGCCGATCGGGTAAATATGGAACGACTGGGACAAATTGATGCGCCTGTTGTTTCGTATGTTGGGGAATTGTCGGGCAATTTTTCCGAACGTGATGTACCGGCACCGATGAATTTAGAACTAAAGGTTGGTGCGTTGGTTGTGTTTGTTAAAAACGGTGACCGGTGGCACAACGGTTCAATGGGTGTTGTGCAAAGCATGACATCGCGTGAAATAATTGTTCAATTACTGAATCGTGAACGCGATATCGTCGTTGTAAAACCCGAAAAGTGGCAGAAAATTGAATATTCGCGTGATGAGAATGACCGATTGGTTGAAAATGAAATTGGCGCATATAAGCAGTTTCCGCTTGCATTAGGCTATGCGATGACCATACATAAATCCCAGGGCAAAACACTGGATTCGGTAATTGTTGATATATCGCGTGGCGCGTTCGAGCATGGTCAAACCTATGTTGCACTTTCACGCACGCGTTCTGCCAACGATATGCATATTGCCCGACCACTTTCCATGCGAGATGTAATCTTTGACCCGCGGGTGCTGGGATTTGTGGGCGAGTAAAAAACGCGGGTTAGCGTTTTTTTTGATTTCGCAGTTTTATAATTTCTTTTCGTTGTTTTTCAATTATTTCTACTAATTCTGGAACAGATTTGGTATATAAAATATTGTTTTTTGTTGGATGAATTTTAATATTGCCGTATTTTAATTTTTGTAACATAAAATTTACAATGGTTTGCGGTGTTGGGTCCTGGTTGAATATTTCATAAAACAAATCTTCTTCATCGGTGTTAAAATTGCAATGCACGCGGTGCGCCACCCGCACAAAAATTTCTGCTTTATCCAAAGAATCTAATTCAAAATTATATACCAAATTTGTATCTTGTTGTATAGATTTAGGCTCAATACAAAAGATATGACCAATTACATCCTGAACAATTGTCAATATTTGTTTTTCATTCATGTTTTTATCCTTTAAATTTCTTTGATCATTAAAATTGCATCTACACCGTCATAGTATTTTGGGCGGCGACCATTTTGGTTGAAACCGCATTTTTTATACAGATTGATTGCCGGAATATTTTCCGCCGATGCTTCTAAAAATATTTTCTTTACACCGGATTTTTTAATCTCGTTTTCCATGATACCAAGCAGGGCGATTGCAATTCCTGTGCCACGCGCATCGGGGTGAACACCAATAGTTATAATTTCTGCTTCGTCAAGAACGGTGCGCCAAACAATAAAACCATTTTCAGATGCCACGATTTCACATCCCGATTTTTTTAATTCTGCAAAATCGTCCGCACCCCACGGTTTATGTGGAAAACAAAGTTTATGAAGTTCGGCAATTTTATTTAGCATTTTTATTTTTTGCTTCTTCGGCATAACTTTGGCGCAAATACATTGGCACGACCGGTTCTGACCCGCCCCGATTCAATTTATCTTGAACAATTCCAGTAGCCAATTTTAAATCAAATGGTTTATGCCCAACGGTACGCGGACATTTCATTTGTTCAGATTCAACTTCTTCAATACTCATCGTACAAGGTTCGTGTTGTGGTGACGCAACAAAGAAATCACCGCGCCCGGAATCGATTGCAACAAATGCATCCGGTGTTGCCGTCAAATATAATTCAAACGCGTTGATTCCGACAACCGGAATATTTAATCCTAATGCTAGGCCCTTGGCATAGGCAATTCCCATGCGAATTCCGGTAAAACTGCCCGGCCCGACAACAACACCAATCGCGTTTAAATCTGACCATTTTGCACCGCATTCGTTTAAAAATGATTCCGCCGCCGCGGGCAGGGCGATTGACTGTTTTTCCACCACAACAGACTTGTGATGCTTATCTAGCACAAATTCTAAACCCGTTCCCGAAGTATTTATAATAAATATCATAATAGTCCCCTAAATACCAACCCCGAATCCAATGCGTTTGGAAAAACCGGCAGACTGTTGCAATGATAACAAATCATCTATCTTTTGAATTGTGAATTCGGTTGGCGTATCGTTGCCATCGTTTT
Source organism: uncultured Pseudomonadota bacterium (assembly GCA_902762295.1). Classification (GTDB taxonomy): domain Bacteria; phylum Pseudomonadota; class Alphaproteobacteria; order Rs-D84; family Rs-D84; genus Enterousia. Next base: position 645,647 of record CACWNX010000001.1, read on the forward strand.
CCAATAATTGCCGTCGCAGAATTGCCGCAATTTCGCGTTGCAGTTGGCGAACCCCCGATTCCGCAGTATATTTTTGAATTATATGCCGAATTGCATCGTCAGAAATGGTTATGTTGTCTGGATTCCAACCTGTATCCGCCGCCGCACGCGCAATCAAATGTTCGCGTGCAATTTGAACCTTATCATCTTCGCTGTAGCCGGGAATTTCAATAATTTCCATTCTATCCTTTAATGCGCCCGACATATTCAAACTGTTTGCGGTTGCGATGAACAATACATTTGATAAATCAAAGTCAACCTCAAGATAATGGTCACGAAACGCACGATTTTGTTCGGGGTCTAATACTTCTAGCAATGCCGATTCTGGGTCGCCACGCCAATCGCGTCCCATTTTATCTATTTCGTCCAACACGATAACTGGATTGTTTGATTTTGCGCGTTTTAACGCATCCATAATGCGTCCAGGTTGCGAACCAATATAGGTTTTACGATGCCCACGAAAGTGCGCCTCGTCCGAAACCCCGCCAAGTGATATACGATGATATTTTCGTCCCAATGCCGCGGCGATAGATTTACACAGTGATGTTTTTCCGACACCCGGTGCCCCAACAAAGCATAAAATGCTGCCTTTATTTGAACCGGTCTTTTTCATAACCGCAATGTGTTCTAAAATGCGTTCTTTGACGGCGCGCATGCCGGAATGTTCGCTGTCCAGTATTTTGCGTGCAACATTTAAATCAATTTCCGATTTATCGGACTTTCCCCACGGCATCGCCAACAATTCATCAAGATATGTTTTAATAAGTCCACCTTCGTTTGACATTGGCGACATATTGCGCATGCGTTTCCATTCAGATACCGCCTTGTCCTTGACATCCGATGGCATTGCGGATTTTTCAATTTTCTTGCGCATATTTACTGTATCAGATTCTTCGTCATCTTCGCCCATTTCTTTTTGAATTGCGCGCATTTTTTCTTGCAATATGGCATCACGACGACCTTGCTCCATCTGCATGCTGATACGGCGATTTATGCTGTCTTCTACCTTAGATGTTTCATATATTACACGAATTTTTTCAAACAGCATAACCATTTTATCATACCACGACGGGGTAATCAGAATCTGGATTGCGACATCTGTATCAATCTCGGCGGTTTGCAACATAGAATCGATGAATGCCGGCATCGGATAGTTTTGAATCACACTGCGCAATTTATCCATTTTTAACTTTCGGAACAGTGACATTGCCTGGACCATTTCAAAAATTTTATCACGCATTAAAATTGTGCGTTCATCGGCAATATCATCACCCATTGGAACGATATCAACATCAGATGTGAAAATGCCATTATCAACCGAGATATTTTTCATTCGGACAACCATTGTTGTGCGAATCACCGTATGCAATGAACCATCTGGCATGCGCAGAACTTGGGCAATTTCGCCAATTGTACCGTATTCATACAAATCGCCCGGTGCAGACGGATATGCCGTTCCATGTTGCGGCGCCAATATAACATTCTGATGCGCGGCAACCGCCGATTCAATACAGGCAATTGAAACCAGGTTATCAATATAGATTGGCACCGTCATTCCGGGATGCACAACCAAATCACGACAAGGTAAAATGAATTCTTTCATAGCAATACTAAATATAGACACAATTTTATCGTTTTTCAAGGGTAATAAAAAATCCCCAGAATTTGGGGATTTTTAATGTCTGGGTCAATGTTTTTAACGACGGCGACCGTTAAAACCATGCTGTTGGCTGCTGCCTGAACGTTTTGACAGATAACGTGCGGCGATAATCACCAACCATTCCAGTGCCAATGCACCCATTGCAACCATTTTCTGTTCTAATTCTAACCAACCAATAACATAAACCAACTGGGCAATGAAAGATATATACAAAATTCCAAAAACACCACTAAAAAACACTTTTTTTATTTTTCCTAACATTTTATTACCTTTTTGTTCCTGTTATGTTTCATATATTATATTCCGGGTTTCTGGTGCCAGGCACCCGGCGGCCCCGCAAAAAAGCTGAACAGATATAATCAACAATCGCCAATTATATCAAACCTAATCTATTAGGCAGCCATTGCAAGACGAACATTATCGTTCGCATTCATTTTTTTATTGGTTTTTAACGACACCGCGTCGGATTCAGCCATTTGTCTTTATTGCGTCTGTCGAAACTGATACACCCCCATATTTTTTATTGGTGGAGGTGCCGGGTACCGCCCCCGGGTCCAAAACGTCTATTCCACAACGGGTTCAGAATCATCACCGCTTTCGCGATGTTGCGATTATAATCTTTTATACTGGAAATTGCAAGTTTTTAAGTTATAATCGGGGTATGAAGTTCCTTGATAAAGCAAAAATTTTTATAAAGGCGGGTGATGGCGGCAACGGTGCCGCTACTTTCCGTAGAGAAAAATATATAGAATTCGGCGGCCCGAATGGTGGCGATGGTGGTCGCGGTGGTGATGTGGTTTTTCGCGCGGTTCCAAATGTTAATACTTTGATAGATTATCGGTATAAAATGCACTTTACCGCCGAACGTGGTGAAAACGGCATGGGCAAGATGCGCACCGGGGCATCTGGTGAAACATTGGTTTTGCCGGTTCCAACCGGGACGGTGATTCTTTCCGAAAACGAAGAAATTGAATACGCCGATTTGAATACGGATGGTATGGAATATTTGGCGGCGCGTGGTGGAAATGGTGGGTGGGGAAACCTTCATTTCAAAAGTCCGACAAATCGCGCCCCGCGCCAGGCAAATGACGGTCTGCCCGGCGAAGAACGTACTGTTGTGTTGCGTTTGAAACTGATTGCCGATATTGGGTTGGTCGGGTTTCCGAACGCGGGCAAATCAACATTGTTGGCGGCGGTCACATCGGCCCGTCCAAAGATTGCAAATTATCCGTTTACAACGTTAAATCCGCAACTGGGGGTTATGTATGCGCATAATCGTGAATTTGTTATGGTTGATTTACCCGGGTTGATAGAGGGGGCGCATACCGGTGTTGGACTTGGCGACCGCTTCTTGGGGCATGCCGAACGAACCAAGATGATATTGCATGTTATTGACGGTACCGAACCCGATTGGGCGACACGCTATACGGCAATTCGTCATGAAATGGATTCTTATGGTGGCGGATTATTGACTAAACCGGAAATGGTTGTCATAAATAAAATAGACGCAATTGGTGACGATGAATTATCTGAAAAAATGACTGCATTCAAGAAATCGTTTGGCCGCAAAAAGAAACCTCAGATTTTGCAAATCAGCGCGGCGGGGCGCACAGGAGTAGAGGATTTAATTCACGCAATAGAAAAATTATTCCTGGAGATAGAGCATGACGACAACCGATAAACAATTGTTAGATGAATTAAAGCAATTAAATCTGTCATTGGACGAATTTAATAAATTACAGGAAATTGATATATCATTGGATGATATAAAGCGGCTGCACCAAACAGTGTTGTGGAATGCAATACAAAAAAAACTGAAATCAAGACAGCAACAATCAAATGTGCGATATTTGTTGGGTGTTCTGGGCCGATTGAAAAATGAAAAAATGCGTCCGTCGTTGGGTGCCCGGGTCGCCAATCCTCTTGCCGATTATTACAATGCGAAAAAAACGGAATCTGAAAATGTCGCGGCAAAACGTGTTGCATATAATGCAGCGCTGGATTCCAATGCATACGCGATAGATGAAACATTTAATAAAATTCCACTTGGTGCACCAGGTGCCGAATTTAACGATGTTGAATTGGTTGGCGGTGTATGGCGGATTCAGCGCGCATTTGATAAAAAAATTACAAATGTTCGTGACCGACAATTCGTGTTGTTGGATAAATTACCACATGTGGAACGCACACTGTTTGAATTTTATCGTGCATCACATATCGGTATAAATTGCTATGGCCCGTTTTGTTCGGGAATCGCAGATTACATTGTTGCAAAATATGAAACCGATAATGGCACATATTGGTCATATGGACGCAGTGTAGAAGAGGCACGCGCCTTTATGGGTATCAAGATGTATGATGAATACATGTATTTGATAAATTCGGTTGCGCGTGCAAATTCATTGAAACAAAAATAATCTTTTTGATTTTTTCACAAAATTTTGCTAGACTGCATGCGTTAACAATTCATAACCAAGGGAGAAAAGTTTATGACATCATTAAAGGGCACACAAACCGAAAAAAATTTGTTAATCGCATTTGCCGGCGAATCCCAGGCACGCAATCGTTATTCTTTCTTTGCATCACGCGCCAAGGATGAAGGATACCAGGCGATTGGAAAAATATTTCTTGAAACCGCAGAACAGGAACGCGAACACGCATCGCGACTTTTTAAATTTCTAGAAGGTGGTGCCATTGAAATAACTGCGGCATTTCCGGCGGGAAAAATTGGTACAACATTGGAAAACTTGCAGGCGGCGGCATACGGCGAACACGAAGAAAATACCGAAATGTATCCACACTTTGCACAAATTGCCGCCCAGGAAGGTTTTGATTCTATTGCATCGGTGTTAAAGAATATTGGACTTGCCGAACGTTATCATGAATCGCGTTTCCGTGCCTTGATAGATGCGATTGAAAACGGTACATTGTTCAAGCAAGATAAAATTGTTATGTGGCGTTGCACGAATTGCGGAATGTGGCATATTGGAACCGAGGCACCATCGGTTTGTCCGGCATGCCTGCACCCCCAGGGGTATTTTATCAGCGAAGGTACAATTTCCCGTTGTGACACGAACGAAGGTTTCTGTGAATATGCAAAAATAGATGACTAGTGTTCAATTATGTATAAACAAAAACGGTGCGCATCGCACCGTTTTTTATCGTGATTTTATCCGATTTGCATAAATTGTTGCACGTCGCCGCAGTTTATTTGGCATAGTTTCAATATTAAAAACATCTAAAATTTTTTGTGCATCCACCGGATGCGATTTCAGATGTCCAAACAAAATATTTTCTGCAATTTTTTTATCTGTAATTGAATTTGGATTTTGCATGAATTTATCAAAGATGCCCGGATTGTGTTTTGCGATATTTTGCAGCACCAGTAAGTTAAATTTATCATCACTGTTAATTTTTAAGACACCATCTCGGATATAGATTTTAACAATATCATTAATATTATTTGCGCGTTCTTTCATTTGGTCTTTTTTGTGTTCAACCGCATATTTACCCCAGCATGCACAGGTTGCGAACACAAGAATACTTGCAGAAAGCAGAAATTCCCCACATTTTCCCATTTTATAATTTTCGTTTGTTAACATCAGCCCCGTTAATCCTGCGCCAATAATTGCCGGTATTATCGGGCGCAACACGCCTGCGCGAATCATCAAGAATGGCGGTAATCTGTATTTGTTTGTTTCGGTATATCCTGGAAAAATTGCTTTTGATTTATTGCTTTGCATTGTTAATCCTTTTTTTCTAATTCATCCAGGATTTCATTTAATTTTCTGATAGAACTGTTCTGGCAACCGCGCCCGCGCCAAGACAGGATTTCTTTGCCGGTTTTTTGGTCTGCAACCGATACATTAAATCGCCACCACCACAGCCCATTGAATATGCACCATGGCATAAACAGTTCGCGACTTTCAGCAACTTTTACAACATATTCTGCCTTGATATACTTTTCTGATTTTGAATCGTCATAGAAAGTATCAACATCAACAACATCGGTCATTTTATTTGCACGTCCGACAATAACATTATAACCGCGTTTGTCCATGGTTTCTTTGATACTGCGCTTCATTGTAAATCCGCCCCGGTCGGCATATATTGTTTTTGTTGTGTCCAGTGTTCCCGGTTTCATATAAACACTGTTGCATGCGGTCAAAGATAAAACAGCAACAAGAATCAGGATTTTTTTCATAAATACCACCTATAAAAATGGCGCACCCGGCGCGATTCCCTCGGGCAAATGTCCTGCGGGGCATTCGTTAGCGCTTGAACTTCGTTTTACTCGTTCTCGCTTACTCATTGTCGAACGCGACGCGTTCAAATCGCGGGGCGCACAGCAATAAATTCAAATCATCATTGCGGGATAATTTAAATTTATTGGCGCACCCGGCGCGATTCGAACGCGCAATCCCCGCCTTCGGAGGGCGGTGCTCTATCCAGTTAAGCCACGGGTGCGTGACCGCATAAATTATATTCGTTCACCGTTAAAAATCAAGCATAAAAGCATCGGTAAATCGGCATCGTTTTGTATCGGCATACCGGCGAAAATTTGTATGTGCGAACAACTGAACACGCAGTTCAAGCAACTACAAATTTACACGCAGGGCTTTGCCCTAGTGAAACCCGGTATAGTGTCACTCTTGGCGGGCGCAAGCGCGCGCGCTTTACAATGTTTTGTTGTGTATGAAATTTTTGCTTGTACATAAATTGCATTTCTGATAAAATACAGGTGAACTGGGTGGGAACCTGGTTCGGGGCAGTAGCATGCCTTCTCAGAATCGGTGCAATGCATCGTAATCCGTTGTGATTTCCATGTTTTTGCACCGTATTTAGAATCCCCGTATGTCGGGGTGCCTGTGGTTATATAATAGGCTTGTCCGAAAACTACAGGGTCATGATTCTGAGTGATATGCTAACGCCCCGACCGTCTTGGATTCCCATGACGGTTTTTTTACAACAAACAAAAAACAATGGGGGGAATCCATGAAATCAAACCCAACATTTATCTTTGCCGGAATAATGTCGGCAATAGTCGGCAATGCGTACGCAACCGGCGAAAACACTGTGACAAGTAAAAGTTACGTTGATGCCCAAGATGCATTGAAACAGAATTTAATTCCGGCGAAAAGCACCGCAACTTCATATTCCAATGCGAGCCTTGTAGAAGCGAGCGGGACACCCGGTATGATAGGTGAACGTAAAATTTTCGATCACATGGTGGATTTGGATACGGAAACACTTGGGCAGACATCAGATTTTTACACAGGTGCGGGTTGGGACGACGATGCTGATTGGACAGAGTTACAATCATATATTCCAACCACTGGCGCGGTTGTTGATGCAATTGATGGTGCCATATATAGTTTGCAAAACAAAATTGCCAAATCTGGATACGGAGTGATGGGTGGTTTTAACAGGTATACAGAACAGGACCCTTCTAACACCAGTCTAAGTTGGTTAAGTTCGGGTGTCAAAGGAACAGGTTTGGTTACCAAAACAAATGAAGATGGTCGTGTTGGTGAACGTAAGATATTTGAAGAAACCGATGTTTCGGGCTATCACGCGGACGGATTGACCCAAAATCAAAAAGATATTCAAGATATTTCTATTCCGACCGTTGGGGCGATGATGACGGCGATTTCAAATGGTGTTAATGCCGCGACACCAACCGGAACACCAAACACAATTGCAAACTATGGTGCCAATGGCGAACTGGATTCTGGTATTGCAACATATACCGGTGCGGCGGCATACAATGCAACAAATGATTCAGCAAAGATTCCAACTATGGCGGGTGTCACAACTTATGCCCAGGCGAAAAAGACCTGTGCCGGGTGGCCTGATGGCACAACAACATACGATGCCACACATACCGATGCGAATTGTTGGCTGTGGACTTTCCCAGACTAAGTGTTTAGTTATCAAACAATCGTCACTCCGTTGAAAAACGGGGCATTTGCCCCGTTTTACTAACCAGTAACACTAACCACTATCGTGCTTTTTCATTTGAATTCACACGTGCCATTGTCTGGGTCAGGGTGAATATTTTTTCGGCGCGTTCCGCATCCATCTTTTGACCACTGATTTTTGCCCAATATTTTAACAAATACGCAAAGTCTTCATACGGATATTTTATCCATGTCCGCGCCAGGAACATATTTGATGTACTTAATGTAATCGCGTTTGTGTCCAGTAATCCCGCCACATGCCCATCATCGGAAACCAATATGTTGCCGGCGTGCAAATCGTTGTGGAAAAATCCCATTTTTGTATCAAATACTTTATAGAACAAAAATTCTTTGTCTGATGCGAACATAGTTTTACCCCAGCGCTTTGGGTTGACCGGAATTTGCGACATTTTATATACTGTATTAAACGCTTCGCCGTAAATTTTGCTGATTTCATTTGCGGGCATACCATTGTTGATTAAATCGTAAAGGGTCTTGCCGGGTTGATATTCATATACGGTAAAGCACAAATCTTCGTGCTTTTTAATTTTGGTCTTTGGTACATTTATGCCGTTCGCATTTAAAATCTTGCTGACAAAAACATCATGGCGACATGCATTCAAATCATCAAATTTACAGACCAATTTCTTGCGCGATGTTGTCGCCAGTAAAATATTGTCGGTCAATTTGCCATGATGCAATGGTTCGATATTTTGAACATTTTTAATGTTATATGTTATTGCGTTTGTATATTTTTCCATTTTTTAACCCCTTTGTAATAAACTTATCATGAACCCATCTAAATCGCCGTCCAGAACGGCATCTGAATCTGTGTTTTCAAATCCGGTGCGTACATCTTTGACCAAGCGGTACGGGTACAGGACATAGTTTCGTATTTGGCTGCCCCATTCAATTTTCTTTTGTGCGGCCTTGGCGGCATCTTCGGCGGCGGCGCGTTTCTGCATTTCTAATTCATACAGCCGCGACCGCAACATCTTCATCGCCATATCTTTGTTTTGAAATTGACTGCGTTCGTTTTGACATGTGACAACAATACCGGTTGGAATATGGGTGATGCGGACGGCGCTGTCGGTTTTATTAACATGTTGACCACCGGCACCCGATGAACGATAGGTATCAATTCGTAAATCTTTTTCATTTATATCAATTTGAATAGAATCATCAACATCTGGCCATACATCAACCGATGCAAAACTGGTCTGGCGTTTACCATTGGCATTAAATGGTGAAATGCGAACAAGGCGATGAACACCAATTTCGTTTCGTAACCATCCATACGCACGTTCGCCAATAATTCGCATAGTAATACTTTTAATTCCGGCGGTATCGCCAATGTGTTCTTCAATAATTTCTACGGTAAAGTTATGTCGTTCCGCCCATCGCGCATACATCCGCGCCAGCATTTGCGCCCAGTCCTGGGCCTCGGTCCCGCCGGCACCCGCCTGGATAAATAAAAACGCATTGTTTTCATCCGCCGGATTATTGAACAGTGTAATATATTTCGCATTTTGAACACGCGCCGCCAATTTTTCAATTGCAGAAACTATATCTTTATCATCTGGCGCCAACGAATAAAGTTCGTTCAGGTTGTTATATTCGTCATTCATTGAATTAAATTCTTTTAACTCACGCTCCATAGCGGATTTTCGTTGCATAACTGCGCGCGCATTATCGGGATTATCCCATAAATCAGGTGCCAATGACTGCTGTGTGATTTCGGCAATTCGTTCCTGTAATTTATCGGGGTCAAAGAAACCCCCGAATTGCAATCAGGTTATCAGATATTTCGTTCAAAACTTCATTGACTAATATCATATTTTGTATAATATCATAATTTTTTTCAAAATCAACAATAAAACAAATGTTGCCTTTCGGTTTTATCTGTGATAAAATAATGCCTAAGAGAGAGGTTTCAATGAAACATATTTTCAATACTGTTGGTGCGGTGTGTTTGTGTATGACAACCGGTGCGGCGTGTGCCGTGTCGGCGGGAACGGTTGCAAATAATACGGCGCGTGGCATAAACCCAAATACCCAAATTAGCAATGCAAATCTGCGTGGGAACCAGGCACTGGCCAATGCATATGTGACAAACCAACGCAATACCTACTATATGGTGAATGTTCCAGATGTGGACAGTGCATGTCGCACAAAAATTATGAAATGTTTTACCGATTATTGTGGTGATATAACGGTTGTCCCGGGTCAGGTATCTGGTCGTTGTGCCTATGCAACCGAAAGCGAATTGTATAACTATGCGATGTTGTGCCTGCGTAATGACACATCGGTATTGTTGCCCCAGTATAATACAAATACAAAAATGGGTGTTGGGGGGCTGAATACTGCGGCGCATTTGTGCCCATCGTATGTCCAGCAAGAACTTATGGCATATTTATCTATGGCGAATATGGCGAATGAATTGACCAAGGCACATTCGCCCCAGTGTCTGGAACGTCGCCAGGAATTAGAGGCTGCGTTGTCGTGTCATTCGGTTGCGTTGGCATATGGCAATGAAACATCCAGTATGCTGATGTCCCAGTTGACCGATTATTGTGGCGCAGGCGTGCCGGGCGGTTCGGCGGAAATGGTGTCGCGATTTGCAAATGCCGGTAATGTTGGTGCAAATATATGGGGCTGGGCGGAAAAAATCGTCAGTTTGGATTTGAATAAAAAGGCATCAGATTGGGAAACGGCGGTTGATGCGGTATTGGCATCGTATACCAATCGTATGAATTTGGCATGTGGCGACGATATGAAATTAAATACTGTGCCACATACATCATCAACGGGAACGCCCGCCCTGCAAACCGCGGCGGCAATCGCAACCGGAATCGCGTTCCCCGATGCACAAAAAAAAACTAGCGATACCCCAAATGTCAGTCTTTATATGGATGTGACATCTCATTACGAGATATACGATTATGCAACCGCAAACCAGGTTGTCCAGGCAGGATTGTCTAATTCGCCATTGACCCAAAATGCATTTTTAACATCGTCACAAATGGATGATATGCAGACCGCATACAAGCGCGGAACAAAATTATTTGTTATCCGTGATACTGCGCGTTGTTTTTTGGTGCCGGTTGCCGATATGACGACATCTGAAAAATCTATGTTGGCGCAACAGTTTAGTACATGTATCTATAAATAATAAAACAGTTTTATAATACCGCGCGCCCGTTTTTTCTTTTGAAAACGGGTGTGTTTTTTGATATAATACCTGTGCTATGAGAATATCGCGTCGGAATCTTTTGCAAATTACGGGCGTTGGAATTGTTATTGCGGGGCTTTTGCCGCGTATGGCGTTTGCTGCGCGTAATTCATTGAAGTCTATGCGCACCGGGGTCCAGCCGAATGGTAAAACACGTCTTGTAATTGAAACGGCAAACCGCCCGTCATATACATTGGTTTACGGTGAAAATACATTGACGGTTAAGTTATCAAATACGCACGGGGACAAATCTGTAAATGCAAAGTTGGCATCGGGCACATTGGTAAAATCTATAAGTCAAACCCAAGTAGGCGATTCACTGAATATTGTTGCAGATTTAAAAAAACATGTCGCCGATATTCCAAAGAATCAAATTATGATTTTAGAACCAAATGGTGATAATGATTATCGGTTGGTTCTGGATTTTGTGGCGGGAACATCGGGGACCAAGGCAACGGCAAAAAACGAAAATGATAATGCAACTAAATCTGCAACAAAGAAGCATATAATTGTTGTTGATGCGGGACATGGTGGCAAGGACCCAGGCTGTATTGGACGTGGCGGAACAAAAGAAAAAACGATTGTTTTATCGGTTGCACGCAAATTGCGTAATGCATTGCAATCTGCGGGTTTTGGTGTATATTTAACGCGAAATGATGATACATATTTAAAATTGAATGAACGTTCTGCGATTGGTGAAAAACGACGCGCAGATTTGTTCTTGTCAATTCACGCGAATGCGAACCCAAGTCGTGCAATGAAAGGATTTTCTATTTATACATTGTCCGAAAAGGCATCTGACGAAGAGGCACAAAAACTTGCAGATGCCGAAAATGCAGCGGACAAGATCGATGTTTCTGGGTTTGAAAGTTTTTCCAAAGATATTCGTATCGCCTTATCATCACTGCAACAACACGCCGTTGCAGAAATGTCCGAAGAATATGCAAATGGTTGCGCACGTGCGTTTAATCGCGCAGGAATAGAGCAACAGCCTGGACCTGCGGTTCGTCATGCGCCATTGGCAGTACTGCGTTCGACTGTGCCGGGTGCGCTGATTGAATGCGGGCATTTATCAAATTCAGCCGAAGAAAAATTACTGAAAAGTTCTGCGCACCAGGATAAATTAGTCGCGGCAATTGTAAAATCTGTAAAAAATTATGATTTTGAGGCATAAAATCAAAAAATCCGCGATTGCGGATTTTTAACATTTTAATCTGGCGGAGATAGGTTTCTGTCCTTGATAAACAATAATCAAAATCTATAAAAATCTTGTTCCGGCGATTTTTATGATTTTTCTAATTGTTCATCTGCGTATTGTGCGCTGCGTTCTGTGGGACTCGCACACATCCCCCTATCTCCTTGGTTAAAATCAAAAAATCCGCGATTGCGGATTTTTAACATTTTAATCTGGCGGAGATAGGGGGATTCGAACCCTCGATACAGTTTCCTGTATACGCGATTTCGAGTCGCGCGCATTCAACCAGCTCTGCCATATCTCCGGTGCCGGCATTATACACAACCTAAGATGTTTTGCAAGGTGAAAGTTCAAAATGTTATATATTTTAGGTCGTTTGACTTTCTTGGAAAAATTTTATATTGTTAACACTAAGAAACAGGTGTTTATATAATGTCCGGATTCTATAACGATGTTTATAAAATTGTAGAAAAAATTCCATATGGGCGTGTCGCCACATTTGGTCAAATTGCGTGTATGATTGGGCGACCGCGTATGGCGCGTTTCGTTGGATATGCATCAAATAATAAAAAGTATTGGCATCTGCCGTGGCATCGCGTAGTTTTTCGCGATGGAACACTGATTGGCGAACCGTATCGTGATATGCAGTACCGAACTCTGAAATCCGAAGGCGTAAATTTTACACACGACCGGCGCGTAAAATTACCCGATTTTCAGTGGCATCCCGAAAGCGAAACGGCCCCCGCAGATATTCGCGATTGGCCGTTAAAGTTTTAGTTTTTTCGCCTGGATCTCTTTTTTTCGCCAGTAATGTATTTTTGATGTGTGATTTTATCAAGAATCATTTCCGGACTGATATGTTTAAACATTAAAAACCAATTGCGCCCGCCTGTGGTCTTGGCCCGAACGCGTGCGCGCGCATCGGCAACTGTGTTTGGTGCCGGCACAATAACATCATCGCCTGGAATCCATTCGGCCGGGGTTGCAACACGAAATGCATCGGATGTCTGCAACGCAATCAGCACGCGTTTAATTTCGGTGATATTGCGCCCAACCGCTTTTGGATAATAGAGTATTGTTCGCACAATTCCACGTGGGTCAATTATAAAGACTGCGCGAATCGTGTCTGTATTGCCCGATGCATCATGAATCATTCCGTATTTATGTGCGACCATTCCGGTATTATCGGCGATAATTGGGAACATAATTTCCATGTTTTTCCATCCTGAAAAGACAACATCATTCTGAATCGCCTGAATCCAGGCGATATGTGATGCATTTGAATCAACCGATAATCCCAACAGTTCTGTGTTTAATGCCCGAAATTCATCGTACATAGATTGAAATGTCATAAATTCGGTTGTACAGACCGGCGTAAAATCACCGGGGTGCGAAAAGAATACAACCCATTTGCCGCGATAATCGTGCGGAAAGTTGATATATCCATTGGTAGAATTTGCGCCAAATTCTGGGGCCATTTCACCGATATTCGGCATATGGTTGCATTTGTAGTCGGCATCGTTGTTAAAATCATTCATAGAAAGCTCCCTTGGTTATATAAGTTGATGCATTATACCAAAGATATTTATATGTGTCCCCAAGACTGATTTCTTATGGTGTCACAGGAATCGCAAAATCAAATCATGCACAGTTAATATTTTACTATTACAACCAAACAAGGTATGTTTTCTTTCTGTCGCGTTTCAAGGCATAATTCAGACGGATACTCTTCATACAAACGTTCAGATAATAAAACAATTTTTCAATTATAATAATAAAAATACCCCACGACTATGGGACAAATAACCGCTTTTTTATAATGGGACGGATGACCGGATTGTTTCACCAATATTGTCCCATTTGCTTTCGCAAACCGGCGCACTTCCGTTCGCCTTGGGTCAATATTTCGAACCGGCTGCTTCGCCGGTTCAAACCCGAACATTCACGATTATAAAAAATCGCCCCAAATGGGACGCTTTTTTATAATGGGGCGGATGACCGGATTCGAACCGGCGACATTCGGTACCACAAACCGACGCTCTAACCAGCTGAGCTACATCCGCCATGCGAAACGCAGTCTAACATTAAAATATCCGGTTTTCAACATTTTTCTTTACATACCCCGAAAACAATGCATAATACCACAAAATCACAGAAAAAGGATATATTATGGAACATCTTATTAGCATGTATGCCACATTGCAAACAAATCCCGTTAAAGTGTCTTACCCGAAAAATCAACCTTCTATAGATTCTGAAAAATCTGTAATTAAAGATTTCAAATGGGACCATGATTTTATCACTTTTTACCATTTTGGTCCATATGAACTTAAACATGTTGAAATTGAACGCCGTTATAACCAATTATGCAAACAGAAATTCTCTTTCTCTGGGCCAAACATGTATCCGGCACAATTTTTGTTGCACTATAACAACGATTTAATACAATTAAATGATTTCCAAAAAGAAATTTTGCATCTGGGCGAGGCTGTAATAAATAAATCACATGGCAAAAAATTTGAAAATCCATTTGTGAATCAAATTCAATATTCTGCGTGGAACCTTGAAAAATATATTACCGAATCGCCAAATGATTTGATTAGTAATCAAGATAAAGAATATATGATTGCCCAATTGAATGCGTTAAAGGTACGATTATTAAAATCCCAAAACGCATTAGAAAAATAAAAAATCGCCCCAAACCGGGGCGAAATTTATTTTTTAATTTTGACTTTCTTTTTTAATTTTGCCAGACCCTTTTTGAAATCGCTTTCTTCGGCGGGTTTAACTTCGCCCGGGGTCAATGCCGAACAACAATGTGGGCATTTGGACGCCGTAACATCAACAGTTGATTTGCAATATGGACATGTTGTTGTTGTCACCGCCTTTTTTGATTTCATTTTGTTAACGGTGCGAACAATCAAGAATGCCGCAAACATTGTGATAATAAAACTGATTACCGTATTCAGAAATAAACCTAAATTTAATGTTGTTGCACCTGCGGCCTGGGCCTCGGCAATGGTGTTAAAATGTTGACCTGCGCCACCTGCAATTACAAAGAACCATTGGGAAAAATCGACACCGCCAATCAGCAATCCAATCGGTGGCATAATTACATCGGCGACCAATGAATTAACAACACTGGTCATTACCGAACCAACGATGATACCAATCGCCATGTCAATTGCATTACCACGTTCCGCAAATTCACGGAATTCCCGTAAAAAACTACTTCTTGCCATTATTTTGTTCCTTTTGTTTTATATATTGTTCCAACGCGTCTACAACCTTGGCCAACGTTTTGCGAAGACTTTCGTCAAATGTTTCCACGGTTATGTCTGCGGTTGCATATATGTTATACCGCTCTGCAATCAATTGAGCAAGGATTTTTTTGCTATCGGTGTGCAAAAGTTGTGGTCGCGTATCGCGAAACTTTGTCCGTTTGACCAACAAATCCAGGTCAGCCTTTAGCCATATACTGATTGCATTGTTTAAAACCTTGGTACGAATGTCGGGGGTTATAAATGCCCCTTCGCCGGTGGATAACACCTTTGGAATTGGTTCTGTTTCCAGTAATCGTGATACGACCTGTTGTTCAACGCGACGAAATTCATGTTCACCATACATTGAAAAAATATCAACAACGCTGCACCCGGCGGCGCGTTCAATTTCTTTGTCCGAATCGACAAACGGCACCCCCAGATGATGCGCCAGCGCGCGACCAACACTGGTTTTTCCGGCACCCATCAGACCGACCATTACAATTGGTTTATCAAGTTTTATTTTCATGGCATTTATTTTAAAAAAATTTTTTAAATTACACAATAAAAAAACACCACCAATTGGCAGTGTTTTTATTTCTAAACCAAACATAAACTTAATTCAAAGCATCTTTCAAAGCTTTACCTGGTTTAAATTTCGGCTGGGTTGATGCCGGAATCTTGATTGCAGCACCCGTTTGTGGGTTGCGGCCAGTTGTCGCTTTGCGTTTTGCGGTTGTAAATGTACCAAAACCGACCAAACGAACGTCACCTTTCTTTTTCAGAACTTTTGTGACGGTGTTAATGAAAGCATCCAGGCAGGACGCAGCCGTTGCCTTGGTCACTTCTACTTCGTTTGCGATTGCTTCAATCAATTGTTGTTTGTTCATATGTTTCTCCTTTCATAAATTTATTTAAGGTGTCCCAGCAGTCCGCAGGGCAATGCCCCTGGAAACAAAACCCCCGGATTTTTACGCGGTTTCAGTATTTATGATACCAAACCAAGCTATTTCTAAGGGCATTGCCCGAACTGCCTAAACGAATCGTAGAGAATTCCGCCTTTTAAGTCAAGATGTATTTAGTTTTTTTTTAAAATTTATTTTGAATGAACTAAATTCGCGTTCACAACACGCGCCCCAGGTGATGTGTTTTCACACAAAACCCAATTGTTATTATTCCCAGAAACCGCTACGGTTCGATAGCGATTCGGTGTGTTTAAAACCAAAATAACCACAACGGCCGTCCAGAACAACATCTTGGTAAACGACCATGGTTTAGAAAAAGCGTCTTTGTTAAACGAATCTTTTAACAGGTTTTGATACAGGGCCCATCCCCACATAAATGTCAAAACGATTGCGGCAAAAAAGAATCCCATAACAATATATCTTGTAAACGGTCCAAATCCCATTGCCATCCAATCCCAAAAACCACTTGCCGCCGGGCATATGAACAAAACACCACCACGCGCAGATTCGGGAACCGCGATTGGCGCAGAACCATCCAACGAAAAATCAAACGATGCCATTAATATTATAATGGTCATCAGAATAATTGCAGACATCATAGATTTTTTCATATCAGTTTCCTGGTTCGTCACACCATTATATCATAAAAAACTAACCAATTGCAATTTTTGAAAGTTTTATTTAATATTTAAATATGATTAAGAAAAATATTATTGTTGCGATTACTACATTTGATTTTGATGCGTTGCGCATATCGTTGCCACCGCTGAATCGTTTTGGACGTGGAATTACACTGATTATACATAATGATAATTCGGAATTCATCCTGACACCGCGCATCGTTCGCCAGATTGGATGGCATGGACGCGTACATATAATAAATTCTGATAAAAATGTTGGTGAATTAGAATCGCGTATTAAAATTGCAGAATTTGTGCGTGAAAATAAAATTCGCGCAGATTGGATGATTTTCGTAAATGATGATGATGTGTTGTTGGATGCAGAAATTCCAAATGTTTCCGATAATATATTTGCGGTTTTATATAATGCGACAACCATTTCTGAACGAATTACCGATTTATTCAAGATTGTGCCATCGTGGACGAATGGGACCATGCGTGGTAAAACCGGACCGCATTTTGATATAGTCGGAACCATGATTCGTACGAATGTCATGATTGAATACTGTGATTTTCTGCGGTTAAATCTTGATAAAATTTATGAATTTACAAACAGTGTCAAATATTATCCACCGTTCGGGGCAATGATGTGGGCGGGGCTGAATGCGTTTATGCATGTGCGATATTCAGATATGTCACCAATATATATGGATAAAACAAATTATGTTTCGGTTAAACTTGGGCGCGCGACGGCTAAGTACGGGCGGCGGGTTGTGTATGGCGCGGTTGCGCGTGGTGCAATTCACAGATTCGCCGATATTATTGAAAATAACGCAACACAAAATATGGTTGCACGTGAACAATAAAGTTCTATAATTTCCAAAAATTAAAAAGGGGATATAAGGCAATGACATATAACGAGATACGGAAATTGTTTTTGAATTATTTTGAATCACATGGTCATAAAATTGTGCCATCGGCATCACTGATTCCAAACGACCCAACACTATTGTTTACTGTTGCAGGTATGGTGCCATGGAAGAATATATTCCTTGGGTTTGAAGACGCGCCGGCACCACGTGTTGCCGATGTTCAAAAATGTATTCGTGCCGGTGGAAAACACAATGATCTTGAAGATGTCGGTTTTGATGGTCGGCATCACACATTTTTTGAAATGCTGGGGAATTGGTCGTTTGGCGATTATTTCAAAGAGGGCGCAATTGAAATGTCATGGGATTTGTTGACGAATGTTATTGGTATTGACCCTGCGCGTTTGGTTGTGACCGCCCATGAAACCGATGACGAGTCCGCAAAAATTTGGAAACGTGTCGCCGGCAAGGATGCAATCCGTTTGGGTAAGGATAATTGGTGGTCGGCGGGCGATACCGGTCCATGTGGCCCATGCAGTGAAATTTTCTATGACTTTGGTGAAAATGTTCCGGGTGGACTGCCGGGTACACCTGATGAAGATGGTGGTCGTTATGTTGAAATATGGAACGATGTTTTCATGCAATATAATCGCGATGCGAATGGAAATCTAACAAAATTGCCAAAGCAAAATGTTGATACCGGTGCGGGTTTGGAACGTTGGGCGGCGGTGTTGCAGGGAAAGTTTGATAACTATGATACCGACTTGTTTGTTAATTTGAAAAATGCGGTCAGTGATGTCACCGGCGTTCATGAAACAGATGAAAATAAAACCAGTTTCAAGGTTATTACTGACCACCTGCGTTCGGTTGGATTCGCCATTGCCGATGGTGTAATTCCATCAAACAGTGATCGCGGATATGTAATTCGCCGAATATTGCGTCGCGCGATGCGCCATGGACAATTACTTGGACACAACGGGGCATTGTTGTCGCGGTTATATCCGGCATTGGTTGAACAAATGGGCGATGCGTATCCTGAACTGCGTGCAAATGCAACGCATGTGATGGAAATAATTACCAACGAAGAAAATGCATTTGCCGATATGTTGAACAATGGACTGAAATTATTAGAGCATGAATTGCCAAAGGTATCAAACGGTGTGTTGCCTGGCGCGGTCGCATTTAAATTGTTTGATACATATGGGTTTCCACTGGATTTAACCCAGATGATTTTGCGTGAAAAAAATCTGACTGTGGATACGGCGGGTTTTGAATCTGAAATGGCGGCACAAAAGGAACGCAGCCGCGCCGACACGCGTGGAACACGTGTACTGTGGGAATCACGTTCGGAATTGCCGGCAACCATTGATGGCGCAAAGTATGCACCAGACGAAAATATGGAATCAACGGTATTGGCGATACTGCGCGATGGTGAATTTGTTGAAAACGCAAACGATGGTGATGCGGTAGAGGTTGCACTGGATAAAACAAACTTCTATGGTACCCAGGGTGGCCAAACCGGCGACAGCGGCGAATTAAAAATTGGCAATAATGTTGTGCTGAATGTGACAGATGCTATACGTGCAAATAATATCGTTCTGCATCGTGGAACAGTGATGGGAAAAATTTCGGTTGGTGATAAAGTTCATTCGGTTGTGAATCCCCAAAATCGTGCTGCAACGGCGCGCGCGCACACCGCGACACATTTATTGCAGGCGGCATTGCGCAAGGTATTGAATACCGATGTTGAACAACGCGGTTCGCGTGTTGCACCGGATTCTGTGCGTTTTGATTTTTCGTTTGGTCGCGCGATGACCGAAGCAGAAAAGACGGCGGTTGAAAACCTTGTCAACGAATGGATTAACGCAGATATGCCAGTCTTGCACGAAGAAATGCCAATTGACGAAGCAAAAAAACGCGGTGCAATGGCATTATTTGGCGAAAAGTACGGTGATGTCGTGCGCGTGATAACGGCGGGCGATGTTTCGTGTGAACTCTGTGGTGGAACACATGTGAATCACACCGGCGAGATAATGCGTGCAAAAATAAACAAAGAAAAATCTATCAGCAGCGGAATTCGCAGAATAACAATGTCGGTCGGTGCATTAGCATAAAATTTATCTGTTGCCATTTGGTGGGTTTGGTGCTATGATTTCTGGGCATAACAAAAAAGGAAATATTATGTTATTAAAAGGTAAAAAAATTTTAATCACAGGGGTCGCGAACGATTGGTCTATGGCGTGGGCGATTGCGCGTCGTGCGCATGAAAATGGTGCCGAAATCGCAATGCCATACGCAATGCCGGCATTGGAAAAACGTGTACGGCCATTGGCGGAATCGATTGGTGCCAAATTTGTCCAGGAATGCAATGTCCAAAACGATGAACAGATGGATTCGCTGTTTGCAAACATTGAACGCGAATGGGGACACTTGGACGGTATGTTGCATGCGATTGCGTTTTCAGACAAGAATGAACTGATGGGGCGTTATGTTGACACCACGCGTGAAAATTTCAAGAACACGATGGATATTTCGGTATATTCACTGGTTGATTTGACGCGTCGCGCATCAAGATTGATGACGGATGGCGGTTCAATTGTCACACTGACATATTTTGGTGGGGAAAAATCTGTGCCGAATTACAATGTGATGGGTGTTGCAAAGTCTGCGTTGGATTCGTCGGTGCGGTACTTGGCATCAGATTTGGGTCGCGATAAAATTCGTATTAACGCAATCAGTGCCGGTCCGATTTTGACCCTGGCATCAAGTGGTGTTGGTGGAATTAAAACAATGTTACGACTGAATGCCGAACAAACACCATTGCGTCGCAATATGACACTGGATGATGTTTCGGGCGCGGCAATGTATTTATTCAGTGATTTATCATCGGCGGTCACGGGCGAGGTTCATCATGTGGACTGTGGGTATTCAACCACCGGTATGATGCCGAATGAATTAAAAGATACTTTATTGAAAGCGATGGATAATAATTAAAATAAAAACCCGCATCACGCGGGTTTTTATTTTATTTTTTATTAAGTATTTTTTCGGGTGTGTTGATATTGCAAATGCCGACAATAAAGTCAACCAATGCCCAAACACATACCGCGATTCCCGGTATAATCAGCAGCCATCCAATTGTCCCCATAATCGCCATGACAATGCCTTGGTTTGTTTTGCCAACATAGAACTTGTGTATGCCAAAAATCCCAAGAAACCATGCCAGAATTAAATAAACCACGATGGATTTAGATGCATCAAATGTACGATATCCGCACTTTGGGCATGCTTTCGCTTTATCACTGTGTCGCGCACCACATTCACGACAGTAAATCATCGTCATAACATTTCCTTTTTTTGTTTCTATGATTTCTTTCCTATTATACCAAACAAATTTTATTTTTTCAATTGTGTTTGGTGGGGGGATTTTCTATAATATCCGTATGGCAAAAACAGCAGACCTTTTTATTCGTTTGGAACACGCAGATTTAATGAAAAAACTTAATGCGTGGGATATTGCATATCATCAAAATGATTCACCGGTGGTTGATGATGCAACATACGATGCCGCAAAAAAACGCGCATTAGAAATTGAATCAGAATATCCGGATTTGGCAAAAAATGGCGCATCAACGCATGTCGGGGCGGCACCGGCGACAAAGTTCAAAACATATCCGCATTTGGTGCCAATGCTGTCTATATCTGATGTGTTCGATGAAAACGAAGTCGCCGATTGGTTTAACAAATTACCAAACCAAGATTTATTTATTGAATTAAAGGTTGACGGTGTTTCCTATGCCGCGCGTTATGAACATGGGGTTTTGGTACGTGCCCTGACACGTGGCAGTGGCATCGCCGGCGAAGATATTACCGAAAATATAAAAACAATCCCGGATGTTCCACAAAAACTTTCTGGTGAATTTCCCGATGTAATTGAGATTCGTGGCGAAGTTTATATGCTGCGTGACGATTTTATTGCATTGAATGCCGTGGCGGAAAAATCCGGTGATAAAGTATTTGCAAATCCGCGAAATGCGGCGGCGGGCAGTTTGCGACAATTAAATCCGCAGGTGACTGCATCGCGGCGTTTGTCTGCGTTTGGATACACATATGGAGAAATTTCAAATCGTACATGGAAAACACAATCTGAATATTTTGATAAATTAGAATCCTGGGGGTTCAAGACTACGCGCAAATGGGCACGTCATGCGAACAATATGGACGAAATTCAGGCGATGTATAACGATATAATTCTGTCGCGCGCAGATATTCCGTTTGATATTGATGGATTGGTGATAAAGGTTAATGATGTCGCAACCCAGGAACGTATGGGTTCGCGCGCCAACAGCCCCCGGTGGGAGGTTGCTTATAAATTCCCCGCCGCGCGTGCCGTGACAACCCTGAATGGAATCACTGTTCAGGTTGGGCGCACGGGGGTGCTGACCCCGGTTGCAGAATTGGAACCAATAAACATTGGTGGGGTGGTTGTGTCACGCGCAACATTGCACAATGCCGATGAAATTGCGCGTTTGGATGTGCGGATTGGTGACAAAGTGACGGTTCAACGCGCCGGTGATGTGATTCCCCAGATTATTGGTGTCGCCGAACGCGGTGTACAAACTGTACCGTTTGAATTTCCAAAAAAATGCCCGGTCTGTGGTGGCGATGTTGTGCGGTCTGATGGCGCGGTTGCGTATCGTTGTGTGAATACACTTGGTTGCCCGGCCCAGCGAATTGGTGAATTGGAACACTTTGTTTCGCGCCCCGGGTTTGATATTGACGGTATTGGAACGAAACAGTTGGAATTGTTTACCGAACTGGAATGGATTAAATCACCGGCGGATATTTTCACGCTTATTCCATTGCATGGTGATGAATTGCGCAGGATGGACGGTTTTGGTGATAAATCGGTCGCGAATTTGAATGCCGCAATTGAAAATGCGCGCACGATAGAATTGGCACGATTCTTGACGGCAATCGGAATTCCCGATGTTGGCAAAACAACCGCGAAATTATTGGCGGATAATTTCGGAACTTTAGATGCGATACGCGATGCAACATTTGATGATTTGACTACAATTGACGGTATTGGCGAAGTTATGGCGCGGGAAATTGTTTCATTCTTTCACAATGCGCGCAATATTGTCGTGATAGATGAATTATTGAAATATGTGACGGTAAAACCGGCGATGCGTTCATCTGTTAAATCAGTGGTTTCGGGCAAGAAAGTGGTGCTGACCGGAACACTGATGAAATATGGGCGTGATGCCGCGCGTGAGATTTTGGAGCATCTAGGGGCGCGTGTCCAGTCATCGGTTTCGGCAAAAACCGATATTGTCATTGCGGGCGCGGATGCTGGTTCAAAACTGACGCGTGCAAACGAACTTGGGATTACGGTTTGGGATGAATCCGAATTTGAACACGTAATATCAGATGCAGGATTAACGGATGAGGGAAAATAAGAAAAATACCGATGATAAAAAAACTGTGTCGTTCAAGTGGCGCATGGTTGTGTGGTGTTTTAATTTGTTATTGGTTGCAATAATCGGCATTGTTGCATATGTTGGTGTGATTTATTTTCGCATGCCATCACTGGATGCGATATTGAATGAAACGCGTGCGCCGGCGATTGTTTTCTTGGATATGAATGGAAACGAAATTCGGTCATCTAATCGGATTATGGGGACGCCGGTTTCGGTTGAAACACTGCCACCCCATGTATGGCAGGCGATTGTCGCAATAGAAGATAAACGGTTCTTTACACATGGTCCGTTTGATATGCGTGCGATGTTTCGTGCGGTTATATTGAATATATTTCGTGGACGGTTTGCGGTTGGTGGATCTTCAATTACGCAACAGACGGCAAAGAATATTTTCCTTTCCCGTGAAAAAAAGATTTCGCGCAAGGTTCAAGAACTGATTTTGTCATACTGGTTGGAAAATCGGTTTAACAAAAATCAGATTCTGGATTTATACATGAATCGTGTATCATTGGTTGGTGGAATGCGCGGAATAGATGCGGCGGCGCGTACAATGTTCGGGAAGCCCGCCACAGAATTGTCCATTGCCCAGTCGGCACAGATTGCCGCAATGTTAAAGGCCCCAACAACATACAGCCCGTACAAACATCCAAACAAAAACTTTGAACGCGCGCGCATTGTTTTGCAAGAAATGGTGCGCCAGGGATATATTGATATAAATCAGGCGCGTGCGGCGGCATCAGAACTGCGTCCGGCGGTCGGCACACCAGATACGAACATATATCGTTATTGGACAGATTTTGTGACGGATGAATTAAAATCTCAAATTGGAATTATGGATTCGGA
The DNA here is from genome assembly GCA_902762295.1 of uncultured Pseudomonadota bacterium. Taxonomy (GTDB): domain Bacteria; phylum Pseudomonadota; class Alphaproteobacteria; order Rs-D84; family Rs-D84; genus Enterousia. Next base: position 669,773 of record CACWNX010000001.1, read on the forward strand.
TGTGTATGTTTATACAACACTGGATGCAAAATTACAGAACAAGATTACAAATGTATTGCCAAAACATACCGATGGTTATCAAGCCGCAACAGTCGCAATGACGCGTGATGGCGCAATTCGTGCGATGGTTGGTGGTACCGATTATCAAACAAGCCAGTTTAATCGTGTCACTGCGCGTCGTCAACCCGGCAGTGCGTTTAAACCAGTTGTGTATTTGGTTGCATTGGAAAACGGAATGACACCGGAAAGTTTTGTAAACGATGCGCCATTTTCAATTGGGGACTATAACCCAAAGAACTATAATGAAAAATATTATGGTGATATATCTTTGGCGACCGCATTCGCAAAAAGTGTGAATTCGGTTCCATTAAAATTGACAGAATTATACGGATTGGATTCAGTGCTGAATATGGCGGGTCGTTTGGGCGTTGGAAATAAATTGCGACGCGAATATTCAACGGTATTGGGTGCGTCCGAAATGAATTTGCTAGATTTAACCAATGTCTATGCGGTGATATGGAATGATGGAAATTCGGTGCGGCCGTATTCAATTACGCGGGTTGTAAACGCACATGGTGAAACATTGTATGAACGCAATCCATCAGATGCGATTCAGATATTATCGCCGATGACGGTTGAATATATGACCGAACTATTGTCGGATGTGACCAAGGTTGGCGGAACTGGTCATCGTGCGGCCGCGTCTGGTGTAATTGGTGGTAAAACCGGCACCAGTAATGATAACCGCGATGCATGGTTTATTGGCGCAACAGAAAATATGATTATTGGTGTCTGGGTTGGCAATGACGATTTTACACCGATGTCGTCCAAGATAACCGGTGGCACAATCCCCGCCGAAATATTTCACGATGTGGTAAAATAAAAAATCCCCCGCCGGGGTATCGGCGGAGAATCAGTCGGTGCAAATAAAATCGTTTTCTAAAAAAAGTTTCCATTACCGTGTTGGCCGGTCAATGAACATCAATATCAACCATACGACGGCGGCGATGCCGATAATCGCATAGATAATATTACTGACCATCGTGGCGGGACCAAATAACCATGCGACCAAGTTGAAACCAAAAATTCCAACCAATCCCCAGTTTATCGCGCCAATAAAAGTCAGCGGTGCAAGAACGTAATCTGTTAATCCTCTCATTTTTTTCCTCCCTAAGAAGTTTGTTGATTTATGTCACTTACGACACCGATATTATATCGCGACACCAAGATACAAACAATACGAACAAATACCTAGTCAAGTTTTCTTTTCCCTTGCCTAAATGGGGCAAAATTGTGTATTTTGGTTATGATATGAATAAAGAATTGTTTGATTTTTTGAATACAGACCTGCAATTTATTCGCGGTGTTGGGCCGGTATTGGCGGCGCGTTTTAATGATTTACTTGGCGGCCGACGAATTTTGGATTTTATCTTGCATATTCCAACATATGTTAAAGACCGCGGAATTATGGATTCTGTATCGGGTGCGATGCCGGGTGAAATTGTCACCGTTATGGTCCAGGTTAAATCCCATAAAATTGGGCGTGCATTTGGTCGGCGGCGCAGCCCAACACGCATAACATGCACCGATAAAGTTGGTAATAAAGTTATTATTCAATTTTTTAATTCAAATTTTTTGGAATACTGGACAAATAAATTGCCAATTGGCGAATGGCGGATTGTCAGTGGTAAATTAGAATCTGGGGCAACACCAACGATAAATCACCCCGACTTTATTGAATCACCGGAAAATGCCGAAAAAATCCCAAAGATTCAGGCGATTTATCGTTCTGGCGAAGGGATAACACAAAAAACTTTTACGAATGTTCGGAATCAAATCTTTGCTGGACTGGATGAAAAAATTGCCGGCTCTGACGAACATATCGTTGAATTTTTTGATGCACTGCGCCATGCACACTTTGCCGAAACCAATGCCGATTTATTACCAATGTCTGATTATATTATCAAATTGGCGTACTTTGAATTATTGGCACACCAGACCGCCATAGCAATCAGCCGTCGCACACGAAGTGATGAACGGCATCGTCGTGCACCGCGTACCAAAAAGTATGACTTAATGGATAAATTCTATGCATCGTTGCCGTTTGAACTGACGGTTGGTCAAAAACGAACGATTGGTGAAATTGCCATCGATATGATGCATTCTATTCCAATGATGCGCATGGTCCAGGGCGATGTTGGCTGTGGTAAAACAATGGTTGCATTTGCAGCCATGGTTATGATGGCGGAATTTGGTGCCCAGACGGCATTGTTGGCACCGACCGATACATTGGCGGTACAGCATTATAAAAAACTAAAACCAATGTGTGAAAAACTTGGGTTGGTTTGTGAAATACTGACCGGACGCGACAAA
>CACWNX010000001.1:672181-688656 GCA_902762295.1 uncultured Pseudomonadota bacterium
GTTTGGTTATTGGCACACACGCATTATTTTCGGATGATGTTGTTTACAAAGATTTAGGTTTGGTTATCGTTGATGAACAACATCGTTTCGGTGTAAATCAACGTGAAGCACTGCGTGCCAAGGGAAATAATCCCGATGTATTATCGTTATCGGCAACACCAATTCCGCGTACATTATCAATGACGATATACGGTGACATGGATGTTTCAATTATTAAAGACAAACCCGCCGGGCGTATGCCAATCAAGACGACAAAATTACCAATGTCACGAATTGATGCATTGATTGATCGTCTGCGTCGCCAGGTCGTTTTGGGAACCAAGGTTTTTTGGATATGCCCGTTGGTCGCCGAATCCGATGATAACGATGCGACCGCCGCAGAACACAGGTATAAAGAATTAAACAAAGATTTTTCCTGTGTTGGATTGGTTCATGGACAAATGCCAAAGGACGAACGCGATAAAATTATGGCGGACTTTGCGCGTCCGGATTCTAAGATTAAAATATTGGTCGCAACCACGGTCATAGAGGTCGGAATCGATGTTCCCGATGCAACAATTATTGTTATTGAAAATCCAGAGAGATTTGGGTTGGCAGCATTGCATCAACTGCGTGGGCGCGTAGGACGGGGAACTGCACAATCGTTTTGTGTATTACTGCACGGCAATAATTTGACCCCAGATGGCATAAAAAGATTAGATGTATTAACCGAAACCGACGATGGATTTGTTATCGCCGAACAGGATTTGATGATGCGTGGTGTTGGTGAATTACTTGGAACACGGCAAAGTGGATGGATAAATTATCATTTCGTTGATTATCGCGAACATCGGGATTTGTTCAAATTGGCATCGCGTGCGGCATCTGATATGGATGTGCCAGAACAATGGGTACGTGATTTGATGTATATATTTGATCGTACAACAACATTGGGGGCATAATAGAATGCGCAAAGTTTTTGTATTTTTATTGGTTTTTGTTCTTGCAATTCCGGCATACGCCGTTTCGCTGATAAACGACACAGAAATAGAATCTGTGTTAACCGAACTTATAGAGCCGATTGCAACGGCGGCCAAGATTGGCGATGGACGATTGCATGTGCATATTGTAAATAATGATGATTTTAATGCCTTTGTTATGGGGGGCGAAGATATTTATATCTATACGGGGCTGTTAAGTCGGGTAAAGTCACCGAATGCGTTGCGCGCAGTTGTTGCACACGAATTGGGACATACGATTGGTGGACACATGGCACAAATGTCGTCACGAATGGAATCAGAAATGCGACGCAGTATGTTGATTCAGGCATTAGGCATTGGCCTTATGGTTGCCGGTGGCAACCCGTCACTGGGCGCGGGTGTTGTTGCGGGTGCGGGTGGAATTGCGCGACAATCGGTTTTGTCTTTTTCGCGGGACGAAGAACGTGTTGCCGATGATATGGGCTTTGATTTGATGATGCGCGCAGGATTTAACCCAAATGGATTTATGGATGTTTTTACCCAGATGAACGATATGACCGGGGCAATTGAATCAAAAATAAATCCAAATTCGGTAAACCATCCGCTGACAAGCGAACGATTGAAAAATGTTCGCGAAAAATTAAAATCTGATGCCGTCAAAAATAAAAAATTCAAGACCGATGACGATAAAACAATAAAACAATACGATTTGATTCGTGCAAAGTTAATTGGATATCTGGATGGGTTTGACAGAATAAAAACATTGTATCCGTATTCAGACAAATCCGATGCGGCAATATATGCACGGGCAATCGCGAATATGCGGGCGGGCAACCTGGATGGTGCATTGGTTGGCACAAAAACACTGCTGGCGCGTAATCCAAAAAATCCATATTTTTATGAATTGTTGGGTGATATTGAATTTGCGAATGGGCATTACGATGATAGTGTTGATGCATATACGCGCGCACTAAAAATCCGCCCAAATTCACCACAAATAGAAACTGCGCTGTCTATTGTTTTGGCTGAAAGAAATAAACCTGGGGATCGTGATATCGCGATTGAACGGTGCAAGCATGCGATTTTAATTGAACCGACACCATTGGCATATTGGACATTGGCACGCGCATACGGTTCGGATGATGGTCGTGCTGACTGGGCGATGGCGGAATTTTATCGCATGCAAAAAAATAAAGACAAAGCGCGCGAATACGCAAAAAGTGCAAAGAATCGTCTGAGCCGTGGTTCACCCGAATACATAAAATCGGATGATATATTACGCACTGTGAAATAGATTTGGTTTCAAAGTCATTTTAAATGAAAGGTGTGTAAAAATTGTGGTGTCTGGTGGTTCTGCTTGCTTTTTAACCTTTGGGGTGGTACAATCAAGCACGAATAAAACAAATGGGGTTATGATTATGAAACGTTCTGATATGATTCGTACAGTTCAGGTTCAATTTAAACATATGCGCAGCACCGATGCGTCTGCGGTATTGAGTGCGTTGGCGGATTCTATGATTAGTGCGGTTGCAAACGGTAACCGTATTGAAATTCGTGGTTTTGGCACATTCCAACCACGTCCACGTGCAACCAAGATTGGTTATAACCCGGTAACAGGCCGACCGATGAATTTGCCGGCAAATACAACGATACTTTTCAAGCCCAGTCGTGAATTAACCAAAAAAATGAATGGATAATTTATCATGTTGTTTGGAAAAAGTTCGGGAATAAAAAATAAAAACCGACAAAAGTATGACCGTGTGCGTCGCCTGATGTGGATAAAGTGCGAGGCGTGCGATAAATTGGTATATTACAAAGATTACAAGGATAACCACTATATTTGCCCGCGATGTGGTCGTGCGTTTATTATGAATCCGAAACAGCGATTTGATTTGCTGTTTGATGATCGTACTTGGGAAAAGATACCTTTGCCGACAATGCCAGACGACCCATTGAAGTTTGTTGATCGTATTCCATATACCGAACGCCTGACCGAGGCACGGGCCGATACCGGATTTAATGACGCGGTTACGACGGCGGATGGAACAATTGGCGGAATTCCAACAACAATTTGTATATTAAATGGCGAATTTATGATGGGTTCTATGGGGCGCGTTGCAGGTGAATGCATCGTGGCCAGTGCCGAACACGCCATTAAAACCCGGCGACCCATGATTATGGTTGCGTGCAGTGGTGGTGCCCGTATGCAGGAAAATATATTGTCGCTGATGCAGATGGCGCGCACAACGGTTGCGGTGAATAAATTGCATGATGCGGGCATTCCGTACATTGTATTATTAACTGACCCAACATATGGTGGTGTGACGGCATCGTTTGCGATGTTGGGGGATATAAATATTGCAGAAGCCGGCGCACGAATCGGCTTTGCCGGTCGTCGCGTTATTGAACAGAATATTCGTGAAAAATTGCCGTCTAATTTCCAGACCGCAGACTATCTGTATGAACATGGCATGGTTGATATGGTTGTGCCACGCAGTGAATTAAAGGCACGATTGGAAAAAATTTTGGCGGTGCTTACGAAACAGCCGCGTTCTGCACATGAAATCGTTGCGACCACACCGACGGATTCAAACAAGAAACTGCGTGGGATGGGTGAAAATGATGCGTATGACAAGGTTTTATTGGCACGCAATGAAAATCGCCCGCATTTCTTGGACTATATAAACGGTATTGTGACCGATTGGACATATTTGGCGGGCGATCGGTTGTTTGGTGAAGATGCGGCAATGTGTGGCGGTATTGGCTTTTGGAATGGGTTCCCGGCGGTAATTATCGGTCAAGAAAAGGGCCGTACCATTGAAACACGACAATTACATCGTTTTGGTATGCCAAATCCCGAAGGCTATCGCAAGGCGCAACGGTTAATGCGTCTTGGTGAACGGTTTGGTTTGCCTGTGATATCGTTATTTGATACGGCGGGTGCGTTTGCGGGTTCGGCGGCCGAAGAACGTGGACAATCGGCGGCGGTTGCAACATCGATACAGACCGGATTGGAAATCAAAACCCCGTACATCGCCGTTAATGTAGGCGAGGGCGGTTCAGGTGGTGCAATTGCGATTGGTACGGGCGACCGTGTGTTAATGTTGGAAAACGCAATTTATTCGGTAATTGCGCCGGAATCCTGCGCCAGTATTTTATGGAAAGATAATAAGTATAAAGCCACCGCGGCGGCGGCGATGAAATTGACGGCAGATGATATGATGCAAATGCGGGTGATTGATAAAGTTATTCCGGAACCCGCAGGTGGGGCGCATACAGATTGGCAGGAAACAATGCAAAACCTGGCCAATGCGGTGTCCGAACAAATTAAATTGTTGTCCAAGACCGACCCAGAAAAATTACCAGAATTGCGTGCAGAAAAGTTCTTGAAAATGACCCGCACAATTGACGGTGAAACATCCAAGAAATCAAGATAAATAAAGCGCCTTGGCGCAAAGTGACCGTATGCGGCAAATTTTTGTTTTACATTTTGCGTGAGTTTTTCACCCAATCATAAATAATGTTTGCAGTGCGGAATTCAGGAAATGGATTTTTCTTTTTTAATTTGTGTTGTTTAAATTCGTCTTTGATACGATGCACCAGTGTCTCCATTGAAATTTGTTTACCGATTTGAATTACCTGGGCACCACATTGTGTTAAACCGTGAAAATCATTGCATTTTTGCTTTACCACGCGACTTAATGGGGTTATTTCATAGATTGCGATTTTGTCGGTTGGTTTGGTCAAAATTTCATACCACATAAGTGTTTCAAACGCCGTTTCCGAAAAATGAATCACGGGAACATCTGATGTTATACAAACACTTTTATCAAACGGTTTGTTTGCAGAAAATTGCGCACCAAACGGTATCGCGGCGACATTTGCAATATCATATTCGGCCGCAAAGTGTGAATTATCGGTAATAATTTTATAGTATTTTGCCATCGCCCACCCCTCTGTCATAAATATAGTGTATGAAAAACGATTGTCAAATGATTATTATTTGCAAATACTAGCCATAAAAACTGGCGGAGCGTATAGGATTTGCTCGCACAAACATAAATGTTTGGCTGCGCGGCATTCGTTTATTGTTCGCCACACTGTGTTTGCGAACAATAACTCATTGTCGAACCTGCCGTTGCTGACGCAACTTGGACGGTTCTTCGTCCTAACTCTGCGCAAGTAAAATTAAAACACCCAAATGGGTGTTTGAATTTTATGGCGGAGCGTATAGGACTCGAACCTATGGACCGCTATAACACGGTCACGGATTAGCAATCCGCTGCATTACCACTCTGCCAACGCTCCGAAAGTCGTGCAATGATTATAACAAACCAAAAAACCAAAAATCAAGATAAATTTATAAACTATAAAAATTCTTTTTCTTGAACGGATTCTGGGACATGCTTCAGCGCGATTTTCACTTTGCGCCGTATGTTCGCCAAATAACCCACCACTTGTTTCAGGTTTTTTTCTGCCAACTTTAAATCACCATTTTTTATACAGTCTAACGCAAGGGTGACAACATCGTCTATTTCGTCAAGTGTTTCATCAATACTGAATTGTCGTGTTGTAAAAGTTCCGGATTTTATATATTTCATCTGTATCCCTTTTGATGATATTTGTGCAATAAAGTCTGTTGCAATATTACTATCGGTTTTTTACCAGTAAAAGTCAATAAAGTATCAATATTATTTTTTTTGAATAGTTTATTTTAAAAAGCCCTTGTATTATTTTTTTCAATTTAGTATATTGCCACTGGTAACAAGGAAGGGAAGTTCATAGTTCTTTGTATCTTTGGCTGACACCAGATATGAAAAAATTAAGGGCAACATTTTTTTGCACAATTTATATATTGAGCGCTGTATTTACCGGCGGTGCCTTTGCAGAATCTAATTGTACGGGTTGGGCATATTATAATTCGGATTTAGAAGCCTGTGTCACGTGTGAAAATTCGGGCTTCACGATTACCACAACCAGTTTAGCGGCAAATACAAATTTTTGGTTCACCATGTCCCCAAAGGGCAGTTTTGCGGTTGATTGGGGTGACGGAAACATAGAAAACATAGATCGTGATAATACAACCGTGGCGACATACCCGCATACATATACAAATGGCGGTATTAAAACGATTAAGTTTTGTGGCCGGGCAACGGAATATAACACCGCCGGTGGTGACAATGTTGTTGCGGCAATATCGTTTTATAAAACCGATTCAAATAATACATCTAAATGGATTACGTCCGTATCCGGATCAATGGGTTCGGTGTTTCCAACCGTATCTGATACCCCTGCGGGTCAGCCACGTTTCCGCAGTACGTTCCAAGGTGCCAGCAGCTTAACAACGATATCGGCGAATTTGTTCAGTGGTGTGTCGGGTTCGGCGGAAGGTATGTTCCGTTCAACATTTGATAAAAGCGGGCTAAAGGCGATACCATACGGATTGTTTTCCGGTATAACGGGTGGCGCCCCAAATATGTTTCGTTCAACATTTTACCAGTGCAGGGGCTTAACATCACTGCCGGATGATTTATTCGCCGGAATTACGGTTGCCGCCCAGGATGAATTTAGGTTCACTTTTTACCAGGCAAGTAGTTTATCGGGCGAATATATCCCGGCAACCGCATTTACAGGCTTGGTGAATGCGGGCGCACCATCGCCGGCCACCGGCGATATGTGGTATCAAACATTTGATGGAACCGGTTTATTAAAAAGCTGTCCGACACGAACACACCCGTTCATTACTGGCTATGAAGGGGAAACCGCAAGTATCACATGGAACGGGTATGTGGCTTGTCAACCCGATAATCCGTGTAAGGGGGCGGAATACTGGGATTCGACGAACGAGGTTTGCGTTCCATGTCCCGGCGACTATGTTCATGATATGAAAAATACCAAGATATCGGTTAACGAATGTAAAATTCAGTGTTCTGCCGGAACATATTTGGCGAATGTGGGTGATTTGACTTGTACCAATGCGGGGGTTGGTTATTACGCGACGGGTGGCGTTTTCAGTTATGGTCAATCCAGTACACGCACCCCATGTCCGGATAATATGCCGACACTAAATAATACCACCACCGCATCCGATGTTGAACAATGTGTTGTGCGTTGTCGTAACACACAATATCGCAATCCAAATAATTCATGTGTTGATTGTCCGACGGGATACGATGACGATGATACGGACGGCAAAAATGCAATTACCGATTGTAAAATTCATTGTGATGGCGGAACATATTTGCCAACGGCAAATGCGTCATCGTGTGAAGATGTTGGTGATGGTTATTGGTCGGTGGCAACAACGGTCGCATATGGTTCAACCGTATCGCGCAACAAATGTCCAATTGGTCAAACGACCGGTATGACCAACGCGTCCAGTGCATCACAGTGTAGGGAAGCATTATGTACCGGTGCAACATATCGTGATTCTGTGACGGGGCAATGTATATCATGCCCAATTGGATACGATGCCCATACGGTATCCGGTAAAACATCAATAAGTGAATGCCAGATTCATTGTTATGCCGGGACATATATTGCAAATGCGAATGATACAGTATGCACCAATGTTGGTGATGGATACTATGCGGCGGCATCCGATGTAAATTACGGTTCAACCGGTTCGCGTGGTCAATGTCCATCTGGTCAATTAACGGGGACACAAACCGCGACCAGTTCATCACAGTGCCAAACATCATGCCGGGGGGCAACATATTATGATTCTGCAACGGGGGCTTGTAAAAATTGCCCAACTGGGTATACCGCTAACGACATAGACGGCAAGAATAACATTAACCAGTGCCAGGCCTATTGTGCGGGGGGAACAGTTTTTGCGACGTACACGCCACTTGAGTATTTACAGAGCAGAAACGGAAACCAATTTATTGATACTGGATATGGGGTCACAAGTGACCACGTAAATGGAACCGTGGTGATAGAAAATCTTGAAGAAATAAAAAATCCTTCGCAATATGATTCGGGTAATTTCTTTGGAAATTTATATGGAAAAGGTGGATTTAGTTCTGGGTGGAAAAAGAATGTTTTTGGTGTATGGCTGCAGAAAACAAATGGTGGGGGTGCAAAAGCGCAATATTCTGCCCCATTGAATCAGAATCAAATATATACGATAACATATGATATTACTTTGACACTTGGAAGTAATGGTAAGAAAAGTGGTGTTCCAAAGATTACTGTTGATAACAATAGTCCAAAAACAGCGGATGTACCAGATGTGTCGATTAATTATGAAGGAAATACGATAAAATTATTTACGAACGGCAGTGCGTTTAAAAACGGCAATTCAATTGAACTTCCAAATGGCGATAAAATATTTGGTGGACGCATGTATTCAATGCAATTGTATGACGATGGCGTGTTGAAATTAGACCTGATTCCTGCACGACGCGAATCAGACGGTGAATTGGGTATGTATAATCGTGTTAACGGTGGTTTTTATGTGAATGCTGGGTTTGATACCTTTATTGCCGGTGCCGATAGCGGCGATTCATTTGGTTCATGTGGTCCCGTGGGTAATGGATACTATGTTGGCGCAACTTATACGAATTATGGAACGGTTGGAACACGTAATAAATGTCCAAATGGTGCGCCAACTATGGAAAATAATGAAATTATAAATAATGCCAGCAGTATTTATCAGTGTGGTGGTGTCGAACCATGCGAAGGTGCGATGTACCCGGATCCGGGTACCGGTATATGTACACTGTGTCCAACGAATTATATTTCTAATACACAAAATGGAAAAGAATCTATCTATGAATGTCAAATACATTGTGAACCAGGAACATATTTGGCAAACGCCAATGATGCGTCGTGCATAAATGTTGGTAATGGTTATTATACAGACGACAGTTTGATAAATTGGGGTGATGTTGGAATTCGTACGCGTTGTCAAAATGGTGGTGTCACGAACATGACGGATGCGGGGTCTGCCGATGCATGTGTGCCGGTTGGAACGTGTAGTGGCGCAACATATATGAATTCTGGCACATGTGAACCTTGTCCAACGGGATACACCGACAATACGATAAATGGTAAAACGGCGGCAACCGATTGCCAACTGGTTTGTCCGGTGGGTTCGTATTTAGCGACCGCGAATGCAACAACATGTACCGATGCGGGTGTTAGTTATTGGGCGACGGGTGGTGCGGTAAATTACGGTTCAACCAGTACGCGTACCCAATGTGCAACGGGACTTACCACCGTTGGATATGGACACGGCGCGGACGAAGCGTCGGATTGTGGACGTAAATTACACCTTGGGGACTTTATATTATACACCAAAACAACAAAACCGACATTGCCCGCAATAAATATTCGGGTTGAAAACGATGCGACAACACATTATATCGGGGTCAGTGATACGGACCACACCATAACACCAATTCATGTGACCCAGGGTGAAACGCAATATACCGCCTATGACGACAGCGTTTTATACGGCGAACGCGATTTGGAAACCAACACGCGTATTACACAATAAAAATTTAACCTTGATACTCATCATCCCGCAGGGATTATATGTCCGCGATGCAGGTTTACGGCGATACCGTAAATTGGGCCCCGGCCTTCGCCGGGGTGAGGGGTATCAGATGGGCATTACGAGATACCGATTTACATCGGTATGACGATGTTGCCGTCGGGATGATTATCCTTTGTTATGGATTTAAATAAAACGGAAATTATTCCAACCAAATGTTTGCGCGCGTTGAACTGGTTGTGGCGCCGACGGGAATGGTCACTTCACTTTTGGTGACGGTGACAACACCGTTATTGGCGGTGACCGCGGTCACCATTGCTCCAGAATTCGATTCAATAACATTTGTTGATGTCAATTTATCTTGTTTTACCGCATCCATTGCGTTATATGCGCCCTCTACATACGACGCGGCCGCCGCAACGGACGTCTTGTCCAATTCCCCCTCGGCAAAGGCGGGGGAAACAATGGCCAACACAGCAAAGATACAAAATAACTCTCTCATATTCCAAATAAAAGGCCTGGAAACTTTGCCATATCATTATACCAAATATCAACAAAGTTGTCCAGACCAAAAATTAAGATTTTATTATTAGTTACCAGCTGGAGTTGGTGCAGTTTCTGTATATGTTGCGCCAGTAATACTAGCCGTAATTGGTGCTGTACCTGGTGTATCTGCACCCCAAACGGTAACGGTTGGAACAGTCCCAGCAATTGTTGAATTGCTGATTGTATGTGTCACACCAATCCTTTTCGCATAATCAGCAGATGCTGTTTGTAAATCTGCGACATCTTTTACCAAACCACTGTTTGAATCACCGACTGTTGTTTGTAAATCGTCAACATCTTTCACCAAACCGCTGGTTGAATCACCGACTGTTGTTTGTAAATCGTCAACATCTTTTACCAAACCGCTGGTTGAATCACCGACTGTTGTTTCCAATGCGGAAATGTCGGTTGTGTTGTCTGCGACAGCTTTTACCAAACCACTGTTTGAATCACCGACTGTTGTTTGTAAATCGTCAACATCTTTCACCAAACCGCTGTTTGCATCACCGACCGTTGTTTCTAATGCGTCAATATCATTTTCCGCGGCATCCATACGGTTAGATAATGATGAAACATTTGAAATCGCTGTTAATTGGTCTGGCGATAATGCATTTTGTTTTGTGCTTTCAAGTTTGTTGATTGCTTTCATTGTTTGGTTATATGCACCTTTTACATAGCCGGCAGTTGCCAGGTTGCCATCGTTTTGACCACTCTGTGCCAATGCCCAGCCCGGGTCTGTCTGTGCCGCCGTTGCGGGATCCGCATGTGTTGGATCAGTGACGGCATAATCAGTTGCATTCGCCGCCATTGGCAAAATCGCCAAAGCCGCGATTACCGATATGTTTAAAAGTTTTTTCATTTTTGTTCCTTTTGTTTGTTTGTTTGTTTGTTTGTTTGTTTGTTTGCATTATATCATAAATTTGGTATCAAAAAAACGAAACAATGCAGTATTTTTATTTTGTTAATTATTGCCCATTACATTGTTTTCAAATGCCTCTGGACTCCATGTTGATTCTATGGCGATTTCACTCCACGAACCTTGACCTTCGCCGTCTGTTTGCAATATGTATTTTTTATTTGCATCCAAATCATCGGTCCCAAGATTATCCAATGTTTCAACCGCATTTTCCAAGTTTTCTACACGGCCGGTTAATCCTGTGCCCGGTACGTTTCCGGCGGTGGCGGTACCAATCTTGTCCTGCAATTCTTCAACATCGCCGACCAAACCGGTACTTGGGTTTTCGCCCGTGCCGGTGGCACCGACGGTGTTTGCCAAATCGCCAACATCAACTAAACCACCATTTCCATCACTTAATGCCGTTTGCAAATCGGTAATATCACCCTGGACGTTTGTGACATCACCCTTGATTGCATCGTACACATACTTTAACCCGCTATCTACATAGCCCTTGGTCGTTAATGATGCGGTGCTATCGTCTGCCACCGGTGCCGCAGATGCCGCGGCCGAAATCATAGACATTGATGCAATCAGACTATATAACACACTTTTTTTCATTTATCGTTCCTCCTTTTGTTTGTTTGTTTGTTTGTTTGTTCTATGGCTGACCCTGGTGTAAAAATCCGGGATCAAAATGATTCACAATATTCATATTGACCAGTTGGCTTACCATCTGGTCAATCTCTTGTTGTGTATAATAATTCTGTTCCAGATATGCTTCGGTTTCTGCGATTGTATAATATTCGCCCGATAAACCCGCCGCATCAAATTTGTCATTCAAATCGTCAATTTCTTGGGCCAATCCGTCCATTTGTGCCGGTAACGCCAGAATTTCTTCGGATACGCTGATTGTGTTGCCTTTGATATCGATTCCGTCACCCGGTTCCAAGATTTCCTGTTTGGTTGCCATATCTTCTTCTAAATTGGTAACGCGTTGGCTTAAATCGTATTTATTAGGGTTGTCGGATTGTGATGATGTATGATTTGCCGAAAGTTTTGTTCCTATGCTTTTGATGATGTTATTATGCATTCCCGACAATCGTACCGAATCGGTGGTTCCAATTGTCTTGGATGCACCGGAAACACCGGTTGTGACCGATGCGGGTTTATTAGATAAACTTAATGCGCGCCCAGATGGTGTTCTGTTGCCGGCGGTTGATAATTTTGCGGCGGATACCCGGTTCATACTGGCTTGGGTATTACTGTTGATTGCGCCACCTAAATTCTTGACGGTGGGCGCCGCCATCAACGGATACATGAAAATACCCTCGGCCAGCAATACAACCCCTAAAAATAACCAGTTCCAATGTGACATAACATTCCTCTCGTGCAATATTATATCACAAAATACACCCCACAACAAACACCATGAAAAGCATATTTTTAATATTTTGCACTTGACTTTTTATTTTTTTTGTTTTTTTGCCTTGAATTGTTGTTGAAAAAAATTTGTGACATTATTATAATAATTTCTGTCTTAAAGGAAGGTCATATGAAAAAATTCTTTTGTTTACTAATCGGTACAATTCTCATTACAAATGCGGCCAATGCAAAGAGTGAATATTACGCATCGGTAAAAACCGGGGTGGGTGACACCGCTATATACCAAGATGATATGAAACTGGGGGATTATCTGGTTAAAGATTTTAATGATGGGTCACGATATGATGCGTCTGGATTATTGTGGGGAATATCTGCGGCGGTGGGTATCGATTGGTCCCCAAACAGTATGTATGTCACCCAAAATCCATACAGTTGGTTTCACCTTAGACTAGAGGCGGAATTCGGATATAACAATTATCATCAAGACGGAAAAATAAGACTTGGACATGAAATTACCAATACGGTAAAAATAAAGTTTAATGATTTTTTCTTGCTTGCCAATGGTTACGCGGATTTCAGGATTGACCGGGTCGTTCCATATATTGGATTGGGACTGGGGTACAGTTTTGGAAACCAAGAATGGACCGTTGATAGCGATGTCTATCCTTTGCATGATAACGGATTGCTTTATGCCCTGTATGCGGGTGTTGGATATCAATATTCTGATATAACAACCTTTGAATTGGGATACAGCAGAATTTATGCGCCGGCGGAAGATGATGGCCTGTATGTACTCGGCAGTGTCAGACTTGGCGCCCGATTCCGTATATAATTCAATATAACAATAACAGGTGCCAAGGTGTTCCCGATGAAATAAAAAAACAGACCAGAAGTTATATTCCAGAAGAACTGTTGAAAATAGTAGATGAATTGGAAAAAGAATTGAGCAATTAAAAAAAGGTGCCAAGCGGCACCTTTGTTATTCATATATTTTTTAACAATTATTATTTAAGATTTTTCTTGTATTCATCCCCCCATGTTGCCATAGCATTCAACACAGGTGATAATGTTGCGCCCAACTTTGTCATGCTGTATTCAACGCGGGGTGGAACCTCTGGATAAACTTTTCTGGATATCAGGCCATTGGTTTCTAATTCACGCAGGTTGTCCGTCAAAACCTTTTGACTGCAACCGATGCTGCGTTGTAATTCACCGAATCTTTTTACACCAACTAACAGGTCGCGTATAATCAAAACATTCCACTTATTACCAATCAGTGTTAAAACTGTCGCTACTGGGCATTCCGGCAAATCAGATTTTTTCATTGTCTTTTCCTTTGTTTTACACAATAGTTTCTTTTATGATACTATGTTATAAAAATGTGCCTACTTTACAAAATGTTTATAACAGTATAAAATAAATGCGCATAGAAATAAAGGAGAATTTTATGGCAAAATATTCATCAACAAATTTTGGAACAATGGCAGATGTTGCAAAGACAGAATATGGCAAGGTTTTTCTGCACGATGCGCTTGGCTTAACATCGGCGGAAATTTCGGTTAGTGTTATGCCTGCTGGTGCAAAATCGCCGTTTAATCATATTCACAAACAAAACGAAGAAATCTATATCTTTTTAACTGGTAACGGCACATTTACGGTTGATGATGACAAGATTGAAATTAAACCTGGAACCGCTATTCGTGTTGCAACTGGGGCGAAACGTGCGATGGAAAATACAGGCGCAACTGAAATGCAATATATATGTGTCCAGGCAAAAGAAAATTCGTTGACGCAATTCGCATTTGCCGATGCCGAGGTTTGTTAAGGTGTATTAAAACCAAGGTGCCAAACGGCACCTTTTTTAATTCTGTATTCCACAGATTCCCCGCCGGCAGAGTTTGGTATAAATCGGCTTGTCCAAACCGTATGCCTTTATCAGTACGCTGGGTTTTTGATTGCACCAGAGATTAGAAAAGGAAACAACCCCGTTTTTAATCGTTTTAATCAGGCCACTGGGCAGTTCGGCACGCCCGATGCACGAAGACAGATAAACAAAACATTCGTCGTTATCGGCCAAATGTTCACATGCCAAGATACGAGCATAAACATTAAGAGTTAAATCTGCCTTGCTAGCGTCCTTTGTCCATGGAGAGCCACCCCCAATCGGGCAAGCAGTAGAATAAAAATCACAGGCTAATTTTCGCCCTGTAATGCCACAGTCTGCGATGGAACCATGATATGTATAACGTCCGGTTCCATTTATGATGATGTGCGTTGGTTTTTCACCTAGGACAGAAATCACAAATTCCGTCAGATCTTCATCGTGCAGCATTGGTATTGCCACAATAGCGGTTTCTATCCGGTCATCGTTCAATGTGATTTGTGTTTTGATATCTATGCCAAGATTATCAGATTGACGGGCTTTATCGTACAGGGCTTTGTTCAGCTTTCGTGCCAAATACAATTCCCGATTTATCTTGCCGTCACCTTGGCAGGCATAACCAACAAACACCCCTTGATCGCCCCAACCATCAGCGACAACACCACGATTGATATCTGCGGATTGTACACCAATCAAATTGGTAACCTTTATTTGCGCTGGGTTAATGGCCAAATCGCCCCATATTGATGCGTACCGGTCATCATAGCCGATTTCGGCAAGGGCGGCCTTAACATAGGCGGTCAAATCACCGAGTGGGGCAGATGTGGTAACTTCGCCACCAAGGACGACATTGTTGTCTTTTATCAAGACTTCAACGGCATATTTGACCTGTGGATCTTGCTCGATTAACCGATCCAAAATGTAACTGGAAATGTAATCGACTACTTTATCTGGGTGTCCCAAAGACACCGCTTCTGCTGTTCTTTGCATAATTCACTCCTTTGGTTTTTGCAATAAGAACCAAAGGTGGATTCATGTAGCTACCAACACAGGTGCAAAAGCACTGTGCAAAATGCGGCATAAAGTATAGGAAAAATTGCATATTACAACTCCTTGTTTAGTCCATTTAAAGGTAGGACAAGTCAGGTTAAATCCACCTTGATTGTTTTATATTATACACAGTTTTTAGAAATAATCAAGTTGGGTAAAAATGCGAAACATAGAACACACCGTATGTCAAATGTATGTTTTTGTAGTCAATGTATATCACTTTTTCGGCACTTTGGGGTAGTTTTGTTAAGGGGTATTAACGCCCCTAAAAACAACAAAAAATCCGCAGAAATCTGCGGAAATCTTGGCTCAGATGTATAAACATAGGTCGTACAAGAGACATCTTAGATTTACTTAGCTTGGGTAAAAGTATTGAAAAGATTTTGCAGCGTTATCCAGTATAAATCATGTCAACCCAGCAGAATTCAGACAAAAATGTCAAAATGACACCATTGCCACACATCTGCTCAACTGACATACGGATTAACAGCAACAGTTCCAGTGTCAAAAAAATCGGCTGTAATACGCAGAAATCAGGGATTTTTATTGTGTACTGTTGTGTAAAAATGGAAAGTAGTATGCAAATATGTACATTTTTAGATTGGTCAAAAACAGTATTCAATAGTATAAAAAAGAGTACATTATATACATTCTCTCGTAACGAAATCGTGTGAGAGAGTATGTTTCATTTTTAACGATATCGTGAACGATTTCATAAACGATATCGTTACGATTTAGTTAATCAAAATCAGTTGCTAAAACACCGGCTTTATACTATGGTTAAAAAAGAAAAAATTACAAAACAACGAGGTATAAGATGGCAAAACAACACGAACCAAGAAATGCAGTTTTTATTAGGAAGGGCTGGTTTGTATTCTGGTGTATCGTATGTCCACCAATCGCCTTCTTATATGTCGTATGTGCAGATAGTGTGGAAATATAGGAAATGGTAGTAAAAAAGTCTATAGGTGTAACAGAGTCAGAACATCGTTTAGTAAATTTGGGAGAAAAAGTTTTTATGGGACTTTGGAGTTATCCAAACCCACAAATAAAAACATCATCTGGTTTTAAAGAGTTGTGCGATTTATTGGTTATATGTGGCAATACGGTTTTGGTGTTTTCAGACAAAAATATAAAATATAATGAAAACATAAATCCGATTGTGGCCTGGCAACGATGGGAACGTAAAGCTATTATAGAATCTATCAAACAATTACATCATGCAGAAAATATAATACGTGCTAATCCAGAAATGAT
>CACWNX010000002.1 GCA_902762295.1 uncultured Pseudomonadota bacterium
GACGAAGATGACAAAGAAGGTGATCAACGCAGTTCTTCTGGTGTTTCAATTCCTGTGATGGAAGAGGCACTTATGCCAATAATCACAGAATTATTCGGTAAAATTAAACGTATCTTTTCGTCAATGCAAAAATTACAGGCAAAACGTTTGGATAATTTACTAGTTTCATCAAAACCCGATGAAGCGTTGGAAAAGAAATATAATAAATTGCGTCTAGAATTATTCGAATATGTTGGAAAAATCCGTCTTAATGACGACAGAATTGCAGAAATTATGTCAAAATTGACTCAACGTGACCAATTACTGATGGGATTAGAAGGTAAAATGTTGCGTTTAGCATTGGCATGTAAGATTAAACGCGAAGATTTCTTGGCAGAATATGTTGGAAATGAATTAAACCGCAACTGGGTGAAAAAATTACAAAAGCATAAAAATCCAGTATGGGTAAATTTTGCAACAAAACATGGTGCCGATATATTAAAAATTCAAGAAGATATTACCGCAATTGCCGCCGAAACCGGTCAACCGACTGCGGAATATAAAAAGGTTGTTGAATTGGTTCGTCGTGGTCAGACCGAGGCCGCCAAGGCGAAACGTGAAATGATAGAGGCAAATTTGCGTTTGGTTATAAAATTTGCAAAAAAGAGCAGTAATCGCGGTCTGGGACTGGATTTTTCAGATTTGGTTCAAGATGGCAATATCGGTTTGATGAAGGCGGTTGATAAATTTGACTATCGTTTGGGAAACAAATTTTCAACCTATGCGACCAATTGGATTCAACAGGCGATTTTACGCAGTATTGCCGACCAGGCACGCACAATTCGTATTCCTGTGCATATGATAGATAACATACATAAAATTCAACGCGCATCGCGGCAATTTATGCATAAATATGGTCGTCAGCCAACTGCCGAAGAATTGTCCAAGATTATATATTTGCCGGTGGACAAGATTCATAAAGCGATGAAAGTCAATGTTCGTCCAATTTCATTAGAAGCGCCCGTCGGCACCGAAGATGACAGTTCGCGCATGGAAATCATTGCCGATGAAACCGCCAAGAATCCGTTTACATCGGCGGCGCAAAAGAATCTTCGCAAGATTGTCACACAAATTCTGTCGGAATTGGATCCAAAAGAAGAAACCGTCCTGCGTCAACGTTTCGGTATGAGCACTAATAAAACCAGCACCTTAGAAGAAGTTGGTGAATATATTGGGGTCACGCGTGAACGCATTCGCCAGATTGAACAAAAGGCGTTGAATAAACTGAAACATCCAACGCGGGCGCGCAAATTACGCAGTTTCTTAGAAGATTAACCCAACGGTCGCATGATTTTTTGCGACCGTCTTTTGTAAAACCAAAGGAGCCGCATATGAAAAAGATGGTTTTATTTTGTACCGGTATTTCTGGGTCGGGTAAGACATATTTTATCAAAAATACTTTGCCCACAGGGTTGTTTTATAATTTAAAGTCTGCGACCACGCGAGATATGCGTATCGGTGAATCTGAATCAAATCCATATTATTTTCGTGATGAAAACTATTTTGAAAATACACCGTTGGTGACAAAACTGTGGGTAAATGAAAATATATGGCATGTTGGTGACCGTAAATGGTTATACGGGGTGCCTGAAAGCGAGATTATGAATAATCTTGGTCGGAATCTTACTTACGATGTAATAGAACCGAAATATATTCGTCAAATGATAGATTGGTTTCATCTGAAGAAATTAGATCGTGATTATGGATTTAAAATTGCATGGTTTATACCGCCATATAACAATTTTGAAATCGCATCAAAACGCACAACTATGCCAAATGATATGTTGGTTCGTTGTGCTAATACCTGTGATGCCGGGGATTTCCTAGACGCGGGTCTGCGTCCCGATTACATATTACGCCCAATATCTGGGAATTTCGATGCCCGTCTGACCTAGTATATAAATGTTTTATATGATGATATGTTACTAGAACAAAAACTATCAAAAACTAGATAGGTTTTTTCAAAGATTAAACCTGTTGGCTCAGCGATGAATATATGATTCCTAAATCATTTTTTAACATTGCTGTAACCAGTTTATCGGATGTGTCGGTTTGTTGCGCCGCCGTCAAGATTTTATCAAAACTGCGCACAAATTGTGTCGCCTGGGAACGAAAAACCGCATCTGATTTAATCAGTTCGCGTATACGTTTTTTATCGGCGGCACGAACCATCTTTGCCATCCATTTTGCAAAAATTGTTTTATCGCCTTCGTGATATTTTTTCCATACAACATCTGGAATTTCACCACCCATCGCACGAACCAGGTCAATTGTTTGTTCGTACATTTTATCAAATTCGTGTGCCGATTGTTCAACGAAGTCGCGACTGCTTGCACGCGGTGATGTATTCGGAATTGTTTTAATTGCATCCATTGGTGCCGCCGCACGTGCAACCATCATTTGTTTATTCAATGTTTGCATGGTGTCAACCGCCTTGGCATAATCAGACATTAAATCTATCATTTGTTGACGCGACTCGCCCGCCAATTCGTCCAATTTTGCCGCAGATTCTGCAACGGCGACGGTTGATTCTGCGACCGTTTCGCGAATTGCTGTTATTTTTTTATCAAGTTCCGCCACCGTTTTGCTAAGTCCTGTACCCATGTTTTCCGATGCGGTCGCCAAATCGGGCAGGGCAACATAATATCGTTCAATCAGCTCAGACAGAGGTTTCAACTGGGCGGTTGTTTCGGTTGACATTTTTATCAGTCCTTCGGATTGTCCGGCCAGTTGGGTGTGCGCGGAATTCATTTCAATCAGTGTTTCGCGTACCCCGGTTGCCATAGATTTAACCGACTCTGAAAACGCGTTGGCGGCAATTTTGGTGTCTTTTAATGTTGTGTCTGCTACACCAGATACAGTTTTTAATTCGCTAACCACATCGTCGGCAAATTCTTTGATTTCGTTTTCAAAATGATTTGTCAATCCTGATAATTCTGATGAAATTCCACGAACTGCGCTTTCTGTTTCTGTTGCACTGGTTATAAGTGCCTCAACCGCATCGGTCAGTTTGCGAACCTGTTTTTCAACCGAAGATTCTGATAATAATACCTGGGCACCGACAACATTTGCGGTATTGGTTAGTGTATTCATCTGGGCACCTAATTGCTTTTTACTCTGTTTTCCAAAAGTATCCAGTTTAGAAAGATATGCACTGGTAATCTTGTCGTTGGATTCCAATGTTTTTTCATAATCGGCGGCGGCGGATTTAATTTTACCAAAATCTTCGGCACTGGTGGCGGCCAGTTTTGAAATTGTTTCTTGTATAGTATTCGCATTATCGGTCATGGATTGAAATTGTTCACGGTTTAAATCAAATGATTTTTGCAGGTTGCTTGTAAATTTGTCGCTGGCGGCATCCCATTGTTCAATATGTCCGTTTATTTGTGCAATTTTTTCGGTTGAATCTTTTGTCGTTTCGGATATACGACTAAGTGTTTCTTGGATTGTGCCGGCAAATCGGTCAGTCGCAGCGGAAACATCGTTCCAATTTTCTGAATTTACCACATCGCGCAGGCCGGATACTGTATTATCCATGCGCCCCGTCATTTGCGCAACGCGTTGAACCGCGTCATTGGCGGTCTGAACCAGTGCATCGTTGCGTGCGGTCAGTTCATTTTTTAATTCTTCGGCGGTGGCAATTTGTGCGCGCAGAGTGTTTTGCATTGTTTGAAATCCGCCAAGTATCTTTTTAATTTCGCCCGCCATTATAGTTTGCAATATATTTGATGCATCTTGGATTCGGGCGCGATCAGGTTCGGTTATAATATCAATCATTGATTGCATGGTGTGTTGGGACCGGCGTGATATAAAAAATAATGCCAACAGCACGATAAATAACAGCCCCGCTAAACAAATGGTTACTATAAACAAAGTATTACCGAAATCCATTTTTTGCCCCCCAATAAATGATAAGATATGTTCTTGCAGTCACCATAAATTTATACTATTATTCCCACGATAAAGCAAGCAGATAAATGATAAAAAAAGATACTCTTTCGTCTGAACAGGAAATTGCCGCAGAACCAACGCATAATGTTTGGGTCCAGGCAAATGCTGGTACCGGCAAAACCAGTGTTTTGACCGAACGTTTGTTGCGTATTTTGTTTCGTGACAATGCCACGAATTCGGGAATTTTATGTTTAACCTATACAAACGCGGCGGCGGGCGAAATGCGTAATCGTATTTTGGCTGCGTTGCGTCGCTGGGCAATGGCCGATGATGATGAATTGCGCGAATTGTTGCGCGGGGTTGCAATAAATCAAAATCCCAACGCAAAAGATATCGCGCATGCGCGTAAGATTTTCTTTAAATATATTGACAACCCCGAAATTTTAAAAATAAAAACAATACATGGTTTTTGCGAAGAAATATTGCATCGTTTCCCGACCGAGTCAGGATTGTCACCATCATGGTCGTTGGTGTCTGATGCGCCGCAGCAAATATTGTTAAATGATGCAATGATGCGATTAGTAAATTCAACCGATAATGACGAACGAACCAAGGCCGCATTTGACCACATTATTGGCGTTATGTCTGAATACAAATTGGACGATTTATTGAAAACAATTGGCGGACAATACAAGAACTTTTTTGCAATAAATAATTTTGATAAGTATAGGAATTATTTCGTTGATACGATTAAAAAATCTTTAAAATTGACCCGGCAAAAAAACGATAAAAAACCGGTTGAAAAACTTAAAAATATACTTTTGTTGGCAAAATCCGAGAAAAAACCAACCAAGGCATTAGAGAAACTTATCAGCCTGACCGAGCAATATATTGAAAATACAATAAATTTTGATGTGTATAAACATGCCTATTTAACCAAAACCGGAACGATTTTAGTATCTGGATTAAATTATGAATATTTGGCCGATGAAAAAGAACGTGTTTTTGAAAAAAATGTGTTATTGGTGAATGAAAAAATATTTGCCGATACGATTGCGTTGTTTGATTTGTCGGCGGCGTTTGCAAAGCAATATATGGAATTAAAACGCGCGCGGAATGTTTTGGATTTTGAAGACTTGATTTTATATACGCACCGACTATTTTCAAATCCGGAAACAATGGGGTGGGTTTTGTCGCAACTGGATTTGTCTTTATCGCATATTTTGGTTGACGAAGCGCAAGATACCGCGCCACTGCAATGGGATTTGTTGCGTATGTTGGCGGGCGATTTCTTTACCGAAGGTGACAACTCTGATTTACCGCATTCATTGTTTGTTGTTGGTGATACTAAACAGTCAATTTATGGATTTCAAGGTGCAGATCCAAATGCGTTTGCGCGCAGTCGGGATGAAATTTCAAAATATATAACCAATAATGCCCGTGCAATAATAGAGGTGCCGTTAACTCAGAGTTTTCGTTCGGTTGCGCCGATATTGCAAATGGTTGATATGTTTTTTGGTGATGAAACCGTTGCAAGAATGACCGGCTTTGTAAACAATTTGCACAAATGTTTTCGTACAAATGATTGCGGGTTGGCGGAAATTCACAAAATCCAATCGGTGGACAATCAAGAAACCGCAACGGCGCGCAAACAGTATATAATAAATATTGCAGATAAAATTGAAGAATTGGTTTGTAAAAAACATTACGCGCCAAACGACATAATGATTTTGTTGCAGCAACGTGCGCCACTGGCGGTTCCGATGACGAACGAATTAAAACGCCGTAATATACCGGTTGCCGGTGCCGACCGAATAGTTTTACCGGATTTTCCAATTATTCGTGATTTTATGAATTTAATACGTTTCTGTATGGATACAACCGATGATTATAGTTTGTGCTGTGTGTTAAAAAGTCCGCTGTTCAGATTGAATGATGCACAATTATACGAAATTTGCAATGTACGGAATGCCGAAAATTTATTACGGCGTGCATACGATAAAAATTCAGAACAAATGACGGTTTTTGATGTTTTACAAAAATCGTATAGTGATATATATTTACGACTTTATGATTATACAGAACACGCAAAGACAGACGGGCCATACAGTTTCTTTACATATATTTTAAATAATCATAATGTGCGTGAAAATATTATCGCGGCGCTTGGGGTCCAGGTTATTGACCCATTGGAAGAATTTATTACCATGTGTTTGGCATATGAACGCACGCATCCGGGGACATTGCGTGAATTTATCAAATGGTTTATCACCGGCAACAGCGAGATTAAACGCAGCCTGGATTCGGGCGATGGGGTTCGTATTGTCACAGTTCATGGCAGCAAAGGTTTGCAGGCGCGGGCGGTATTTTTAATAGATACGGTATCTGTGCCAAAATCAGAAAATATTTATAAAATTTTGGATGCTGGGCATGCGGGCGAATTTTGGCCGGTTTGGGTATGGACGGCGCACCGACCCAACGAATTTAGCCCAGAATTTAATGAAATTTATTCAAAACAATCAGGTGTTGAAACCGAAGAATACTTCCGATTGCTTTATGTGGCAATGACGCGTGCACGTGATGAATTATACATTTATGGTTTTTCAGGAAACAGAAATGCGCCTGAATTATGTTGGCATACTGTGCTATGGAATACACTTAGTGAAAAAATTGGTACGGTTGATAACGGAGATATAATCAGGATAACAAATTATGAAAACTAAATTACATGAATTGGTTAAAAATCAAACGCAGTTAGAGTATGCAACCAGGGCTGGGCTTAGTATGCATGCACAAATGCAGCATGTTTTTTATGGCCCGGACGGTTGGGTCGGAAACGAAAATATTATATTGCGCATAAAAAACAATCCTGAATTGTGTGAATTATTTGGTTTGCTTTCCCAGACCGAGGTTCCAATAGCAGGCACCATAAATGGTAAATTCATCAGTCGTCGCATTGACCGGTTGTATGTAAATAACGATACGAAAATCGTGGTTGTCCTAGACTATAAAACCGATGTTGATAAAAAAATCTATTATAAAAAATATGTTGAACAATTAAATGAATATTGTGCATTATTAAAGCAAATTTATCGGGGTTTTAATATTGCCGCAAAGATACTTTGGTTGAATGATTTTACACTGGAAAATATACCAATAACGGATATAATACAATCATGTTAACGAATTTAAAAATTTCTAATATTGTGTTAATAGATAAACTGAATCTGGAATTTGGTTCGGGTTTAAATATTTTGACCGGTGAAACCGGCGCGGGTAAAAGTATATTGTTGGATGCGTTATCGCTGGCATTGGGTGCGCGATCAGATATTGGTCTTGTTCGTAATGGAACGGATGGCGCGTCGGTAACCGCAGAATTTGATTCGTGTCCCGGGGGTGTGGCAACAATTTTGGATGAAATGGGGATTGAACATGATGATATGATTATTTTGCGTCGCACGCTTGGCACAGATGGCAAAAGTCGCGCGTGGGTTAATGATGTCCCGATTTCAATTAAAACATTGAAAACAATTGGTGATGAATTGGTTGAAATACATGGGCAATTTGCAAATCACGCATTGTTAAACCCCGCTATGCATCGTGTTGCACTGGATGAATTTGCCACCCAAAATGTTGATAATTTTAATACATTGTTAAACAATGTTCGTATTGCATATAATGAATTAAATAGATTGGAAAACGATTTGCGCGCAACAACCGAATTTCTTGAGCGCAATGCGATTGAACAAGAATATCTGGAACATAATATCGCAGAATTGCGCGCATTAAATGTTCATATCGGCGAAGAAAATGAACTTGCAACAAAACGCGCTGATATGATAAATGCCGAAAAGAACGCGACGATTTTGGCGGACGCGGCAAATGCAATCGGGGGTGGTGGAAATACTCTTGATTCCCAGATATATACGGTTGCGCACATTCTGGAACGCATTAAAACCGAACCGAATCCATTTGCCGAACAAATTGATATTTTATATAATGCCGCAGAAATGGTTGCAAATGTTGCTGATGCAATCGCACCCGATGAAATAGATACTGATACGGTTGATTCAATAGAAGAACGATTATTTGCAATTCGCGCGGCGGCACGCAAACACCATGTTACGGCAGATGAATTACCAAATAAATTAACCGAAATGGAATCCGCTTTGAATACGATAAATAATTCTGATGCGGAACTAAAGCAACTGAATGCGGCGGTCGCAACGGCAAAACGAAAATACGAAGATTTGGCAAATGCGTTAAGTGTGGCGCGTCATACGGCGGCGGATGAATTGCGTATCCGTCTTTTGCATGAATTGCCCGATTTAAAATTGGGTAATGCGGATTTTATGGTTGAATTTGCAACCGTACCCCCCGGCGCAGGCGGTGTGGACAATATTACATTTATGATTAAAACAAATCCAGGAATGCCATTTGCACCATTACATAAATCTGCATCTGGTGGTGAATTGGCGCGTTTGATGTTGGCGATGCGTGTTGTGTTGGCGGGTTGCGATTCTGCACATGTGTTTGTTTTTGACGAGGTTGATACCGGTATCAGTGGTGCAACCGCATCGGCGGTTGGTGACCGATTGAACCGCCTTGCGGCAAAGTCCCAGGCGTTGGTTATAACCCATTCGGCCCAAGTTGCCGGATTTGCCGACCAACATTTCAAGATTGAAAAAACAACGAACGGCGAAACAACCACGACAACCGTTCATGAAATCACCGATGGTGAAAGATTGAACGAAATTGCCCGTATAATCAGCGGGGCCGAAATAACGCCTGAATCATTGGCCACCGCAAGAACATTATTGAAAAATTAAATTGTTTTAATTCCATCAACAAATTCAATGGTGGTAATTTTATCCGCACAGGTTGCCGATGATATTATTTTGTTGTCTGCGCTGCGTGCAATGGCATATCCGCGTTTCAAAACATTTTTATACCCCAGTGAATTTAACATTTGACCACAGTGCTCTATGCTGTGATGTGTCACATTTAATTTTGCATTTATTATTATACCAAGCGTTCGTGTGATATCATCCAATCTTTGCGCGCGTTCCATAACCATTTGTCGTGGGCTTTTTATCGTGGTATTTTGAATTTGTTTCTTTGCGTTCATAACGCGCGTTGTTATGTTTGATGATATTCTGTGCCACAGGTTGTCCAATTCTTGGACAAGCGATATTTTTGTTGGGACAACTGCCTCGGCTGCGCCGGTTGGGGTGGGTGCGCGATGGTCTGCGGCAAAATCCACCAACATCCAATCAGGTTCATGCCCGACACCGGTTATAACCGGTATCTCACTTTCGGCGACCGCGCGCACAACAATTTCTTCGGAAAAGGGCAACAGGTCTTCCAGCGATCCACCACCGCGCGCAACGATAATAACATCTACATTTTTTGTGCGATTAAAGTATTTAACACCGGCGGCAACTTCGGCGGCGGCGGTTGCGCCCTGGACAGTGGCGGGGTACAGAATAATATGCACCGGAAATCGTTCGCGCAGGCGGTTTTGAATATCTTGAAACGCGGCACCGGTCGGACTGGTGACCACACCAATTGTTGTTGGTAATTTAGGTAAGGGCTTTTTGCGTGATGCATCAAACAATCCTTCGTTGGCCAACTTTTGTTTGCGTTCTTCCAACATTTTCAGAATTGCGCCAACCCCCGCCATTTCAATGTTATTGGCAATGATTTGATAATTGCTGCGTGCCGGATATGTGGTAAGTTTCCCGGTAATTATGACCTCTAATCCATCAGAAAGCGCAAAGTTTATTGGTGTTCCGCGCCATATGATAACAGACATTGCCGCCGATGAATCCTTTATTGTCATATACATGTGCCCGGATGTTGCGCGTGTGATTTGTGACAATTCGCCACGAATCTTGATAACCGGGAACGCGGTTTCAACAACATTTTTCAACAGTGCCGATGCGTCGGATACAGAAAAAATCATATCAGGTTTTACGAATGGTTCGGGCTTTTGCATTTTATTTTTCCATCAGTTCGGTTAAAGGCCATCTTGGACGCGGCGCAATTGGTTCGCGCACGATATTGCCAACTTTATAATTTTCCAAACCCGCCCATGCAATCATTGCGCCGTTGTCAGTGCACAGATTCATTGGTGGAGCGGCAAAAATCATACCGTGTTCATGTGCCAGTTTTTCCATTGCGCTGCGTATTGCACTGTTTTTTGCAACACCACCCGCAACGACCAGCGTTTTTGGTTTGGTGGCCAATACCGCCGATGTATTCATTGCATGCGCCAATCGGTTTGTGATGCAGTCAACAACTGCGGCCTGAAACGATGCACAAAAATCATTTATGAATTCATCGCCGTGTGGTTCAGGATATTTGTTTAAAAATGTGCGCGCCGCAGTTTTAATACCACTGAATGAAAAATCGCAGTTTGGTTTATCGGTTAATGGCCGTGGGAAATCAAACGCATGTGGATTTCCCAATGCGGCGCGCCGGTCAACAATTGGACCGCCCGGATACCCAAGCCCCAACATCTTTGAAACCTTATCAAATGCTTCGCCGGCGCTGTCATCCAGTGTTTGCCCAATCATTTCATATTGTCCAACACCGCGTACCAATAATATTTGACAGTGTCCACCCGATGCCAGCATAAGTAAGTACGGAAATTCAACCGAAACCGGCGATGCCGAATTATCCGCGGTTGTTGCCGCCAGACGCGGAACCAAGGCGTGTCCTTCTAAATGATTGACCGCAATCAGCGGTTTGCCTGTGGATTGTGCCATTCCGACCGCCGCCATCCACCCGACCAGTACACCACCAATCAACCCGGGACCCGCGGTCGCGGCAATAATATCAATATCAGAAACCGTCATGTTTGCACGGTTCAATGTTTGCCGAATAACCTCGTCAATGGCAAGGATGTGTGCACGTGCCGCCAATTCAGGAACGACCCCACCGTATTTTTGATGTTCTGGAATCTGGGAATAAATTATATGGGATAAGATGTTGCGGTTTGAATCAACGATTGCCGCACTGGTTTCATCGCATGATGATTCTATGCCAAGACACACCGTACCACCGCGGGATGATACAGATGCCCCCATATCCATTTGAATTATTTTATCGTCTTTCATTTTATTATTTCCAGCAACATTATACCTAAATTATTTTTATTTTCCATAATTTGCGTAACATATTTTGAAAAATCTATATCCATAACCTGGCCGTGCCGATATGATGCATGACGCAGCATCCCATTTGGCAAAATAAAACCCATATGTCGCACCGCCAAGTCTGTACCGATTTTATCACGGATTTTTCCTGTGTCCGCTATAAACAGGACAATCATTGGTTTATCAACATTTATTTCTGGCATATTGTCGTATGGTATATATTGCAATTTTACGGTCTGAGGCGCGATATTGACATCCAAATTATACTTTGATTTAAACCACTTTTTTTTATCTATGGTCACGCTTCGTGTGCGGGTTTTTCCATAGTTCTCCGTCACATCGCGCACGATATCAGAATTATTTTTTATCCAGTCGGTTTCAACGAAATGATTCCGCGACAAAATATTTGGAATTCCGTTTGCATATCGGATTTTGTTCAGTTTTTTAACATCACCGTCTGCCAATGCGGTTTCAACAAATGTCGTGCAATCAAATGCATCAAATCGTATTTGTAGGTCTGAATCTGGGGCAATTCCTTCGCCAAGTGGATTTTTCACATAGTGCGCGCCTAAATAATCTGCACCAATATACCTGTGTGATGTAAAATCTGCACACGCCCCCAGTATTAAGAGAATTGGTAACACATAACGCATTAAATATTTTCTTTTAATTGGATGCCAACAAAACAAAGTTCAACCGCATCGCGCACCGGCATATCGCCAGAATCGGGCAGAGTTGCCATTTTATCAACACATTTGATTAGCAATTCTGGATTATTTTCAGATGCGGTTAAAACCTTTATTGCGGCATTTCTGCGTTCGGTTGACGCACTGCGCCAGTCTTTCAGTTGCCCCGATTCCAACGCAGTTGTCTTTTGGGTTTGCACAAATACAAATATTGCAATTATCAAGACACCAACGCCGATAAAAAATTTCAGATATTTTTTTAAAAATTTTTTCATCGCGTACCCCTTTGGCATTATTCGCAACGAACCAACCACACATCATAGTCCGCATTCTGGACCGGCCGTTTTCCCGGATTGTTTCGGTCCATCCAATTACTAAAAATCTTAGAGTTATCTGATTTAGATATTTCAACAAAGGCATAAAAATTTTCGGCATCAAACGGGTTTGACTGCTTGCATGATCGCACCAGAATATGCAGTTTTTCAAACTCAATCATTTGACCAATCGGCGCAGTAATGGTTTGGGTTTTTCCGGCGGCTTTGTCCATAACCTGCAAAATTGCGGTATTACGTTCGGTATAACTGTATACCGGTGATATGATAAAAAAACAGAAAATGGGGGCCAAAAAAATCCGAATTGTATTTAAAAACTTCATTTTTTTGCCCCCCTTGATTATAAAAATTATTTTGCTTCTTTTGCGTTCTTTTCGTTCGCGGTTGCCGACAAATCTTCAACAATGCGTGCCTTTTTGCCAGACAGTTTGCGTAAAAAGAACAATTTTGCACGACGAACGCGACCGATACGAACCTTTTCAATTTTTTCAATTGCCGGGCTGTACAGTGGGAATTTGCGTTCTACGCCAACACCGTATGATTCGCGGCGCACCGTAAATGATGCGGTATTCCCCATGCCACCATCGCGTGCGATAACGACACCTTCAAACATTTGAATACGGAATTTATCACCATCTTTGATTTTTACATGAATGCGCAGAGTATCACCCGCCTTGAAGTCAGGGATATTTTTCCCAGCCTTCATTTTTTCAACATTTTTTTCTTCTATTTTTTTAACAATGTTCATTTTTTGTTTTCCTTTATTAAGTCCGGACGCCGTTGTTTTGTTAAATCGTCCGATTGTTGTTTCCGCCACCGTTCTATATTGCCGTGGTGACCAGACAGCAGGACTTCTGGGACACTTTGTCCACGCCATACCGACGGACGGGTATATAACGGCCATTCTAACCCGCCGATTTCAAAACTTTCGTTTGCGGTTGCTGATTCACCGCCACCGACAACATTATCAACCACGCGAACGCAACTGTCAATAAAAACTTGTGCGGCGACTTCGCCACCCGACAGAATATAGTCCCCAATAGATAATTCCATGATATTATACATATCAATTACGCGTTGGTCAATTCCCTCGTACCGGCCACAGAGCAGGGTATATACTGCGTTGTCTGGGCATTCGGCAAATTTGCGTACCATTTTTTGGTCTAAACGCGCCCCGCGGGGTGAAAAGTATATGATTTTCCCCGGTTTTTCTATGGAATCCAACGCATTCCCCAACACATCCGGGCGCATAACCATACCGGCACCACCACCGAATTGCGCATCATCAACACTGCCATAGTCATTTATCGCAAAGTCGCGAATATTTATCACATCATATGACCAAATGCCATTTTCCAGCGCGCGCCCAACCACCCCGGCACCAAGCGTTCCGGGAAACATTTCTGGAAAAACGGTCAGTATATTAAAATGCATTTTATCGTATTCTCAGGCGCTGTTTACATGCATTACAGATTTTCAAAACATCGCGTTTAAATGTGTCTGGACAGGCTACTTGTTTAACATTTATATTAAATTCCTGATTTACCAACGGTTCATACACGACATCATTTTTTGAATCTTCGGCATAACGCACCGCTGGGCATTTGTTCAAGCACACAATGCATCCCACAGATTCTGTAATAAATTTATCGTTTACATACATATACCAGTGTTTTGCCATGTTATTCCACCTTTATAGTCTTTGTGTTCATATCAACACTTGCGCCACGAAACGCGACCATATCGCCATTATCCAATTCCATAATATCGCCGGCACCAAAGTTTTGAAAGCATACCACACGCCCCAATTCGGTACCACCACGAATAACCGTCATGCCAATCAGGTCCGCCTGGTAATATTCGCCGGATTTTGTTGCGGGCAAATCGTCGCGATTTATAAACAGCTCAATCCCGCGCAGCATTTCTGCGGCATTTCGGTCGGTAATGTTATCAATACGCGCAATAATAACATTTGAATTTGGCACCACGCGCACGAAATGAAACGCGCCCGGCGCGATATTATTACCCAAAACCGCCAGATTTTGAAAATCTGACGGTTTTTCGGTAAATGTCTGCACACGAACTTCGCCCCGTATTCCTTGGGGTGCAACAATCTTGCCGACCAAGATGCGTTTAATATCGTTCACGGACACCCCGCATTTTCAATAGAGTATTGCGTATATCCAACAGATAGGCGATTTCGTCAATATGATTGTCGCGCGCATATTCCCGCATAATCGGAATGTTCAAGAAATAACTGTCCATCAAGACGCGTCGCAAACATGGATTATAGAAATACACCGTGTCAAAGACGAAACGAATCGTCTTGTGACACAATCTGTTGGAATATGGCGAACGATTTCTTTGCATTTGTGTTATTCTGCCGATGCTTCGGTTGCCGGTTCTTCTGCCGGGGTGGATTCTTCGGCGGGTGCTTCGGCTGCGGCCTTGGCGGCGGCTTCGGCATTTGCTTTTTCTTCGGCAATCTTGGCCAACTTTTCTTCTTTATCTTTTATTTTTTGTAATGTTTTTTCAGACTTTTGATTCTTTTTGGTCTGGGTTGGAATTTCGCGTTTTGCAACCAATCCGGCATTTGCCAAGAAACGATATACACGGTCAGATGGTTTTGCACCGCGCGCCATCCATTCTTTGATTTCGTCTATTTTCAAGATAACGCGCTTTTCATTATCACGCGCCAACATTGGGTCATATTTGCCAACGACACCAAGAATGTTTCCCGAATTACGTGCATTGCGAGAATCGGTGACGACGATGTGATAGTACGGACGTTTTTTTGCGCCATAGCGTGCCAAACGAATAACAGTTGCCATATTTTATACTCCTTTGTTATAAACTGTTTTAATCCACCAAGAAAACCAAACACCAAGGTTGAAACTCAACGGATGATGTGCCTTATGCAAACCGCATACAGGGTTAATAACAATGGCAATCTTTGGGATTTGCAGGCGCATTATGTAATAAAAACATTGAAATGTCAAGCATATTAGTGGGCGGTGGTTGGCTTTATTATCCCGGCAAAGGTCGGGGAACTTTTCAAATCATAAAACCCCGTGTTGTGGCACGGGGCTAAACTAATTTAATAATGATTGCACGGGACACTAGGATTTCGTTAAGATGCATACGGAGGGTTTACCAGCATGACAGGTCAATCCTGCGCAACAGGGCGTCGATCCGCATAATTCACCCTCTTTGGCACATGTCGCACATGCTTTTGCTTGACATTTGCTATTGCAACAATATGGGGTTAATCCGGAACAATCACTGTCGCTTGCACAGAGCTTCTCTAGGGCGCTACATTTATTAAGTAGGCATTGTAATCCACTGCAACACTGTGAAGTTTTTGTGCAAAGGCCGC
Organism: uncultured Pseudomonadota bacterium; assembly: GCA_902762295.1. GTDB lineage: Bacteria > Pseudomonadota > Alphaproteobacteria > Rs-D84 > Rs-D84 > Enterousia. Next base: position 15,485 of record CACWNX010000002.1, read on the forward strand.
CACTGGGAACGCATGCCGCAAAACACTGACCTAACACACAACTGTTTGAACAACATTCATCGGAATTTATACACGGGACATCGCTTGCCTTGCAGGTGGTGTCTAATTGTGCGGCGGAACCAATTTGCCATAATGTACAATCATTATCAAGACATGACAATTCGTTATTTGCGGCACTACGGGCATTGTTGTTTACAACCGTCGCGGTGACCAACGCATCGTTATAATTATTAGTACTGCTATACACCGGTTTTTTTGCATGTGCGGTGGATGTCCCGCCACCCACAATTTCACCCGCCATAACAAAGCCGGCACCGGCACCGACGGTACCCATCTTATGGCCCAGTGCTTCAACCGTCGCGCCGATTGTCGGAATGGTTGATTCGGTTGTGTTTGTGCCAATTTGGTCGGTAATAATCGCCGAACCAATACTGCCATCGGTTGCGCCGTATGTGAGGATTGCCCCTGTTCCCTCGGGTCCGCATGTAAATGAACCCGATGGACTTGATTTGAAAGTGCCACTGACCGTATCGTACAGACCGCATTCATTTCCATGGCGTACCGGAATACCATTAAACACCAACTGACCACTTGCATTATAGAATTTTGCCGAATACAATTTTGCCACCATAGGATATGAAGATTTATAATCCATCAACTGGTAATTATTCAACGTATACGTATTTGTTGATGTGCGGTTAATTGTCACACCATTAATAGTTGCCGTTGCACGTTTTGATGCAAATTCTAGGTTTACATTGACGCGATTTGTGAAACTATCCGAAAAATAAGTTCCACTGTTTGAACCAAATCCCCACTTGTTATTTGGTGCGGCACCAAACCATGCCGATGCATTAGTATAATATGCAACCAATATCGCATTCTTACCAACCGGGGCAGTCACACCCTGGGCATCGATATCCCATGTTCCATAACCATTTACACCCGTATTAATATACGAACCACCAGTGTTTTCAATATATTCCACCGGGGTATAGCCGGGGATTTTATCTTGTTTCTGGCCTACATGATAATCAACATATGGTTTGGTCGTTGTCACATTGTCCGCACCCAACGGCAACACTATAAAACAACCAATTATGCAAAATAAAATCTTTTTCATATCGCACATCCGTTAATTATTTGATTGCGGTATATATGTTCCCGATAAATCGTTTACATCCCACAGCAGACAGTTTTCCGGTGTTTGCGCCGCACCACTGACATATTCATTGCATGTAATGTGCGCATTAAACGCATTAGTGATTGCACTGTTTACATGCTGAACCTCGGCCAGGGAATTTTCTTGACCCGAATATGCGGATGTTTCGTCATAAACCGCGGTTTCACCTACTGTGCCTGCCGTACTGGTGTATGTCACGACCGTGTTTGGTGTGCCGTCGAATGCACCTTGTTTTGCATTCAATCCCGTCACCACTGCGCCCGTGGTTGGTAATGTTTCTGCCGTTGTGTCGGTCCCCAATCTGTTAACAATCTCTAATTCATCGGTTTTACCATCTGTATCGGTATACATGACCGCGTATCCAGATGTCCCAGATAATTTATTCTGTTTCGCATTGACCATTGTATCAACATATGTCTTGGTTGTGACGACATTTTCTTCGGTTGCAAATGTCGTGATGGGTGCAAAAATACCTAATATCACACCAAATAGCACCAATTTTTTTATATTCATGGCTTAGCCTTTCTCCCTGAAATCCAGAACTTTTCCTGTCCGCACATAAATCATAACAAAAACACCGAATTTCGGTCAAGGGAAAAAATAAATCATTTGTCGGTCACTATTTCCGATCGCCAATATAAATATTCATTGCGCCCGCCACCCCCAGTAATGGATCGTCTGGTTCAACATAGGCATTTGATGTGTATAAATCTGGAATATTTGGGTCGCGTGCAATGTCGCCCGATTCATAAAATTCGCTAAGTGGTATCGTCACACATTCATTGCCGCGCAATGCCGTCATAACATAGGTTTCACGATTCTCAATCGCGTCCAGTGCCGCCGTCGCCATTTTCGCCGCCAATATACGGTCGCCGGCAACGGTATCACCCGCACGCTGGATATAGTCTGGAAATGCCGCGCGATTCATAATGCCCGCCGCCGTCAGTTTCCGCGAAATCATATCCGCCGGTCGCCCCGATGAACCCCGAATTGTAATACCTTCGGATACCATGATAATGCCATAGTCGTGGTCAACCCCACGAATATGTTTAATCAGATTATCAACACTGAATTTTATTTCCGGAATAATAATCGCATCCGCCCCAATCGCAACCCCCGCGTTCAGTGCCAATCGCCCGCATTCGCGCCCCATAGACTGGACCACGAACCAGCGATGATGACTGCGCGCCGTCAATAACAATTGGTCACAGTATTTTACTAATTCATTCGTCGCCGTATCAAATCCAATCGTTCGGTCGGTAAGGGGAATATCAAAATCTATGGTTTTCGGAATACAGACCAACGATAGACCACTGTAAATATCGCGGTTCTTCCATGACAGCGAAAAACTGCCGTTGCCACCAATTAACACCAATGCGTCTAATTTTAATGCCGTCAAAGAATCATGCAACATTTTATTAAACTGTTTCATACGGCCGTTTTTTACCGCCGATTCAAAGTTCATCATTGTGCACGCATTACCATTGTGCAGAAAACTGCCCGCCAGGCGCGCGCGTTCAATCGGTACAGTATCTGTATTCATTTCAATAACATTTGCCGGTCGCACACACAGACCATCTGTGCCGTCAATAATGCCGACCATGCGCCATCCGCGGTTTGTTGCGCCCAAAACGATACGATTTATTACGGTATTCAGACCGCTGCAGTCGCCACCCGTTGTCATAATTCCAATTTTTTTCATCTTTTTCCCTTGGTTTTCCGATAAATTATATCATAAATAAATTGACAAACAAAACCTTTTTATGCTAATTTGTCTATTGACAAAGAAAGATAGTTATCCGATTACAGGAGATAATGATGGCAAATAACACAACGAATATCGGCAAAACCAAACGATCAACCGACAATATGATTGACGATGCAATCGCCGCCCAAGACAACTGGTTGTCACGCCGTCGGCACTTTACGCGTCGTTTTTTAAAGTCTATGAATAAAAATTCGGATGATGAAAATAATGAACCGGTGCGTCGCGCGCCACGCAAAGAAACACAATATGAAACCCATCGCGAAACAAAATCGGTGTTGCGTGATTATTGGTTCCCGATACTCTGTGCGCTGATTGTGTTGTTCGTTGCAATCTGGGTTATCTTTGTGCGAAGCGCATCATCAAACCAGATGCTGGTGTTCAATACAAACCCACGAAATGTTCCAATTGAAACCGTGTCCCGCGACACGGTTAAAAATATTTCTGAACCAGCCAAGATTCCGACATTTGATATTGTGCGCATGCGCCCCGATGGTATGATTGTTGTTGCCGGGCGTTGGTTGCCGAATAAAAATATTTCGGTTGTTGTAAACAATAAAATTGTCGCCACCGAACAGACAAATGAAAATGGCGAATTTGTTTATGCGCCGTCGGTTGGATTAAAACCTGGAAACTATACAATATCGTTAACCGGTGCCGAACCTGCGCAAAAATCTGATGACAAAGTATTCTTGTATATATCTGATGTTGATTATCGTAATTCGATTTCGTTGTTGATGACCCGTGATGGCAGCCGTGTTTTACAGTCGCCATCTATACTGACCGATGGGGATTTGGTTGTTTCAAAAATAGATTATCTGGACAACGGTCGCCTTATTGTCACCGGGAACGCATTGCCGCGTTTGCGCGTGTCGTTATCACTTGATGATAAATATATTGGGGCTGCGCGTGTGTCGGATTACAAGAACTTTGGTGTTGGTGCCGATGTTGGTGATTTGAAACCGGGCCAGCAATACAGTTTAACCGTGCGTCTGCATGATGGTGATGGGCAAACGATTGCAACAGTGAATCATGAATTTGTGATGCCAGAAATGACCGGTGACAACGATACATTTTATACTGTACGCCGTGGTGATTGTCTGTGGGTGATTGCCGAAAACTTTCTGCGCCGCGGGGTATTGTTCAGCATAATTGCCGAACGCAATAATGTTGAAAACCCAGACTTGATTTTCACAAATCAACTATTACAAATTCCAACAAAAAAATAAAACAGGACAAACAAAGATGACAGAACAACAAATCCAAGCGATTTTAAGTGGTATATTGGAATGCTGGGCAACACTGAGCCCGGCCGAGGTAAAAAGTTTGTTAAAAATATTGATTGTTCGTGGGGTGTTGCCAAAGTGTGCATGCTGTGGCGAACCAATATTTAAAATGGAAGATTTTTCGTGGGATCATATTATCGCAAAATCCAAAGGTGGTCCAAATCAAATCGGGAATATGGTGCCAATGCACGTTTGGTGTAATGTAGAAAAAGGCAGCGAGGTCGATGAAAAATATTTCTGTCATGTTGATCCGGAATTGCTGGAACGGATGTTAAAGGATGTAAATAATAAGCATACGCGTTCCAAAAAATCAAAAGAACCGCATAATGATAAACAGCGTCGTAATCACATTCGTGCAAACGGTTTTGATATGAGCTATACTAAATTACAACATCGGCATTAAGTTTGTTCTGGACAACCGATTGGTTGGGGTATAGAATACAACCACATATCGCGGGCGTGGTATAATGGCAGCACGAAAGCTTCCCAAGCTTTAGACGAGGGTTCGATTCCCTTCGCCCGCACCAAAAATTAAACCGACCGAAGTGTCGGTTATATTTTTGGTATGAGAATAGGTGTTGAATCGAACCCGAAAGAGTTGCGAAGCAACCGAAGGGTTCGGGACAAGCGCAGACGCGCGCAGTGAAAGGGGCCCATAAGCGCAGCGAATGGGAATAGATGTAAATATATTTCACAAGTTTTTTATATTTGCTTTTTGGTACTTTTGGTGGTATAACATTCGCCATGTAAAAAATCAGGAGAAAATTATGTCAGTTGAAAATTTAAATCCATTGGTCGCCGCCCAGGCACGTGTGAAATCTGCGTGTGATAAATTGGGTCTGGATCCAAATGTTTATGAAATTTTAAAGAATCCGGCGCGCATTGTCGAGGTTCAAATTCCGGTTAAAATGGACGACGGTACAATTAAAACCTTTACCGGTTTCCGTGCCCAGCATAATACCGCACTTGGCCCGTCCAAGGGCGGAATTCGTTTTCATCCAATGGTGTCGCGCGATGAAGTGTCGGCACTTTCTATTTGGATGACATTCAAATGTGCGGTCACCGGGTTGCCGTATGGTGGGGGCAAGGGCGGAATTATCGTTGACCCAAAGACATTGTCGGAATCTGAATTAGAACGGCTGTGCCGCGGTTATGTTGATGCGATTTATCCGATATTGGGTGAAAATTCCGATGTTCCGGCACCCGATGTAAATACAAACGGTAAAATTATGTCTTGGATGATTGACGAATATATCAAATTATCGGGGAATAATTCGTTTGGAACATTTACCGGAAAACCGGTGGAATTAAATGGATCGCTGGGGCGTACCAGTGCGACGGGACTTGGAATTGCAATTACAATCGCATCGGCATTAAAAACAATGAACAAAGATATCCGTGGTGCAAAAATCGCAATTCAGGGTTTTGGCAATGTTGGCAGTTTTACCGCCAAATGTGCATTTGATATGGGCGCAAAAATTGTTGCAATCGCGGAATGGAATACGATTCTGTTTAACGAAAACGGTTTGAACATAGATGCACTGATGGAATATAAAAACAAAAACGCTGGGTCTATCAAAGATTTTCCGGATGCGACGGTTATATCGGCGGATGAATTCTGGGGATTGCCGGTTGATGTATTATCGCCATGCGCAATGGAAAACACAATTAACAAGGATACGGCACCACTGATTAAAACGAATTTAATTGTAGAAGGCGCCAATGGTCCAACCACACTGGATGGTGAAGAAATATTGCTGCGCAAGGGTGCGATGATTGTGCCGGATATTTTGGCGAATGCCGGTGGTGTGACGGTTTCATATTTTGAATGGGTGCAAAATCGGTACGGCTATTATTGGCCAGAATCCGAGGTTGCCGACAAAGAACGCAATGCGATGACAACTGCGTTTGATGCGATATATAAAATCAAATGCGAATATAATGTTTCTATGCGCGAAGCCGCATATATGTATTCAATCAAACGCGTTGCAACCGCAATGAAACTGCGCGGCTGGTGCTAAAATTATTTGTTTGTAAAAATTATCACGTGTACCATCGGATTTGTTGTCGTCCGAATTTGCGCCGGCGTTGTTTTGGGCTTCTTGTTGCGCCTTGTAAACCGCTTCGCCCAATTTCATGGCTTTTTCACTTAATGCCTCGGTTTTTGCCTTCAAACCTTCTGCGGTGGCATCCGATTTCGCCAATTCATCAGACAATTCTTTCTTGGCGGCCTCTATTGCGGTTTTGTCCGCATCTGAAATCTTGTCACCGTGTTCTTTTAATGACTTTTCAATTGCAAAGATTGCCGTTTCCGCATTGTTTTTTGCCTCGGCCAATTCACGTTTTTTCTTATCGGCTTCGGCATTCTGGGCGGCTTCGTCAACCATGCGTTTGATTTCTTCTTCGGACAGCCCGCCATCCGATTTAATTGAAATCGCCTGTTCTTTACCGGTGCCTTTATCTTTTGCCGATACATGAACGATACCGTTTGCGTCAATATCAAACGAAACCTCTATCTGGGGCATGCCACGCGGGGCCGGGGCGATACCTTCCAAATTAAATTGACCAAGCAATTTGTTGTCGGCCGCCATATCGCGTTCACCCTGGAACACACGGATTGTCACCGCCGATTGGTTATCTTCTGCGGTTGAAAAGACCTGGGATTTCTTGGTTGGAATTGTTGTGTTGCGGTCAATCAGACGCGTAAACACACCACCCAATGTTTCAATACCTAATGACAACGGGGTCACATCCAACAATAATACATCCTTTACATCGCCCTTTAACACACCACCCTGAATTGCGGCACCCATTGCGACAACTTCGTCCGGGTTCACACCTTTGTGTGGTTCACGACCAAAGAATTCTTTGACGGTTTCAACAACCTTTGGCATACGGGTTTGACCACCAACCAAAATAACTTCGCTGATTTGTGATTTGTCGATGCCTGCATCGGCCAATGCCTTGCGACATGGTTCAATTGTACGTTCAATCAAGTCGGAAACCAATGATTCTAACTTTGCACGCGTCAATGTAATGTTAAAATGCTTTGGACCCGATGCATCCGCCGTCAAGAACGGCAGGTTAATATCGGTTGATGTCTTGGACGACAATTCAATTTTCGCTTTTTCGGCGGCTTCTTTTAATCGTTGCAGTGCTAATTTATCACCCGACAGGTCAATACCGGTCTGGGATTTGAATTCTTCAATTAAATACTTCAAAACACGCGCATCAAAGTCCGAACCACCAAGTGCGGTATCACCGTTGGTTGATTTAACTTCAAACACGCCATCAACGATTTCCAAAATAGATACATCAAATGTTCCACCCCCAAGGTCATAGACCACAATCGTACCGTCTTTGTTTTTATCCAAACCATATGCCAACGCGGCGGCGGTTGGTTCATTAACAATACGCAGAACATTTAAACCCGCAATACGACCGGCATCTTTTGTTGCCTGGCGTTGGGAATCATTAAAATATGCCGGTACAGTGATAACCGCATCTGTCACCGTTTCCCCAAGGTAATTTTCGGCATCTTTCTTTAATTTGCCTAAAATCATTGCAGAAATCTGGGACGGGGCATATTTTTTACCCTCTATTTCCACCCAGGCATCGCCATTGTCACCCGCAACGATTTTATATGGAACGCGCGCCATAATTTCTTTGACGGCTGGGCTGTCAAAACGCAATCCCATAAGGCGTTTAATTTCATAAATCGTGTTTTCTGGATTTGTGACCGCCTGGTTCTTGGCGGTAATGCCGACCAACTGTTCACCATTTGATGTCATTGCAACAACCGATGGGGTTGTGCGACCACCCTCGGCATTTTCAATAATCTTTGGATCTTTGCCATCCATAAAGGCCATGGCCGAATTAGTTGTACCAAGGTCAATACCTAATACTTTTCCCATTTTTTACTCCTTAATATTTATAGTCTTTTTTGTATGACAGTGATATAGTTATCCTGAAACACATTTCAAGACCATAGGAATAAATAAGTATATGTCAGTGGTTAGTGGCTAGGGGCAGAATATATAAAAATGCGGGGCATTGCCCCGCAACTAAATATCTAATAATAATCACCGTCGCATTATTTCTTTGCCGGTGCTGCGGCAGGTGCAGTCGCCGCCGCCGCCGGTTTATTTGAATCTGCTTCTTCGGGCATTTTACCGCCGATGGTTGCAAATGCCAATTCTGCCTGGTGCAGGCCCAAAGACACACCGTCCGGTAATTTCAAATCCGAACCATGAACGGTGTCACCGATTGTCAAATCTGCCAAATCAAGGACGATTTTCTCTGGTAATTTATCAACCAATGCGACAACCGAAACCTTACGCACCGCAAAGTTCAAAACACCACCAAGTTTCAAACCTTTTGATGTTTCAACATTTATAACCTCTACCGGGACGGACACACAAACCGGTTTTTTAACATCAATGCGTTTAAAGTCCACATGAATGATTTTGTCAGATACCGGGTGATATTGAATATCCATCAACATGGCATCTTCTTTGCCGTTTTTGGTTGTAATATTGAAAAGTTTTGTTCGTAATGCCGGAATCTGAACGATTGGTGCAAAGTCACGACCAGAAATTTCAATTGCGATTGGATCTTTCTTTTCACCATAGATAACGGCGGGGATGTTTTTATTATTACGAATTGCACGTGCGGCCCCCTTGCCGGCAACATTGCGAATCTCTGCTTTTAATTCAATTGCCATTTTAAATCCTTTTTTTATTTGCAATTTTTTGTTTATGCGTGACCTCCAAGGGTGCCACGCGGACGACATTATTTACCAAATCATATGAAAAATCAAGTTATTTATCACTTTTTCGCCGTAAAATCAGGAATCGTGCGCGACCATATGTTTTATCGCGTAAAATTTCCCATTTCGTTTCATCGGGCGAATAGGGTACAATTTTTTCAATTTCTTGAACAACAATCGTGCCGGGGCGGACAGATTCCGCCAATTTTGTCACAAAACCTATACCAAGGTTGGCATTTTCATAGGGCGGATCTATAAATACTAAATTTACATCATTTGCGTAATTTTTAATTGCCTTGGTCGCGTCAGTATTTATAATACAGAAACGATTTGCCGCAATTACATTGGTATTTTTTCTTAGTGTTTTAATAGATTCATCTGAAACATCGGTAAAAATCGTCGTGGCATTTGTCCATCGCGACAAGGTTTCTATGCCCAACGCGCCACTGCCGGCAAACGCGTCCCATGCGGTAATTTTATCGCGAACCTGTATAATTGTTGCCAACATATTAAACACCGCCGCACGCGCCATGTTCTGGGTCGGACGCGCCCCGGTGGGCAACATCAGTTTCCGTCCGCGGTATTCCCCAGAAATAATTTGCAATTTTGAATCCATATGATAAATTCTACAATCATGAACATAATGACGCAAGTTTTAAATTTAGCAAGGCACGCCGGTAAAAACGGCGATGTCCCGATTGGGGCGGTAATTGTGTGCGACGGAAAAATCATCGCCCGTGGTGAAAATCTGGTTCAACGAAAACAGAATCCAACTCTGCATGCCGAAATTGTCGCAATAAATCGCGCATGCAAAAAATTGGGGCAAAAGTTCTTGGACAATTGTGACATATATGTGTCACTGGAACCATGTGCAATGTGTGCAACCGCAATTTCCTTTGCGCGAATCCGCAACATTTACTTTGCGGCCACGGACGAAAAGGGCGGCGGCATAACATCAAATGCCCGCGTGTTTGAAAATGACAAACACCTTTGGCACCCGAACATAATTCAAATGCCGGAATATGCGAATGAATCCGCCGAATTATTACGTGATTTTTTCGCCACGCGTCGTAAGGTTCAAAAGGATAAAAAATGTTAAAAAACAAATGGATTATTACCAAGAAATTTCCTGATAAATCTATGCCCGATATGTCTGTATATAAAATTGTTCCGGTTGATACCGACTTTGCCGAAGAATCTGCCGGATACAGTAAATCTATTCGTTCAAAGCGAAAATTTGATGTCGGAACATATACTGATGATGAATTGAATCCTGTCGCCGAACAATATCGGAACAAACAAACCGATGTCGCCGTCGTTGAAATGACAAATAAACCAATTCACGATTCTGATATAGTCCAAGTATCATTATTGGGCCGACGCTTTGGTGAATTTACATTGTTATTTGGTTCAAATGATATTCCAATTACAATGTCGCGTGGCGATAGTGTCCTGGTTCGGCGTGAATATGTTGACTTTGATAAAGAAAGTCCACTGTTTAACATACTGTATAATATGACAATAAAACGCAAAGCGCGGCATTTTCCAAAATCAAAACACGCATTTGGTGACTGCGATACGGCGGTTATCACCGGGATTGATACCATAGATATGATAGAGAACACAAATAAACACGTTCTGGCATTCAGCGACAAATTTGGATATATCAGTTTTATGATACCTGAAACCGAACCTGAATTTCTAACACGTATTAGCGACCGAATTTTAATTGAACGATATCATGACCATAATATTGATCAAATTGCGTACAGAATGTTATCAAACCTGAGTATAGACCGCATGCGCAACGCGTTCTTATCAAAGAAACGATAATTTATATCAAGGCTTTGCCGGTCATATCCGATGGCTGTTTGATTCCCAACAATTTTAATATCGTTGGTGCAACATCGGCAAGTCCACCATTCTTGATTTTTTTATATTTCGGGTCGGAAACCAAAATTGCACGTACTTTATTGTTGGTGTGTGCGGTCCATGGCGCATCCGCCTTATCATCCCACATTTTTTCTGCGTTTCCATGATCCGCAATAATCAGCATTTTTCCACCCAATTTTAAAACCGCTGGCACAATTTGCATCAGTTGCTTATCAAGACATTCCATGGCACGAATTGCCGCAGATTCATTTCCGGTATGCCCAACCATATCACCGTTTGCAAAGTTCATCAAAACCACATCAAACTTACCCAATCGTGGCAACAATGCCGCCGTAATTTCATTTGCAGACATTTCCGGTTTCATATCAAACGTTGCAACCGCCGGCGAATCTATCAAGACTTTTTCTTCTTTTTTAAAATCAACTGTGCGTTCTGCATCCATAAAATAGGTCACATGATTATACTTTTCGGTTTCCGCAATACGCAATTGGGAAAGACCGGATTTTGCAATAATGTCGCCCAAAGTATTTTTTACCGGAATATCAGATAACAGTGCAGGGCACTTTTCATTTAATCCTTCGCCATATTGTGAAAAACAGAGTATATGTGCACCGGTTTTTAACATTTCGCGCACAATCTGGCGCGCACGATCACTGCGATAGTTTCCAAATATAAATCCATCATTTTTGGTAATTGGTGTTGCATTTATAATCGTTGGCTTAAAAAATTCATCGGTCACACCATTGGCATAGGATTCGCGGATTGCGTTTTCTATTGTGTTGGCATGCGCATCCGCCCGCGCATGTGCAATTGCATCAAATGCCACTTTTGTCCGGTCCATATTTTTGTTGCGGTCCATTGTATAATACCGCCCTGACAAAGTTCCGAAAAATACGCGTTTGTCGGCAAAATATGGTGCCAACATCCGTTTAATTGTCCGTACATACTTCATCGCCGATTGTGGCGGTGTGTCACGACCATCGCCGATAAAATGGATACAAACATGCAGCCCAGCATCCAAGATATATTTTATAATTTTTATCTCGTCACGCACATCGGAATGCACGCGTCCATCAGACATCAGTCCCGCGAAATGCACAATTCCATGTGTTCGGCGGACATCTTTTATAAATTTATTTAATGGTTTATTTTTATTCCAATCTTCGCGTGCAAACCGCAACAGATATTGCATAACGACACGCCCGGCACCAATACAGATATGCCCAACTTCGGAATTTCCCATAATATTTCCTGGCAATCCGACCGCCGTTCCCGATGCCTGCAATAATGAATTCGGATATTTTTTCACCAGTCCGCGAAAGCAGGGCATTTTTGCCAATTCTACCGCATTGTGTCGTTTTTCTTCACTGAATCCCACGCCATCCATAATACATAAAACAATTGGTTGTGTCATACATTTTCTCCGTTTTGCTATATAGTATCACATGGCTTTTTTGATTGCAAAACAAAAAGAAAGATTGTATAAATTCAACCAAGGAAAGTTATCCGTATATATACAAAAGGAAATATCATGGCGGGCAAAGCGTATGTTTCAACGGCAATTGACCAACACATCGGGCGACGCATGCAATTGCGGCGCAATATTCTTGGCATGTCATTAAAAGATTTGGCGGCGGCAACCGGTGTCACATTTCAACAGATTCAGAAATATGAAACGGCGGATAATCGCGTATCGGCATCACGCCTGTTTCAAATTGGTCTGGCGATGCAGACACCTGTATCATTCTTTTTTGTTGGTTTGCCGGGCAACATGCCCGACGAAACCAAGACAACACGTTCAATGCATGTTCGCCAACCGGATGAACCCGACGACCCAATGCTGCGCGATGAAAGTTTGCGTTTGGTAAAATTATATTGGCGATTGGACAACGATGCCCAACGTGATGCGATAATGCAATTATTAAAGACATTTTTGAACACATCCGAAAATCCAAAGTAGATTTTTCCGATATAATTATCACTATCCCGATGCGAATCGGGATTTTTTATACCATTTTTGACGATTTTTTCGTTGGATGATAGTATTTACCGAAACGAATTAAAATATTTGCAGGTGGACAAGTTATAATGGCATAAAAACACCCACGGAAAACCGTGGGTGTTTTTTCAATTATCGTAATATATCAATTGTTCTCCTTTGATTCGCTTGGCAACGAGGTAGAATTATCGAGTAACTGTTGCAAGCTGGTTGACGCAGTACATGCCGCATTACCATTACTACACATACTATCAAAATACGACATTAACACGCTTGTTAAAGTAACGGCCGTTGAGCAATCCGTTTCAGAATCCGAGGATGTGCCTAGTCCATTACCACCTCCACGTGGTGCGCGGCATTCACTGGTCCCCAACAACGCATCACCCAACTTGTTGACATTCGTGGTCAGGGTCGCAAGGTTGCTACTGACAGTATTCGCCGTGGCTGCGGCAGTGTTTGCTGCCGATTGCGCCTCTGAAGCCGTCAGGAATAAACCTGTTGCCAGTGTATTACCGGTTGCCGGTTGTCCAACATCTTCTTTAAATTCTTTAAAGCCTTTAAAATATGGTGTTTGTTGCTTACGCAGATAGTACGTCGTTTCACCATTTGAACAATTATAGTATGTATAATTGCCGGTGTTTGACTTATTATACGACAATTCCGCATCCACATCACAGGTGTCTTCCACAGATGTTGCCGTGCCCGCCTGACATGTACCATCAACATCTGTAAATGGCGTTGTTGTGGTCTTGCCCGGGGTTGCATAACATTTGGCATTGTTTCCCCTACACACATTTGCATAACTATCATCTATGATTTGATCCGAAGGGGCCGTGTATTCCACCGTCGATGTGCATACACCACCAACATCTTCCCCTGTATCATCATCTGAACAGTATTTCTTTAACTGATATTGCCCTCTATCGGATGAGGCTGTGGCTATTTTATACGAACATGTCTTAATCTGATACTTGACACCACTTTGCCATTTATAAGTAGTATTTGATGCTGCGCATACCCCATCAATACCACCACAAGTGCATTCATATCGGAACATAGTTTCCTGAATACCGCTATCACCACTACGCATGGCGGGACCTTCTGCTTGCATCTGATTCATTTGTTCCAGGACACATGAATCAACAACATTTTCATGCGTAACAGGAGTAGTGACAACACCACTGCTGTTGGTCGTTGTTTGGCTTGGATCCAAATATGTTTTTACCATTTTCCCTTTAACCGTGTAAACATCACTCGTCCCCGGATACAGTGTTTTCGGACCCTCATAATTTTCACCCAACAATATCGGTGCGTCTACACCACCACCATTATCCTTTAAGTAATACATATTTGTCTTGTTGGCTGTATTGTTCCGCACACACTCGTAAATGGTGTGAACAGTCACAGATGCTATAGAACTCCATGCAGGTAGATTATTACCACGGTCATATTGTGTTTGAACTATACGGCAACTGTCAACCGAATAAGTAACGGTATCAGTATCCGTCGAACAATTATGTTTTGTGGTTGTTTTGGAATACCCACGCGTGTCACACGCTGTTCCCATAGTAGTACCACAACTTGTACTGTCACTTAATTTCGGTTGAATATATTCTGTCGTTGTAACCTCGCACTGTGTTGCCGCACCGCTAAACGAACTTTTCCAATAATATGACTTTGGGGCTGTCGCAGTATAATCGTCACACGGAGTTCCACTGTTACTGCTTGGTTTTCCACCGCATGTGCACGAATATACTGAATCAACCGTTTGTTTTACAGTGATAGCACTGGTTTGTGCACGCAAATCGCCCATATCAACTAAATGACAATCATTATCAATTATCGCAGAGTTTTTCGTTGTCCCAGTACACGGATTCAGATATGTTGCGGTCTTAACCCCTTTGGTTTTATATATGGTGCTTGAATTATATGAACCGTCGTTCCCGTTTGGTGCAGTATAACTTTCATCAACCAACATCAAACCGCACACTCCGCCCTTTACTTTCAGATAATATGTGCTGTTGTTATTTCTGCCATCACCATAGGTACAGAGCATGATATCATCTGCCGCATGTGCATCAGCGCCTGTGCCAGATGCCGCTCTTGAACTGACATATTCACAACTATCGGCAACATAACTTGAATTGGCCGTATTTTCACAAGAATTTGTTATTGTTGTTGTTGTATATCCGCGTTTTGTATATGGATTTGCCTCTGTTCCGGCACCAGTATTCCCGGTAATATCATCTGGTGCCATATACGTGATTGTTGTTGATTCACATTCAGGTTGCGGAACAACCCCAACCGGTTTGCGATACAGATAAGTTGTGTTGCTGTTAACCGTAGACCCGGTTGTTCCAACTGTGCAAATATAATAATTATACTTACTACTCTGCATTATCTGATTGCAACCGTCATCTAATTCCGACAACCATGTTGCATTTTCATTACCACACTTTCGACCGGTTTTATTTTTACCAATTACAGTATAGAAACCCACCGAACTATACATACTATTGTTTACCGCACTGGCAAAATTTGTATTAGACATAAGATGATTCCAGTCTGTTGTTCCTTCATCGCTGGCGGCTTGCGTTATCGAAACCGGGGATGAGGGTTGTGTATAATCATAAACTGTAATACATATCGGTTTTTCCAACAGATATGTTGTTACGTTATACGTTGTCCCAGTACCAGAGTTTGCTTCCTGATACCCCTTGCACAATGTGTAACTGAAACCACCATTGTTTTTAGTATCACCGCATTCATCTGGAATTGAATGTGCGTCACCCCAATCGGTGTTTAAACAGGTGTTCATTAATTTTAACGTTGTATAACCAGGGGTGGTGCGACATGGATAATTTGTCCAACCGCTCGGGCGTGTTCCTTTACATGTATAGTTTGTTGGTGTCGCCTGGTTATACGTGGTTTTGCTAGTCACACAACGCATACCACCAAGTGTCACCAAGTCATCGTCATCGGCGCCTGTCGTAGTGTTTCTCAAAACCAACGCCGCCTCCGGAATCGTTAAAACTCTTTTACCTGTACTATCGGGTTCTGTAATCTCAACATACTTGGAGCCTGTCAGAGAATTGTTCACAATTTCATCTAGTGAAATCAAATCTGTCCAATTTGATTCTCCTTCATATGCCCACTGGATACACTGGCTTGTTGTTGCCTTGCTGCCACACGCATTGATGCGGAATGTCGGCGTTTTACCATTCAGACTTGAAATATTAACCGATGCCCAACTTGGCGCAGATGGCGTTGCGGTGTCACTGCACGGCGTTGATTGCGCACAATACCACAGTGCGTTGTTATAATACTTTAACTGAATATTTGGTGCGACGCTTCCAAAGTCCAGATTACCGTTTGAATCAACAATAACCGATTTACCCGCATAATCATTATGACCAGATTTCGCAAGGAATGCACCCGTTCCCCAATCAAAAATACCCTTGGATGTGACACCATTCATTCCCCCAGATGTGACAGATGATGCCAATGCCTGCCAGGTTCCATTTGACTTAGAAACCCGGTAATCCGCCGTTGCCTTTGGTTGATAGTTACCAAATATGGATGAACCAGTTGTCACATAATTATTTGTTGTTAAATATGTTTGCAATGCGGTTTCGTCCAAACCTGCCGGCATGTCAACTAACGATAAAACATATTGGTCTTGGTCATTTTTGGTTATTTGCCAAATCTTACCATTGTCTGTGTCAGTATAACCGGTTTTTGCAACATAATCCACAACATACGATTGTACATCCTGTGCACGGGTTAATTTGGTACTGGTACTGGTAATATCATTACGTGACGATGTAATGTTCGTTAATTCAACCGTCCCCGTGTTTCCATCTTTTTTACCGGCATTTACATAGGTTGAACCAGATAAATCATTCAAATAACCGGCCGCCGCGACATCGCCCAATGAAATACCACCACCGGTACCGGTGCCGGCGGTCCATGAAATCGGCGTTTGAACCGTGCCATCGGCATTGGTAATTGTCATGGTATATGTTTCGCCACTCTGGGTAACGGTAACGGTTGGCGATGCACCATCCTGACCCGGTGCACCCTTTAAATCACTTAATTTAACCAGGTTTTTCCATGTTGTGTCAGTTCCAGTTTTATAGCGCCACTGGATATATGTACTGGTCTTTTGCAATTCAATTTCGCGCCCGTCGGCCCCCGCCAGTCCATCAGTCGGAAATTCCGCCCAATATCCATTCGTGCCAACCGGAACACTTTCACAGCCCGCCGCAATACAATAATATATAACATCATTCGAATCGGCCTGGATTAAAATGTGTGGTGCCAACCCGGCAGTCGCATCATCAACATAATCTTCGGTCGCATAGCCGTCCAAATCAGATTCGGTTAAATAATTACCCGCCGACTGGTAATCACCAATCGGCTGGAAATTCTCAATCGTCCATGCCTCGGTCGCATAGCCATCAAGAGATGCACTCGTTATCGTAGGAAGTTTTGGTGTTGTCCCTAACTTTGGTGTTCCCCCGGGTAATACCGGCATACGCCCGCCGGTCGCGGTTGATGCGGTTCCCGCCGTTTCGATTGTGGGGGTTGTGGAAACCATCTTGGCCCCAGACACACGCATTGACCCCGTTCGTGCAGATGTTGCGCCGGTCGCCGAACCAGATGCACCAACCGTTGTCGCACGAATAGATGCCGCGCCGAACGATTCTGTTGCACCGAATGCTAACAACACACAAATGCCTGTCAAAAAGTTCTTGATAACCATGGTTTCCTTCCTTTTTTTTATCTTTCCGTCTTTCTTGTTTATTGGTTCGCCACATAGCATACCGAATTTTCATAATATCCGTTAAGCCAATTTTCACACCGGTCACGATACCACGCATCTGTTAGTGTACATTGTCCCAGTGTTTCGTTCCAACTTGCCATTGGGTTACCATCACTGTCGGTTTCTTCGGCAACACCCAGACACCTTAAATGCGCGCTGTTTTCATAACATGTGCCCCATGTGATTTGGTCTTTATCACCACCATAGACATTGCTATAAAATTTAGACAATCGGTTCGTCATTCCAGAGGGCAGGTCTATCGTGCTGTTAAATGAATTCCAATATCCATCCAACGATTCACAAATCGCCTTTAATGACAATGAAATTTCAGACTCTAATTCATCAACCACAGAACTAACGACGGTTTTTATCGCCGAATTTTTAATATCGTCATATTTTTCCTGCCTGTCGGTTGGATCCTGACAATATTTAACCGCATAGTTTTGTGCAACATACGCAATCCCCATTGGGTCAGTTTCGCTTTCTGTCATTTTCTTACAATTGTATGGGTATCCGTATGTTCCGGTTTCCGGTGTGCAAAGATTTTTAAAGTTTTCCCGCAATCCCGATTCGCAACGTTCAACAATGCTGATAGAATTTACCGCATCAACATAGGTTAATAATGCCTCTAATCCACAGCGCGCGCCGTCGGTTGCCAGATGCCCACGCGCATCAAATTGGCATTCTTGCGCATCATGACCACCAAACAATGCCGCACAGGTGACAACCTTTTCATGGCACATATTCTGCGCAGCATAGCGCCCAAGTGCCGCCGCGGTCTTGGCAGTATCTTGGTCAAAATTCACCAATTGTTTTGTCGTTGAATCATAGCATTCCGCCATCGTTTCAACACAGGAACCCTTGACTTCTTCTATCTTGGCGGTCTGGGCCTGGGCAATTTCAATAATCGCGTTGCGTTTAAATTCTGTCCAAACATCCTCGGCAATGTCGCGGCAAGTATCCAAATCACGCGTCACACGATTACGATAACGATCAAGCCATGCCGAGTATGTCTGATTCTGGCCAAGGATATCGGTCGCCATACCACTTGATGTCATTCCGCCAAGGTCAATCGTTTGCTCCAGTTCAAACAACCGTGGTGTATAGATTGGATTGCCCGTTGCGCCATCTATGTATGCGCCGGTTGGGTCCAAACACCGTTTATATCCGGCACCGCACGCAGTATCCGTCAATATAGATGTACGAACACGATCCAAACATTCATTAAAGTCCGCAGAATTGTGCGAACGATATTCTTCCAGACGCGCTTCGCGCAGATACTTTTCTGCAGTGCGTACCGCCGCCGCCACCGTTTCGCGTTTTTTATTCAAACTTTTTTCATATGTGTTGCAATCCTGAGTGATTAAAACATTATATGAACTGCGCGCCATTGAAAATACCGCATCACTTGCACAATTATCACGACTCAGATTTACACATTGACGTTGGGATGCATCAAATAATGCCTTGCCTTCCAGTGTGGAAATATCCTGGGTGCCGAAACCAAATATTGAATCCGTTCCGCCATCCCAAACATTATCCCAATCATCAAATGAAAAATCCAAACTAAGGATTCCAAGCGATGAAGAATTTGTCGTGTTGACGGTTGATGAATTACCAGACAATAACTTGTTAATTTGATCTAATGCCTTAGATGCGGCGCTGGTATCTTTTTTTATTGCCGCCTCGCCAACGGTTGCCGAATACATTGCATTGACTTCGGCTGCGGTTTTATCAACGGCATTCAGATTATTATCTTGGAAATCTTGCAACAAAATCATTGCCTGATCCAATTTATCTTCTATTTCACGAAACTTGGTAAAACGTTCACTGCAGAAACAGCGACGATATGTATCATTTGCATTTGCACAAATTTGATCCATACATGTCGCATATGATTCACGACACGCGGCATACCCAGAACCAATCTTGCTGGCATCATTAAATATCGCGGTGGCACGGGCAACGGCACTGCGGGCAGGGTTTGACTGTGTTTTGCCGGCACGTGTATTATTTGATAATGTCGCCGCACGCGACAAAAACGCCCCACGTGTTCCCACGCGTGGAAGTGAATTACGAATTAGCTGATTTGTAGTTGAACGCGCCGATGAACCGGAAACGCGGGTTGATGTTCGTGCACGTTCTGCGGTTTCTGTACGATTTGCACTGGATGTGATACCTGTTTCGCGTACATTTGCAATTTTGCCGATGTCACTGCGCGGGTTAGATGGTGCAGCCGCCCACACCCCGAACGTCACGGAAAACGCCGAAAATCCAAGCAAAATTTTTAAATATTTTCTCAAACTTTCTCCCTTCGTATGTGATTATAATATCTTTCGCACATTTGAATCAACACAAAAATTATTCAATACAACAATTAACCGCCTTCTTAACCCAATCGCCCAGTTTGCGTACGGTTGATTTAGATTCAGTCATCTGTTGTTGAATCTCTTTTTCGGGCTTTTTATCGTTTGTTGCAACATCATATAATGCCGGTTCCATTTCTTTAACACCGGTTAAATCTATCATCTTCATATTCAGTCCCCAGAACAAAGAATACAATTCATATGCGCGTTCAAACATTTTATACGCATCAGCCTTGTTTCCGGCCCCCATTGCCTTGGTTCCAACCTCGTACAAACGCATAGATGCCGCCAACAAATGTTTTGAAATACACCAAACCTCGTTACCCTGGGCACCAGTTTTATCAACGATTTTTTCCATCAATTCTTTGCGCATATTACGCACAACATTTATTAAATCATAAAATCCTGGCTGTTTCGTTTTTGCGCCACTGAAAAAGAAATGTTCTTCTAGTGATACTAAATTCATCAGGGCAATTGACAGGTCCTGGTCTGACGATAGATCTAATGGATTTACTTTTTTTGACTCATCTATTTTTTGAACCATTTCTTCCAAAGACATCTTTTTCATAACTTTACTCCTTTCAAAAAACTATCTTGTTATCAACCAAAACACCAATGTCGCAATCAACAGAAAACTGATTGGCACAACAACTTTTTGAAATGCGAACTGTGCGTGCCCACCATTTCTGCGTTTAATTGAAACATACCAACGCGCACCCGCCCAAAAACAAACCGTTCCAATAATGACACCAAGCAAGAATTTATCTATTCCCCAGAGTGTATGTGTACCAAATTGAACATCTGGCATTAAATAAACCATTCCCAACAGGACATAATATGCAACAAACGGAACAACCAACTGCCAAAACGCACTGGTTACACCGCGTTTTTTTAACCAACTCGCCGTCCATAAAAACAACGATAATGTTAAACCACCCGCCCAAATACCGGTTATAACATCATCCACCCCCAATAGACGCGCGCCTTCTAATCCGGCACCAACGGCAACCGTACACACCGGACAAACCGCCGATGCCCCAAAAACAACCAGTACATAAACCGCGGTCATTACAAAAAACAGATTTATGATTTTTTTCATTTTTTTCCTTACCTTTTTATTTGTTTGCGCCAATCTTACAAAATTTCTTTGTAATTGGTCAATATGATTTTACAACACCGCGCAAATGCGCGCTGCGCGCACGCGGGTTGCGCTGAATTTCGTCCCCAGACGGTGTTTGCGCCCGTAATAATTTAAATTGTGGCGGTGTCAATGATGGCAGATGCGGGTCACCATGTGGGCTTGTCCAGTCACGAAAAGTATTTTTTACAATACGGTCTTCAATTGAATGAAATGTCACACACATACACCGTCCGCCAATATCCAGTAAGCCAGGTACAGCATTCAATGCGCGCGATATTTCGCCAATTTCGTCATTTAACGCGATGCGTAATGCCTGGAATACCGGCGCAACATCACGCGGATTGTGCACCAAATCGCGCAGTTCAAATGTTGTTTGTGGCATTTGTTGTTTTATCGCCTTGGCAATTGCCACCGCCGGTTTTATATCACCAAAATCGCGCAGGATTTTTACCATATCGGCAACAGACCATTGTTCAAACATATCGCGCACGGTCGGTCCATCCACCGACATACGCATATCCAACGGCGCGTCCGCCCGAAAAGAAAACCCACGTTCCGGATTATCTATCTGCATAGAAGAAATACCCAAATCAAAAACAATTGCATCAAATTTTTCATATAGTTCTGACATTTTTGAAAATGGCTTTGCGATGAAACGAAACCGATTACCAAATTCATTTGCAAGTTTGTTTGCATCGGCAATAACATTTGGATCACGGTCAAATGCGGTCACCATTGCCCCAGATTCAAGAAATTTGCGACTGTATCCGCCGGCACCAAATGTCGCATCTAAAACATGACAACCCGAAATATCGCCAAGACACGACATAACATTATCAAGCATAACCGGTATATGTTTCATCATTCTATTTCAACCTTTATTCCAAGACCCGATAAATCGGCAAGCGTATTTTTGCCTAATTCGATCGCACCTTTTAATTCAACCGTTGTTTTTTTATCCCCAGAACATAAATTTAACGCAACACGCGTATGCCCCACACCAAGTGTGGCCAATGCTTTTTTAACATCAGGCAAAACCGCTTTGTTATGAATATCCAATGTGATTTTCTTTGCCACACCCGCAACCCATTGACCAATTGGCACAATTGAATCAACAAACAACGAAACCCGGTCATCTCGATTAGAAACACGTCCAGATAATACCACAACACTTTCTGTCACCAGTGTACCAGCCAACGCATTTACTGAATCACCAAAGGCGACCGCATCAATATTACCAAAACTGTCAGATGCACTAATAGTCAACATATCTTTGCCGGCTTTTGTGCGCCGATGCGAAAATGAATTTATATTTGCCGCAATTCGAACATTTGCACGATCATGTGCTTCCAGTAATTTTGCACTGGTCGTTAAATGCGCGGTGGTAATCAGATGTTTATACTGATCCAACGGGTGTGCGGATATATAAAATCCCAATGCCGATAATTCGTTTTCCAGTTTTTGTCCGAATGTCCATGGCGCTGTTTTAACAAGATTTTGTGCAAGCCTGTCTTCGGCAACATCATCTTCAACCGTGTTTGCAAATAACGATAATGTATTCGCACTTTCTTTTGACTTTGCGGCATAGGACAGAATCATATCCGCATTCATAAATATTTCGGCACGATTTGGATTTATTGAATCCAATACACCAACGCGCGCGAACGCTTCCAGTATGCGTTTATTTATAATTGGCGCACAACGTTTTGCAAAATCAGTTATGTTTTTGAATTTACCCTTGGCACGTTCCGCAACGATTGCCGATGTTGCGGCAACACCAACACCCTTAATTGCCGCCAACGCATAGACAATTTTTCCATCTTGCACCGTAAACAAAGATTCACTGGTATTTATATCCGGCGGAACAATATGGATACCAAAGTTAGATTTTGCATCATCAACAAATAACGCAAGTTTGTCGGTATCATTTAAATTACTGGACATTGATGCCGCCAAAAATTCCGGGGTATAATTTGCTTTAAGATACGCACACTGGTTTGCAACAATAGAATAGGCGACCGCATGAGATTTATTAAACGCATACTTGGCAAACTCTTTAAAATCCGCCCAAAGTTTTGATGCTTGATCGCGGGTCAGGGTATTATTCTTTTCACATCCATCATAGAATAACCCCTCTAATTCATCCAACATTTTAACAATCTTTTTACCCATTGCTTTACGTACGTTATCCGATTGCCCGCGTGTAAATCCGGCAAGCGCACGTGTTAACTGCATAACCTGTTCCTGGTACACAATAATACCGTAAGTTTCTTTTAAGATTGGCTCGGCAAGTGGATGAACATACTCAATTTTTTCTTCACCATGCATACGTGCAATAAATTGTGGAATATATTGAATTGGCCCCGGGCGGTTTAATGCATTCAATGCCGATATTTCCAAGAAATTTGTTGGATGCATCTTACGCAACGTTTGTTGAACAAACGGGGCATCAAACTGGAATATGCCTTCGGTCATACCGGATTGCCAAAGTTCTAATGTTTTCTTATCATCGGTTGGAATTTCATCAAGATTTATATTGATACGACGCGTTTTTTGAATCAGTTTAATCGCATACTTTAACACGACCAAAGTTTCCAACCCCAAAAAGTCAAACTTGATTAACCCGGCTGATTCCAAGTAATGCCCATCAAATTGACACGATGGCAACGGATTCGCCGGATCCCGATATACTGGCGCAATTTTAGTTGTTGGCCGGTCACCAATAACCACACCACACGCATGTTGCCCCAGGTTTCTGAACGCACCTTCTAGTTCTTGGGCAATAGAAACAACCTTGGACATATCTGAATCGGTTTCCAACACATGTTGAATTTCTTGCGATGTATCAACGGCTTCTTTTAATGTCTTGGCATCCATTGGTATCATTTTAGAAAGCCGATCTGATTTAGAATATGGTATTCCATACACGCGTCCAACATCACGAATTGCACCACGTGCCTGTAAACTGCCAAATGTAATAATACGGCAAACCGAATCGTGCCCATATCTATCACAGATATACGCCAACACTTGTTCAATCCCCGTTGGTTCAAAATCAACATCAAAATCCGGCATAGATATACGATCTGGATTCAAAAAACGTTCAAACAATAACCCATACTGCAATGGATTAACATGCGTAATTCCCATTGCCCACGCAACAATTGAACCTGCGCCCGAACCACGTCCGGGACCGGTTAAAATATCATGTTTACGACACCAATCTATGTAATCGGCAACAATTAAGAAATAACCCGGGAACCCCATATTTATAATAACATTCAATTCAAATTCAGCCTGGTCAAAATAGGGGGCAGAATCTGCGATACCAAACTCTTCTATGCGATGTTTCAGACCGTCCATCGTCATATCGCGCAGCATTTTACATTCATCATCAAAATTATTCCCAAAACGTGGCAATAATGGTTTTTCATGAACATTTACCATGAAACCACAACGATTTGCAATCTTAATCGTGTTTTCTATCGCTTCTGGTAAATCTTTAAAAATTTCAATCATTTCTGATGATGTCTTAAAGTATTGTTCTGATGATTTTCGTGGTCGTTCTGGGTCAATAACCTTCGTTTGCCCCAGGACACAACTCAGTGCATCGGTTGCCTCGTAATTTTCCGGTTTTGCAAAACAGACATCATTTGTCGCAACAATCGGTATATTTTTTTCACGCGCAATGGTTAAAAATGTCGGTTCGGTTTTGATTTCGTTATCTAAACCGTGACGTTGAATTTCTATATAGAAACGATTACCAAATATTTTTAAAAATTTATCTGCATAATCATATGCCTGTTTGTCCAGATTGTTCAGTATCGCCATACCAATTGGCCCAATGTGCGCACCAGACAAACAAATAACGCCGTCTGAATGCGCCGCCAATTCATCAAATGTTATATAAGGCCCCAAATGATGATTATCCGAACGCATATACATAATCCGACTAAGTTCACATAAATTTAAATACCCATCGTGATTTTGTGCCAGCAAAACAATCTTTGATAATGCCGATTCACGCAAAACTTTCGGATCTGCAGTGTGATGATTTAATGTTATTTCCACACCAATAATGGGTTGAAGTTTCGCCTTTGGCATAACATCTGAAAATTCCGCACATCCGGACATCATATTTGTGTCGGTCAACGCACATGCGAACATATCGTTGGCGGCGCACAATTCAGGTATTTGTTTAACCTTTAATGTGCTGGCCCCAATAGATAACCGACTGTGCAAATGAAGATGTATAAATTGTCCATTCATAAAAATGAACATAGCAAAAAATAAATTCCAGGGCAATCACATATTTCACAAAACGATGAATATTTTTACCACAAAAAATCACGAAATTTAATATTTTTAATTTTTAAAAATATCTTTTTATCTCAATATGTTGATAAGCAAAACTAAATTAAAACACTCGGCAAAAAAATGCACACAACAAGAAACCCGGTTAAAACCGGGTTTTCTTATTTTAATTTGCCACAACAATGTTTATATTTTAATCCCGAACCACACGGACACGGATCATTTCGTCGTGCCTCGGCGGTGGTATTTAATGCCTGGTCATGTTCGTTATGTTTTTGCGCGGTTGCATCAACATCCGCACGTGTTAATTCCATACGTGATATATACGCCACAGACATTATTTTGAAATTACTGATTGTGTTTTTAAATAATGTTAACGCTTCGCGTTTATATTCATAGAGTGGGTTTTTCTGGGCATACCCACGCAATCCAATACCGGTCTGCAGATAGTCCATTTGTTGTAAATGGCGTTTCCAAACCGAATCCAACGCGCCCAGCATCATTTGGCGTGATGCCGTCTGCATCATTTCTGGGCCATATTTATCGGCCTGATGCTGGTACCGGTTTAATGCCAGTTGCAACAATATATCGTATGCCTTGCGTTCTGTAATTGTTTCATCGGTTTTCCAGTGTTCGATATCTGTTATATCCAGTGCAAATATGCGCATCATCGCATCGTGCAGCCCACTTATATTCCAGTCTGCCGGTTGCGTTTTTTCTGGGATATTATTTTCACAGATAATTTCAACAACATCACCAATCATTTCGCGTGCCAATGGAGCCAAATCGGTGGATGTCATCAAATCATCGCGTTGTTTATAGACCACACCGCGTTGTTCATTCATAACATCATCATATTTCAGTAATTCTTTGCGTGCCTCAAAATACCGTGCCTCTACACGTTTCTGGGCCTTTTCCAGGGCTTTTGTAATCCACGGATGCGTAATCGCCTCGCCAGGTTTTAGTCCCAATGTAGTCAACATACCGCTTAAACGGCTTGCACCAAAAATACGCATTAAATCATCGTCCAACGCCAGAAAGAATTTTGAATCACCTGGGTCACCCTGGCGTCCGCTACGTCCACGCAGTTGATTATCTATGCGGCGTGATTCATGCCGTTCGGTCCCAATTACATATAATCCGCCGGCATCCAGGACAATTTTCTTGTTTGCCTCTATGGTATCATAAATTTCTTTCTTTTTTGATTCAAAATCGGGCGATTCCGGATCCAGATTTGCAATTAAATCTTCGGCATTTCCACCCAGTTTAATATCGGTTCCGCGCCCCGCCATATTTGTTGCGATTGTGACGGCACCCGGCGCACCTGCTTGGGCTACGATTTTGGCCTCGGATTCATGATGCTTGGCATTCAGAACGGCGGGTTTTATTCCCAGTTTCTTTTGCACCAGTTCCGCCAATTCTTCGGATTTTTCAATTGAAACCGTCCCAACCAGAACCGGTTGCTTTCGCTTCATACAATCCGATATTTGGTTTATAATTGCATTATATTTTTCATCTTTGTTCAGATAAATTTCGTCATGATGGTCAACACGTGCAACCGGTCGGTTTGTCGGAATAGAAACGACACGCAGTTTATAAATTTCTTCAAATTCCGCGGCCTCGGTCATTGCGGTCCCGGTCATCCCGGCCAGCGTTTCATACAAACGGAACAAATTCTGGTATGAAATACTGGAAACTGTTTGATTTTCCGGCTGAACCGTCACATGTTCTTTGGCCTCTATTGCCTGGTGCAGACCGCGTCCAAAACGGCGTCCCGTCATCACACGTCCCGTAAATTCATCAACAATTAAAACCTCGCCACCACGCACGACATAGTTAACATTTCGTGTAAACAGGTGGTGCGCCAACAACGATTGTTGAATATGCATCACCAATGCGGCATTTTCGGCGGCATACAGATTATCCCCCACCAACAGCCCGGCATCTTTTAACAACCGTGTGACCGAATCAACACCGGTTTCGGTCAGTGTGACATGGCGGTCTTTTTCGTCTTTTTTATAATCATCTGGTTTCAACTGCACGACGACCGCATCAACCTTGTTGTATAAATCACTGGTATCTTCGGACGGGCCGGAAATAATCAACGGGGTGCGTGCTTCGTCAATTAAAATACTGTCCACTTCGTCAACAATACCAAAGAACAATGGGCGCAATACTTGTTGTTCCTTAGAAAACTTCATATTATCGCGCAGATAATCAAATCCCAATTCTGAATTCGTCACATATGTAATATCACAGGCATATGCCGCGCGCCGTTCTTCATCGGTCATATCATGTTGAATAATTCCGACCGTAAGCCCCAAAAATTTATAAATTGTCCCCATCCATTGTGCGTCACGCGATGCCAGATAATCGTTCACCGTAATCAGATGCGCGCCACGGCCATACAGGGCTTTTAAATACAACGCCAGTGTCGCAACCAGTGTTTTACCTTCGCCGGTTTTCATTTCGGCAATCTGACCATTATTCAGAACCATTCCGCCAATCAACTGAACATTAAAGTGCCGCAGTCCAATTGTACGAACCGATGCTTCGCGTACCAGTGCAAATGCATCCGGCAACACATTTTTTTCTTTTTCACCGTCCTTAATACGCGCGCGCAACACATCAGTTTGTGCGCGCAGTTCATCATCGGACATTGCGTGATATTTTGGTTCCAAATCGTTTATCAACGACACGGTTTTATCATAGGATTTTACCAATCGGTCGTTTGCCGACCCCAATATTTTTTGAATAATGTTCATTTCTTTCACTTTTCTTTTGTTTATCGGACAATTTATAGCAAATTTTATGCCTTGCGGTCAAGACACTTTATGATATAATGCACTAAGAGAAATAAGCAACCCAAAATCATCATTTTTTTACATAAAAAGGGGGGAAAAATGAAAGAAACCGTTCAACAGTTAAAACCCGAAAACATAACCAGTGACATTTTTGTCATTGCGCCAACCCAAATTGACTATATTGCGCGCGTATTTGCCAAGAATTTTGCCGACAGCATGAACATGCGCACCTTTGCCGAACGCATATATAATGTTGCAAACGAATCATTACGTGCGGCGTTAAAGTCTGCACGCAAAATGGGCGAAACGAAATAGGGCGGTCATTCGTCACCCCGGCGAAGGCCGGAGCCCAGGCCGGAGGCGTTAGCCAAGGACCTGCGTCGCAGACAATTATTATGGTTGCAGACCGGCAGCGACCAGTTCTGCCATTGGATCCCAGCCCGCCGGTGCAGTCGATGACACATTTCCAACATGGTAAACATTGTTGTTATAACTGATATTCATACTATCGGTACCACCATTGCCGGCCTCTAATGGTGCATAGCAAACCGCGTTATTCGCCATACCAAAGTTCAACGCGATCGTCGTCGTCGTCGGCTTGGTTGACAATATCGGGAATTCCAGACCACCACTGGTCTTTAACTTGCTGATGCTTGTATTGCCACCCGGTACATTTACATCACAGTCGGTCACACACTGGTTATTATACCAATGTTCATTTGGTTTCAGACCGATTTCACAGGCAACCTTGCCGTCCCAGTCGGATTCATAGCCGGTTATATACTGATGCGTTCCGCATGGACATTCTTCGGCAAGGTTTGTTTCACCAAAGACATATCCCATCATATTGGTTGCGTTCGCACCATTTAATCCATCAAACAATGCCGGTGGCACATAGCCCGACAGGTGCGTTGCACCATAGAATGTTGCATAAAATTCATTCTCGTCGGCAACGGTAATATTCTGGAACATATTCGCCGGTATCGGTCCGGTCAGCCCCGTACATCCCATAAATGTCGCCCAGAACGCACCCGGTGCGCCACCCGTCACATTACGGAATAATCCATTTGGAATATCGGTAATGGCAACATCGTTCATAAATGTTCCGGCAAATATGTTTTCCGCCGCAACCGTGACCCCGTCAAATAACCCCGCCGGAATCTCGGTTATTTTTGGACAGTCACTAAACGTATACGTAAACATGTCAGTTGCACCACCCGAAACATTACGGAATAATCCGGTCGGTATTGTCACCAAACTTGAACAATTATAGAATGTATCATAGAATAAATTTGGTGCAGAACCGGTGACCCCATCAAACAACCCGGCCGGAATTGCGGTAATCTTAGAACAACCTTGGAATGTTCCGCGAAACATACCTTCGGCACTGCCACTGACCCCGTCAAATAATCCGGATGGAATTGAGGAAATCTTGGAACATCCTAAAAATGTTCCGCGAAACATACCTTCGGCACTGCCACTGACCCCATCAAATAATCCGGCGGGTATATTGGCAAGTTTTGAACAGTTTTGGAATGTATTAGCAAACATATGTGTTTCCGCACCCGTTACGCCATCAAACAATGTCGACGACACGGATGTTAAATTTGTTGCCCCATCAAATGTGCGATAGAAACGTGGTCGCCGCCCATTTGTTGACCCCAGTGTTGGGAACACCGCGCCCATTGAACCGGTAACGCTTGCAATCTTGGTCGGTGTACCGTCCGTACTGCCCGAATTATAGAATAATATCGCCGGATTTGTGATGTTATCATTATTAATAATACCGTCAAGTGTACTGTATGCCGTTGAAATACCACCAATACGAATATTATGTACACCGCCAGTTGTATATGTGTGTGTGTATCTTTTTGGAGTTGTATCTGTCTTTACAACCTGTTCAACGGGACCGCCATCGTCCCAGTCGATTCCATATGTTCCGCGAGCGGTGATATGGAAAGTAAATGTATCATTTGCGGTCATATTTGTTGTTACGATTGTGAATTTCGGATCAAATGTAAACTGGGCGGTAATTGTTGCCGAACCATTTGCAATCGCATCGGCACCCAATGTCGCCGCATCACAGCGCACAACCGCCACCGCATCAAATGTATTGCCACCGACACCCCAACCACCAAAACTATATCCAGGTACCGCCATAGACGCCGGCATATTGAATGTTTGGTTATATGTACATGTTGCCGCCGCGTTTGTTGGTGTGCCCGTTGCCGGTGTGACAACATAGCTAAGGTTAATTACCGCCGGCACACAAACATTATTGCTGTTTGTGTATCCGGTATCGCATTCCCATTTTGCGGCGAACACTTTGTTGCCGGTATCGGTATCGGAAATTGTCTTGGTTAAATCGCAATCATTTGTTTGTATAACATCATTCACGACCGGGCACCAACCCATGAACCGTGCATTTGCGCGCGTTGGCACAACACCAATGGTGACCGGATTACCGTATGTATATGTCGCGGGCAGGCCGGTTGTTGTCGGGCAACTGAACGGTGTGGATGTATCGCTGTCATAGAATCTTGGCGCGGTCGTATCCGAAATGTCTAACAATCCACATGTATCGGTTCCAATCTGGCGCACCGGGATACCGGTGAATTGCGGGGTACCGACCTCGGATATCTGGAACCCAAACAGTTTCATACGCGCACGATTCGCCGCCGTCCCTTTACTTGCATAACTGGCGAATATCGTGAACGGATTTGTTGTTGTTCCAACCGATAAATTGGACAAATCTAATGCCCGGAATGTAACATCGGTCCAGTATTCCAAGTGCTCGGTGCCACTGATAACAAACTGGTGTCGGTTCAAATCTACGGCATCGGTTGATGAATGCACATTCGCGGTGGATAATGAATTGTTAAACGAACACTCTAACCATCTGGCACCAGAATACCGTGCACCCGCCGAAAAACACATGTCGCCATTTGTTTTCCAATCACCAAACAGGAATGCGGTACTGGACCCAGGCAACTTTGTTAACTGGTAATCGGCAAACACGCGGGTATTTTGATTTCCATGGTACAGTGTCTCGATATACTGGTTTGCGCCGGCGCTGCTTCCGCCTGTGCTTTCAATATATTCAACCGGGGTATAGCCGACAAATGTCCGTGGGTCGGTTCCACCCTGGAAATCGTATGTTATGTTATACTGGTTCGCCGACCATTGTGCAACAAATGTTTTATCGGTCAAATATGTCCATGTTGAACCGTTGGTCCAATTTGCACTTTCGCCACTTGGCCGCCAACCGGTCAATGTATAGCCGGCCTTGGCGCAGGTTCCCGTTGTTGACGGTAATGTCGGTTGTGTACCATATGTCACCGTATCATTGGTCGGTGCGGTACCGGTTGTTTCATCACCACAGGAATAATCAACCGTAAATGTCCGAACCGCACAGCCCGCCAACGTTCCGCTTACCACACCGGTATCGGCGGTGAAATCAAACGATGTTGTATCATCGGTGCCACCTAACTGACTGTACCCGGTGTCACATGTTATATTGTAGACACACTGATTTGATGCATTTGTTGTGGCGGTGGCACTGCTGTGTGCGCCGGCGGTATGTCCACACGCCGTCCAATGTGCATACATGGTTATATTTTCATCCGGGGTATATGATTCACCCGCATCACCAATTTTAACACCATTAACCGCCTGGGTCCACCAACCATCAAATACATATCCCGGCCGTGACGGTGTCGGCAAAGTAGTCCCAACCGGTGTCCATTGCGCATACCATGTTGTATTCCCCATATATCTGCGCGCATACAAAATACCATTGGTTGCAATTTGCCCTTTGCTGCCGATATATTGGGTTGTAGAAGTTGCGGATGAATAATATCCCTTGAATGTATAGTTTACATTTTGGGATGCCGGACTAACCGTTGCACCATTTGCGTTGGCATTATATGTTATTGTATATTGCCGTACTGGAATGGTTATACGGTTTGCACCGGTGGTACTTGTTGAAATCGGTTGGGTGTATTCCGCATCCAGGTATCCGCCATTTTGATGCCATGCATATATTTTTGATGTGCCGTCCGTTGTTGCGTATGCATTATCCAGTGTTATTTCATACTGTTTTGCAACACACTCATTACCCGATGCAACAAAACCATAATTGCATTCCCATTTTGCATACAATGTTTTATTACCGGTTGCCGTCACCGGAATCGTTAACGAATTTGCATCCCCACAATCGGTCAATGCCGCGTCCGTGCACCACCCCATAAATCGGCTGTGTTCGCGGGTGGGGGCGGATGCAACGGTTGTTGCCGTTCCGTGTGTGTATGTGGTTGGGTACGACACCGTATTCGGACATGTCAACGGATGCCCAGAAACCGCACTGGTATAGAACACCGGACTTGATACATCGGCAATATCCAATAACCCACATTCATTCGTTGTGGTATTACGCATTGGAATACCACGCAGTTTCAACGCATAATTCCCCGAACCGTTCCCAACAGCACTCGTAGATCTGTAAAAAGTGAATCCACGCAGTTGTATTTTTGAAAATGTTCCAATATCACCATTATTATTACGCGCAAACAGCGGTATATTATGTGCAGTTGTATAATTACCTAGAATACTATAATTATTGCTCTCCGAAGGGGCATAATTACGCACAATTCTATTGTGGCTATCCAATGATAATGTATGCCAATCGGTCATATTCAAATTGGTGCTCAGTTGCATGACGGCATCTTTATAATTATAAGTTCTTGGTTTTGTTGAACCCGTTGTCGCACCGGAATACAACACGAAATTATATCCTGTTCCCCCATCACTATAATTTCCAAACAATGCCGTGTTCGTACTTTCCAACCGTTTAAATGTTATTTCCGCCCAATCAAGGTGAATCTCTGCCGGGAACCCAAGGTCAATATAGTTCGAACCGTCACTGGCGATATAATCCACCGGCGTATATCCCGCAATATTGCGCGGATCAAATCCACCATTGAATTCATAGTTGATATTATACGAATCCGCGGACCATGTCGCGTTTATCGTAACCGCACCCGATGATACACCAAGGTTATCAACATTACATGTGATTGTCTCGCGTGCATCAAATTCATTCGCCGTACCACTAACCGCCCATTTACCGAATGTATAACCAACCTCGCTTAATGCCGATGGCATTTGAACATCTTGGCCGTATGTGCATGATGCCGGTTCGGTTGGTGCCGTACCACCATGTCCGCCGTTTGTAAATGTTATCGCGATTTCGTTCGCATCACATACACTGGTGTTGCCATATGTTACCATTTCGGCATCGTTGCTGAACCCGGTGGCGCACGCGGTCGCGGTCGCAGCATTTGCGGTTGCAACATAGTAATTGGCGGCAACACTCATTGCGCATTGGTTCTGGGCGGCGATTCCCGTTCCGGCATCAATATATCCGGTCGGACATGGGTTGATACCCTGGTCATTGGTGGCATCAAATTCAAACCCACCGCCCGGGCACCAATTACCCGCCGTACATATCGCGCAACTTGTTGCACCCGCCGGCAGATAATATCCCGCATCACAATTATATGAATCCGTTGACCATGTCGCCGTCAATGTTACATTGCCACCGGTCGCCCCAAGGTTAGATTCGTTACAAATTATCGTTGCACCACCATTAAAGTTTTTGTCGTTTGTCGTCCATTTCAGGAATGAATAACCCTGGGCATCCATAACCGCCGCCGCCAATTGAACCGTTGAATCGTATGCACACGATTGGTTCGCCGGTTGTGTTCCACCATGATCAACCGAATATGTCAATGTATACGAATTCGCCACACAGACATTATTTACATCGGTATATCCCGTATCACATATCCATTTTGCACCGTATGTTTTATTTTCGGTCGCATTTCCGTCAATCGTCTGGGTCATCGCACACCTTTCCGACTGAATATCATTTATAACCGGACACCATCCCGCAAATGTTGCATGTGCGCGTGTCGGAACACCGGTTATGGTTGCGCCTTCGCCGTATGTATACTGGGTCGGCATCACGGCGGTCGTTGAACCGGTAAACGCATTGGATGTAATACTGGTCATGAATGCGTTCGCCGGGTCGGCGGCATCGGTGTCATAAAGCCCGAACGCACCATCACTTTTCCGCATAACCGGCACACCGTTGAACACACGATTCGCACCATCATAAATTGTGAACGATTTAACCTGGCCCAGGAAATACATGCTATACGCATCATTAACACCATGATAGCGCACAAATAACGGTATATTATGTGTGGTGGTGAACCCGTCTTTGACCGTAAAGGTTTTTGTTGTGTTGTCTATACCCAATATTCCCCTGCGCAGGTCTAATGACATATCGTGCCAATTTGTATCCAACCCAACCGATGAATTCACAATATTGTTTGTTGCGCCATATGTATGGAAATATGTACTGGATATCCATAAACCAAATGTATTTCCCATGCCACCATCGGCATAGTTTCCGAATAATACACTGGACCCGGATGTGCGGCGGAATGTCGATTCGGCGCGCATCGTGTTCGTTGCCGGGAACGCCAAATCAATACGCGAACCCGCATTGACGGTACCGGTGGTCTGGATATATTCAATCGGGGTAAAATTGGTCAATGAAATTTCATCGCCACCATTCAAATTATAGTTAATGCGATATGACCGCACATCACATCCCCGCAATGTGCCCGTACCAACACCGGCTGTACCGGTTACGTCGAACATACCGACCAACGTCGAAAAACCGCCACCCAAGCTGTATCCGGTATCGCATGTAATGTTATATACACACTGGTTCGATGAATTTGTTCCGGTGTATACGATGGTGCTGTGTGGGCCGGGGGTGTAATTACATTCGGACCAATGCGCGGTCAATGTTACATCATCTGTTACCGTATAGGTATCGTCCGCATCACCAACATATGTTGCGCCATTGAACCAACCGGTAAACACATATCCGGTGCGTATCGGCAATGGCAATGTTATCGTTCCATAACGCCAATTTGCGTACCATACCGCCGAATTGTCGGTATATGCCATGCCTGCGGTTAAACCTGCACCTGTGATTTCGCCACGATCATCCATGTACAGTTCACTGGTCGCCGGTACCGTGCCACCAATCGGGTGCACCATGTTATAATAACCTCTGAATGTCGCATCAACCCGAACAACCGGGGTACTAAGTTCTGCGCCACCCGCAACATCATATGTTACAGTGTTTCTTTTTCTCGGTAAATCTTCCAAAGGTTCTTTGCCAAGGTTTATTGTATACATTGAATCTGCATATACACTGTCCTGATATCTCGTATATAATTTGTCTGTGTTCATGGTCGTCGCGCCATTACCATTCAATGTAATGTAATATTCGCCATTCGCCCAGACCGCCGCAATATTCGCCGTACCCGATGACACCCCCAACACCGCCACCGTACATGGCACGGTCGCGTTCGGTACATATGTCGTATTATTCGCCGGTTTCCATCCGGTAAATGTATAACCCGCGAATGTCATGGCACCGGGTGCCACAAATGTTGAATCATATTCACATGTGCCGTTTTGGGGCGCGGTACCATGTTCACTTGTATAGTGCAGGACAATTGTATTAGGTGTACAAACATTATTTGTATCGGTATAACCCGCATCGCATGTCCATTTTGCCCAATATTCTTTGTCGCCGGTGTCGGCCGTTGAAATCGTCTGGGTCGCGGCACAATCGTTCATTTGTGGTGCACCATTGACCACCGGGCACCAACCATCAAATGTCGCATGCGGTTTGGTCAAAGTCCCATTAATTGTTGCACCAATTCCGTATGTATAGGTAGTTGGCATACTACCGGTTGATGGACAAGCGAACGGATGTGTGGTGTCGGCACTTGGGTTGAATGTCCTGCTGACCGTGTCATACAACCCACATTCGTCATTATAACGCACCGGTATACCATTAAATGCCAGGTTTCCATTCGCATCATAGAATTTTGCACCATACAACTTCGCATTCATCGGATAGTTAGAATTGTAATTTAACAGGTGATAATTGTTTAATGTATTAACATTACTGGATGTTTTAGTAATTGAATTACCACCAATTGTTGCCACAGCTTGATTTAATGCAAATTCTACATTGACATTAACACGGTCTGTGAAATTATTTGTGAAATAATATCCGGTTGAACCAAATCCCCATTTATTATTTGGCGATGCACCAAACCAAGATGGAGATTGTTGATAATATGCAACCAATACCGCATTTTTACCGACCGGGGCGGTTAAACCTTGAACATCTATGTTCCAAGTTCCATAACCATTAACACCGGTGTTGATATACGAACCATTCGAACTTTCAATATATTCCACCGGGGTATATTCGGGTGGGATACCTGTACCACCCCCGTTAAGTACATAATTGATATCATATGTACTGGCAACCCATTTGGCATAAATCACACCGTTTCCTGTAAACTGGGTCGCAGGTGCTACAATCACACCATCGCTATCTATAACCCGGTCACCTGCACCATTTTCTGCCGTATAATACCCATCAAAATCATAACCTGTACGCCGTGGTATTTGTGATAATTCACTCATCTCATTAACCGCAGCAAGGTTTGAATACCAACCATTCGCGTACTTCACATACAGCGGATTCG
This sequence comes from uncultured Pseudomonadota bacterium, assembly GCA_902762295.1. Classification (GTDB taxonomy): domain Bacteria; phylum Pseudomonadota; class Alphaproteobacteria; order Rs-D84; family Rs-D84; genus Enterousia. The sequence goes on from CACWNX010000002.1 coordinate 52,480, forward strand.
GGGTGCCAACCTGGATATTTGCATCTGGGTGTATCAAATCAACCGTATAAACACCCGCGTTCCACCGAACCGTAAATGTTTTATCCGCCGCATAATTCCATGCATCTATTGTTGTGCCCGATGCCCAGTGATCATCAGAGCCAACAACATCCCAACCATCGGCAACATATCCCGGTTTACTACACGCGTTGGTTGATGCCAATGGAACCGAACTATTAAACTCCACCGTCTGGTCCGCAATCATTCCCGTTGCCCCCGCACCACAACTGTATGACAATGTATAGTTATTCGGTGTATATTGCGCAACAATATCGGAACCGGTTGTATAATCCCATGACTGGATTACATCATTCGGCTGATATGGATTTGCAGGTTGTGGATCTTCAACTGCGACACGCCAACCGGCAAATGAATGTCCAATCTTGGCACACGACACATTTGCCAAGAATGTATGCGATGCACCATATTCAATACCAACTGCACTTGGGGCGGTGCCTTCGCCGTCGCCACATGTATAGGTCAAAGTATACTCGCCCGCGGTACATGTCACATTCGCCGTATTGTGATTTGCTTCAACATAACCTGTTGCGCAACTGGTCACATAACTGACCGCACCATTATGTGCAACCGTTAATTGACATGTTCCTGTATTACCCAAATTCGGACAATTCTTGGCCCATGCTGCATACAAAGTCTTGTTACTTGTAAATGTTGTTGCCGACGGCAAGCCTAAATCAACCGCAGCCGGTGTCTCATCTGTCCACGCAGATATTTTTAAATACGACGACGATGTATTACCCGATGATGTCATATCGGCCGGTCTGGACGAACTCTGATAATAGCCACGTAATGTATAACCTTCACGCACCGGTGGATTATCGGCGATATTCTGAATCGTTGTTCCGAAATTCGTTGACGACCAACCCTCGGCATATTTTTCATACACCTTGGCATAACCGCCCGTCACATTCATTGCGGTCGTTCCATGATTCAGTGTTATTGTATATACTGTTGGTGTCCATCCCGCGTACAATGTTGCACTTTGTGCTTTGTCCCAAACCGGACGCGATGCCACATCCGATGCATTATAGTACTGAACACCGTTGGAATAATCGGCATTATCGTACCAACCCATAAATGTATAACCGGTCTTATTTGGTGCGGTCGTACTGATAGCGGGCAGGGTGGTCCAATATGTTATAGCCTTGTTCGGGAATTGACCATCATCGGCGGTTCCACCATTTAAATTAAATGATATTGTATACGTATCGGCGACACATGCCGTATGTTCGTTATTTTCGGTATAACCCGTACGACATGTCCATTTTGCCCAATATTCTTTCGTCCCCTCGGTGCCGATTGGCAATGTATATGACAATGCACAATTTTCCAATTCTGCATCGGTGCACCATCCAACAAAATCACTGTGTGCGCGCGTTGGTACACCATTAATAGTCGTCACAACATTGGATGCATATGTTGTCGGCAAGGATACCGCACCACCACCGAATGCCACATTCGCACTGGTTTTAAATTCAATATTTTCTGGATCGGATACATCCAATAACCCGTATGTAGTACCATTCGCATCTTTAACCGGGACACCATTGAACAAGACATTTGTTCCGTTGTCAATTTCAAAACTGTATATCTTGCCACGGAACCCACTGGCAAATGCATTACTGGTGTTTTTACTGGAACCAATTGCCAATGTCTGGGCGGTCGTAAAGTCCGCACCAAATGTCAGCGGATTACTTACCCCATCCAACATCAAACCAGAGTAATTTAATACCGCATCATGCACACCCGCCGGCACCGCCACATTTGCATAACCACTGGTACCCCAACGCCAGTATGCCGCGGTTGTATAATCCTTGCCTAAATACCCAGAAACACGTCCGCTTGCCGCCCCTGAATTTACATTCCCAAACAATGCGAATGTAGCGGAGTGGGTGTTGCGTTCAAAACGCGTCCGAATTTCATAACTGCGCGATATATTCAGCAAACTATCAAAATATGACGAACCATTCGCACTGATATATTCTACCGGAATATATGTTGTATTGCCATTTATATCAAAACCGCCATTATAATTATATGTTATATTAAATACCTTTGGTTCCCAATGTGCATAAATCGTTGCAGTATTATCGGTCGTAAATGTCTTTGCTGCACTTACAAAATTACCCTGACTATTTATAACCAATTTACCCGTACCATCCGAATTAGTAAAATAGCCACGGAACCAATATCCTGTCTTAATGGGTGATGTTATACCGCTCATTGGCGTCGCCGTACCCGCCGATGCCGCCGCTGCCGTTGCATAGAACCCAGAGCCATATTGCAAGTACAGTGTCTGCGGCGATGCCGGCGATGTCGCACCCATATCATTCAGTGTAACCGTAATGATCTTTGGTGTCCATTGGGCATACAACGTCAATGTACTACCACTGGATGGGATGCTTGGGTCATCGTCATACATACCATTTTCGTCAAATACCGGGGTTCCACCGCCGTTTGTTGCCGTTCTATATCCGTTAAATACATACCCGGCATACTGCGGTTTTGTTAATACCAAATCATAATTATAAGTTCCGTTTGATGTGGTTGAAAAACCAACACCCGGCATCCAATAAATTGTTCCATTACCACCAGAGCCCGGCGCATCATTCAAAGTAATTGTGTACACTGCGGAACAGGATACAACCTTGGAATTTGCATTGGATGAATTATTACCCCAATAATTTTCAAATCCAGTAATATACTGAGCCATGCCGGTTGGACATTCAGTTAACATATTGCTGTTACCCATAAATATATTTGACATAAAGTCCGTCGCCGTCCCGGTTAGTTTAGATCCAACAAACAATGCCGGTGGAACATAACTGGTCAAACCGGTGCAACCTTCAAATGTACCTTTGAACGCGTCTTGTTGTTGCGGGCCGTTTATACCACTGAATAATTCGGCAGGAATTGAACCCTGTAACCCCGCACAATTATAGAAAGTATGGAAGAACATCGAACTTGCCGGTGCACCAACTATACCTGCAAACATTGTTGGCGATAATTGACCAACCATGTTTGAACAACCGGCAAATGTATTTGCAAACATACCCTGGGCTGGCGCACCACTCAAACCGGCGAACAATCCCGTTGGCAAACTGATCAAACCACAAGTTCCTTCACCAACAGCAAATGTAGAGTCGAACATTTCTCGTGCCGGCGCACCCGTAATACGATTAAACAATGCCGCCGGCACAGTTCTTAAATCAGCGCAATCCATAAATGTTTCACGGAATAACCCGCGGGCCGCAGATGTGATACCGCTAAACAAGTTTCCTGGAACAGTCGATAATCCCGAATATGCGAATGTCCCGTGGAACAAATCTGTGGCGGGGCTTGTAACACCGGCAAACAGGGTTTCTGGTACCGTTGTCAAATTGTTACATCCAGCGAATGTCAAACTGAACATGCCTTCCCCAGAAGCTAATGCATTACTGAACAAATTCACAGGTACAGATGTTATATTGGTATTTGAAAAAGTAGATGCAAACAATCCTTGATTATATGCGGATGTTCCACCATTGATATTTGCAAACAATCCCCCGCCAATACTTGTAAAACCACTATCTGCAAATGTTGCATTAAATGCATTTGGGCGACCGCCACTAAGTCCACTGAACAATTCCCCCGGAATTGTGCCACTTAATCCAGTATTGCTAAATGTATAACCGAACATATTCGCAATTATACTACCGGAAACCCCGTTAAATAACCCCGATGGTATTGAACCTGTCAACGTTGTGCAACCACGGAATGTTTGATAAAAACTCGGTCGACCACCGTTACCGGTGCCGACGGTCGGAAACACCGCTCCCAACGAACCAGATATAGCTGCAATATTACACGCAGGATTACCAGTATCAACTTTATAGAAACTGATTGTTGGTATTGTTGGTGTGGTATTATAACCTGTTACAGCATCGGTTGGCTTGCGGCCAAATTTTATCTGATGTGAAGCATCACCCGATGTATATGTACAAGTATATACCGCTGCGGTCGTATTACCCGTCCGATCAATCAGATTATTCGTCACACCAGTTCCACTTAACACCCCACCGGTTCCACAGTCAACATAGAACTTACCCGCAGCCGATATTTTAAACTTTACTGTGCCATTTGCTGGGATTGTTGTCGTTGTCGCCGTAAACACCCAATCTACACCCTGATTCCAATGCGCGTATAATGTCGCATCTGGGTTGTTTGGATTATCGCTATATGTCGCAAAATGCGTAGGATTTACCAGTATACGTCCTGTTTCATCTATAATCTTACTGCCATTTTCAGGATCATCAAAATACCCAAGGAAATCATAAGTTGTCTTGGTCGGCAATACTATCGGAACTTCGGTTGTGCTAGATGGGACAGTATTATAAAATGTTCCATTCTGATTTACAGACCAACCAGTATTGTATTTTTCATAAATCATTTCAGTTGTTGTTCCAGAAACAACCGTTCCACCATTCGCATCTAATGCAATACTATATGCCGGACCTTCGACGCACGACACCTTTGGTGCCCAATAATCTGCCAGTGGTTCCGGTTCGTATTTTATCATACCCGCCGGGCACGATTCATCTAAACCAGAATTATAGAATATGTCAGACATGAAATCTGTGGCATCTTGACCCTCCAAATTTTCAAACAAACGATTTGGAATATAACTGCTTAACCCTGTACAGCCATAAAATGTATGGTTGAACAAGCCATCCGACGCACTAATTATGCCAGAGAATAAATTATACGGTAAACTGCCACTTAACCTTGAACAACCGGCGAATGTGTACGCAAACATATTATCACCACTACGGTCAATGCCAGAAAACAAATTACTTGGAATATTTCCGGTAAGGTTACTGCATCCGTCAAATGTATGCGCAAACATATTATGAAAACCGACCGAAACATTTTGGAACAAATTACCCGGGATAGCACCGGTAAGGTTAACACAACCCTGGAATGTTCCATTAAACATATCTTCGGCACCACCGGTAACCGCACTAAATAAATTTGATGGAATAGAGCCTGTTAAGCCACTGCAATTACGGAACGTATTCTTAAACATCCCGGCATAGGCACCTGTATAATATTCAAATAATCCCGATGGAATATTACTGGTTATCCCCCAACACCCATCAAATGTACCATTAAATATATCTGAAAAACTTCCTAGTGTGCCTGTTGCGCCATCTTGATCAAATAAACCCGCTGGGATTGCGCTTATGCTGGTACAATTTTTAAATGTGTTCATAAATAAATTACTTGCCACCCCAGAAACACCATTAAACAATGTACTAGGTATATTAACCAAACTCGTACAATCCTGGAAAGTAGCATTAAACCTGTTTTCCCGCGCCCCAGTTACACCACTAAACAACGTTCCCGATATATATTCTAAATTCGAACAACCTTTGAATGTTTCATAAAACACAGGCTCTGCAACCCCCGACAGGGCTGATGCCAAACTTGGGAAAGCCGCACCCAACGAACCCGATATACTTGCTACATACTGTGGTGTTCCACCCCTGGCAGAACTGAAACTAATTGCTGCGACCTCAGGAGATGTGTTATATCCCTTAGTAACATAACTTGAAACACCGATTGTATAGGTTCCACCGGTCACATATCTATGCGAAACCGTTACTGGATTTATGGTGTCAGTACTAATTGTCTGATATCTATTAGAACTTGAATCGCCCCAATCAATAATAAATGTTCCCATCGCCGCAATTGAAAAACTAAACGTCTGACCTGCGGTAATCGGTGTTGTTGTAATAATAAAATCCGGAACCGGGGCGCTCCAACGGGCATATGCGCGACCATTTTCCTCATAGGCATTTAATGCGCTACCATATTGAAAGAAACCATCTGGGTTAACTATCTGGACACCTTCACCTGAATCGGTTGTCCAATAACCATCAAATGTAAATCCTGTTCTTGATGGATTTTGTGACATTTGTTCTATTGTATTTCTTAAATTGGCGTCATAATACCAATTATCCCCAGGCACTAAGTACACCTCCGCAGGCGAGGGCGTATTTGTTGCATCTGGATGCATCAAGGTAATTGCATACGCATCCACTAATTGGGCTGTAAAGGTTTTGTTTTCGGTGTATTCCCATACGAACTGATCGTTTTCGTACAATGTATCCTGAGGGCTAGTATTGCTTACTGCCCAACCAATAAACACTTTATCCGCCGGCAGAGTGCACCCAACAGAATCATCCCCTCTAAATTTTTTGGCAGTGTACAACTCATCAAATGTGGCCGTATCCGTTGCCGCAACCGAACCAGATTCCGAACATTTATAACTAACCGTATAATTCTTGGGAGTCCAGTGTGCATATATAGTCGCCTCGGTACCAATTTGATACCAATTACTAGCCGATGTCATATCGGCATTATAATATTGTCTTGGACGATCCAGTATAGAGTCACCGGCCGTAGCATAATATCCCAAAAAATCATATCCGGGCCATGATGGCGAGCAAATTCCTGACGGTCTGGGCATTGGCGAACCGTATGTCGCGGTTACCTGGGTCACTGCACACGGTGTTCCACCATTTGGATCCAATGTAACGGTTGTCTGTGGACTTATCCACCGGGCATATATAGTCGTCGGTCCGCTGAAATAATCGGGCGAAGGCAGTATCATACCATCTGCATCTATAATTTGTTCACCACCCGTGGACGCCGATACCGTCCAATAACCACCAAATATTGTCCCCGTTGGTGGAGTAATAGATATCCCCGCACCACCACCACTTGTGGATGTTGGATCAAATATACTGCCGGTAATTGGGTATGTGCGATTTACATCTGCGTACCATCCAGCGCCCGATAATTCATAGATATATTTATCTGTAGTTGGTGTTCCACCATTCGCTTTCAGTGTAATTTTGTAAGTAGTTGCCGCATTTTCATCAATCCAGTGCGCATACATCGTACCATTATTATTCGTATAGTATGTTGTCGCCTCGGAATTATTCAAGAAATCCCCCTCGGCATTAACAATCTGTTTTACATTATTACCCGACGACGCCGATGTCCAATATCCTGCAAATATATACCCGTTGCGCTCTGGTTTGCGATACATAGTCAATGTTGTGCTTGGATTAGAACCACTGCTGGCGCCACGATCGTTGCCACCTTCGCTTCCACGTATAGCACCACCGCCACCGGCATTCACATCACAAATATTATACCAACTGGTTCCGTAATGCAGACCAGCATTTGTACAATTTTGATTCGCTACGCCCACCAAACCCGACACCGTGCAACCGCCACTGCCACAGTTATCGTTTATCGCGACCGTATAGTTTTTTGGTATCCAGTGTGCAAACCATTGCGTATTAGTATTGTATGCCGGACCGGGCACTGTACGCCATCCTGCTGAATTACTGACGAATTCAATAACACGAGTGCCACCGCCGGCTAAATTATAGTACCCGTCAAATGTATAACCTGTGCGTGTAGGCATAGATGCATTCGGGATATAAAGTGGACTACTAAACGGTCCGTTTTGACTTGTTGAAAAACCGACATCACGTGTTTCGTAAATTGCATTGATGCCGCCCGTTCCGCCAGTTTTATTCAGCGTAATCGTGTACACGGTTGACCATTCTGCATCCAATGTATAAGGTTCAGGCTCAATCGGGACAATATTATAATTATCGTTAAATTCACCATTTGCATCAACAACTTGAACTGTCTGAGAATTGGATTTTCTTGTACTATACCCGGCGAAGGCAAATCCGGCGCGTGTTGGCAGACGATCCATAAAGAACCCACTGCCACCACGTGGATTCGTACCACCACCACCAGGAACACAGTCCACCGACCAACCAACACCATATGTTAATTTAACCGAACCACAGTTATTCGGTCCACGACCCGACACAGCATCTGGGTCATCGGTATTGCGGTCATTAAATCCGAATGCATATACTTTCGGTGTCCAGTGTGCATACAATGTTTCATTCTGGATTGGGGTATATGTTTCACCGGGATTGCCGCGTTTTTGCCCACCAGTAGTCTGATTATACCAACCCTGCAAACTATACCCCGGACGTGTCACCACCGGCAAAGTCACGGTTCCAGATTCCCATTGGGCATACCATCTGATTTCATCCTCTGGAATTTGGGTATAATGCGTTCCCACATCCAAACCAAGTTGCGTTATATAACCGGTTGAACCAACATATTTTTCGGTTCCGGTGGGACTGTCATAGAAACCTTTTAACGAATAGGTTCCCTTGGTATTTACATCGGTCAATGTCGCCAACGTCGCATCTGATGCATTTTTATTATAGGTAATATTATATTCCCGAACCGGCACACTCACCGCATTAGCATTTATTCCCATGGGATAATCATCGGGCCGTCTGATAGCACCATCGTAAGCCGCCCACAGGGCTATAGAATAATTACTGGTCGCACCATTTGGATCCAACCATATACGGTATTCAATCGCACCACATTTTGGTTGATATGTTCCATCACCGGCTCTGAATATATACCCTGTATTGCAAATGGTGTCATAATTCACATATATGTGTCGCGGATCATTTTCATCGGCTCTGGCACCAACACTTAACTGACATGTCGCATGATATTGCGTGGCGGTGGCGGTATCGCACTCACGGGCATAAACCGCATACAAATTGCCGTCGTCGGAATAGGTTGGTGTTGCAACGACCAATCCGTTATTATTCACAAACGCATTTTCCAGCGCATCATTTTCTTCCAATAAATAATCTTCTTCATTCACCACACCGGAAAAATATCCTACAAAACGATATCCGGAACGGGTTGGGGTGGAAACCGATAACGAATTGCTCCATGATGATGACGACTGGCTTAATGCCCATCCGGCACCATATTTTTCATACAACGGTCCCGCCGTTCCACCGGTTCCACCGTTTTTATTCAATGTAAAGGCATAAATGACATTATCCGGTTCACAGGATTGTTTATCATTACTTAAATGATACCCCGAATCGCAGGTTAAAATATATTGGTACGAACCATTATTTGTGACCTGGGTTGTGCAAGCCCCATGTTCATATGTTAAATTTTCACATCTTTGCACCCAGGTCGCATACCACGCTGTCGAATTTTGCAAGTTCGGTTGCATATACACCAATTTACCGTTTTTCTGGATTTTTTGCCCAGATAACTGAATAGAACCTGCATTTAATCTGCCCGTTGGTGTGATTGGGGTAATATCTGTACTGAAATATCCCAAAAATTCATAGCCATTTAAATCCGGCACAGATATCGCACTTAAAAAGCTACTGGGAACATAATCGCTCGCACTGGTTGAATAGGTTTTTGACCAACCAACATCATACACTTGATAAATATAGTTTGTACCGCCACCGCCGGGACTTCCATCCAAGTCAATCGTCACCGGGGTTACACTGCCCGAAGCGCCACTAAGTTGACACGAGATAACTTTTTCACTGCCTGTGCCATTGCTCCACTGTGGACGAAAACCAGTATCATATTCCGTATAGCCCGATGGGCAGGTTATCGCCATCTTTCCAGCACCCTTAAAGATGTCTTGCATAAATGTATTGCCAGGATTATTTGACCAACGTACACTTTTTTTACCAAACAAACCGGGTTGAACAAAATGTGTTCGTTGCACGGTCCCGCCACTGGTCCATACACCACCCAATTTATCACAACCTTCGAATGTGGACTTAAACATACGATCCCACCAACCACCGGTGGGCTCAGTATAAGGATGAAAACCCAAAGTGTTATCATACCCTATTTCCGCCAACGGAGTGTAGGAACCAACATTTGCAAATAAATTTTCCGGTATCGGTCCGACCAAGCCCCAGCAACCCTTAAACGTTCCTTCAAACAAACGTTGTGCATAACCAGTGGCATTCTTAAACAATCCATCTGGAATTGACGTCAGACCCGTACAATAGTTAAAAGTGCTTCTGAACGAATTACTACGTGGCTTATAGTAAATTGATAAATCCGTTTTACCAAACAAATTATCCGGAATAGATGTCAGTCCTGAACATCCCCAAAAAGTTTCTGCAAATGCCCCACCTTGATACGCACCGGATTTAGTTATATACGTAGCCTGTCCAATATCCAATGTATTGCCAAACAAATAATCAGGTATTGCACCGGTAAAACCAGCATCTCTGAACGCAGCATAATATTTCGGTTTAATATTCCAGCCATTGATATCATTAGGCCTCTTACCATCACTGGGCATAGAAGTAATACCATCGGATTCTAACATCTGCGCATTTGTATCTCTTGTTCTACCCAATTTTCTAAAACCATCGTACATCAAATAGGCGCCACCTGCTATTGCTGCCACCCCCCCCGTAACACACCACGCATGCGTGGCATCCATACCGGAATTGCCACCCGATGTACTCACACACGGTGAACTACTAGACCAATCGCCCGGATTTCCTTTATCGAAACTCAACACCAGGGCCATGACGCCTGCTGCAGTAACGACGGCACCCATCACAAATTCTAACGTATCAAGTATACTACCAGAAGAATATTCCATATGACTTGGACTGCCCACAAATAAATCTTTTGGGATTTGACCTGTCAAATTTGTCGCACCATTAAACAAATTAGCGTACGACGGGGCGACTACTTGTGTTCCACCCGTCCAAAAAGTATGCGCCCATGATGAATTAAATATCGCACCCAACGAACCACTTACTGTGGCGATTTTTGATGTGTCAACGAACCTTATAACTGGTTTTTCCGTATTAAATCTTTTCTTTTCTTTTTGCTTTATCGTGCCCGTAATACCAATACGTTTTGGACTGTTGTTATTATACGAACATGTATAGGTATGTTCGCTGTTGGACTGGGACGATGGACCATTTGCTTTATGACTGGTTCCATTATCTAAATCACAATATACGGTGAATTCACCCTTTGCTGCGATAACAATTTCAAATTTTTTGTTTGTTAAATTTGTTGTTGTTAATTCAAACGGCACAACCACCTGGGATGAACCCGAACCATACGTTTTACCCCAAATCGCGGTATATTCCTTGCTTCCTGTGCCAACTGTATAATTATCATCCGAAACCTTTGCCCCAGGCTTAAACATCCAAAGACTGTTACCCGAACGCCATCCGATTATTTTCTTTCCAGATATACTGGGACAACCAATTGACGATGCAACCGCTTCATCGTGGGTTGGCAAACTATATCCATCACAACGTGTCACCGTCCAAATTGAACCATCTGAAAAACCATTTACAAACACATCATCACAATTGAAATCTGACAATAAAGGACGATCGGGTGTCTTTACCGTATTAGCAGAATCCCCACAATGCAAGGTTATCCTTACTGCCCACGACGAATGCGTGGTGAACATGCATGCGCATACTATGCCAAAAATTCCTAAAAACCGCGAAAATCTGAACATTTCTACCTTTCTTACTCCATCCTTTGTGTAAAGCCTAGCAAAGTTTATACATACTGTGCAAGATAAAAAACATAAATTTTATGATAAAAAAAACTTTGACTTTATGTTTAAAATGTTCTATGTTCCCACCGCAGCCAGAAAAAGCATAGCCGATACAATAACTTAACCGTTTGCGTGTCGGAGGAAAGTCCGGACTGCACGGGACGGCACACCGGTTAACGGCCGGGCAGAGCAATCTGACGATAAGAGCAACAGTGACGAAGCAAACCTTGTTTTCGGGGTTTGAGTGAAACGGGCAATCTCTGTGCGCAGCAACTTCAAATAGGTTTCCAATGATTTGTCCCGAATCGGAAACGGGTAGAGGGCTTGACACGGGGTGGTAACACCCATGTGCAGATTAATTATGCTTGCCACCCAATGTTTGGTGTCGCACCGCCGGAACGGCACGAATTTTGGGCGGAACAGAATCCGGCTTATTATCTGACTGAACGGCAACGGGGCGCATTTCTGTGCCCCGTCTTTTTATTTATTGAACCGCACCCGTTGTCGGATAGAATGTTAATTGAATCTTTTTCCATTTATCGTATTCACCCGATGGCAACATACGCAATGGCTGGCACACATTTATCGCATCGCGAATCGTCCCCAGTACATAGGCAAATGCCGGATCGGTTTCTGCACGCGCCGCCGATTCGAACCACACATCCGATACCGTTCCATTTTGCCGCATTGTCAAATGCGCAACCGCCCGAATTCCCGATATATCCGGTCGCGACCTGTCCACCGTCCAGCAACGGGTCATCGCCACACGCAACGCATCAACAACCGAAACCGTCAATGTCCGATCCAACGACACCACATTCCGATTTACACGAACAACCGTCTTTTTCACCGGTGCAGGCGCATCATCCGGTTTTTTTTCATCGGTCTTTTTCGTTTGCGCCTTGTCCGATTTTTCTTCATCCAACAAAGCCGTTTTTTCTAACTCAACCGGTTTTTCATCCACGGCATTTTGTTCCGGGGTTTGTTTGGTTTCCGTATCTTTCATATCCGGTTTTTCGGGTTGCAATGTGTTCGTATTATAGAGTACCGTTTCATCCCCCATCACCCGAACATTATTTAAATCTATCATTGTAATTTGAATGCGATCCGGCGCAATAAACCGTTCCGTTTCGCCAATCACAACATCCGCCAAAAACACGATAACCGCAATCACCAACATGTGCCCTAATACAGACACCCCAATATTTTCCGACACAAAATGGTTAATTTTTCCCATTATTTATCCAACTTTGTTCGCAGCCCAATGCGTTCAAAACCCGCCGTCTTTAATTTTCCCATAACCGTCATAACCGCGCCATAGTCCGCCCGCCGATCGCCATTTATCACAATCGTTAAATTTGGATTTTCGCCACGCATAGCAACCGCACGCGCAACCACATCACCAACCGGTAATTCCATCGTACCAATATAATAGCGGCCGGCACTATCAACACTGATTTGCATTGCGTGATCGGTTCCGGTTAAAACCGTAGTTCCGGCATTTGGCAAATCTAAATCTATACCATTTGTCATCATCGGTGTTGTCACCATAAACACCGCCAACAACACCGTCATAACATCAATCATTGGTGTCAACGATATAATTGCATCTGAAACACTGCGTCGCGCCCGTGACATGTTATTTACCCCCCAATGAAGTATATAAATCATCCGCCCGTTTCGAGAAAACCTGGTACGCGATTGCCGCAGGTATAGCAACAATCAGCCCAAGTGCGGTCGTGCCCAGTGCAATCGCCAAACCTGGGGCGATAACACCGATACTGACCGACTGGTTCGCGCCAATAGACGCAAATGAATCCATAACTCCCCAAACCGTTCCGAACAATCCAATAAACGGCGAAACATACGCGACCATTGCCAAAAACCACAAGTTTTTATCAAACGGACGAATCGCTTCATCCGGGGAACCCGATGGCTTTTTACGGTGTGCTGCACGAAACAAACGGATTTTTTCCACAATCACCGCCCATGACATCACGCTAAACACAACCAGAACAATTGACGCAATCGCCGTCACAACATCAGTGGTAAACAACCGCCACAAAGAAAACGAATTCATTTTTTCCCCTTTTTGTTATTTCATACTGTCGGTAAAGATACCCGCCAATACCGCCGGCATACGAATCGGATGTCCCGCACCATTAAGATATGCCGCCGTCCCAGACAGTATAGCACAAATTTCATCATTTTTCACGAATTTTTGTTCAACCGACACAGATGCCGCACCAACCGCCGTCACGACGGTTTCTACGACAAAATCATCCGCCAAAAATAACGGACGAATGTATTGAATATTCAAATTACGAACAACCAGCCCAACATCACCCGGCACAGGATTTGCATTTCGCCCCAGCCAATTCATACGCGCACGTTCTGCAATTTCTATATAGCGTCCGTGATACATAATACCCCCAGCATCGGTGTCCGCATAGGCAACCGAAAAATTAAATATATGTTTTTTCATGATTATTTCTCCATCCCCATATGACGATATCCCGCATCCGTCACAATACGCCCGCGCGGTGTACGCTGAATTAGCCCCAACTGCATCAAATATGGTTCTATTACATCTTCAATAGTGTCCGCCGGTTCAGAAAGTGCCGCCGACAAATTGTCAATTCCAACCGGACCACCCGCATAATGTTGTATTATTGCATTTATATAATCACGATCAATCTGGTCCAGACCACTTTCGTCTATATGTAATTGAACTAACGTGGTCTTTATCACACCAGCCGTAATTATCCGGTTATCAGTTGCCGCGGCGAAATCGCGCGCGCGTTTCAATAATCTATTCGCAATTCGCGGTGTTCCACGCGAACTTTTTGCCAATGCCAATGCGCCCGCTTCATCTATTTCTGTTCCTAATATGTTCGCACTGCGACAAATAATTTTTGCCAAATCCGCCGCCGGATAAAAACTTAATCGTAAATCAATACCAAACCGATCGCGTAATGGATTAGATAACAAACCTGTACGAGTCGTCGCCCCGACCAATGTAAACGGCGGCAGGTCAATTCGGACACTTTTCGCCGATGGGCCTTCGCCCAACATAATATCCAGTTTAAAATCTTCCATTGCAGAATACAAAACTTCTTCTATCGCCGTCGGCAGACGATGAATTTCATCTATAAATAAAACATCCATCGGTTCCAGTGCGGTCAGTATTGCGGCTAAATCCCCTTGTTTTGTAAGCATTGGTGCCGATGTCGCCCGAAAATTTGCGCCCAATTCGTTTGCAATAATATGTGCCAATGTTGTTTTTCCCAATCCCGGCGGCCCATAAAGCAAAACATGGTCCATTGGTTCGCCGCGTGAACGCGCCCCAGATATAAAAACAGACAAATTTTGCTTTAACGATTCATGACCAATAAAATCGGACAAAGTCTTTGGACGAATCGTTGCCGCCATTTCGTCTGGAATATTTGGATCCATAAATCTGTTTGTTTCAACCATTTTATAACCTATAACAATTTAGTATCTGCATTTTCGCGACCAACATACGCCTTTAAATCATTATACATTTGTCGTAAATCCGCCGGCGCACCATATGTTTCGTTTGCACCACGAATCCGTATAGTTTCAAGGTCTATTTGTGCCTGTTTTTTTAACATTTGTGTTAAATGTACAGAAAACGCCTTAGCATCATCGGATTCTTCGGTTCCCTGGAGCAACAGCCCACGATTCGGTCGTGGCGACAAAAACGCAAAATCCGATATTGCTGGATCTGGCGACACTAATGCGAAACCGGTCACTTCGGGGCGGCGCATCAGTGTCTGCAACACATACCAAGCCCCCAACTGATGTCCCGCCAGCCATATTTTCTCGCTGTCTTCATTATGATTTTGAATCCAGTCTATAACCGTGGCAATATCCAACATATTATCTGCCGTTGTACCAAGTGCCCCTTCGGAATCACCAACCCCCCGATAGTTGAAGCGAACAACCGAAAAACCAATATCCATAAACGCACGAAACATTGCATACGACAACCGATCGTTCATATGATGTTTTTGCCGCGGATTTCCCGACAGAACCACCGCCAACGGTGCAGATTCTGTCAAAGATTTATGATATACTGCGTGTAATTTTCCCGCTTCCCCAGAGATTATAATATCAACCATAACTAGCACCTTTCCATTATTTTGTTTTTTCCGTGTTTATTTATAAAACAAAACTCTATCAAATTTCAATAAAAATTTTTGCTTTGACACAACCACCCATAATGTTTTAAAATATACACAACATATATATAAGGGAAGGGCACAATAATGAAAAACATCACATCTATTGCAGTTTTTGGTATTTTACTGTCGTCTGGGGCGTTTGCGGCAACCGAATATATAGAGGCGGGCTTTCAAACCATCTATACCGAAACACCGGTACAATCATATTACGCGTACCCGGACGATCCGAACTTTATTCCAGAAACCGAATTTATGCAACGCGACGATAGTTTTAATTACGACCAAAACATAATTGATGTTCGTGATGCCGAATATGCGGCACATCCCGGTGTTATGTTTGCCGAACGCCCTATGATTGTTTGCCGAAATTTCGGCTGCACGCGTCTGAATGACAAAATTACGCGTACATTTTTATTTAATAGCCTTGTAAACATGTTCATGATGAATGCGCATTCGCGCCTGTATATATGTGAAGCCGATCCGTTTTCGCGTGACTGTTTACAATCTGGAATTTCTTTCCCGGTTCGATCTGGAATTGCGAACGCGTTAGTAAAAATTCCAAAGGCCACAATTTCCCAGGTAAATGTATCACGCGGATTGTCCCGTGCAACGGTGAATATGACATATGAATTGTTGGTAAATGGTATTAGTCGTATCTGTGAACCGACCGTTATGGACATGGTTATTCCAAACAATTCGGCCGCTATGCTATCAAATCGCGAATTTACCTGTAATATGACCAGTGATGGTCGCACAAATGTATCTTTACTGGTAAATTTGGACTATATTGATTTGGATTACGGTATTCTGGGCGGTTATTATTCATTGGGAACCCAGGGAACCACAACCGGTGGTGGCACCGGTTACGCGCTGTTCAAGACCGAATTTACCACCGGTGGTATGAAGTTCCGTGCGGCGGTTGACGAAAACGATAATCTAATCCAAACTATTCAACCTGGCGAATACGCGGTTGAACCATTACAGAAATAATATCATTGGGGCTTGCAAGTGCGGTTTAAAAATATTAGAATAAAACCACTATACAAAAGCCGCAAAAATGAATAAAACCGTTTTAATTGTTGATGATGACGATTTGTTACGCCAGACATTGGCGCGTGGTTTACGCAATTCAGAATTCTATGTGGTGACCGCCAATGGTGCAGATTCTGCGTCAGATATTCTTAAACGATTGACGGTTGATATAATCATACTTGACCGAATGATGGTCGGTACAGACGGATTGAGTTTTCTAAAAAAACTTCGTGCAGACGGAAATAAAACCCCGGTAATAATGTTGACTGCGATGGGTGGGGCCGAAAATGCCATTGACGGACTGACATGCGGGGCAGATGATTATTTGTCAAAACCGTTCCAACTGCGCGAATTAATTTTGCGTATAAACAATGCCCTGCGCCATATTCCCGGGAATCTGCCTAAAATGCCCGAAGGGCTGGTTTTCGCCGATGACGAATTTTTTGTCCGTTCAACCGACGGTCGCATGGCTGCATTGGCATTATCTGGGGAAGAAAAACGACTGATGCAAAATTTGACGACCCCAATTGGAAATATTGCACCGGCATCACCAATGGTCGCAAAACGCTTGCGCAATAAATTAAATAGTGTACTATTAAACCTGGATATTGTGACCGTACGCGGTCGCGGATACAAATTGGTACGCACAGACACAAACAATATGAAACCAGAGGAAATATAATGAAAATTATACCACAGGGTTTTTTTGGACGAACAATTCTGTTGATACTGGTGCCACTGGTTGTTGCCCAGGTGATTGTTGCAAACGCATTTTTTGGTAATCATTGGCGGCGTGTTCATGCAACGATGGCACATTCGTTATCTGGGGAAATTGGAACAATTATGAAGTTTATTGACGACGGCGACATAAAAACCGCCGAAACTATGGCAACCGACCTTGGCATCGGTATATCCATAAATGACCGTGTCGATCGTCCGAAAAAAAATGATAATTTATCCAAGGCGGTTGGATTATTGGATTCCGAATTATCCCGCCAAATGGCACGTCCGGCGAACATCTATGTTGACCGTTCAAATCGTCAAATTTCAATAGATATCCCAACAAACAAAAATCAAATTGTGACATTTGACACAACACTTTATCGCATTTATTCCACCAGCACCGAGATGTTTATTGTCTGGTTAATCGGTGCAATTTTGATTGTGTCTTTATTGGTTTTGCCATTTTTAATTATGCATAATCGCAGTATTCGCCGAATTGCACATGCGGCAAATCGTTTCGGGCGTGGCTTAGATGCGCCGGGATTCACACCGACCGGTTCACGTGAAATTCGCGAAGCCGCCACCGCAATGATAAACATGAAAGAACGTATTGACCGATACAATCGTACACGCACCGACATGCTTAACGCGGTTAGCCACGATTTAAAATCGCCATTAACCCGGATGCGCCTTGCCATTGAAACCGACAGTGCGGACAAAAACGCATTGATTACCGACATCGATCGTATGACAACGATGATAAACGGATATCTGGCGTTTGCGCGTGGCGAAATCCCAGAGATAGAACAATCAACCGAATTACCGCCCATGCTGATTCGCATTGCGCGCGATGCGGCACCGGACAAAAAAATTATTACAAATTTTCCGGATACCCCGGCCCAGTTCTATGCGCGACCAATGGCACTGGCGCGGGCATTCGGTAATATTATTGAAAACGCCGCCCGTTATGCAAAATCAACAATAAAAATATCGGAATTTGACACACCAACCGAAACAACAATAATTATAGAAGACGACGGTCCTGGCATTCCGGACAACAAAAAATCTGATGCACTGCGTCCATTTGTTCGTTTGGATGATTCACGTGGTTCTGATACCGGCGGAACGGGGCTGGGGTTATCAATCGCCAAGACGGCAATTGAAAACCATGGCGGCATGCTGTTCCTGGAAAACAGTGATATGGGCGGTTTGCGTGTACGCGTTGTATTGCCAATTTAATGATAAATCACGGGGTAGAAACATGAATTTATATAAATATGTATCTGATAAATTAAACGAAAAATTGGGGTTTGATGCAAAACTGGAAATTCCACGTAATCGTGAATTTGGTGATTTTTCTACCAATGCCGCAATGGTTATGGCACGCGTTGCCGGAAAAAATCCGCGCGAATTGGCGACCGAAATTTTACCAAAAATTCAGGAATTAGATTTTGTTAAATCGGCAACCATTGCGGGCCCGGGTTTTATAAACATACGCATACGGGACGATTTTCTATGGAAATCCGCCGAATCCGCATCAAAGATAACCAAAGCAAAAAAGCCACTGATTATAGACATGGACTATGGGGCATACAATGTCGCAAAGTCACTGCACATCGGGCACATGCGGACATCCATTGTTGGCGACATGCTGTACCGTCTTGGACGCGTAATCGGTCACACAATGATTTCATATAATCATATGGGCGACTGGGGCCGTTCAATGGGTTTTGTTATTGCATGGATTGAAAGGTTGCACCCCGATTGGCCATTTTTTCAACCCGACTTTACCCCAAATGGCGACTGTTCACAATACACAATTGACCCCGTTGAATTAGATACATATTATCCATCGGCGGCGGCACTGGCGAAAACCGACCCAGAATTTTTAGAACACGCCCAGATAATCACTGCACAATTACAGGATGGACATCCTGGTTATAATGCACTTTATAATATATTCATGCCGATTTCCTTAGAGTCTATGAACAAAACCGTTCGTGCATTAAATATTTTGGCATTTGATCGTGATTTGGGTGAACGCAATGCGGCGAAATACAGTGCGCCGGTTGAAAAAATGTTGCGCGATAAAAATTTATTAGTAAAAAGTGACGGTGCCGAGGTTATTATTGTAAAACGCGACGAAGACAAGAAACCTATGCCACCGGTAATGTTTTATAACTCACGCGGTGCACATCCATATGATGCAACCGATATTATGGCGTTATATTATCGGAAAGTCACCGACAACCCCGACAAAGTTATCTATTTAACCGACAGTCGTCAAAGTTTGCATTTTGAACAACTGTTCCGGGTTGCCGAACTGCTGGGGCTGTTTCCGGCGGACGCATTGGAACATATTGGATACGGAACAATAAACGGTGCCGACGGCAAGCCATTTAAGACCCGCGATGGAAATGCAGCGGGCCTGAACGATATTCTTAGCATGGTGCAATCGGCGGTTCGCGACCGTGTTGCCGAATCGGGCAAGAAACTGGATGACGAAACCATTAACATGATTGCATTGGCGGCGTTAAAATTTAATGATTTGTCGCACGATTTGCGCGCAGATTACATATTTGACCCCAATCAAATCACATCGTTCGAGGGTCGCACCGGACCATACATATTGTATACCGCGGTCCGTTTAAATTCTGTGTTGCGCCGTGCAGGGGATTTTGAAATACCCAAAACGGTTGAACTGGAACCCGACGAACGCAATCTGGTTATGGAATTATTGGACTTTGACCGCACGGTACAATCGGCATTTGATGGTCGTGCGACCGACCTGGTCGCAAACTATGCATATGATTTGGCACAGTTGGTGAACACATTTTATCATAACTGTCCGATATTACGTGACGATGTTGCAACCGATACGCGCAACAAACGGTTGACCTTGGTAAAGATTGCGGTTGATGTCTTGACGCGCGTCCTGGATTTAATGGGATTGAAAATTCCAAAAGAAATGTAGATAGTGGTTAGTGTTAGTGGTTAGTATGGGCGCGAATTCGCGCCCGTTTTTCATTTTGAATTGATTTATAATCCCTGTGCATGTCAAGTAATTTATTTATTTTGATACTTTATTATCCAAAGAACTTGTCAGTGCGGCAATCGGGCCCCGCGAAATTTAAAAAATTCCGTGGGTGATATACGAGCCGCAATAGGGTTTTAAACCCTGTGAAATAATTCCGGATTCTACTAACCACTAGCCACTAACACTAATCACTAAAAAAACTCTTGTTCCAAATTTCAAATTTTGATAAAATACAGCAAAAGGGATTAAACGAGAGATGAAGAAACTTCTGCTGGCAATTTTACCAATTATTATTAGCACCCAAGTATTCGCAGGCTATCAGTGCGCAAAGCACACTATTGTTGATGGAAATAAGGTACAACCCAACGAAATCCATAGTGCTACTGCCAATAATAAGAAACAATACCAACAATGTGGTGGCACGAACGAATATGAAGACAATATTTGTGACAACGATGATATTATTGCAAATGATATTGACAACAAATTTTATAAATGTAATGCAACACTAGAACTATGGGAACCGATAGACCCAGATAAAATTGAAAAATGCAACGACGATTTAACCATATTAGCAGAAACTAAAATTATGTATCCTTTAGAAGATGCAAACTGGAGATACTATTACGAACAAGGTGATAAACTTGCTAACGTCAAAGATATTTGTAAATACAGTCAGGAAGCATATCAAAAAGAACTTAACAAATGTGATGGTCTTTTTTTGCAACCCGATGTATCAGGAAATTATGTGTTATGTCAGCCATCAAACAACACAGTAAACCAATCTGCAGCGCTTAAGCCGGCGACACCAACGGATGCAAATTCACCACAGTTTGACCTGTCCGAATGCGCAAATTCGGGCGGTATGGAAGAGGGTGGAAAATGCGAATGTGACGCAAATAAGCACTTGCAACCGACTACTGCAAACTACAAGGATAAAACATATGCAATTTGTAAATGTGTCAACGGATACAAACGTAAAAACGACGATTATAAAGCCGAATGCATTGATGCCGGTGAAACCACAACCGAAAAAGTTCTGGATACTGTAAAAATGGCCCAGAATAAATACAACCAGGCGCACGAACGCGAACAAAGCCTTGCTAATAAAGCATTAACCGCCGGAACAACCGCGGCAACGGGACTTGGCGGAATGACGGCGGCATCGGCACTGGCGGAACAGAATGCCGACCGCGAAGCCGAGGCCGATATGCGCGACTATCTTGCCACATTTAAATGCGAATACGGAAACGGACAACAAAAAAATGCCGGCAATGAAGAAATCACTTTGCCGGGCGGCAACGAATTATTGGAATATTACACCGAATACAAAACATTGGCGGACAGTGTGAAACAAACCAAGGGCGCATTGGGGCTGCGCGCCGGAATCGAATCGGAAACCTTGTACGACCGCGCACAATCTGGGCTGTACCAATATTCCGTTGCCGAACGCGCACAAAGCGGACAGATTTCACTGGCGCGGGCTTTGTCAGACGAAACCAGTGCCGATGCCGCCGCATGGAACGAACAAAAGGCACAAACCGCATCAAACCTGAAAACCGGTCTTGTTGCGACTGCGACCGGTGTTGTTAGCGGTATAGTTGGAAATCAACTGATTAACCGTAAATACAAAAACCAAGAATTAAAAGAAGAATTCAAGGAAATCACCCACAGATTAGAAAGAGAACATCCGCAAATATTTATGCCAGAGCCTATTGAAATCAAATCCAAGACTGATGCGATTACTATGCCAGAACAACAAAAAGAATCGCAAGAAAAATTGAAATTAAATATTCCATCTGTGTCCGGCGCGGCATTTAGACAAGCAGATTTTGAATTGAATTCCGATGGGAAAGAAGGGCTTGATGCAGCGATTACACAAATTATTGCGGCTATGAACAATATACCAAACAGCGTAATCAGTATTCACACCATTGGACATACGGACATGCAAGGAATTAGCGCAAAAACACAAAGAGAAAAAGGTTATAAGACAAATCAAGAACTGTCTGAAAAACGTTCAAAAACGGTAAATGATTATTTAAAAGAAGGTTTAAAAATTTTAGGAACTAGAGTGCATTTTGAATGGCCAACCGGTCAGGGCGACACATGGTGCCGGAAAAATAATAAAGCGAAAGATGACGCACAGTGTCGACGTGTCGATATAGAAGTTGAAGACCTAACAATTTATACAGAATAAAAAATATTTGTGTTTTATGTAATCTTGGTTTAGTATAACCCATGTTGTCGGGGCGTAGCTCAGCCTGGTAGAGTACTTGCATGGGGTGCAAGGGGTCGCAGGTTCGATTCCTGTCGCCCCGACCAAAAAATTCAAATCGGCATTTTTGCCGATTTTAATTTTATAACCGCGCAAGCGGTTTAGAATCGAACCGGGGTTCGGAACAAGCGCACGCAGTGCGCGCAGTGAAAGGGACCTACGAGCAAAGCGAGTGGGAATTACATTCCTGTCGCCCCGACCAAAAAATTCCGGCGATTGCCGGAATAACTAAACACCAATCACTAAACACTAATACTACATTAATGCCGATATCAGCAACGCCGTCGCAACGATAATATCGCCGGTCTTGGTATGATGATAGTAATAATGTGGCTGCGGATGATGTGGTCCATGATGATGTCCACCACCGATATAAACAACATGTCCCGGACGCGGTGCATGATTTACATGTGTCACCGGATGATGATTCGGTCCGTGATGTCCACCACCGTGACCCGGTGATGCAAATGCCGCCGTTCCCGATAATGCAATAGCCGCCGCAACAAATGGAATGATTAATTTATGTTTTTTCATAGATTTCTCCTTTGGTTCAAATTCATTATATATTATAATGATTATAAAATGCAACAATTTTTTTATAAAGTTTCATCTTATTTAATTTTCCACTTGCACGAATCGGAAAAAAGTTTCTATATTCCCGTATCAGTAAAACCAAAAAGGGAGGAATCGTATGATTGTTGGCATCGGAATAGATTTGGTTGAATCCGGCCGTTTTCTTGACTGGTCTGCATTCAAAAAGCAACGCATATTCACAAAAAAAGAACTGGAATACGCAGATGGCGATAACGCCAATGCCGAAAAACATCTTGCCAATTTCTGGGCGGCACGCGAAGCATGCCTGAAAGCCATGGGAACCGGATTTGGGGATGATATTGCGTTTTCTGATATCTCGGTCGTGCACGACGACAATGGTCATCCCGAAATTATGATTGCCGGCGGCGCACGCGCATTGCTAAAAGAAATCGCTGGAATAACTGCACGCGTTCATCTGTCTATTACCGACCAAGATAATTTTTCCGCTGCAATGGTTGTAATAGAAAAAGAATAGGGCGCGGTTACAAAACACAAAAAAAATATCACGCTTTATGCGTGATATTTTTTTAATATGTTGTTTCATCATAACTGATGCTATATTGACCACCATCATACACGTCCAAGCGTCGCCGCGTTTCGGGGCCAGATTCGTCATAATAGTTTTGTGTGTCATATTGTTCGTTATATGATGTTTCATCAACAAAACCACCCGAATATTCGTTGTATTCATTCGCAATCGATGGTTGATACACCGCCGCGGTATCTTCATAATAGTATTCTGATTCATCGTATTCGGGGGCCGGTACAGGCACACTAACCAAATCGTCATCATAAATTACCGACGGCGCGGTTAAATTTGTTACACGAACCTCTGGTTCTGGGGTCGGCACAAACTCCTGTTCAACCGGGACATACACAACCTGGTCATCACGTGAAACATAATATGGGTCTTTGCGGGCCAAAACATCCGATTCCGACTCTACAACCGGGACATCTGGTTCTGCCGCATGCAGAACATTTTCATTTGGATACCTGACCTCTATTGGGACATCTGGTTCTGGGGTCGTTTCTGGCACCGGCTCTGGTTCCGGCACCGTAACCGGAATATCCGGTTCTGGTTCTGGATCTGCTTCAATCTTGATCATTGATATTGGTTCGAGTTCTGCAATCGGTGCAGGTTCTTGCCAGGCGGGTTCTGGTGTAATTTCCGATGGTGCACCCAACGATGGCATAATTGAACCGTTTTTCTTTTGATACAACCACAATGTAAATATTGACAATGCAATCAGTAATATCAGCAAAAGATAATACGCAAATGTCGGACGCGCCGAATGTTCCCCAACCGGACGCACCGGTTCATTCCCCGAAATCGGCGATAACGGACGCGTTGGCGCACCCGGCGCAGCCGCCACAGATGCCGGCGACATCGGACGCGTTACCGGCGCATTTGAATATTGCGTATTGTCAACCCGCCCAGTTGTATCGATATCAGATGGCTTTGATTCTTCAACCGTTGTTATTGTTTCTAATACGGGCTCTGGTTCATCTGGTTCAACATATTCATTTTTTTCTTCGTATTCCGAACCCGCGGCCTGTGAAAAATCCAACGGATGTGTCGCATCTTCGTTGTACTGTGATCGATTCACATCATCATCAACCCGCATCTGACGTTCTGCGTTATCAATATCGCGCGACTTGATTTCATCAAAGTCCACAGGTTTGAACGCAATTTCTTCGTCCAAAATCTCTGGGTCTTTATCAAACAGCGGTTTTACTTCTTCTGTATCTGACATTTTTTCATCCTGGGGTTCTGGTTGAATTTCATAATCTGGAACTGGAAAACTCACCACTTCCTGTTTCTTTTTTGCTTTTTTTGTTGTTTGGTTCATCGCCACATTTTTTTCTGTTATTTTGACCTTAGTATCATCTTTTTGATTTTCGGGACGACGACGCGATAAAATATCCCGCGCCGCATCGGCATCGGCATTTGCGGCCTCTATACGACGGTTCGCGTTTTCTATACGCGTTTCGGCGCGCGATAATTTTTTAGTATTGTTTTCTAGTTGTGATTCTGTACGTAATATTTTTGCCGCCGACTGCTTGGTTGGTTCACGACCAATATTTTCCTTTTGTTTTACCAACCGATTGCGCAGTTTCTGACGTCTATCACGCAGTGCTGTAATTGATTTTTGGGAACGACGAATCGTTTCGCCGGCCTGGTCAATAATTTCCAGTGCCGAATTCAGACGGTCTGTCGCCGCACGACGAACCGCCGCATCACGAAAATCTATTAAATCTGCAACTGCGTTATCGGTATTATCACCATTCAAATATGCCTGTATCAGTGTATCGTATATATCCAAACCATCGTATTCTATATCAAGTTTCTGATACTTGTTATCCTTTTTTGGACGAACATATTCCAAATCAAAACCATAGTCATTAACCAAAATATCATCCCACTTACGATTGTCATCGGCACCCAACACCAACAGTACATTTGGTTTGAATTCATCAACAGTTTCATCAACCACACAAATTAACCGGTCATCACCATCACGCCATGCGCGAAAGACATTACCCGCGATATCAAAATCTGTATAATTTAGCGATAAAGATTTTTTACTCTCTCTTGACATATAAATATGCCCCTCTGAATTATTCTATTTCTTTTTCGGTGCAGTAAATTGGTACGCCTGTTTACAGTGTTCATAACAATATGGCTTGCCAACAAATACCGGCTGGCCACAGAAATGAAAACCTTCGGAATCAGGATCTCCAATCGGCCACCGGCACTGGTTCGGTTTTAAATTTGCCATTTCCAAGGCATGCTGAACCATACGCTGATGCACCGCCGATTCTTTTGTTGTACCCCGCACAGAAATTCGCCTTGGCTTTTCCGGAGTGACCGATTGTGCCTTCGCCATTTTTTCCACCTTTTTCGGCGACACTTTGGTCGGTCGATTGGCCGGTTTAGCGACCTTTATCACAGGCTTCTTGGAGGCAATTTTTTTGGATTCCGACACAGATTTTTTTCCGACCGCCGATTTATTTGGCGCATCACTTGCCGCCGCATTCCACCCCAAACGATGCAATTTTCCAACAACTGCGTTCTTTGATATGCCTAATTTTTTACCAATCTCGGCCGTTGACAAGCCCCGACCCACCAAGGCTTTCAACTTCTTTAGTATACCATTATCCCACGACTTACTCATTTTCTATAAACCTTTGTCAATTTATATGATACAATAAGTTTATCACAAAACCGATTCGAAACGCAAGGAGGAAAATATGTTTTTATATATATTTTGGACATTTTTTACAATTCTGATGTTGTTGGCATTATACCTCTGTTATAAAATATCCGTTGCAGATATGCGTCGTCGTATTATTCCCGACGGATATCTGTTTCCACTGATGATTATTGGGATGATTATATTGTCATTTTTTCCATGGCCAATTGGAATACAAATTGGTGTTATTGGAATGGCATTTGGATATATAATGGCGGCAATAATTGGATTAGTGTTTGATAAAATAATAACACATCGCGACCCGACGGCAACCGCACCAATCGGTATGGGCGACATAAAGTTGATTGCGGTTGGGGGACTGTGGTGCGGACCAACCGGATTGGCAATCACACTGGTGTTTGCATGTATATTTGGTGCTGCATGGGCATATCGTAAAAAGCAAAAATTCATTCCATTTGCACCTTTTTTCATAATTGGTGGAATTTTATCTTTGATTATAATCGCGTTTTTGATATAATAGAATAAATTGGGACAGAGAATGAAATATCAGGGCAATCTTTTTATCATATCCATGGCGGTTTTCGGCGCATATTTTGCACGTGGCGCGATTGCCGCCCAGAATGCGCCCACCGCATTTTCAACATATGGTTTGATTCAACCGGTTAACAAATATTCATCAAATCCATTTTGGAATACGGACAGTCCGTATAATCAACGTATGCCTGTGCCGGTTTACGCAACAGGTGCGGATTTAAATACAGGCGACTGTAATCGTGTGGTTGAAACATTGGTTGCAACATACTGTGCATCACATAATTACTGTACCGATTCGCGCATAAATGATATTCGCCCAACGGTCATGGTTCAATTATCACAATTGCCCGGACATAATTTTGCAACATCGTGTGGTGGCTATATAGATTCTGTGTTTGAAAATTATCAAAAAACATACGGCAATATGTCCGCGGGGACGCTGCATTACACAACCGCCCCAACGGTTCAGCAAACAAACACCGCACAATACAAAAATCCATTGCAACAAAAACCAAATGCATATCAAACGGGTGTTGCCGAACGCACCGCAGAACTTGAACGACTGCAAAGGGCGACCTCCGCATCACCTGAACTGGGGCCAACCGATTTTCCAAAGACAACGGCGGATTTATCATTCACAGACCGATTGGCAAATACAACCGCCGGATATGAACCATACAAAGATTTAAATCCATACAAAACACCCCAGTTTGAAAGTGACGAAGAATTTTACGAACGATTAAAGAAATTGAATCCAACCGAGTACTGCAAACGTTTTCCAAACGATAAAACGACCTGCAAAGATAACACAAAGCAAGAAACAAATTCGGCCCCCCCCCCAACAAGTACAAGCCAAAACACAGGTTCATACACATATGTCGACCCAGGAGTGACCCCAACCATCGAACCTGTTATCGAGCCAATTGCCGAACCTGTCGACATGCCACAATGTATCCATAATATTGAAAACGATTCCAAATTCCAACAATATATGACTATGGGGCTTGCCAGTGTGCGTGATTTTGATACTTGGTTACAAAACAATAAAGCAACTTTCTATGATGCAATTGGTGGCCAAATTGTTCAACACTGCCTAAACGCAAACACTTTGTTATTGCGCGAATTCAATTCATTCTTAGACAGGGCAACAGTAATAAACATTGTGATACCCGGACATTCCAGTGTGTCTATGCCGATATCGGACGTATTTGATTATGTAAACTTTCCGACTGCGATTTTGGTTTCTCATATTCGCAATGGAGTACCTGGCAACGATATAAAGAAAGGAGATATACGAACCGATTATTTCTTTAACGATAGTTGCGCAGATCATTCGGTTAGATTTGGCACTGATTCCAATACGGCCGTAAACAAGGCAGGTAAAGCAGCCGCATATTCAGTTCCAACATCCGGAGGCTACACATTTTTCCTTGATATGCCGAACACAACTACAAGGGTATTTCCCGGATTATTATTGGCATCTAACAATGGATTTGGTGGTGCCGAAAATGTTGTGATTATGACGAATTATTTAGCCGCACACGAAAAAATAAAGGCATTTTCTGAAGCGTTAAACAATACCGCATGTTCGGATGACAGATTGGCAACATATATTGTAAAATTACCGGTTAACATTTCTCGTCAACAGTCTAACAACACACCATGGTATTTATGGCTTAGCCCAGCAATTGCTTTTATAGAAGCTGCAGGTTGGCCAGAATTTTTTACAGATGTTGGTAGTGTTAAAATAATAGACGGACCATATATTATAAAATAACATGTGGATGAAAATTCTCTTTCTTCTTTTCCCGCTTACCGCCTTTGCGGCGGGAAATTTTCAGACAACCGAAGAAATTTTGGCATCACTGCAACCGGCAGACACAACATGTTCAACAAACGCATTTGCAAACGCACTGGCGGAAAGTGCGAACGAAATTTCTGAAAACGATTCAGAATATGATGTGCGGCAATGGATATATGGTGTTATGCTGGCCCCCGAAACACTGGGCGAAGTGTTATCGTGTCCCGAAATCGCGGATGCCAATGACGATGATACGATTCGTTTTATGCCAATAAAATACAATTTTCCAAATGGTCGTGAAATTGTTATAAACTATGAAACACAACCCAAAGTATTAAATCAACATTTTATGCTGGCAACCAAGACCGAATTGCCAACAAATAATCCAAATCCGGCATTATCACCCGACGACCCAAATGCAACATGGGTAAACACTGACCCGGCATGGTATGGCGTTATGGTTGTTCAGTCGGGCGGTCTGCGTAATTTTGTTGGCCCAGATAAAAACAATGTCGTGTCCCAGCAATATATCCTTGATAATATTGAACGACTTTATCCACGCAACTCGGATGGCTGGTGTTCAACAAAAACCGGTATTGGCGCAAAAGTAAATGATTCCATGGTTCATAATGTTATTCGCAACCGCACCGCATATCACGATGGTGATAAAAATAATTACTATATTGCCGGCGACCGCGATTTGCGTTGGATTGCCGTCACCGAAATTGCAGCCGAAGTTGTTATGGCGGTTTTAACAATGGGTGGTTCCGCCGCAGTAACCGGTGGAATAAAGGCTGCGCGCGCCGGTAAAATTATCACACGAATTGGCAAAAATATGAAAACTTTGGTAAAAATTGATAATGTCCAAGGCTATCTGCGACATTCACTAAAGGTTGCAAAATATACCAAAGAAATAGATAACATGAATGACATGGCAAAATATATTCGTAATGTTGATAAATTGGAAAAAACCTTGGCAAAAACCGCCAAAAATTCAAAAAAATATGATAAAGTTTTAAAACAATTGGAAAATGCCCGAAAAATAAAAACCGACAATATGTGGAAACTTGGAAAGGCGGGCAACGGCATAGACAAAGTAGATGACATAAAAAAATTAGAACAAATGATTGCCGAAAACCGCAAAGTAATTGAAGAAACACGCAAAACTATGGCAACCATGGCAAAAACCGATAAAAATGTTGCCGAATATGTAAAACAATTTGATGCGCTGAAAGATGTGACCAAATATGTTAAAGAGTTAAAGGCATTAAAACGGGCGCGAACCGGAAATGTTTTCTCGCGCACATGGCAGGGAATAAAAAACACCGCAAAAAGTGTCAAGGCCGCAAACAGTGGTGGCAAAACATTAGACCGCGCCGCAAAAGTTGCACGCCACGGTGCAAAATCGGGCAGGGCGCGTGATTGGTTATTCCATACGACTATGCGTAATGCCGGTCGCATAACCAAGGCAACCGAAGAAATCGCCGCCCTGGCATTTGTCCTGCAAATTGTGGGGGATTTCTTTGATTGGACCGATGTTTCAACCGATGATTTTACAAACGGTATCAATTTACGACCATTGTTGTTGTTATCGGCAGACAACATGGATGATCAAGACAATGTTGTAAACTATGGTATGTGGATGATGTGGTCTGGGGATTCAACCGACCCCGCCGATGACGATGCCGCATATCTGCAAGCGATGGATTTTGCACAAAAATTTTACCAAGACCTTACAGAAACACAAGATGAAACGAATCGCGATGCATGTAATGTTGATATTTATGTCGTGCGCCCAATTATTCGAAATCCCGGAACCGAACATCAACAAATCTATTGGTTGTTTATGAATGACGAACCATGGTCAACATCAAATTCTGTCAGATAAAAAACCTGTTGTTTTTTGATATATTTTCTTATAAAATATAAATAATAACTAATAATTATCGGAGGGTCATATGAAAAGATTTTTAACTGCACTCTTGGTGTTAGTCGCAACAACAATATCGGCCAACGCATACCAGGTTATGTCATCCAAAGAACTGGGCAAGGGCGATGCACGAAATCAAAATGTTATTGTAAAATGTACAACCGATATGGGTAAGATTTCAAATCAAACATGTTCATTGCGTCGCTATATAAAGTGCAATGGCACCGGTACAAAAAAAACCTGTAACGGATGGGGCGGATGGCGCGATTTGCGCAATCCTGAAAAGCAACATTCCGATTGGAAGACGGCGGCAAACGAATGCTGTCGCGCATTAGGCTTAAGATAAGTTTGAATATAGACGCAAAATAAAAAAATGTCCGAACGGACATTTTTATTTTGGTGGATGTGGGCGGATTGTAATTCCCATCCGCCTGCGTTTACACTCCGGCGACATGGGCCCCTTTCACTGCGCACGCTTCGCGTGCTTGTTCCGAACCGCGCGGTTCTCGTCCGAACATACTAATGCAAAATAAAAAATGTCCGAACGGACATTTTTATTTTGGTGGATGTGGGCGGACTCGAACCGCCGACCCCTACGATGTGAACGTAGTGCTCTAACCAACTGAGCCACACATCCAAAAATAAAACCAATTAAAAATTGGTGGTGGGGATAGTGGGACTTGAACCCACACGGTCGCAATGACCAAAGGATTTTAAGTCCTCAGCGTCTACCATTCCGCCATATCCCCGTGTGTCACAACGCGTATTCAATTCGCGCATTATGAAAATTTGGTGGAGCTGATGGGACTCAAACCCACGACCTCTACGATGCGAACGTAGCGCTCTATCAACTGAGCTACAACCCCAAAACTGTTATATGGTGGGCATAAGAAGACTCGAACTTCCAAGGGTCGCCCCACTAGTACCTGAAACTAGCGCGTCTACCAATTCCGCCATATGCCCAACGGCACCTGCAATATTAAACCATTGTCAACCAATTTGCAAGGGAAAAGTTAGGGCAGTGATCGGTTGTTAGCGATTAGTGGATAGTAGAATCTGGAATCATTTCGTAATTGTGATATTATTCCAGAAAACACTAAGCACTATTGTCACTTTTCACTTGCCCCGCATTTGTGATTTTTGATAAAATACTTATCAGAGATGAAGAAAATTCTGATTTTTACCGCATTTACGGCCTTTGCGGTCGTTGCCGTGGCGCATGCCACGGTGCGGGATGGTGGGTTTTCCGCGTCACGCGCATCATCTCAGTCGCGTTCAACAACGCTGGTTCGAACAAATACCGAACAACAATCCGTTAACCGCACGGCCAAACCAACACGTTCAACGACCAATCGCGCCGGGGCGCTGCGATTAAACAATACAATTGGACGCGCAAATCCGGCAAATGCACCAACCACAACACACAATGGGACATTTGTTGGTGTACGCAACGCATCGGCACAGGCACGCACAACAAGCACAACACGTGCCGCAACAAATGCTATTACTGAAACAAAAACTGGTGCCGCATATACCCAGTGCAAGGCCGCATACTTTCAATGCATGGACCAGTTCTGTTTATTAAAAAACGATGATTATCGTCGCTGTTCATGCAGTAATCGCATATCGGATTTAGTATCGGTTCGCGAAAACCTGGTTGAAACAAATGCAAAATTAAGCGAATTTACCGAAAACCTGGACATGGTCGGCATGACAGCGGCCCAGGCAACCGCAATTCACACCGCGACCGAGGGCGAATCTGCGATTACGGCGGATGTTTCCGCGTCCAAGGCATTATTGACGGCCATCATGAATTCAATCCGTGGTGATGATACAACGGTCAGTGGCAAATTATCCGATTTAAACAGCGTAAATTTATCATTTGATACGACAACCGTATTTGGTCTTGCCGATAATGCCCAGGCAATCGCATCATATAACGGTGCCGAATTATACAACGCGGTTTATTCTGCATGCCGGACGGCGGTCGCAAACGATTGTAATAATGCATCATTACAACGTGCGGTAAATGCATATCTGATGACGATTGAACAAGATTGCAATACAGTGCAAAGCGCGTTACAGAAAAAACAACGCGAATTAAAAACGGCAATTCGTGAAGGGGGGGCCTTACTGGATTTGGCACGCATAGAAAATCGTCGCAAACATAATTCAGACGACATGACGACATGTATCAACAATGTTGAATCCGCAATTCTAAGTGAACAGGTATGTGGTGCAAACTATCATAAATGCCTGGACAATGGTGAATTTATTGATGTATCAACCGGCGCACCAATTGCCGGGGTCGTAAACTTCTATGAATTGGAAAACATGCTAAAATTTGACATCAACAAAGATTCCGCAGACCAGACATTGGCAAAAATCAGCAGTAATCAAAAATTCGTTAAAAATTTTGAAACCAAAACGAAAAAATTTGCCACCGATGCACTGGATAAATGTCGCGAAATTGCCGATGATGTGTGGGCTGAATACCTGGACAAGGCATTATTGGATATATATTATGCCCAGAAAGCAAAAGTGCAACAGATTAAGCAAGGTTGCTTTGACTTTATATCAAAATGCTATACTGAACGCGATACTGCGATTACGGCGGCGATGGCGACACTGATTGACGGAAACACCGAATTATCACTTATCCCCGATAAAATTGTACTGACCAAACAAATGTGTGGCGATTATGTTAAATCATGCAACAATATGTTTGATAATGACATAATTGCAAACTATATCGCCAGCCAAACAACAACTGATACCGTCACCGCATGCCGCGCCGTCGCACAACAGTGTTTTGATAGTTTTGGGGGAACAAATTACGAAAATTTCTATAACCCATCAAGTGGCCTGTTTGAACCGAATGTTGTCGATATGTTGGTAAATGCTGTTGCACAAGAACCCAAACAAACCGCATTAGATTGGTTTGCATTATATGCATACGATGAAAACGGAAACAAATTGCCGGGATATAAATCAAAGTGCGCACAACGCGTTGCCGAAATTGCAAGTTGCGCCGACAAGGTAGCGCAGGTTTTCGGTGGTCTGGATGCCGTAATCGCCAAGCAGGGTAAATTGCCAACATTTGGATATTATGAATATAAGGCACCAGACACCAACGGGCAAAACGCGTATGCGTACGGGTGGGACACATCGGATGACGATGAAATAGATTGGACAAAGTTTAAGAACCGCCGCCTGCGCCCAACAGGTGTTGCGACCGAGGTTTATAACCAAATTATTGACAGTTTATCCACACAATGTATGAATGTCCAAGGCAAATTTATAGAGGCACAATTTATTGACCACGAACGGTATGGAGCAACCGATGATTCTAATAGAAACATATGCAGGCTTGCAACAGGTACGTGTTGTCAAGACAGTACCACACATTGTAATGTTTATAATTATGACAGAAACAACTTGAATTGTTCTTATGGTTTATTTTTCTATGAGGTGGTGGGAACTGACGGGACGATTATTGTACACAGCGAAGATGTATGCCCAAAAGATTATACGATCAGTATAGATACTAATGCGTGGGGTGCGTGTTTATGTTGGGAAAATGGAGGGCGCAGAAGTAAAAACGGACTATCTGGTACATGCATGGCCATATTACCAACAATGAGCCAAACATATGATGCAAATTGTGATAACAGTGGAACAGAAACACAAACACCTATAAGAAAAATCTTTAATCTGGGTAGTTATGGTAATTTATACCATCAGGTAGTTAACGATAGATCTTTTGATTATTGGTGTACACAAACAACCTCACAAAATGCCAACCAACCAAAACAACCTGGAATTTCGGCAAATAATCAGGTTTGTCCTATAGACGGTTGCGTTGACATCAATGGTGAATCACTTGTGCCACCAAATCTACCAACAGGTATATCACAATAAAAAAACGGGCGTTGTCCCGTTTTTTACTAACCCTTGCATCGCCGTAGCCTTGGCATAGACGAGACTATCCCATTAAACACTTTTCAATATATCATCTGCGATGATTTGGCTTGCGGGTTTACCTTTGTACACCCACATTTTGTCCGCCAAGGATAATTCCGCAATCATCTTGGCACGATTTGCCGGCACCACGATTTCATCCAGTGCGTTCATAATATTATCAACCGTTGCATCGCCACCAAGAAATTCCGGGAAAACCGTGCGATTCAATAATATATTTACCAATGATACCCAACGAACCCGTATCAGCAACCGCCCAATCAATGTCGTTATGCGATTCATCTTGTAGACAACAATCGCCGGTATATGCATCATTGCCAACTCTGCCGACACTGTACCACTTGCCACCAATGCAATATAGGTTTGCTTGTACAGTTCATACCGTGCCGTTGAATCAACCAGTTCGGGTTTAATTGGCCAATCTTGAACCGCATTTTTCACATATTCACGCGTTGTTTCCACAACCGGAATTGCAAATTTATATCCGCGATAGTCACATGAATTTATCGCAACAACCACATCACGAAAAAGTGGCATTAAACGGCGAACCTCGGACATGCGACTGCCGGGAACCAGAGTGATAATTTTATTGGTCGTTTTGGGTTGCTTTTCGGACAAAGATTCCATTATGTTTTCGGCAATCGGATGCCCAACCGCAACAGTGTCCAAATCATATTTAGTAAAATACGGGACTTCAAAATCAAAAAACGCATAAAGTTTATCAAATGTCCGGGCATATTTCTTGGCGCGCCCCGGACGCCACGCCCAAACCTGGGGCGCAACAATATGATAAAACCGCAATCCGCGTGCAACCATATCTGCACCCGCCCGCGACCGACGCAATTTTTTTATAACCGACCGCGCAAAACCCGGTGAATCAACCGTTAAAACTAAATCAGGTTTTTCATTTATTATCGCATTTACCGTTTCACGAATCCGACGCGACAATGTGCGTGCATGTAATGCGACTTCTACTATCCCCATTACCGACAAATCCGACATCGGGAACAACGATTTTAACCCGCATGCCGTCATATTTTCGCCACCGATTCCAACAAATTCAGTATTTTTCATACGCGCCATCACACGGGCGGCTAAAACATCACCCGAAACTTCACCGGCAATAATAAAGATTTTTTTTGTTTTATTCTGCATTGCCCGATGTACCGATTCCGCGTTTTGAACGGTTTTCAATAAAGTCAATTGCATCCATTGCATATTTATTATTCTTTACCGCACGACGAACACGCGCCAAGCGTTCGGCGACCGTTCCATCGGTTTCACGAAATACCGCATTATACACCGAATGAATTGCGTGCATATCTTCGTTTGTAAATCCATGCCGCATCAGTCCAACACGATTTATCGTCCGATATGTCGCACGCGCACCATCATATATCGCATAAGGCAAGATATCATTGGCCACCCCCGACATTCCACCAACAAATGCATTACGACCGATGCGCGCAAACTGCAGAACCATAACATCGCCCGACAAAATTGCAAAATCTTCAACCTCTACATGTCCGGCAACCTGGACCAGGTTAGACATAACCACGCTGTTGCCAATCTTGCAATCGTGCCCAACATGGGCATTCACCATAATCTGGCAATCATCGCCAATAACCGTTCCATCTGATGCGGGCGTTCCCGAATGAATCGTCACATATTCACGAATACGACACCGCTTGCCAATGCGCAGTCCGGTCATTGCAGATTCATCCTGCCATTTTAAATCTTGGCTCATCACCCCAAGGACGGCAAACGGATAAACAATCGTATCATCGCCAATAGATGTTTTGCCATCAATCACCACATTTGAAACCAATTCTACGCGATCGCCCAGCACAACATTTGAACCAACAATGCAATATGGCCCAATATTACAATCGGCCCCAATAACGGCACCATCGCGAATAATTGCGGTTGGATGTATATTTGTCATATCTTTACCACCTGTGTTTTATTACACAGATATAGTACACCACCGTATTTCGGATTTATATTCAATAAATATAACGAATTATAACAAGAATTTTATACTTGTCATCTTTGGGTTTTCAGACTTTATTACGCCAATCCAAACCGCCCCCATCGCCGTCACAGTAACCATCCCAGTTAAAACACCAAACGCTATCAGCAACCATGCCATAAACACATCAGGTAAAATTGCTGGAATTTCCTTTGCGTGCCATATTGACATAGCACACAGGGCAAACATCGCCACGACCGCACCGATAAAGATTGGAACCGCCTCGGTCAGCAAGAATAAAATCATACACAATGCCGCAATAAATCGCACCATCCATTTTAACTTCACATACGCACTGTGATGAATGCGACCATGCGGGCCGACAATCGCCAATGCCATCACCATCGCAGATAATATACCAACAAATAAAACCCATATTAAATGAATCGGTGTCAAATTTCCCAGTTGACCGAAACGCCATAATTCTGGCTGCATCAGTATTGCAACCGTTGTCAAAAACATAACACCAACCGCGCACGGCATTGCACGAATTTGTCGGCCACTAAAACGTCCCAGGGTCAAACCGAACAATACTGCACCAACCTGTAAAAACGCTCCCCACCAATTTAAAGTATCACTAAGCGCAACTGGAACCATACACAAAATCAAAATCATAATATTCGTAAGCCATCTGCGCCGCATCCCCGCATTTTTTGCACCATACCATACCGGCAATTTTATCGCACGCGTATTTATGCCAACAAACAATGATGCTACCAATAAAACCGCCGCGGTCAACCACGGTACCAACGAAACACCATCGCGCAGCACATCATAATTACCACCACGCAGCACAACCCACATCGCGGTTATAAATACCGCCCAGAAACATATTCTTGACGATGTCACATATGGACCGAAACCCAATTTTTCCGAAAAATTACGTCCCAAAAAGTACAGTGCCATAAACAAAGGCACCCCAAGTAACGCGTCCCAAAAAAACGCAGGTGCCGCAACCGCCGCATTATTAAATGCACTAACCGCACTTGCCACAACTAAACTTTCGTCAAACATCTGCTTGCCTTTTTATTTTAATGGATTATGATACAGGTATGACAGAAAAACAAGAGTTTTTTACTATTATGGGCGGCATGGTCAAAATGCGGCGCAGTTTATACAACCCAACATCGGACGCAGTGTGGCTGGCGGCATTTATTGACGATGCGCCCAAAACGGTCCTTGATGTGGGGACTGGAACGGGCGCGGTGGCACTTTGCTTAATGGCGCGCATACCAAATATAAATATGACCGCACTGGACATATCTGATGAAATGTTGACGGCCGCAGCCGAGAATTTTAAACTGAACAATAAATCGGCAGAATTTATAGATACCGATATATTAAAGTGGCGCACAAACAGAACATTTGATTTAGTCATAACAAATCCGCCGTATTTTAAGGGAACACCGGCGCACCATAATGCACACCATAATGCAGATTTGGGGATGTGGGTTCGGCGCTGTATTGCGCGCGTTAAGCCAAACGGTGTGTTCGCAATTATTATTCCTGCAAGCGAAATGCCCGGTGTAGTATCCGAAATGACACGCCATTGTGGTGATTTTCGCATATTGCCGTTGTTCAGTAATAAAAACACCGCCGAACGGGTATTGTTGTCTGCACGGGTTGGACGCGCACCAACCGCCACTATGTATGACGGCGTATCTATGAATAATGAAGATGTGTTGCGCAACGGCATGTCGGTTGCATCCATAATGGCGATAAAAAACCAGAACCAAAGTCGTTGATTTGTGTATAAAAAAGTGCTCCACTTGACTATCCAAGATTATTTTACTATGCTGTACCCGTTATGATAAATTTTATAACACGATATTTTACATCACTGTGGGCATTTATCACCGCACCGTTCCGCGCAAT
Source organism: uncultured Pseudomonadota bacterium (assembly GCA_902762295.1). Classification (GTDB taxonomy): domain Bacteria; phylum Pseudomonadota; class Alphaproteobacteria; order Rs-D84; family Rs-D84; genus Enterousia. The sequence goes on from CACWNX010000002.1 coordinate 91,259, forward strand.
ATGGCGCGTAATCGTTCGTATTTTCCCACCGCGTGAGTTTACAGTTATGGATACTCCGCGTGGCAATGTTTACACTTTTAACCAGTCCAGTTTCTGGCGATTTACAAAATTCTGTGCCAAGGTTGGATTGTTTGTATGGGCGGCATGGTCAACATATGTTTTTGTTTACCACCGACCGATGTTGCAGAACCGCACACAACAACTGGAACAAATGCGGGAAAAATACGCACACCATATGATAGATTTGAATAATTATCTGGCCAAATATAACGAACTGACGAAAAATATAAATGTTATTGATGATAAATTACTAAAAGATAAAAAATTGACCGACCCCCAGAAAGAAGAATTAGTAAATGAACGTTTAAAAACCTGGGGCGAATTGGACTTTTTAAAAACTCGTATATCGGAAATGTTTACCGATGAAGATTATGCACCCGAATATACCAAGGTTTCCGACCTGGCGATTGAATATGAATTAACACGCGCCGAAAATATTGAAATTAAAAAGCGCGATATTGAATTACTGGAAACGGTTGTAAAAATTGTTGATGCCGATAATAAAATCATAGATGCCGTATCAAAACTTGCCGCCGATAAAACAACCGAATTGCGGGCAGAGATGAAACGCATCAACGGAACATTGGCAACATTGGGTCTGGGCGAGGGCGCATTGGTTCAGAACGCAAACAAATATTCAAACCAGTTGGTTGGTGCGGTATTTAATCCATTGGAAATTGACAAAGAACTAGATGAAAAATACCAGAAACTGGCAAATGATATCACACTTTGGAATGGATTGAACAAATTGAAAAAAATTCTGCCACTGGGGGCACCGGTTCGCGATGTTCATATAACATCAAAATACGGCACACGCAAAGACCCATTTACCGGCGCGCCTAAACATCACAAAGGCATAGATTTTGCCGGCAAAATTGGAACCGAACTTATGGCGGTGGCACCGGGTCGTGTTATATCGGCGGGTGAACGTGTTGGATATGGGACAACGGTTGAAATTGACCATGGACTTGGGTTTACGACATTGTATGCCCACCTGTCAAAGATAAGTGTATCACGTGGCGATTGGGTACGACCGGGAACGATTGTGGGGCTTGGTGGGTCATCTGGACGTTCAACGGGCCCACATCTGCATTACGAAATTCGGTACAAGGGCAATCCATTTGACCCCGAAAAGTTTGTGAAAGAATAAAAAGGAAAGGAAAATGTTGGCATTTACAAACGCAGACGAAAAAACATCACCAACAATTATTGGCGCGGGCTGTAAACTGACCGGCGACATAAAAACCGACCACAGTGTCCAGATTCATGGTCATGTTGTCGGCGATATCACCGCCGAAACGGTTGTTATTGGCCGTGGTGGCACGGTAGAGGGCAAAGTGACGGCGGACAACCTGTTTCTGCACGGAACATTAACCGGCCCGGCAAATGTGGATATCGCCAATGTATTCAGTCACGCACAAATGTCCGGCACATTATCATATAAAACATTGAACATAACCGCCAATACGGGACTGGAATGCAAATTGGCAAAGCGCAAAGGATAAAAACATGAATAAAGCAATTGAAAAGGTCTTTATCGCCGCCGACCATCGTGGGGTAGGGCTGAAACTGTATTTAACCGAAATGTTAAGCGCACTGGGGTATAATATCGTGAATTTAGGAACCGACGATTTGAATACACCGGTGGATTTTCCAGATGTCGCAAAAACGCTTGCCGATGCAATGTTAGATGCACCGAACACACGCGGAATTTTGGTATGTGGCACGGGTGCCGGGGTTCAAATTGCCGCAAATCGTTACCGGCATATTCGCGCATCGCGTTGCGACCGTCCGGACCAGGCACGCGATGACCGGTTCCACGACGACATAAATGTTTTGGCATTGGGCGCGGACGATATAGATATTGAAATGGCATTCCTGTGTGCCAGGGCATTTTTAGAAAGCCCATTTGATGACTGTGAAAAACGCCGCCGCAGAATTGAAAAAATTTCTTAGTGATTAGTAAAACACCGCCTGTTTAGGCGGTGTTTTTACTTCTTCACCACAAAATTCACCAATTTTTTTGGCACAACGATTGTTTTTATAATTTCTGCGCCGGAAACCTTGGCACCCGCCGCCGCACGCGCCTGGGCGACCAGTGTTTCATTATCTGCGTTCACATCGGCGGTAAATTCGGCAACGCGTTTTCCATTTATCGTTACTGCAAATGTGGTTGTGGTTTCCACCAGTTTAGACGCATCAAATGTCGGCCATGGTTCAAACACCAACATATCCGCGTGTCCCAATTTTTCCCACATTTCCTCGGTCAGGTGCGGTGCAAACGGGTTCAACATTTGAATCAACACCTCATATGCCCGCCGCGGCATTTTTCCACCCGGAAACGCGTTCAAAAATTCCATCATCGCCGATATCGCCGTATTAAATTTCATACCGTCCAGACGTTCTGTTACATCCGCAACCAGTCGATTGACCAACACATCTTGTTCGGCGGTCAATGCATCATCAGTCAAATTATCACCCATCGCATCAACACGACGCAAGAATCGTTCAACCCCACGCAAAGTATCTTCGGACCAATTCATATTGTTTTGTTCCCATGGTGCCAGATAAAGTATCGCTAGTCTGCATGCATCTGCACCAACACGCGCCACAACATCAGACGAAGGTACAACATTTCCACGTGATTTAGACATTTTCTGACCATCCGCACCCATAATCAAACCATTACTTGTACGTTTCTTGTACGGTTCAACGCCCGGGACATAACCCAAATCTGCCAATGCTTTGTACCAAAAACGCGAATAGAGCAGGTGGCGAGTCGTATGTTCCATACCGCCGTTATAGTGGTCAATCGGCATCCACTTGTCTAACTGACTGCGGCCACAAAACTCTTTATCATTACGCGGATCCAAATAGCGCATAAAATACCATGACGAACCCGCCCACTGGGGCATTGTATCAGTTTCACGTTTTGCCGCACCACCACATTTTGGACATGTTGTTTTTATCCAATCAGTCGCACGCGCCAACGGGCTTTCCCCTGTATCGGTTGGTTTATAATCTTCCATATGCGGCTGCAACAACGGCAATTCGGATTCGGGAATTGGTTGCCAACCACATTTTTCACAATAAACCATCGGAATTGGCTCACCCCAATACATTTGACGCGAAAAACCCCAATCTTTTAATTTATATTTTTTGGTTCCACGCGCAAAACCATGTTCGGTTCCATACTTTATTGCGGTCGCAATCGCGGTTTCTTTGTCCATACCATTCAAGAAATCTGAATTTATATGCGCACCATCACCCGTCCAGACTTTATCTGGTTCGCCCCCCGCCAACACCGGAATAATTTCCAAACCAAACTTTTTCGCAAAGTCCCAGTCGCGTTCATCGTGTGCCGGCACCGCCATAATCGCCCCAAAACCATAATCTGCCAAAACATAGTCCGATATAAAAATTGGAATTTCACGACCATTAAACGGATTTTTCGCCATAACACCTTCCAGTTTTACACCGGTTTTATCTTTCGTTACATCGGTACGTTCTATTTCTGACTTGGCCTTGGCGGCGACAATATATTCGCGCACCGCATCAACATTTTTAATACGGCCTTCGTCCAACCATTTTTTTACCAATTTATGTTCCGGTGCAATAACACAGAAAGTCACACCAAAAATAGTATCCACACGCGTGGTATAGACCGTCATAATATCGTCACCAACACGAAAATCTACATCGGCCCCGTACGAACGCCCAATCCAGTTTTCCTGCATAATTTTGACTTTTTCCGGATAGTCCACCAATTTCAAATCATCAATCAACCGGTCGGCGTATTTAGTTATCGCCAAATTCCATTGTAATTTCATCTTTTTTTCAACTGGTCCATGACAACGTTCACAGCACCCATCTTCCAATTCTTCGTTGGTAAGGTTTGTTCGGCAATTCGGGCACCAATTCATTGGCAGTTCTGATTTATACGCCAAACCCGCCCGCCAGAATTGAATAAACATCCACTGTGTCCATTTAATATATTCTGGGTCAGATGTCGCAATTTTTGATTCAGGGTCAAAAGATAACCCCATAACCGAAATATCTTTCTCGAAAATCTTAATCAGTTCTGCCACAGAATCACGCGGATGCTTTCCAATTTTGGTGGCATATTTTTCAGATGAAATCCCCATAGAATCATATCCAATCGGGAACAGGACATCAAATCCACGCATACGTTTATATCGTGCCATAACATCCATACCGGTATAAGGCAACATATGACCAACATGCAAACCCGAACCAGACGGAAAAGGAAACTCAATCAAATTGTAATACTTTGGTTTTGAACCGTCGTTTTTCGGCACAAACGCGCGCGCATCGCGCCATTTGCGTTGCCATTTTGATTCCCGTTCAATTACTTTCTTGATATCATCGGTTGCCATATTACACTCCGTATATAAAAATTGCCGAAATAAAGGTTATCAAACTTAAAACCGGTTCGCAAGTTTTTTATATTCTGTGGTATTATAATACCGTAATGATTTTTCTTGACTTTTCTGGGGGCTTGCGCCATAATAGGGCGAACTTTTTAACAAACAACAAAAGGTAAAACAAAAATGGTGGCGACAAAATCGTTAAAAAAGTGTGAATTAGATGCCAAATGGTATCTGATTGACGCAACCGATTGCACACTGGGACGTTTGGCGGCATATGTTGCGAACATCCTGCGTGGCAAGAACAAACCGACTTGGACACCGAACATGGACTGTGGCGATCATGTTATTATCATTAACGCCGACAAGGTGGCATTGTCTGGGACCAAGGCTGACAAAACAAAATTCTATTGGCACACAACATACCCGGGCGGAATCAAAGAACGCACGCTGGGTCAAATGCGCGCCGAAAAGCCGACCACATTGGTAAAAAACGCGGTAAAGCGCATGATGGGTCGCCGCACGGCGGTTGCATTGGCGGACAAGCGTCTGACCAAACTGCACGTGTATGCGGGTTCTGAACACAAACATGCCGCACAGAATCCAACTGTGATTGATTTTGCGGGTTTAAATCGTAAAAACAAAAGGGGCGAATAATGGCAAACGAAACCAAGAAAACAACCGCCAAAAAGGCGGCAACAACTACAAAAAAGGCCGCCCCGGCAACTAAAAAGGCACCGGCGGCAAAAACCGCAGCAAAAGCAACGGCAAAAGCCACGGCGGCAAAAAAAACAACCGCATCGATTGCAATGCCAAAGTTAAACAATGCAACCTATGCGACCGGCAAACGCAAAGATTCTGTTGCACGCGTATATTTGATGCCGGGGCGGGGCAATATCGTTATCAACGAACGTCCAATGGCGGAATATTTCCGTCGTCCGGTTTTACAAATGATTTTGAATCAACCGTTCACCGTCACCAAGCGTGATGGTGCATATGATGCGTTTGTAATGGTTATGGGTGGCGGTTTGTCGGGCCAGGCGGGCGCGGTAAAACACGGTATTTCCAAGGCATTGGAAAAGGCGGAACCGGACCTGCGCGCGGCGTTAAAGGCGGCCGGGTTCCTTACCCGCGACAGCCGCGTTGTCGAACGTAAACACTATGGTTTCCGCAAGGCACGTCGTTCAACCCAGTTCAGCAAACGTTAATTCAATGTTTGCAACAAACACAAAAATGGGCGCACCATGCGCCCATTTCTTTTAACATCTGATATGCAGATTATTATCCGCTAAAATATGTTGAATTTTGAAAAAATCCGTGTATACTTGTTCGCGCAAATCTATTACAAAGGGAAAACCATGATTAAAAAAGAAAAAATCAAAGATTTACACTATTCTGTGACAGGCATTTTGACCGCCGATGAAATTCAATCGGCCGCCGATGAAATATTGCAAAAATACGGTGCCGATATTAAAATGCCCGGCTTTCGCAAGGGACATGTGCCACTGACCGTTCTGCGTCAAAAATACAACGCGTCCGCCATGGGCGAAGCCATTGACAAACTGATGAATTCCGACATTGAAAAATATGCCGCAGATAAAAAAATACGTCTTGCCGGCGCACCGCACGCAGACCTGGGAAAATGGGAGATTGGCAAAGATGCAGAATATACACTGGACTTTGATATTTTGCCGACATTGCCAGAAATTGATTTAGAAAAATTTACCGTCACCAAAAAAGTGACCAAACTGGATGAATCCGAGGTTGAAAAGGCATTGGAAAATCTGCGCCGCGCACGCAGTACCGCCGAAAAACAGCCGGCGGATTATGTGGCCAAACAGGGCGACACCGCCGTTATTGACTTTACCGGCTTTATCGGCAAAGACGCGTTTCCGGGTGGTGCGGGCGAAAAACATCACTTGGTTTTGGGTTCGGGCGCGTTTATTCCGGGATTTGAAGACCAGGTTATCGGCCATAAATCTGGCGATGAGTTTGATGTAAATGTTAAATTTCCAAAAGATTATCATGCGGAAAACCTTGCGGGCAAGGCGGCGCGTTTCGCGGTAAAGGTGCACGAAGTTCGCAAACACATTTTGCCGGAATTAAATGATGATTTGGCAAAAGAAATTGGATTCGAAACCGTTGAAAAACTGCGTGAACATATTCGTGAAATTCTGAATAACCAATATGCCGATGCCGCCCAACAAGAAATGCGCAATGAATTACTGGATATATTGGCGGACAAAGTGAAACTGAATCTGCCGGATGTATTGGTTGACCAAGAATTACAAATGGCAAAAAATGAACATGAACACCATCATGCACACTGTGACGGGAAATGTGGTGATGAATGCAAATTTGACGAAAAGAAAGAACGCAAAGATGCCGAACGCCGCGTAAAACTCGGCTTAACTCTGGCAGAATGGGGTACAAAAAATAAAGTAGAGGTTTCGCGCGACGACCTGCAACAGGCTATCTGGGCCGAGGCCGCACGTTATCCCGACCCGAAACAGATTTTTGAATTTTATAACAAAAATCCAAATGCATTAACAATGCTGCGTGGAATGATTTTTGAACGCAAAGCATTGGATGCAATGCTGACCCATGTTAAACAGAAAGAAAAATCGGTTAAACCAACCGAACTGTTTGAACAGGCAACTGCAAAATAATAAAAATTTGCACAAACAGTAAAACCGCCCACAGAATAGGGCGGTTTTTAATTAGTTGCAACTATCCGGTCCCAGTGTAAATTTCCCGATACCGTCGGTATATTCTGTGGAATCTGGTTTACAAGCATCGGCACTGGTTGCGCCATTTGTCGTAATCGTTAAGTATTGCGACGAACATTGCGCACGGCAACCAGTTACAACATTATTAAAATTTGATTGGGTAAAATCTATGGTGCAACCCGTGGCATAATATGGCACTGAAACATTTTCACATCTATACACCCCCCAATTATAATTGCCACTGGGATTATCGGGTCTGAATTTAACACCATTTGTTTCTGCGGAATCTTTCTTTGGAATTTTACCTGGGGCACACTGGCCGCAATATCTAACGGTTTGCTTATATGGTATTTTTGTGGTCGCATTTGAAATAATTTGTGTTAGCAATTCATGGTCAATATGCCCGACGACACACCCGGCGGACGATACATTCAAATTATCCTGTTTACATTTACACGCATCAACCCTCCAATAGGTGTAATTATTGCCTTCGTCAATCCACTGCGCATTTCCGGTCTGGTATTCTTTTTTGCATGTCCAATCGCCACTGCCGCCGGTAACACTTACATTAAATTTGCTGCACGCCCGGGTATTAGAATAACATTTATTACCTTCGAAATGACCGACACCACTCTCATTGTTCGCATTTAAAACAAATTTTGGGAGAGTATACCCAGTGGTCGGCACACAAACCTCATACCCAACTATACCATCGTCTTCGCATGTGAATTTTCTGCATTTATATCCATTATCTTGCAATTCCTGAATATCACACTCGCCGAACCCTTTGCAATTTACGGCAAAAGCCGTATCGGCACACATAAAAAACATACTAAACAATAAAAATTTAAATAAATTCAATCTCACACAAAAACCCCTTGGTGGTATTATACCACTACACCCAACAACGGCGCAAGGTGAAAACACAACACAAAACAACAAAAAATCAGAGCAAAAATCGCCCCACCACCCCAAAAACCCGCACAAACCCGCAGAAATCCGCCACTTTTTACGATTTTCTGGGTCAGAATAGGGCGATTTTGTCAAATTTTAGCCCAAACCCCAAACGGTCATATTCCACCGCCTTTGTTCACATAATTTCGCACCCAAAGCATAAAAATCCCGAATACAAAAAAATCACGCACACAGAGATATAATGAAAAAATTTTCTGAATATTCAGAACTTGCGCAAAATTTTACAAAAATCTACGCGGCACCCACAAATCAAATCTACCAAATTTTCAAAACACACACAATGTGGCAGACAGCGAGCAAATTGTTTCAACGCGCATAATTTATACACCCAGGTGCTCAAGAGAGAAAACGAACCCGAACAGGCGGGCACTCTAATAGCCAGCAAATTGTTTTAAATCATATATTTATACGTCACAAGCCCCAGAGCAAATTATTTTTATGTGCCACATCAAACAGTACGAACATGAGTTAGATTATATTCTATGTATAGTTTTTTTTTGGTGCACCAGCACCATAGATTCATGCATTATATTATGTATTATGGTTTTGTGTCATATTATGTATAGTTTTGGGTAAAACGCCCTGCGTTGAAACACAAAACTATACATAATATACATTATGCGCCTTTTATATATATCCACCCCACCACCAAAAACAATATTTTCAATAATTAAAATTATATGCTTAAAACAAACAAATAAACCAATTAAATTATACAATGGTTCAATTATAATCTGCAAAACCAACAGCACGCCCACACTGCAAATTTCGTGAAAATTTTAAAATTATGTGTTTTTTATAAAAATTCGTGCATTTGCACTATAAAAAGCACCCAAAAACACCCGAATTAGGCACTTCGCCCTATTCCTGTGATACATTATTACGAACACAGCACAACCAACCGAATTTACTGATATTTTTTAATTTTTGAAATTCACAAAAAAACATAAAAAACGCCTGAAATCGGGCATCTTTTATGTTTTTAACTACAATTTATTCCATTGCCGCCAAACGTTCCAACTGGTCAGCCGCAATCAGCGCGTCTATCATCTCGTCCAAACCTTCGCCCCCCGCCAAAATATCATCAAGTTTATACAATGTTAGTTTGATACGATGATCTGTCACACGTTGTTCTGGAAAATTATAAGTACGGATTTTTTCGCTTCTGTCGCCCGAACCAACCATACTGCGCCGTGACGATGTACGCGCCGCATCCTGTTCGTTACGTTCTTTCTCATACAATTTTGACCGTAAAACCGCCATAGCCGTAGCCTTGTTCTGAATCTGACTGCGTTCATTTTGGCACGTGACCACTATTCCGGTCGGGAAATGCGTAATGCGCACCGCGCTATCGGTCTTGTTAACATGCTGCCCCCCCGCCCCAGATGCACGAAAAACATCAATACGAATATCCTTTTCTTCAATTTTAACATCTATATCTTGGGCTTCGGGCATAACCGCAACCGAAACCGCAGATGTATGAATACGACCGCCCGCCTCGGTTTCTGGGACGCGTTGAACACGATGAATGCCTGATTCAAATTTCATGCGCGCATAAACCCCATCACCATCAATTTTGAATATAATTTCTTTATAGCCATGCAATGATGTTGCGTTTTCTTCTACAATTTCAATTTTCCACCCGTGCCGCAACGCATAGGATTTATATTGGTTAAACAAATCGCCCGCAAACAGCGCAGACTCTTCGCCTCCAACACCCGCACGAATTTCCATAATAGCACTGTTATCATCTGCATCATCTCGTGGCAGCAAAGCAATCTGTAACCGTTTTTCAATGTCTGGCAAGGCATGTTTAAGACTTTCCAACTGTTCAATCGCTATATCGCGAAGTTCCGCATCATGTTGCATTTCGGTTGCGTCAGATATGCCCTGCTTTACCGAAAAATATTCATCCACCAATGGCAAGATTTCCGCCACATGCGAATATTCTTTTGACAGTTTCGTCAACTCTGCGCCGGAAACATCACCCGAATTCATTTGTGCCTGAATATCGGCGGCGCGTTTTTTTATATCCAATAACTTCTGGTCAATTATCATTTTACGCATTTCCCCGAACAAATTTAATTGCATCCACAACCGGCATTTGCGACTGTTCACCTGTCAACATATTTTTTACCGATATTTGTTTGTTTTTAACTTCATCTTCGCCAATTATCATACTGTATTTAGCCATAATTTTGTCGGCATATTCAATTTGGTTTTTGAACTTTTTATCGGTATCCAAATATGCCACAGACGGCACCCCGGCATCCCGCAAAGCATTCAACACAGACATTGCATACGGTAAATTTTCATCACCCATAACCAGTACCGCCACATCAACCCCGGATTCAAATTTACTTAAATCAATCTTGCCAGATTCCGCCAATGTGACAAAAATTCGTGAAAATCCGATTGCCGCACCGACACCAATTATCTTAGTCTTGCTAAATTTTTCAACCAAATTCGCATAACGACCGCCACCTGCGGCAGTTCCCAATTCGGGATATTCGGACAATTTAAATTCAAAAACTAATCCGGTATAATATGCCAATCCGCGAGTAATCGACAAATCAATCTTGGCATTTTTTACACCAAATTCCGACAATTTTTTCATGAAATCGTTCAATTCTTGAATTGCCGAATCAAGACCCGCCGCCCTGTTTTCAAAATATTTATAACCATTTGAAAACACGGATTTTATCTCGTTTTCTAATCTTTCGTTTTTAAGTATATCTGCCAACCACACATTAAATTCTTCTTCAGTTATCTTTTCGCGTTTATCTATCAAAATGAAAATTTCTTTTTTCTGATCCGAACTTAACCCCAAATATTCAAACAACGCGTCCCAAAACGGTCGTGACCCAACCAAAACACAATTATCACCAATAAATTCCGACACGGAATTTAAAGTTCGCTGAATTACAGAGATAATTTCTACGTCATAATTTGTAGACAACGAATTTATATCCATTATATCCATATCCATTTGATAAAATTCACGGTAACGACCACGCTGCTTGCGTTCGCCACGATACCGTTTTGAAAACTGACTTGCACGAAATGGAAAAACCAAATCATTCAGATGACCCGCAACATAACGCGACAAACCGACCGTTCCGTCATACCGCAGCCCCATTTTCGTGTCACCCTTTTGAAACAAATACATCTGTGTTTCAATTTCGTCCCAATTATCTTTATCCGTTAACACTTCGGCGCGCTCTATCGCCGGTAAATCAAGGTACGAAAAACCGGCAGTGCGCAACACATCAAGCATCCGCGTGGCACAAAAGTCTACAAACCGTTGCGCCGCCGGCAGCAATTCTATAAATCCAGATAAAGGTTTTGTTGGTTTCAGTTCCATTTTATTTTCCTCTGTGTATCATTTTTATTCTGACCCGTGCGCCAACGACGCACACAATTTAACAACCGGTTGATTTTACGCTAGAAATGCACGCCGCCATGGGCGTGATGAACAAAATACAAAATCTTTTGCACGACTAACATGCCGTCATTATACACAAAAGACTTTATATTTTCAATAATTTTCTAATGCTGGTTACTTGTATGCCCCCAATTTGATTCGCAGGCGCAACAACTTTACAAACATATATACATCCGCAACCGCGTATAGCAATAAATACACCGCCAAAAACCATATTAAAACCCCAATTGCTAAATTCGGCAAAAACAATAACACCACCGACAGCAAAATCATAACAACCGCCCCAATCAAATCAATTTTGTATTGTCCAAACCAAAGACGCGCCATATTTATTGAAAAGAACAGCAATCTTAGCGCGTTCATCAAGAATAAAACGACAAAAACATATACCATTCCAATTGTCGCGCCACGTGGATAGGCACAAAAAACAATACCCAAAATCAGTGTGACCAACCCAAAAAACATATCAAAAGACCCTATTCCAAACCCCATATTTGATGCAAAAACCATACTGACACGGTAAAGCCCAAATAAAATCAGTACCGCCCCAACAACAAATGTGACCGCCGTCATAATTTCAACCGGCTTTATCATCATCAGAATTGCAACAACAATAAATAAAATTGCTTCGCCTATTAGTAATGGTGCAGTATTTTTATAAATCCGATTCACCAATAATGCGCCCTTACGGATTCTGGATTCTCTTGCTTTTCCTTTTGATTTAGTTGATATTTCTGATTTTTTTACCATATTTGCCCCCATACAAATTACACATAATTAAATAATAACATATTTTGCGAATCAAAACAACACGAATAAAAGCATAAAAAAAGATTATTGCAGATAAACATTTTTCCGCCTATGATATACAACATGAAATATACCGATGCGCATTGTCATATACTTACGCCACCACACAATGAAGTTGTGTGCTGTGCCTGCGATGCAACAAATGAAGATGATTGGGAAAAAGTAATAAACAACTCAAACAGCGAAAATGTTTTTGCATGCATTGGAATTCATCCATGGTACATAAACAGTATTCGGAACGGTTGGGAATCGCGACTTTATGAAACACTGGTGCAAAACCCAACCGTTATGGTCGGCGAAGTCGGCATTGATAAACATAAACCAGATATTGAAACACAAATCAAAGTTTTCGCCGACCAATTAGAAATCGCCGCAAAATTAAAGCGACCGTTGCACCTGCACTGCGTTGGCGCGTGGGACAAAATTTTACATATATTCAAAACCAGGGGCAACCATATGCCACCAACCATACTGGCGCATCGGTTCTGCGATAACCCGCAAATTATTGAACAAATTGCCGACAAATATAATGTATATTTCTCGTATTCAATGGAAAGCACACCCGACATTATTCGCGCAACCCCAATCACACGCATTTTAACCGAAAGCGATACATTTGATGTCCAAAAACAAATTCAAAATATTATAACCGCAATCAACAATATCGCAGAAATAACACAATCTGAACCAAACGAAATATCCGAACAAATATATGAAAATTTTCAAAGGATGGTAAGTTATGTCCGACCAATTGAATAGATTACGAATGCTGATTGGTGATGATAAAATAAATAAATTACACAACGCCACCGTTATGGTTGTTGGATGTGGTGCGGTCGGTTCTTTTGCGATTGAGGCCCTGGCACGAAGTGGCATTGGAAATATGATTTTGGTTGACTTTGACAGGGTTGAACCGTCAAATATAAACCGACAAATATCTGCATTGCATTCCACAATAGACAAGCCAAAAACACTTGTTGCCCGGGAACGAGTTGCCGATATAAACCCGGACATAAACATAAACATTTTTAACATATTTTGGGATGAAAAAACCGATCTGGCCGTGCATCCAGATTTTGTAATTGATGCCATCGATTCTGTTCAATCTAAAATCGCGCTTTACCGTTGGTGTAATAAAAATAACATTGAATTTATATCATCCATGGGGGCGGCACGCAAGACCGACCCAACCAAAATCAAAATAGATAAAATATCAAAAACATTCGCCTGCCCTTTGGCGGCAAAGATACGAAAAATTGTCCGCGATGAAAAAATTCCAGATTTTCCTGCAATATTTTCAACCGAAGTGCCATCCGGCAATATCGCCACCAACAAAAATTTCGGTTCTATCATAACCGTCACCGGAACATTTGGATTACTTGCTGCAAATTATGCCATAGCCCACATAATAAAATAAAAACCGCCGAAAACGGCGGTTTTGTTCACAGAACCCAACTGTTATTTTACATATGTTTTGTCGCAAACTCTATATATGCATTAACCTGGGCAATGCGTACCGACAATCCACTTCGGTTAAATCGGATATAAAATCTGCACGTTTGATCAACAGGTTCCGCGCCGCAGACTGATCTGAACGCACCAACGCACCACAAAGCGCAATAACAAATTGCTCTTTATCTTTTAACACAGTATAACTGTTTGCCATTTTCATTCTCCATTTTTGGGTTCTTATATGACAATATTATAATACACAAAAAATATTTGTCAAGTATTACTGTTAAAAAATATTTATAAAAATTTTGTTTGTCAAATTCTAGTATGTGCGTACGCCAACAAATTTTTTTAACATATCTGATTTAACACAAACATTCTTGATTCCATGCGTACCGGCAATACGCAACATACTATCAAAATCCGCCCCTATACGCGCGGTATCATGCGCATCATCACTGATTACAACCGGCAAACCCAAATCGGAGATTTTATCAAAAATATCGGACAATATCAAATAGTTATGGTTCATAATTAAAGACAAATTTAGTTCAATCGGCATCTGATATTTCGCCAATTCTGTTAATGACGCATGTTCCATATCTCGGTAATTTAGCCCAACTTTTTTTGGCAAATCAAAATGCGCAATCCAATTAAATTTAAATCCCATATCACGCCAATCAAATGCCGCCAATTTCATTAAATTTTGATAATATTCACGTAATAATCGTCCCGAATCACGCGGATTTGCATTCCTGATATCGTGAACATTTAACACACCATCTGGACCCCGATCAATAAAATGCATTGCACCAATGACATAGTCCGGATTTAATCGACGTACCGCATAATTTACAACATCACGCCACCCATCATATTGAAACCAGTCCATTTCCATACCACACAAAATATTCATATCGGTATATTTTTCGCGTAAATTCCGAACATTATCATAATGCACAGAAAAAAGCTTTATTGCATTCTCAACACTATCATTATAAATGTTTGAATACCCGCCCCGTACCGCATAACCATACATTCGTGATTTTTTTATATACGGATGCACAATAAAATGATTTGAAAAGCCTAATGTTTTCATACCACGCGCCCGGGCCGCAATAATCATTTGTTCTTCTGTATTGCGGCCATCAAAACCAAACGTATGTGTATGCAGCGAATAATCCGTTGTCATATATCACCCCTGTTTTTTTATCAGTATCATCCTATAACGCACACATGTCAAACAAAAACCACCTTGACAGGTGGTTTAAATTTTCTGGTCGGGGCGACATAGACCTTGATAATCAACAATCAAAATCTATAAAAAATCGTAAAAATAAAACAACCTCGGGCGACAAGGATTCGCTTGCACGGCACAATGTGCCGGCTGCGCGCAACCCGTAACGATTTCGGTTCGTTTCACTCCCGCAATCTACTTGGTTTCGAACCACGGTTCTCATCCACCGCTGCGCGGTCATAAAATTAAAATCGGCACCTTGGCCGATTTGAATTTTATGGTCGGGGCGAAAGGATTCGAACCTTCGACACCTTGGTCCCAAACCAAGTACTCTACCAGACTGAGCTACGCCCCGAATGCCCTGTATTATACCATGCTTTTTATCAAACGCAAGTTATATTATTATTTTATTGCTTTTCAAATATGAAAACATAGAATCAAACCTATGTCCGAAAATAATATCATTCATATTGGGGTTGCATGCTGGGTTTTTAACCCAACAGGCAAAGTATTAATTGGACAACGTTTATCGCCCCATGGATTTGGAACATGGGCGCCGCCGGGTGGTAAATTAGAATTCGGTGAAATGCCCGTCACATGCGCATCACGCGAATTATGGGAAGAAACCGGTATTTTTATCCCAAAATCACACTTTCATCATATTGGGTTTACACGCGATGTATTTCCAAATTGTCGTTATCTGACCGTGCATTACCTGGCAAATATTGGTCACATAGCACCAATCGTCTGCGAACCAGACAAGTGCAAAACATGGAAATGGATTGATATGCGCGCCCTGCCCGACAATCTGTTCCTGCCTGCCAAAAATGCGATATCCCAAATTGCCGCATTGCGTTATCTGGTAGCATCAACAAGCAAATAATTTATTAAAATTTTTATTGCACCACCACCACATTTTTTTCTAACATAAATTGTATGGAAAGGATTCTTGTATTTTTATTTGCATTTTTATTTATTGGAAACGCGTATTCGGCAACAACTGGACGTGTATCCCCATCGCGCTATGTAAATCCGCAATCATATGCATATATGTATCCGTACCTGAATAATCAAATGCGAACCGAACTGAATCCGGGTACAACGGTTTCACAAACAAATAATCCGGTGGATGTAATTGTTCGAACGACCCCAATGTCCGAACCTCGTCGTGTTGTTCCGCGCACACAAAAAACCGAAACAACAAACGCGCGCATTGCAACCAACAATAATCAGACCAACGCGCGTCGTGTTGTCGCACGCGCCACGCGCGCCCCCCAAGGGTCACAAAACACACCTGCGGCAACTCGTTCCGCGGGACGCACCGAATCTGAAACTTCTAATCGTTCCACACAAACAAACGACACAACCACAAACACCAACCAAAATTGGGTATCCAGTGCGCGTTGTATGGCAGACTATATCAACTGCATGAATATGTATTGCCTGCACGAAGGCACTAAATATAATCGTTGTTATTGCAGTTCACGCCTTGCCCAGATAGATGCTGAATATCAACCACAAATTGAAAATATGGTCATTCAAATATTAAAACTTCGTGGCAACGGGCAATGGTCTGACGAAGAAATGAACGAATACTGGATGGACCGTGTTGGTAATTATGTCGGTGAAAATTCATGGACTCGTCTGGACGAAGCACTGAACATAGACTGGCCCAGTCCCGATGAACGCGCACGCGGTGCGGCGGCATTTATGACCGGACACGAATATTGTGTTCAACACTTGCGTGCATGCGCGTACATGGCCCAGAACCTGCGGGATGCGTACCGTTCACAAATATCCCGCGATTGCAAGGCATATGAAAATTCACTAATGCAGATTCGTAATGTCGCGGCATCCATGATTGAACACTACAGTGATTAAATATTTGTTATTTCCGCATCATTTCGCATTTCAAATTATGACGATAAATATTTCGTGCCAAATCATCGCTGATATTTTCCCAGTCTGATACATGCCCATAAATAATATCGCATTGTGCGGCACAAACACCATTAGTCTGCGATGGTATATTTTTGACGCAAGATGCCACGAATATCGCGCATGCCGGTATTAAAAACTTTTTCATCTGATATCCTGTTTAAATTCATAAATTGCACCATATCGGCGGTCTGGGTGGTCGCTATATTTTCGCGGCATTTGATATTCGTAATACGCACACCCATAAGATATGCGCCACCTACCATACCGCATATGGCGATTACTAAATATATTTTTATCATTGTTTTACCCGTAAAAAACGCGCCATTCGGCGCGTTTAGATTATTGATTCATCGAATTAAAGAAATCCGAATTCGTTTTGGTTAATCGCAGTTTATCCAACAAGAATTCCATCGCTTCCAGTGTCCCCATTGGATTTATAATCCGGCGCAGGACATACATCTTGGACAATGTGTCTTTGCCGACCAACAAATCTTCCTTGCGGGTTCCCGACTTTGTAATATCAATCGCCGGATAAACGCGTTTATCTGATAATTTACGGTCAAGTATGATTTCGCTGTTTCCGGTTCCTTTGAATTCTTCAAAAATAACTTCGTCCATTTTTGAACCGGTATCAACCAACGCAGTTGCAATTATGGTTAAACTGCCCCCACCTTCTATATTACGGGCGGCACCAAAAAACCGTTTTGGCCGTTGCAGGGCATAGGCATCAACGCCACCGGTCAAAACCTTACCACTGGATGGGACAACGGTGTTGTACGCGCGCCCCAAACGTGTGATAGAATCCAACAATATCACAACATCTTGGCCCGATTCAACCAAGCGTTTGGCCTTTTCAATTACCATTTCGGCAACTTGGATATGACGCGTCGCCGGTTCATCAAATGTTGATGATATAACTTCGCCCTTAACACTGCGTTGCATATCAGTCACTTCTTCGGGACGTTCGTCAATCAATAATACAATCAGTTTTACATCTGGATAGTTTGTTGCAATTGAATGCGCAATGTTTTGCAGCATAACCGTCTTACCGGTGCGTGGTGGTGCCACAATCAGCGAACGTTGCCCACGTCCCGTCGGCGAAATCAGGTCAATAACGCGTGCCGACAAATTGCGACCTTTATCTGTATCACCGACAACCTCCATCTTTAACTGTTCGTCGGGATAAAGCGGTGTCATATCGTCAAACGACACACGATGGCGCAACTTTTCTGGCACATCACCATTCGCGCGTTCAATCGTTTCCAACGCGAAATAACGTTCTGATTCATTTTGTGGTGCCTGAATTTGCCCCTCGATATAATCACCGGTTTTTAATCCGTATTTCTTAATCAGGTTCGGCGACACATACAAATCATCTGGTCCGGCCAGATAATTACTTTCCGGCGCGCGCAGGAAACCGAAACCGTCCTGCATCCGTTCCAGAACACCGTCACCAATCAGTGTTATTTTTTTGTCCGCGGCATATCCCCGCATAACCGCAAAACGCAGTTGCTGAACATTTAGTTGCGACGGGTTTTCGATACCCATATCTTCCGCCATTTTCAACAGTTGCTGGGGCGACTTCGCCTTGATTTCATTTATATGCATAGAAAAATCCTTTTTTGGAAAATTCCCAGTGACACAGAACGCGCCACCATTTGACAGACAATATTGTAGTGCATTTTGTATAAAATGTCAAGTCCTGCATTTTTTCTTGCATTTTATTATAAATCTTGCTTCAATGGCATCAGATTAAACCAAAGGAAAAAAGGAAGTACAATGGCAGGAAGCATAAACAAAGTAATACTGGTCGGTAATGTCGGCCAAGATCCACAAACACGCACAATGCAAAGCGGACAAAAGGTTGTCACATTCTCGCTTGCGACATCTGATCGCTGGCGCGACCGCCAGAGTGGCGAACAGAAAGAACAAACCGAATGGCACCGCGTTGTTATATTCAACCCAAACCTGGTAGAGGTTGCCGAACGCATGTTGCAGAAAGGTACAAAACTTTATATTGAAGGCGCGCTGCGCACGCGCAAATGGCAAAATCAACAGGGGATTGACACCTATACGACCGAGGTTGTTCTGAACCAATTTGGTGGTACCATGGTAATTCTGTCGGGTGCCAAGACGGTGGATTCTGTATCTGGTGGTGCACCTGCCCCGGCCCCCGCACAATCCGAAGAAGTATCTATTGCCGAAATCGGCGATGACATTCCGTTTTAATGACCAGGTGTTTGGTTGTCAAGGATTGGTCAAAGACGGTACACCATGTGCCGTCTTTTTTTAATATTTTGCTTGCATTTATTTGCATATTATACGACATTTAATCACACCCATTTAAGATAAGGAGAAAGTTATGTATAAAATCACAAAAATTCATGCACGCCAGATTATGGATTCGCGCGGAAATCCAACCATTGAATGCGATATCACATTATCGGGGGGTGCATTCGGTCGCGCGGCGGTTCCATCCGGGGCCAGCACCGGTTCATTTGAAGCCCTTGAACTGCGTGACGGCGGCACCGCGTTTATGGGCAAAGGTGTTATGCGCGCCGTTAAAAATGTGAATGATGTTATTGCACCGGCACTGATTGGTTTGGATGCCGATAACCAGACCGACCTGGATGAAAAAATGATTGCGCTGGACGGGACACCGAACAAAGATAAATTGGGTGCCAACGCAATATTATCGGTATCATTGGCGGTCGCACATGCGGTTGCCAACGCCAAGAAAGTTCCACTTTATAAATACCTGGCAGAAATTTATGGGAACACCAATCCGCATGTTTTGCCCCGTCCGATGATGAATATTATCAACGGTGGCGCACATGCAGACAATGGTTTGGATGCCCAGGAATTTATGATTATTCCAAACGGTGCAAAAACCGAAGCCATGGCGATTCAAATGGGGGCGGAGGTATTTCATCATCTGAAAAAGATTTTAAAATCGGGCGGTCATTCCACCAATGTTGGTGACGAAGGTGGCTTTGCGCCAAACTTTAATTCTTGTGATGATGCGCTGGACGCGATTATCGCCGCGATTCGCGATGCCGGATACAATCCGGGAACGGATATTTCAATTGGACTGGACGTGGCATCATCCGAATTCTATGCAGACGGGGTTTATAAGTTTGAAGGTAAAAAATTATCATCTGATGAAATGATTGCATTTTATACTGATTTAATTTCGCGCTATCCGATTATATCAATTGAAGATGCCTTGGCCGAAGAAAATTGGGCGGGTTGGAAAAAACTGACCGAAAGCCTTGGTCAAAAATGCCAACTGGTCGGCGATGATTTATTCGTGACAAATCCGATTCGCCTGAAACGCGGAATTGACGGTGGTGTCGCGAACGCGATACTTATCAAGGTTAACCAGATTGGTTCATTGACCGAAACATTGCGCGCGATAAAGATGGCGCAAGATGCGAACTATGGTGTCGTGATTTCACACCGCAGCGGCGAAACCGAAGACACAACGATTGCAGATTTGGCGGTTGCAACAAACGCGGGGCAAATCAAGACCGGTTCAATGTCGCGCACCGACCGCATGGCGAAATATAATCAACTGTTGCGTATCGAAGAAGAACTGGGCGAAAACGCGACATACGGGAAATAAAAACATTGTTTGATGCGCATACGATTTTGATTGTTAAATATATTGTGGCGGCGGTGGTGCTTGGGGTGATTATATTGGCACCGGCATACATCGCCACCCAGACCAAAAAAGGTAAAGCAGACGCAATGCGCATCCGCGTTGCATCATGGGTCTTTGGATGGACCGGCATTGGCTGGCTGCTCGCCCTGATTTGGGCAATAAAAAAATAATTCCAGAAAATAAGGTCCCCTTCTTATCAAGAAGGGGTGCCGGGTAGCACCCGGCGGGGTAGTTGTTCTGCCCCTGTTCCCCCCGGAATTTTATGCCGACCCCACTCCCTTGGGACGGGATAGCAACACAAAAAAATTCCCACATTCGTGGGGATTTTTTGTGTTTATAAGTATTTGCTAACAACGGTTATTTCTTTATCCATCTTATTTATTTCGTTAACTATATCATCATAATCCTTCTGGGTCGCACGATCATAGGATTTAGTATAAACCCCAGGAGCATTTACCGTTGGATCATGAGTAACCTGTGTTTTCAAAAGGTATCTTTGTTGCGCTTTATTGTTAAATTCTGATACTTTCTTGTCCCAATCAGCTTCAGTAAAAGATTTACCATTACTATCAGATATTTTAGATTTGGTTCCACCTGTATTCACACCAGATGACGTGCTACTTGAAGCAGACGATTTGTTTTCTGATGATTTGGCATTGTTAGATGGGGTTGAACCAGTTGCTGATACGGATGTCTGGGTTGATGCTGCACTTGAATTTGATGTTATCACCGATGCATTCGCATCATCAACTGAACTATTTGATGTCTTATGGTTGTTGTCGCCGTTTTTTTTCACTGTCGTGGTTGTTGTTAAACCGGGTTTCTTGCGACACCACCCTTGCGAATTGCCGGCCGCATTTCTTGCTAATTCATATCCAGCACTTTCATCACAAGCCTGGGCGGCACATGAACATCCTCTGTTTTTACCGCTTTTATCTACACAGGTCCATTTGTTCGTTCCAAATGTTATATAATGTCCCTTGGTCGCACCAGTCGGCAAATCACCCGCCAAACAATCCGCATCAACAACACGTTGTTGATTACCATCTTCTTTTACCTTTGGTGGTATCTTATCCAATTCCGATTCCCGGTTTTCTTGTGTTTCCACAGAGACCACATCATTGTCATCGGTGATATCATCTTCACCACCTTGGTTGCCATAGCCTTCTTCGACGGCACGCCGTCTTTCCACTTCTTCACGCGCAGCTTTTTCGACTTCCGCTTTCTCGCGTTCTTTCTCTGATATCTCGCTGTTGATATTTGACAGGTTATATTGGTGTTTGTCTAATTCCTGTTTGGCATTATCTATCTGGTCGCTCAACCTATTACTCTTGTTCGACTGCGCTATGTTCACACCAATACCAACCGCCGTCAGCCCTATCGTCGATATACCCGCAATCATCCAACCTTTGCGTTTGCCGTCACATTGTTCCAATTGTTTTATTTTTTCTTCTTTTTCTTCCAATAATCTACGTATTTGTGCCGTCATTGGCGCACCGTATGACACAGACGATATCGCAACCGTCATTATACTTAAAAATGATACTGTTTTTATGAATTTCATTTCTGCGCCCCCATTATTACATATTGTTCAGTTTTTGCCGTGCCGCTTCTATATCCTGTTTGGTTGTCGCAACATCTGATTGAACACGGTTTAATTCCGATTTTTTATCTTGTATCTTGCTGTTCTGGACCAATGCCGCAACACCGGTGCCAACAACACCAACACCACCAACAACCGTCGCCGCAACCCAACCCTTGCGTTTGCGTTCGCAACTGACGATTTCTTCGTCTAATAACTGAATATCATGCCGCAGTGTCTGCACAACCGTCATTTCATCCATGCCTTCGGTCCCGGGAACTTCGCCATAGTAATCATATGAACCGGTGGCTTGATTACCGGCACCAAATTGACGTTCGGTAATCGCGACCGAATACGAAAATTGTGGGATAAACAATAAACACGATAACAAACCGCATTTTATATAACAGAATCCAGACTTAGACATACTAGCCCCCCTATTTTCATCTCTGGGAATATTTTATCATATTTTTACACCCCAATCAAATAAAAAAGCACAGTGGCGCGCTTGCGCCACTGCACCAAATTGACACGAAAAAATTTTACATTTATCGTTGCATCGTATCTGCGGGTTCCATTGAACCAACCGGTAAATCCATACCCTGTTTTTGAAATGCCGCACGCAATGGTCCCATCAAATCAAAAACATTTTCCGTTCCTGAATGAAACGCCAGTCTTTTCTCTGCTTTTTTCACATCTTCTATCTTTGCCATATTCAACACCTTTTTCAAAGCATCTCTCTGGTGACACGCAGTATACACTAACAAAATTATTTGTCAAGCGTTTTTTGCATCACCAAAATAACTACATATCACACTCTGCCCCGCCGCAATCATCAACAAATTCTAGAACCGAAACATTTGCAACCGGAACCAATTGACCACCGGGTTCGGTATATGTGACTTCTTTGACAACGCGAACACGACGATTCTCGGCATTCGGCACACCGTCTGGGGTCGGAATTTTTAAATCTTCTTCCCCGGCCGATACCGCAACAATCTGACTTGATGGGATTCCGCGTTCAATCAGAATCTTTTGCACCGCCTCGGCACGACGACCACCCAGGGCATAATTATAACTCTTGCTGCCCGATGTGTCGGTATGCCCAACAACCGAGACCTTTACATTTTTATTTGCCTGGGTTATGCCAACCAGTTTTCTGATAACATCATCATATTCTGGTTTGATATTCGCCTTGTCAAAATCAAAGTGGATTTCAAAGACTTCTTCCATAACATGCTGTTTCGGTTCCAACGGAATCTGTTGCACTTTGATAATTGTGGTTTCATCATAGTCTTTGGCAGATGGCTGGCCCGATAATTTATCCAGTCGCGCGTTAATCGCCGCCAATTCGGCACGCATTGCCATCATCATATCAACGAATTCTTTGCGTGTGACAAGATTTTCATCGTAAACCACAACTTCTTCAACCTCTGGTTCTTCGGGGCAATCACAATTGTCCATTACCCCAGTACGGTTTGCACAATCACATGTTGCATTTACGTTGCCGCTGTTAGAAACCGTTTTGTCACCACCATAGATATTTTGATTAAACACCAACGGTTGAACCGGTTCAGGATTTACCAAGTGTTCCGGTACATTGATATTGTTCACAATGATAACACCTTCGCGCGAACGATTCGCATTACGCATTGCGGACATATTTCCGGTTTCTGGATAATACGACATTGCCGCCGTTCTGCGTGGTCCAGTTCCTGTTGCTACTGGTACTTCTTGTTTTGGCGTTTGCTTTACAATACGCCCCCCAGTACAGTCACGCAACGCCGTCATTGTTTTTTCAAAACGCGATTGGCATTCACGCGCAGTCGCCGTCTGACCGGTTGCAACCGCCGAAATCCAACAATCATATTTTGCCTGTAATTCCGCCGCCAATTCCGGCTGGGTTTCACTGGCATCATTTTGCAGTTGTTCAATCATATCGTTATATGCCATTGTCAAATCATATGCGGTTGCATCATCCGCAACATTCCACGCATCCAGTGTTTCCGGGAAAGGAACCTCGCCCGAGAATGCGGCAACCGCCTTTTGTGCAAACAATTCACCAACATCTGGATACCCGCTGGTCCGTGCATTATATATTGCATACGAACGATAGTTCATCGCCAATTGGTTCAAGAAAGAATCACGATGCGGTGCCGAATAAACATCCAGTTGTTCAACATAATCAACCGTCGGTGTTGCAACATATCCGTCATTGTATTCCGAATCGATACCAGATTTTGCGCACCCCGCCACAGCGACCACCGCCGTCAGTGCCAAAACCCGCGCAATTGCGAACACAGATGCATTTAAACGTGCCTTCATTGTAAATCCTTTCCTTTCTTATTTGCATATATTATACGCGTTTTACGATTTTTAGTAAAGCGAAAAAATCACCGATTATTTGTCCAAGAATTGTGTCGCAACACCGGCCAGACTGCTAAGTCCCCCAATACCGGTACTGCCGACTATACTGCCCACCGATTCCATGATTGACCCGGTATTGGTTTTTTGTCCCATATTACCAATAGTACTGGTCACAAAACCGCCAAAGCTTTCCAATCTGCGCGCCGCCAATTTATTTCCAGAACAATTTACCGCCTTTTGCAACAATGCCTGGGCCTGGGACGATTCTGCCTTGGTATAATCCTTGTTATCAAAGTTTATCATATCAAACAGTGTCCACATATTCGTCATCTTCTTGCGATTATTCCGACTGCACATGTTCAAAGTGCTGCCATCCGTGCAGTATTCAACAACCGTTGCCTTAGGAAACTCTGCCCAAACCGCACCATGCGCCTCTTCTTTTGAAAATGTATCATAACATATCGATGCGGTATCTATACTAAGCCCCGTTCCCGCCATACGCACCGTGGATTCATAACTCTCGTTTTCGGCACAAGCGCGCAATCCGCGCGCACCAACCAATGGATTTGTGACCCCGGTGTATGCCCATTCTTTTATCATTTTATTTACGAACTCTATTTCGCGCGATGTTGGCTCGCACTCTGCGACCAGCGCTTTTTGTTGTTGGTTCATGGCAATAACATTTGCAACCAATGTCGCCGCCGTTGGCAATAAACTTGCCCCCATATTTGTTGTCGTTGCCGATGAATCTTGTTTGATAACCGAATCTGCTTTTTTTGGGACCAAGACATTTACCGCCGCATACGCGCCGACCACATGGCATACCGCACACAACACAGTACTAATAAAAAGAATTTTTTTCATGATTAAACTCTCTCTGTTGTTTTATTATATCACAAAAATCAAATACGAACAAATATAAAAAATTGCTTTTTTTGTATTAACGGTTTAACATACACACATATGAAACCAGACAAACGAAATTTTATAATAATCAGCAAGCATCGTCGTTGGCAACGTCTGTGGCAATTTTTCTTTACCGGATGGGGACTGGTAATGGTTGCCGCATTGGTTGTCGGTGCGCTTTTCACGCGTCAACTGTTGTGGTCGCCAATATCGGTTATAAATATGACCGATATCATCAGCAACCAATTTAAAATGTCAAACGCGACATTTAATGGTATTGACGCGAATGGCGAACCATTTACAATCATCGCCGAAACCGGTCGCCAAGAATACGATAATCCCGACATAATATTCCTTGACCATGTATCGGGCAATACGACCCAGATTCAAAACGGGAAAAAAATTGTGTATAAATTTTCTGCAAATACGGGTGAATATAATCGCGCAAAAAAAACTGTTACATTAACCGGCAATGTTCGTATAAAATCAAATGACGGCAACGAATTGCAAACGAAAGAATTGGTGGTAAAGATATGAAACAATCTGTATTAAAAATTGAACACTTGTCAAAATCGTATGGTCGCCGCGTTGTCTTGCGCGACATATCCATGGTTGCGGCCCAGGGTGAATCGGTTGGATTGCTTGGGCCGAATGGCGCGGGGAAAACGACTGCATTTTATTGTATCACCGGTCAGTTAAATGCCACCGGCGGTCAAATATTTTTAAATTCCCAAGACATAACCCACCTGCCGTTTTATCAACGTGCGCGTCTGCATATTGGATACCTGCCCCAGGAAAACAGTGTTTTTCGCGGATTGAATGTTGAACAAAATATCCTGGCAATATTGGAAATGGTTGAACCCGACGCAAAAAAACGAAAACAAAAATTAGATGCCCTGCTGGACGAATTTTCTATATCGCATCTGCGGCGCAGTCCGGCAACGGCACTGTCGGGTGGCGAACGCCGGCGCGTTGAAATTGCACGCGCGTTGGCAACCGATCCAAAGTTTATTTTACTGGACGAACCTTTTGCCGGGATTGACCCGATTGCCGTAAATGAAATTCGGTGTTTGGTATCACAATTAAAGAATCGGGGGCTGGGGGTAATTATCACCGACCATAATGTTCGTGAAACATTGGGCATTACCGACCGCAGTTATGTTCTGCACGATGGCAAGATTTTGAAACATGGCACCAGCGCCGAAATCATCCGCGACCCGATGGTTAAAAAGGTGTACCTTGGCGAAGATTTTGTGATGTAGATTTATAATTGACATAATGTATTTTTGTGATACGGTCATAACTACCCGATGATAAAAGGATATAAAATGGGAAAAGTTAAAGAATATTTTAAATTATTGCATACTACACTTGCATACAATGAAAAACTAAATCGTTTAACATCAAAACAAATGCTGGTTGCGGAAACAATATTTTCCCAGCGGTTGCAACCAACAAATGGATTTTTTGTTCCGCGTCCATCAGATTTTGTTGCACCGGTTGACTGGTGCGCGACCGACCCATGCGCGATTACCGTGTTTAGAAACGGCGGTGTTGACATGTGGGACGACCATTTAATAAACCTTGGAAATGGCGATGATATAAAAACATTTTATTGTCCATATTTTAAAAAAGATTCCGCATGCCAGGTAAAATTTTGCCAGTATCGTGACAAAAATAACGAATACATGAAATTAACGAACGAAATTGCCACGACAAAAAAACTTTATGACGATGCCGTTACCCTGCGCAAGGCGACATGGAAACAGATATTTTCACATAAATCCAAATAACTTAATAATGCAAACATGTTATAAAATTATTACCATAATATCGTTCTTCAAATATAAATTTAACATCAGCGACATAATTTGCAATACCGGCGGGGTCTGTGTTTAGCGCCCGCCGGTATTCGTACGATGAATACTCTTTGACGATAAAATCGGATTTTCCAATACTTCATTTTGCCGACGATCCGATTGATGCGGTATTTTGGACAATACGCCGATTCGTTCCCACCGCCGAAGTGCGGTGTTTGTTCTTGGGCGGTGTAATAAAGAGATCCCGGCCTGCGCCGGGATGACGATTTATTCCGTCGGGATGACGATGCGCTGGATTCCGCATTATAAATGCGAAACAGCAAGCAACCAATCGCAACGGACATTACTTTACAACCAATTCTTTGCCATGAACATCAATATAGACGGTTGAGCCTTCGCCCAATGCATCGGATAAAATCAAATCTGCAATTTTATCTTCAACCGCCGATGTAATCAGACGCTTTAACGGTCGCGCCCCAAACACCGGGTCGTATCCGTGTTCACCAAGCCATTGAATTGCCTTGTCGGTGATATCCATTTCGATTCCGCGTGCAGCCAGTCGTTTTTTGACATTACGCAGTTGAATTTCAACGATTCCCGACATCACATCTTTACCCAGTTGGTTAAAGAACACAATTTCATCTATACGATTTATAAATTCTGGACGAAATTGCTTTTTAACCGCATCCATTGTCGGCAAATTGCTGGTCATGATTATAATTGTGTTCGTAAAGTTCACAACATGACCCTGGCCATCGGTCAAACGGCCATCATCCAGTATCTGCAAGAACACATTAAACACATCGGGATGCGCCTTTTCAATTTCGTCAAACAATAATACCTGGTACGGGCGACGACGCACCGATTCGGTAAGCGCCCCACCCTGTTCATATCCAACATAGCCCGGGGGACTGCCAATAAGACGCGCAACCGAATGTGGTTCCATATATTCACTCATATCGATTCGTGTCATTGCCGTATCATCATTAAACAGGTATTCTGCCAATGCCTTGGCAACCTCGGTTTTCCCAACACCGGTCGGCCCCAGGAACATAAAACTGCCCGATGGACGGCGCGGGTCCGAAAGCCCCGCACGCGAACGACGAATCGCACGCGCAACAACCGACAGCGCCGCATCCTGGCCAACAACGCGTTTACGCAGTTCGTCTTCTATGTTCAGAAGTTTGGATTGTTCTGCAACCGTTAATCTGTCCGCGGGAACACCGGTCCATTTGCTGACCACCGCCGCAATATGCTCTGGCAAAACCGTTTTATATTCGCGCGATTCGGCATTCATTTTTTTAATATTCGCCTCTAATTCCGGAATTTTACCGTATTGAAGCGCCGATGCCTTTTCATAATCACCATTGCGCAATGCGGTTGCAACCTCGGCCTTGGCGGCATCCAGTGCCGCCATCGCATCCGATAACCCGCGCATTTTTTCCTGTTCGGCGCGCCATTCGGCGGTCATTTTATCCGACTTTGCCTGGGTTTCGGCGATAATTTTTTCCAATTCACCAAGGCGCTTTTTTGATTCTTCGTCTTTTTCTTTCTTTAATGCCTGTTGTTCTATTTTTAGTTGTGTTAAATGGCGGTCAACCTCGTCCAAGGCATCTGGCTTTGATGCGACCTCTATCCGCACACGCGCCGCCGCTTCGTCAATCAGGTCAATCGCCTTGTCCGGCAAAAAACGGTCCGTAATGTACCGATTCGATAAACGCACCGCCGCAACCAGTGCACTGTCCGAAATACGCACGCCATGATGACCTTCGTATTTTTCTTTCAATCCACGCAGAATTGAAATCGTATCATCAACCGTTGGTTCATCAACATAAACCGGCTGGAAACGGCGCGCCAATGCCGGGTCTTTTTCAATATACTGACGATATTCGTCCAATGTCGTCGCACCCAAACAATGTAATTCGCCACGCGCCAACATCGGCTTTATCAAATTACCGGCATCCATACTGCCTTCGCCTTTGCCGGCACCAACCAATGTGTGTAATTCATCAATAAACAAAATAATTTGTCCGTTGGCATCTTTGACGGCCTTCAGAATCGCCTTGAAACGCGCCTCAAATTGTCCGCGGAACATTGCCCCCGCCATCAACGCACCCATATCCAGCGACAAAAGTTTTTTATTCTGCAAATTTTCCGGAATATCACGCGAAATAATACGTTCTGCTAAACCTTCAACGATTGCCGTTTTACCAACACCGGGGTTTCCAATTAAAACCGGATTATTTTTTGTACGACGGGACAAAACCTGGATAGTGCGACGAATTTCTTCGTCGCGTCCAATAACCGGGTCTAATTTTCCATCGGCCGCCAATTTTGTAAAATCGGTCGTATATTTTTGAATTGCCTGTTCAGGTGTTTCTTGCATTTCGTCTGGATTCATAAATGACTCCTTTTTTTTATCTGTGATATATATAGTTGCACATTTATCGTTTTCAAGCAGTGGGAACAAAAACCAATCACAAACAAATATGCGAAAAAGATAAAACAATACTTGACTTTTCGGGATTTTTGTTATAAATTATGCCGCAGTGATTAAAGGATTAAATATGCCAAGAGTATGTAAAGTAACAGGTAAAAAAACAGAAGTCGGTATGAATGTTTCCCACTCGGAACGCCATACAAAGCGCACATTCTTGCCGAATCTGCATGTATTAAAGTTTCATAGTGATATTCTGGGGCGCGATTTTTCATTGCGTCTGTCGGCGGCAGGTCTGCGTACATTGACCAAGCATGGTGGTTTGGATGCCTATGTTATGGCAAAGCCAGTATCGCGCCTGACACCGGAAATGGCGGCAATAAAAAAGGCCATCGTCAAGAAAAATGGCGCGACCGAAAAACCGACAAAAAAACCAACGCACAAGGCGAACCGCAGTGCGCGATTGGTAAAGAAAGTTGAAACCAAAAAAGCAAAATAATTTTGCAACGGCCCTGTGGTGGAATTGGTAGACGCGCTTGACTCAAAATCAAGTTCCGCAAGGAGTGTCGGTTCAAGTCCGACCAGGGCCACCAAAAAATTTCGTTAATAAAAATCGCCCAAATGGGCGATTTTTATATTTTCTTGATTGCGGAAACATCAACTTCCATTACTGACATTCC
Organism: uncultured Pseudomonadota bacterium; assembly: GCA_902762295.1. GTDB lineage: Bacteria > Pseudomonadota > Alphaproteobacteria > Rs-D84 > Rs-D84 > Enterousia. The sequence continues at coordinate 121,752 of CACWNX010000002.1, forward strand.
GTTTTTGTCAACTTCACCCCAAATCTCTACCATATCGCTTGGCGAAACGGTTAAACCATTCCAATCTTCTTCGTCTATTTCCAGGTTGATGGTTCCGGTATTATCTTGGAACACATACGAATTTTCACCGTTCTGGCGCAACAGGTAACCGCGAATTACAACCGGTGAATCATCGGACAATCCACGAACCTCTTCGACGGTCATAACTGTCGTCATATTGTTATTATTCATATTGTTGTTATCCATCTTTGCCATATTACCCGGACCGGCAAATGCACCACCCGATACAATCGCACCAAGTGCCGCCAACATTGATATTTTCTTCATATTTTTTTCCTTTGGTTTGTATAATGTTTATGTGTGTTTAACACAAAACTATTATACCGCGATACCACGATAATTTGTTCAGGAATGGTTTCGTATATCTAATTGACTCTGTTTAAAAGTATGATATGGTTCATAAAAAAGGTGATACTATGGAAAAAGAAAATAAAAATAACAATTCACGAACATTATTTTCTGTGCCATTGAATGGATGTCTGATGGTTATAATATTATCGGCAATCGCAGGAATATTTATCAACGAATGCAAACGCTCGCAAATCAGATTGGAAAACGATAAACAAAAATACCAAAATGACACAATCTCGACATTGAAACACATTGCAAACAATACATTTATTTTTAACAACGCACGCACACGTTAGAGTATTTCATGTAACCGCGCACCATTTGTATTCAGCCAACGCCGCGCGCGTTCAACACCGAATCCATAAAGTTCGCGCACCGTTGCCCAAAATTCAGGCGAATGATCCATATGCCTGACATGCGCCAATTCATGCATCACAACATATCTCATTACATCATACGGGGCCAGTCCCAATCGCCACGAAAACGACATTGTTCCCGTTGTGGAACGCGAACCCCATCGCGACGATGTATCGCGCAGGCATATTCGACGTGGCCATAAATCACGCGGCGTGGTGCGAATAATTTCTTTAATTTTATTTAATAATTCCGATTTAACAAACATCCGTACACGATTTTCAATCATCTTTGCATCACCACCAACCGTCAGTGTATATGTTCCATTCCAATTTTCTGTAAATTTATTACCACGGATTGCGCCATCATAAATAACGGTCACCATCATACCCAAAAATTCAAATCTGTCACCTGATTGAATATGTTTTTTTATTGGTGCGCTTGCAAAAAAACGTTCCAGCCACCTGCGTTTCTGTTCAACGAACTTCATCGCCGCCGCATTTGATGCTATCCATGGCCGTGATATATCTATGCGACGCATATCACCGGCATGTGGTCGCAGTGTTATATTTCGCACCCCCCGTCGCGCAGTTATCACAATGGGTATTGTTTCACCGGTTGAAGTTATAAATTTAAAATCTGACATTTTTCATTTTGGATGTAATTGCGGCAACAATCGCATCTGCATCAAAGCCGTATTCACGGTACACCATATCACCCGGTCCCGTCAAACCAAATTCATCTATTCCGATTACATCGTCGGCAAATTCAAACCACGGCGCGCCAGCAGCGGCCTCTAACGCGATTACACGACCACGCAAAATATTCTTTTTATATTCTGGTGGCATATCACGAAAACGCGATACAGACGGCATACTGACAACCTGGGCCCCGATTCTCATACGGCGCGCAACGGCGACCGCCAATGGGACTTCGGATCCGGTTGCAATAATTGTTATACGAATACGATTCATTTTTGGGCGATAAACGACATATGCCCCGGCATCAATGTATCCAGATATTGGACCACCAACACGCATAATTTTCTGACGCGACAATACAATACATGATGGTCGATCGGTTTCAGATAATGCAGTTCGCCACGCCCATGCAACCTCGGTCATATTACATGGACGAAACACATTCATATTTGGAATCATTCGCAATCCCGGCAATTGTTCAACCGGTTGATGTGTTGGACCGTCTTGACCAACGGCGATACTGTCATGTGTTAACACATACACAACCGGCAAATGCGACAATGCCGCCAAACGCATTGCGCCACGCATATAGTCACTGAACACCAAAAATGTTGACCCAACGGCACGAACGCCCGCATATGCCATACCATTCATGACCGCCGCCATTGCATGTTCACGCACACCATAATTAATATAGTTTCCCGAAAAATTATCTGGGGTTATATCAACCGAATCTGGCACACGCACATTTGTACTGTGTCCTAAATCCGCACTGCCAATAATAATATCTGCGCCCTTTTGCAGCAATCTTTCAAGGTACAATCCCGACATTTCGCGTGTAGAAATAAACTGGGGCACATCGGGCAACAAAACACTTGGTACAGATACATATTTTACGCGCGACATAACAGGATGTTCACGCGATAGATTTTTCCAAAGATTATATCCACGTGGTGAATCAAACCGTTCAATTAACATCGCGATTTCCGCATCGGATAAATCATATCCGTGTGCACGCGATGTGCCGGCAACATTTGAACCAATACCGATAATTGTATCACACTTAATAAACAGTGGTAATTCAGACGGAACACTTACCGCATCATATAATTCATCAAAATCGTGTCCATTTACATCACGCACATTCCAACCGGCGGCACGCATACGCATTGGGACATTCACATCGGTCTGGGCAATACCATCTATACTGACACCGTTGTTATCCCATAGCAATACCAAATTATCCAATTTGTACCGACCGGCGATGGCAATCGCCTCTTGCGCGACACCTTCCATTAAATCACCATCACTGCACAGACAATACACCCGACCATTTGTACCTCGATGTTTTTCTGCAATGGCCATTCCAACCGCATTCGCCACCCCCTGGCCCAGCGGTCCGGTCGTTGCAGACACCCCGGCAATACCAAATTCCGGGTGTCCTGGTAATCCACCAAGACGACGGAATGAATCAAGGTCACCAACACGATATCCCGCAAGTTTTAGTGCCGAATATAATAATGCCGAACCATGCCCCGCCGATAAAACGAATCGGTCTTGCACCGGATTTAAGATAACCGCGTAAACCATTGTGACGATATCTGCCACCCCCAGCGCAATACCAATATGCCCACTTTTTGCATGTTTCAACACGCGCAACGCGGTCGCGCGCAACGCATCTGACATTTCGTGTAAATTCTTGGCATCTATATTCATTTTGTGATATTATATCATAAAACAAAGGTAAAAAAAATGTTAAAAATTTGGACAGATGGCAGTTGTTTGGGAAACCCCGGTCCGGGCGGTTGGGCATTCATTGCAACCGATGGTAAAAACACCGCAGAACGCAGCGGCGGTGAACGCGACACCACAAATAACCGTATGGAACTAACCGCGGTCATCCGCGCAATCCGCGCGGCACGCCGACACAACGAACTAGAGATTCACACCGACAGTCAATATGTAAAAAATGGCATGCAGACCTGGATAAAAAATTGGCGCAAAAATAATTGGCGTACTGCGGACAAAAAACCGGTAAAAAATAAAGAACTGTGGATAATGCTGGACGAATTGGCATCACAAATAAAAATCCATTGGGTTTGGGTGCGTGGGCATAATGGCAATGAAATGAACGAACGGTGCGATGAATTGGCACGCGCCGCCGCCGAAAAAATGCAATAACATACACATTTGTCGCATCGTATGTTATGGATAACATTTAAAAACTCACTGTTTAATCCCCTTGCCTTATTAAAAAAAAGGGACTATTATTGGGCGACATAAAAAAATCATAAAGGGAACGGATTATGGCAAATTTAATTGTTGATGGAAACTGGGCGGCGGCGGATGTCGCGTATCGCATGGTGGACTTTGCGGCAATTTATCCAATCACCCCAAGCAGTACTATGGGCGAATTGGCGGATGAATGGGCATTTCAACATAAAAAGAACATATGGGGTACGGTGCCAGAAATAATTGAAATGGAATCCGAAGCTGGTGCCGCCGGTGCAATGCATGGCGCGTTGCAAATGGGTGCCCTGGCGACGACATTTACCGCATCCCAGGGTTTATTGTTAATGATTCCAAACATGTACAAAATCGCCGGCGAACAGACTCCGTTCGTTATGCATGTTGCGGCGCGCGCGTTGGCAACACATGCGTTGTCTATCTTTGGCGACCACAGTGATGTTATGGCGGTGCGTTCAACGGGATTCGCAATGCTGTCATCGCACAATGTGCAACAGGCGCACGATATGGCGGCGATTGCGCATGCGGCGACACTGCGCGCGCGGGTGCCGTTTGTGCATTTCTTTGACGGTTTCCGGACAAGTCACGAAGAATCGCGATTGGCGCGAATCGATGACGATATTTTACGCAAAATGATGCCGGATGATTTGGTCGCGGCATATCATGCATCGGGAATGAATCCAGACACTCCAAAAATCCGCGGCACCGCCCAAAATCCCGATGTTTATTTCCAGGGACGCGAGGCCGCAAATGAACTGTATACGCAAACCCCGGATATTGTCCAGCAATGCATGGATGAATTTGGAAAACTGACCGGGCGGAAATACAATTTAGTTGAATATTTTGGTGACAAAAATGCCGAAAATGTTATTGTTGCAATGGGATCGGCATGCGAAACAATTTCTGAAACGATTGAAAATTTGCCAACTGGATTTGGGTTGGTAAAAATACACCTGTATCGTCCATTCCCGGTCAATGCCTTTGTAAATGTATTGCCGAAAAATGTAAAACAAATTGCCGTTTTGGATCGTACAAAAGAATCTGGGGCGATTGGTGAACCGCTTTATATGGATGTCAAATCGGTTGTTGGTAATCGCGTGGCGGTGTTTGGTGGACGATATGGATTAGGGTCCAAGGAATTTAAACCACGCGATGTCGCGGCAATTTTTGAAAATATGAAACGCGGAAATCTGCATCATAATTTTACAGTTGGAATTGATGATGATTTGACAAAATTGTCGCTTAAAACCGACCCAGCATTTTCAATTGAAAACCCAAATGTCAAAACCGCGATTCTTTACGGTATCGGCAGTGATGGCACCGTTGGTGCAGTTAAAAATATTGTAAAGATTGTTGGTGAAAATTCTGATTTGTATCCTCAGTCCTATGCGGTGTACGATTCAAAAAAATCGGGCGGATTAACCGCGTCACATATCCGGTTTTCAGACAAGCCAATTAAAAGTCAATACTTGGTAGAGGTTGCCGATTTTATCAGTGTTTCAAACTTTATGATTGCGGGACGTTTTGATGTTTTTCGCGGGTTGCGCGCCGGCGGAACGGTGATGATAAACACATCACTGGCACCGGATGTGGCATTTGCGAACCTGCCACGCGAAGTCCAGGAACATTTAATACGAATTCGTGCAAATGTATATTTTTTGGATGCAAACAGTGCCGCCGCCGAATTAGGATTAGGAAACCGAATAAATACCTTTATAATGCTGAATTTCTTCAATTTAACACGCGTAATTGACCCGGCACTTGCCGCAAAATCTGCCAAAACCGCAATTGAAAAGACATATAAAAAGAAAGGTATGGATGTTGTAGAAGCAAACTGGGCGGCGGTGGATAAAGCGGCGGATTATTTGCAACACTTTAATTTACCATCATCGGTTTCGAATTTTGCACCGGATTTCGTGCCGGCGATGACCGCAGATGCACCGGCAATAATTGCCGGGACACTTGGTGAAATGGCGGCGGGACGTGGTGATACAATTCCGGTTTCGCGTTTTCGTATCGGTGGTGAATTTGGCGCAGGTCAATATCCGGTTGGCACATCAAAGTATGAAAAACGCGCAATTTCCACGCGGGTTGCAAAATGTGACCTGGAAAAATGTATTCAATGTGGTCGGTGTTCAATGCTCTGTCCGCATGCGGCGATTCGTATTAAGGCACTGACCAAAGAACAAGTCGCGGATGCGCGCGCCAAAGGTGTAATCGTTGTTCCAATGAAAACATCGGAATTGGGCGCAAATATGTATTTCACAATCGCGATTTCGCCGGCAGACTGTACGGGCTGCGGATTGTGCGCGAAAAATTGCCCGGTTGGTGCAATTTCAATGGTGGATTCAAATGCAACCGACCAAAAGATATTTGATGAAACGGTAAAATTACCAGATGTTCCGCGCGAACAATTGAACTTGAACCTGCCAAAGCATATTGAATTATTGCCACACTATTTTGAATTTCCGGGGGCATGTGCAGGATGTGGCGAAACACCATATATCAAGATGATGGCGCATTTGTTCGGCGACCGCATGGTTGTGGCAAATGCGACGGGATGTTCGTCAATCTATGGCGCAAATCTGCCAACAACTCCATGGACGACCGATGCAAATGGTCGTGGGCCGGCATGGTCAAATTCTTTATTTGAAGATAATGCAGAATATGGCCTTGGGATGCGGACGGCATTGAACCAACGACGAGATATGTTGCGCGGGTTGCTGTTTGAACTGGGGTTGCCGAATGTTGAAAAAATCTTTACAGAAACCAATGTTGATGAACAGCGCAAGATAAAAGATGCTTTGGCAAAGAAATTAAAGAAAATAGATTCGCCGACGGCGCGGTTGGCGGAAAGTATGCTTGGGGACATTGTTCAAAAATCGGTCTGGATTGTTGGTGGCGATGGATGGGCGTATGATATCGGATACGGTGGGCTAGACCATGTTCTGCACAGTGGTGAAAATGTTAATGTTCTGGTTCTGGATACCGAAGGATATTCAAATACCGGTGGGCAACAATCCAAGGCGACACCGTTCGGTGCAAGCATGAAGTTCGCAATTGGCGGAAAAAACCATGCCAAGAAAGATTTGGGTATGATTGCGATGATGTCGGGTGCATATGTCGCGCAAATCGCCATCGGGGCAAATCCAGCCCAGGCGGCACGCGCATTTCGTGAAGCAGAATCATTTAACGGCCCGTCAATCATTCTGGCATACGCCCCATGTATTGCGCACGGGTTCGCGTTGCAAAACGGGCCGGAACATCAAATGCAAATGGTAAATACGGGTGCGTGGCCACTGTATCGGTTTGACCCGCGCCTTATTGTAGAAGGGCATAATCCGTTAATGATGGATTCAAATGTTGACGATTTGACACCATTGGAAGATTTCTTGAAAACCGAAACACGTTTCGGCGCGGCGCGTGCGGTAAACCCAAACTTTGATAAATTGGTTGAATATGCAAAAGAGAATAATCAGTATAAAACACAATTAAAGAAATATATTGCGCACTTTGCAATGATGCGTGCAAATTCACCAAAAGAAAACGGGGAGGGATAATATGAAAAAAATAATTCTAATTTTATGTTGTATTGCGATGGTTGGGTGTACTTTTCAAACAAAACATCGTGGGTATGTTTTCCCAAATGACCTGGATGAAAAAATCGCGACAATTAAAACCACCGCGCAGTTAGAAGATTTAATTGGTTCGCCCCAGGTAAAAACCGTACACGGCGAAACTGTCTGGATTTATTTTGGTGAAGATGAAAACTATCACGGACCGTTCCCGTTGACATACGATAATAAAACGGTGCTACTTGCCTGGGTGAACGGAAATCGGGTTGTCCGGACGCGGGTTCTGCATGACGACGAATTGCCCGATATAGATATGGATTCGAACGAAACCGAAATTCCGGCGGCGATTGAATTAAATGCAACGGAAGAGTTATTTAACAATATCGGTCGATTCAGTCCGGCTGGATTAGGCCAGTAAATTCTGAATTGCCCCAAACGGGGCAATTTTTTTGCCTGATACATTTGTTTTTTTTATTTTTTTGTGATATAATCCGCGTAAAGACGAGAGAATGGCAAAGAAAGAGTAATGCGATGCCAAGTAAAAAATTGGACTTTAAAACCGGTCAGTATGTTGTATACCCTACCCAAGGTGTGGGCAAGTTGGTGCGCACCGAAGAACAGGTTGTTGCCGGTCAGAAAATAAAAATGTTGGTCATAGATTTTGAAAAAAGTCGTATGATATTGCGTGTGCCATTGGAACGTGCGGAAATTTCCGGTTTGCGCCCGCTAACATCGGCGCGAAAAATGGACGAAGCGATTGCATCGGCCAAGGGCAAAGCCGGTGCAAAACGCATGATTTGGGCGCGCCGTGCGGCACAATACGAAGAAAATATAAATTCGGGTGACCCAATGAAATTGGCCGAGGTTGTACGCGACCTGCAACGGCGTAATCCGACCGATACTATGCCGTTTTCGGCACGCCGATTGTATATGCGCGCCCTGGAACGCATGGCCCAAGAATTCGCAATTCTGCACAAAATGGATGTAGATGCCGCATCAGAAAAGATAGAAGATATTTTAGGTATTCCAAAAGAAATAGATTTAAATGCGGTTGAAGAAGATGACGAAGAAGAAGAGGAAGATTTCTCCGAATCAACTAATTAAGATTTATAATTTATAACAAACAAAGACGGTTTTAATCACCGTCTTTATTATTTTCATTTTTTGTTTCTTTTGCGGTCTTGGCGTGCTCGGACATTTTCGCCATCGCAATGACCATTTCCATTCCGCGTTGTAATTGATAATCGCGTGCATCCTTTTCCGCCGGTGTCAAATCTTTGTCGTCATCTTTATCATCGGATTTTTCTGAATCTTTTTTATCTTTCTTTTTTGCATTTTCATTTTTCAGCGAATTACGGAACGATGCCTCGGAAAAACTGCTTTCGCGTTTTTCAATCGCCTCTACTTTACTCTGTAAAACTTCTACATCTGGGGTAATTCCTGTATTCTGAATTGATGTCCCACTTGGGGTATAATAACGTGCGATTGTCACATGAATTGCCGTACCATCCCCAAGGGGCTTTTGCTGTTGAACACTGCCCTTACCGAAACTTTGCGAACCCATAACAACGCCACGGCCGTTATCTTGAATGGCGCCTGCAACAATCTCCGATGCCGATGCCGATCCATGGTTAATCAGAACCACCAAAGGTTTTCCATTTGTTAAATCCCCGGGTGTTGCAAAACTGCGCTCTATATCATTTTTGTTTTTTCCACGGGTTGATACAATTTCGCCCCCATCCAAAAAAACATCCGACACATCTATTGCCGCGGTCAGATAGCCACCCGGATTATTTCGCACATCCAGTATATATCCAACAACCTTTTTCTTTTCCAGGTTTTTAATCGCATCGCGCAAATCGCGCGCCGTTGTTGCACCAAAGTCTGAAATACGAATATAGCCAACCATTGGCGCATCTGATTCTGCATCCGCCAATTGTTTTTCTTCAAACTTAACCGACTTTACCTTGATAATTGCGCGTTTCAATGTCAGTGTTTTTGGTTCATTATCATCCGATACCACCGTCAGTTTAACTTTCGTTCCGGGTTTACCCTTCATCTTTTTTACCGCCTGGTTCAGTGTTAAATCAAAAACCGGTTCGTCGTCAATATGCGTAATATAATCTCCTGCCTTTATTCCTGCGCGTTCCGCGGGTGTATCATCAATCGGTGAAATCACACGTACCGCACCACGATCCGAAGTAATCTGAATCCCCAGTCCGCCGAATTCGCCTTTGGATTTATCATTAAAATCTTTGAAATCATCTTCGTTCAGGTATGACGAATGTGGGTCCAATGCTTCCAGCATACCATTCATGGCGGCTTCTAGCATTTTTTTCTCGTCCGCCTCTTCTACAAAGTTTTCGCGTGACACTTCGAATACCAGCGCAAGTTTCTTTAATTCATCATAAATTTGTTCGTCGGTCAGATGTTCAACCGGTTCATCTTTCTTTTTATTATCGGCGGCAATCGCGACCACCGGCACACATAATGCAAACAACACCAGTATTTTTTTCCACATAAGACTTTCCTTTTTTTGTATATGGCAAGTTTATATTAAAAAAAACACAATGCAATACGATTTTTCAAGTAAACAGATGAAAAACACTTACCTTGACCATGAATGACGCAAATTTTCAATATTCGCACGCATTTGTGAAACTGCGACTTTTGTATCTATACCGACCTGTAAATCCAGAGCATTTTCATCCAAATCGCCAAGTATCTGGGCGACACGATGATATTTCAAAATTTTATTCCACTTTTCTGGGTCGGTCAAATTATCCGGTAAATTATCCTCTTTGCGACATTTCAAATATTGGGAATAAAATTTATCAAACACACCCATATCATGCACATACGAATCCATCAAATCATAGTGCAAGAAACTGTACCCAGACTTGGTAAAATCTATGATTGCACATTTATTTGTCCGTGCATTATATAAAACATTTTCTTCAAATATATCATTATGCGCCCATGCCAGACGCGACTCGTATTCAACCGCCGATAAATCGCGACATATTTTTTGTACAAAATTTACATCCGCCATCGGGAACCATTTACGCATACCGTTTTTAGTAAAATCTGCCAAGTATTCAACCTTGAACCCATATTGCATATGGTATTTTACCGGATTTTCCACCGGATGAATTCTGTGAATATCGGCATAAAAATTTGCCAACGCATCCACAATCGAATCGCGCTTTTTTTCGTCCAGCGCACGAAACATCAACGGTGTTAACGGCACACCATCAATACGTTCTTCGACAACACGAAAATTTTGTGAATCTATTATTTCCGTTTTCGGGATAACATATGCATGGTTATCAATCTTGGACAATTTCTGCATAGTATCGGCGGCACTGCGCTGACGCGTAATCCAGTCCTGACGTTTAGACATGGTTCGCGCCAGTGGCGTTTTTACAATTGTATTACGTCCATAGTCCTTTACTAATGTTTCTGTACCATGCTTTAACATATACCGCCCCCTGATGTTTGCAGTGTAATTATATACAAAAATCACAAAATGTCAATATTTTTAAATCAGTTTTCTTTAAACAGGCGCGCCGGATCAACCGCCGAATTTCCACGCCGCACCTCAAGATACATTTCATTTTTATTTGCATCCATGCGCCCAATTGGTTCACCAGCCAAAACCTCTTGACCAACAACAACATCTATGGTCCCAAGGTTTGTCATAACCGTATTATAGCCATTTTTATGCGATATAATGATAACACGACCAAAGCCCTTGAACCCATCGGCAAACTTTACCACACCATCGGCGGGCGCGGTCACCAGGGCCTCGGCCCCGGTACGGATACGCCACCCATCAGATTTCAATCCCAATGCCGTTTTTTCACCAAATCGCACGACCACCCTGCCCCGAACCGGTTGATTTAATTTACGAATTGAAAATCTTGCATCTGATGACATTTCCGAACTCCCCACACCGGCGGACAATTCCGATATGTTTTTTGCACGCGCAGATAATTCGCGCAACTTTTTTTGCAGCGCCATTTGTTCCCCGCGCAACTTTTCATTCTGTGCCGACCGCCGCCGCAACAGTTTGTCCAGCAAATCTTTTTCATCGGCATATTTTTTCGCCGTTCTATCCAGTTTTTCTTTTTCAATCGCACGTGCATTACGAACCTTGTCCAGTTCTGCAATTTTATCCGCGGCAATACGAATCTGTTCGTCAAAATTATCCGACATTCCCGCCAACACCGCCGAAGTCAGGACAAAATTATGCATATTTTCCGAATCGAAACTTGGGTGCGATGCGACAAAAACAATCGCCGCCGCGGCATCAGAAATATGTTCACGATTTTGCTCTAATTCAGTGTTCAGAACCTTAATCCGTGCATCCAGTTCAGCAATTTTTTTCGCCAAATCTGCACGCAGTTCTTCCAGCGACGAAACCTTGTCTGCCGCCGTCACCAACTGTTTCTTGGTTTTTGCGACATCACGATCGGATGTTTTAACCTGTTGTTCTAATTGCTTGTTTTTTTGTTCGGTCTGGCGAATTTGCGATTGAATCTTATCTAATTCAGACTGCGCCGCGGTGGCATAGTTTGCCCCCCCAAACAAAATCGCCAAAGCCAAAACGAATCGCAACATTATTTTACAATCACCCGCATGAATGTTTTCTTGCCGCGTTGAACCATAAATTCAGACTTTGGTTGAACGGTCACGCGCCAGTCCAAAACTTTTTCGCCATCTATTTGCACACCACCCTGTTCCACCATACGGCGCGCATCCGATTTAGAATCAAATAAACCAACGGCGACCAGAAAATCCAACACCCCCATCGGTTCCGGCATTTTAATTTCGCGTGTTGGAACATCGGCATCATTTCCGCCACCCCCGAACAACGCAGATGCCGCAGATTCTGCCGCCGCCGCGGCATCTGCACCATGTGCAATCGTTGTTGCCGCACGTGCCAAAATTTTTTTAGCCTCGTTTAATTCTGCACCCTGTAATTTCGCCAGTTTATTTATCTCGTCCATTGGGATTTCGGTAAATATTTTAAGGGACTTTTCCACCAACTCATCGGGTGTATTGCGGAAATATTGCCAGTATTCATACGGCGACAATTTGTCTTCGTTCACCCAGACCGCATTTCCGGCAGACTTTCCAATTTTATTTCCAGCGGCATCCGTAATCAACGCAGTAGACAAAACAAATGCCTCTTTGCTCAACTTTTTACGAATCAGTTCAATTCCCATAACTGCATTGCCCCATTGGTCTGCGCCACAGAGTTGCAACACACAGCCATATTTTTTATATAATGTCAGAAAATCCACCGCCTGGAATGTCATATAGTTAAATTCCAAAAATGTCATACCATTGTCTAACCGACGTTTTACACTTTCCATAGACAACATACGCGGCACCGTAAAATCGGTTCCGAATTGTGCCAAGAAATCTAAATGACTGTAATCTTTCATCCAATCATAGTTATCAACAATAACTGCATCCGATTTACCCTTGCCAAAATGTAAAAACTTTGAATACGATTTTTTCAACCCGGCGATATTTTTTGCCAATGTTTCTTCGGTCATCATTGGGCGACCGGTATCACGCCCCGACGGGTCGCCAATGCGTCCCGTTGCACCACCAACCAACATTAACGGACGGTGTCCATAGTTTTGCAACCAACGCATCATCATCACCGGGACCAAGTGTCCGACATGCAATGAATCCGCCGTTGGGTCCGAACCCAAATATGCGGTAATTTTTCCATTATCTAATGCATCGGCAAGACCGTCAATATTTGAACATTGGTTAATAAAACCACGAACTTCCAATTCATGCAGCAAATCGTTTTTCATATAAATACCTTTCTTTGTCAAAATGATTTTATCAGAATTCACGCGATATTCAATGAAAAATTACTATAAAAACGGGCGCAAATCGCGCCCGTTTTTTCTTACTAACCACCCGTCACCGCCGTGCGGTGCCGTGGCGGACTATTTCAACATTTTTGCGACTTCATCGGCAAGGTTGTCATTGCGTTTTTCAATACCCTCACCCAACACAAAATATGCAAAACCAGCCAATTTACCGCCGGCTTCGTCCAAAACCTGTTTAACCGATTTTGACGGATCCATAACAAACGGCTGTTCTTCCAGAACAGATTCTGCATACCATTTCTGGATACGACCATTTACCATCTTTTCAACAATGTTTTCTGGTTTACCCGCCGTTGCGCCCGATTCGATGAACACTTTCTTTTCGCGTTCAACCGCCGCCGGATTAACATCGGCAATAGTCATAAATTCTGGTTTATTTGCCGCAATATGCATCGCAATTTTGGGGCCAATTTCGTTGATTTTATCTGAATCACCGTTTATCGCGACCGCGACACCAATTTGCCCCATGCCCGGAACCAATGCATTGTGAATATAACTGAAAATATGCTGGCCCGATACTTTGGCAATACGGCGCAGATTCATATTTTCACCAATTGTCGCGATTGTTGCCGCAATGTCATCTTTGACTGCATTTAATGTCGCATCAAAATCGCCCGACAATTCCAGTGCTTTGTTCGCAACATCGGCAACCAACTTTTGAAACTTGTCATTTTTCGCAACAAAATCAGTTTCGGCATTCAATTCAACCACGCATCCCATATTGTCACATTTTACAACGGTCACCAAACCCGATGCCGCAACGCGTCCGGCCTTGGATGCCGCCTTGACAATACCTTTCTGGCGCAGCCAGTCGGCCGCCGCCTCTATATCACCGTTTGTTTCGGTCAATGCCTTTTTACAGTCCATCATGCCCGCGGATGTTTTTTCACGCAGTTGCTGAATCAACTTTGCTGTCACTTCTGCCATAATTTTCCCCCTTTACTAAATTTTTTGATTGCGTGGATGTCCGGCAAAACGAACACCCACCAGATTTATATTAAGTAATTATTTATCGGCCTTTTCTGCCAATTTTTCACGACGTTCTGCACGCGATGCCGATGTACGGGAACGGTTTTTCATTTCTTTATCTTTGATTTCATCTTCCAATGCATCGTGTTCATCATCCATCGCAGATTCAGACTTCTTGCCGGCGGCACCACCAAGGCGCTTTTCAATACCGGACAAAATCGCATCTACGAATAAATCGCAATACAGTTGTGTCGCACGCGCCGCATCATCATTACCCGGCACCGGATAGTCAACCATTTCCGGATTTGCGTTTGTATCACAAATTGCAATCGTTGGAATGTCCAAGTTTTTCGCTTCGCGGACCGCGTTCATTTCACGCGGAACATCAATAACAATCATAACCTGGGGTACACCATGCATATCCAAAATACCGCCAAAAATGTCGCGCAGTTTTGCAACCTCTTTGGTCATAACACCAACTTCTTTCTTGGTCAGACCTAATTTGTCGGCATTTTCAATGTCCGCCTCCATCTTTTTCAGACGACGAATAGATTGTGAAACCGTTGTCCAGTTGGTTAACATACCACCCAACCAGCGATTGTTTACATAGAATTGACCGCAACGTTCCGCCGCATCTTTAACGATGTCTTTGGCCTGGTGCTTTGTTGCAACAAATAAAACCTTGCCCCCGGCGGCGGCAATCGCCTCCAGTGCAACCAATGCACGGTGCAACAGCGGCGCAGTCTTGTTTAAATTGATGATATGAATTTTATCTTTGACCCCATAAACATACGGTGTCATCAACGGATTCCAACGACGAGTGTGGTGTCCAAAATGAACGCCTGCCTCCATCAGTTGTTGCATAGTAAATGTTGGCAATGCCATGATTTATCCTTTTATTTCTGTTGTTATCCTCGTCATCAGGGTTTGAAACCCGGTCGCCCGGACAGAAATTCCCAACGATGACTGTGTTCTTCGCGCCACTTTGGCACGTGCCCCCATAATATGACAAAAAAATTAAAAATGCAAGTATTTTTTGGTAAACTTTTATGACATTTTTCTGAACAAAAAACTTGTGTTTTCATATTTATACTCTAATATATATGTACACAAAGGAACGGAGAATTCATCTATGATGCATAAATCGGGCATTTGGGCATTACGCATGTTGCGTATTTTTGGGATTATTGTTGCCGTTGGGGTATTCTTAGGTTTTGGTTTTTACGCAATTCGCACACATAATGCACATATTACTAAAATGTCTGTGGCGGTAAACGCGCCTGTTGCGGCGCACTTTGCCGATGATAATTCCACCGTTCTGTTAAATGATGCGCCCGATGTCAATAATAACCGCGAAATTTTACCGGGCGAACCACTGCGCATTTCATATAACTATGTATCGGGTCCGGGTGCGCCGGCATTTGACACAAATATTTCACAAACCGAATTAACCCAGAATGTAAAAATCACACCGGCAATTCGTGGTCGTTGGGCTATGCCCACCCCGTACGAGATTGAATTTCGGCCCGATGGCGACTGGCCGGCGGATACAAAGTTTAATGTAAAAATTTCCAATAAATTGTTCAACCGCGATGTTCGTCCAAACCGGCGCAATATATCATTTAAAACCGCGCCGATTGTTGCAAAAACCGATTTATTCAACATATATCCAACATCTGATAACAATCAAACCGTTGTTGGGGTCGCGGCAATTTCGTTCAATTATCCAATCCAAACGCGCGATTTTGCAGACAAGGTCAGCATAAAGCAAAACGGCCATCATGTTGACTTTGATGTTCAAACCGACCGGTATATGCGAACTGCGGTAATTCGTACTGCCCCAATTAAAATAGACGAAAAAAATCATACACTGCGATTAAAAATTAACCGGGTCAGTGATGCCGCCGGTAAATCGCGTACAGATAAAATTACCGCCAAAACGACAATTGAATCTGCAGATAATTTTTTCAAAATTGCCGACCTGGAAACCATAACCGCAGATGATAAAATGGGCAATCCACAACAGTTAATTTTATTAAATATGACATCGGCGGCGGCAAATAACACAAACTGGGATACGGTGGTAAAGGCCTATTTGTTGCCACGAAATACGGATAATGACGACAACGCCGACGAACCGCATACCTGGGCCAACGATGAAATCACATCGGATGTATTAAAGAAATCAACGATACTAAAACTTAAACGCGTAAACTTTGTGAATCCAACCGGGACATACCAGTATGCATTTTCATACAATGTTTCGGATAATGTCCCGCGCTATATATATGTGACGGTTGCACCCGACATAAAATCGGCAAATGGTTTTACCAGCAAGAATGGTGTATCACGTGTTATGGATGTTGCATACCCTGCACGCACTGTGAAAATTGCCGGGACTGGGGCACTTTTATCACTGGCGGGCGACAAAAAATTGGCAATTGTCGCACGCGGCGGTGTAGATACGGCATACATAAATTTATATAAAATAGAATCGGGGGCGATAAACCATCTTATTACCCAGACATATAATTTATTTTCTGACCTGGAATTTCGCGCACCATGGATATTTGATGCATACGATATGTCGGTCGTATTCCAGAAAAAAATTCCAGAGATAGAGAAGTGATTGTCATATTCCCTCCAACAAAAAAATATGGGTGGCGGAGGTTTTGTCCCCGCCACCCGGTCGGTCAGTTATCCCAGAAAATCTTCATCGTCATCATCGTCAGCGAAGTCATCCTCGGCGCGGCTGTGTCCACCCAGCGGAGTGCCGTCGGCCAGCTTCTGCAGGTTGTTCAGCCCGCAGGCGATGCCCCGGTTGCCGTTGCTGTTGAAGGCGTAGAAGGAAATCGACGCCCGCCCGATGATGCCGGAGTACAGTTCGCTGCTGTCCAGAATCGGATTCCGGTCAGCGTCCACAACGCCCGGCTTGGTGGTGCTGTTGGCGTTGATGAACCAAGCGTTGGCGTAGGCTTCGTCGCCCTTGCGCTCCTTGTCGCCGTCACGCAGCGGGGTCTTCAGATCCTCCAGCGCCGGGACGGTCTTGGAGTTGCCCTTCAGCTTGCCCTGTCCCTCGTCGTA
>CACWNX010000003.1 GCA_902762295.1 uncultured Pseudomonadota bacterium
CAATTTAGATGTATCATAATAAATTCCGTCACCGGGTATTTCATAGGTAAAACCAAGTTTTTCAAGTTTCTGAATAAGTTCTATTTGTTCTTTGATATGGTCGGTGGCCCGCGGTGTATGGGTCGGTGGAATAATATTTAACAAATTCATATCGTTCACGCAACTTTTTATATATTTGTTTGCAATATCCCACACAGACATATTTTCACGCGCGGCACCCTTTTCCATCTTGTCTTCGCCGGTATCTTCATCGCTGGTCAAATGTCCGACATCCGTAAAATTCATAACATGGGTCACAGTATATCCATTTGCCAAAAACATGCGCTTCATCATATCACTGTTAAAGAAAGTCCGCATATTCCCAAGGTGTTGGTCCCAATAAACGGTTGGTCCGCAATTATATATTCCAACATGGTTAGGGGTAATCGGCACAAATTCTTCCACTTTGCGGGTCATGGTGTTGTAAAGTCTTATTTGCATAACAAAATCCTTATTATTTTTCGTAATAGTTATAATAACAAAATCACACAGAATACGCAAACAATATGTTTGCAGAAAAATAATTTAACAACAACAGTAAAAATTTATAAATCTGATTGTCATGCCTTTATTCTGACACACAAATATTTACAAGTCAATTTTTATTCTTGTTCCCCGGCGCGGGGGTGGCAATGTTCGTAAATATCCATAATTTCGGACATGTTTACTTTGGTATAAAGTTGTGTTGTTGAAAGCGACGAATGCCCCAATAATTCTTGAAGACTGCGCAAATCTGCACCATCGGACAATAATGCCGTTGCAAATGTGTGACGCAGTGCATGTGGTGTCACATAATCGGGCAGTTGTAGAAATGCACGCACCTTTTCAATAACCTTTTCCGCCATGCGCGCCGACATAGGCAATCCCCGAACACTGCGAAACAATTCATCCGTTGGCGCATTTCCAAACGGACGCAAATCGGTATATTTCTTTATTGTGACATAGACCGCCGGCAAAACCGGCACTATGCGTTCTTTGTTTCCTTTGCCAACAATACGCAGGTTTTCGGGCGCGCCGGCAATATCCAGGTTGCGTAATGCCAATGCCTCGGATATACGCAGACCGCATCCAAACAATAATGTCACCAATGCCCAATCACGTGCGGCAATCCACGGTTCTTTTGCATCAATATCACGAATTGCGCCCGCCATATCGGAAACATCGGATGGCGATATCGCCTTGGACAATTTTTTCGGCACACGTGGCGAAGATATCAGCCCAATCGCATCATTTTTTATTCCATGATAACGCGCCAGATACTTATAAAATCCGCGCACAGATGACAATGCGCGTGCCGTAGATTTAAACGATAATTCGCGTTTCTGGCGATTGGCAAGCCACGAACGAAAAGCAATGGTGTCAACACGTGCCAAATCATTTATGCCCATGTCACCACCACTAAAATTTTTCAGAAAATTTGCAAAATCCGCCAAATCTGCCGAATACGCCGATGCGGTATGCACAGAATAATTTCGTGTCCCAACCAGGTAATCGGAAAATTCTGCTATTAAATCATCCATATTATTTTATTTCAAATATTGCGTTTACACCAACCGAAACCTCGGTATCTTTACCGGTAAGTGCGCCACCGACATAACCGCTGTCTGCAACTGCCATCGCCATTTCGGCCTTTGCCATGCGGAAATTTGCGGTTGGTTGAACACTGTATGATGAACCCGACCCATACGATACCGCCAATAATTTACCCACACGACGACCGGCACCCGCCGCCAGTGCATCTGCACGACTGCGCGCGTTTTCAACCGCAGTTCCCAGGCAAGATTCTAAAATAGGCTTTAATGTTTCGGTGGATGTAAACATGCGCAGATTTGTGACAAAAACATCCGGCTGGCCGGCGAATTCGGTCAATACCTGCTCTATGGTATCTATATTTGATGCCGACACATCCAGTGCGATTGTTGTTTCAATCCCAACAAATTCCGATTTATGCGTGGTATTATTCCATTCGTTCTTTTCATAAGAATTAAATTCACTGGTCTGGACCTTGACATCCAAATTCTTCAGATAATTGTTGATTTCGGCAATCTTGGTTGATGCGCGTTTCATAGACTTTGCAGCACTTTTATCGGTGACACTGACCCGGATAGTGATTGCGGTCCGATCCTTTGGTGCAGATGTTAAACATTCACCACCAACCGATATTGTTCGCGGTTCGGCCAGGCGATTTACCGCGCCCCACCCCAACACAAATGCGCACAAGATACATGCCAAGACGATTATTGTTTTATTATTCATGTGATTTTCTCCTTTCCTTTCGTTTTTTTATTTTTTTGTACCGATCATAACATGACGCACACGCGCCATTGTTTTATTAGCGATTTTACGCGCCGTTTCGGCACCCAATTCTAACATAGTATCTATTTCATCCGGATGCAGCATCAGGTATTCATACCGTTCGCGCATTGGCGATAAAACCGAATTCAATTTTTCAAACAGAATATTTTTTGCAGTGCCGTATCCCATACCACCGGCGCGGAATTTTTCCGCCAAGTCTGCAATCTCGTCCGGTGATGCAAAATGCCGATACAGTTGGAACATTGTTGATGTATCGGGGTCTTTTGGTTCATCGGGTGTTTTACTGTCGGTAATTATGCGCATAATTTTCTTTTTTAATTCCGATGATGTTGCCATTAACGGAATGACATTATCATAAGATTTGCTCATCTTGCGGCCGTCCAGGCCCGGTATAATCCCGGCATCCGGCATAATCCGCGCATCGGGCAATTTGAAAACATCGCCATAGATTGAATTAAAGTGCCCGGCGATATCACGCGCAAATTCAACATGCTGTTTCTGGTCGGCACCAACCGGCACAATATCAGAATTATAGAGCAATATGTCCGCCGCCATCAAAATCGGATAGGTATAAAGTCCCATATTAACCCCAAAATCGGCATCATTACCGGCGGCGATGTTTTTATCAACGGCGGCCTTGTACGAATGGGCACGGTCCATTAGTCCCTTTGGCGTGACATTGGTTAACATTGTTGCCAATTCGCAGACCGCCGGAATATCAGATTGCCGGAACATCAAAACATTATCCATATTAAACCCAATTGACATAATAATCGCGGCGATTTCACGGCTGTGATTTTGTATCGCCACCGCATCGCGCACCGAATTCAACGCGTGCAGATCCGCAATAAACATAATTGTTTTGTTGTGTTGGCTGATATCGCGCATTTGCGACAGCATACCAATATAGTTCCCCATATGGACCGTGCCCGTTGGTTTAATACCAGATAAGAATATTTCAGTGTTTGCCATTTTATAATCTTTTGTTTTTTTTGATTATACAACGGATTGATTTGAAAATCAAAGAAAAACTCCCCCTTCTTCACGATGTGAAGGGGAATAGAAAAATCCGCCCATTTGGGCGGATATATGAATAGTGTCAAAAAAACTATTAACGAGAATAGAATTCAACGACCAATTCTGGGAACATTTGCACCGGATATGGAACATCTGCGAACGCCGGCACGCGTGTATATGTCGCGACAAAGTTCGCCGTATCCACATTGATATAGTCCGGAACATTGCGTTCGCCCGATTCGATTGCCAAAACGACCAACGGCATCTGCTTCGCCTTGTCCCCCAGTGTGATAACATCACCCGGTTTTACTTGGTATGATGCGATTTTAACGCGTTTATCGTTAACATAAACATGGCCGTGGCTGATTAACTGGCGCGAAGAGAACACAGTTGGTGCGAATTTTGCACGATATACAACCGCATCCAAACGACGTTCCAACAAACCGATTAAGTTATCGGGGGTATCGCCACGCATATTGTCGGCCTCCAGATAATATGCACGGAACTTTTTTTCACCGATATTACCATAGTATCCTTTCAGGGTCTGTTTCGCACGCATCTGTTTGGCATAGTCGGTCATATTACCGCCACGCGATGTTGGTCCATGCTGGCCCGGTTTATATTTGCGTTTGTTGAACGGGGATTTTGCCTGACCCCACAGGTTGACACCCAAACGGCGTCCGATTTTCAATTTACGGGTATTACGTTTTGCCCCATCTCTTGCCATTTTATAATCCTTTTGGTTTTTTAATGGTGCCGGGCGTTTGACAGGAACCTTATCATACGCGGGACCAAAATGCACCGCGACTTAATCAGTCCAGGTATTACCCAGCCCGCGTATAATATATTATTTATTTTGGAAAGTCAAGTAATGGATAGAAAATCGCCATACCACATTTACCCCGTCATTACCGCCTGATACCCCTGTCCCCTTCAAACCCACCAAAAAAATGCTTTCTCATTTTTCGGGACCCAGGAAATGTGAAGGGGAATTTTGTTCACAGCGGTGATAAAATAGAATTCAGATTAAATCTTGCCTTTAGTACACTGATGCGTTGTGGCAGAACAATTCGGTGTCCCCGACGGGCAATCGGAAGCGCTGGCACAACCACAGCGTAAAGAACTGACCTTGCCAGAGATATAGCTATAGGTAACCCCACTGCAACATTCGGATGCAGACGAAACGGTTTCATCATATGCCGCACAACTCGCCCCCGCATCGGCAAAGGTCCATGCGTAACAAATACTGCTGTCGCCCGGTTTAGTCAGGGTGCATGTCGGTTTATTGGCCTTGCCCGCGACCGCAGAGAATACCGCGCCATCGGTTGGTATATCGTCACCACCTTGGGCAACCGTGGTTACAATTTTTCGTTTCTCAGGTACGCCATCAAATTTGCCATATGCAACCAAACTGCCGGCTGGGTATGCTGTGCCATTATTTGCCGGAATTATATTTTGCTTTAATGCCAATGCGTAGGCAAGGCTGTCGCCCGTTATAAGCTTGTCTGCATCCGCCACCGGCCATACATTTGTACCACTGTTTGCGAATGTTGTACTGTATGCGTTCACCGCATTTTGTTCGGCGGCCTGCCATTTTAATGTCGTTGTGCCATCACTAATCGCGCTCATTACCGCACCCATGGTCGGAATTTGATTTGCATGTGTGCCGGCAACATATGTTGTACCATCTGTAAATATCGCACGTTTTTGTACCACACCATCCGTTGTCGAATCGACCAAGACCGACTGTGTCCCATTCTGTGCATCATAACCGGCGATTTTATTTTGTTTTGTCGCCATGGCATTGGCAAAGGTTTGACCCTTTACAACCTTGTCCGCATCCGC
>CACWNX010000004.1 GCA_902762295.1 uncultured Pseudomonadota bacterium
CAAGTGGTTATGCATATTGTCAGGGTTACATAAAACAAAACGGGGCGTTTGCGCCCCGTTTTAACTTTACCGCTTGTTAACACGCTGCATCAATGCCGAACGCATTTTACCCAATTCACGAACCTTGTCTTTGTAATTATTATAATTCACTTCCATATTATGCAGTGGGTTAACACGTTGTATGGCGGTCGAATCATATACCGGGTTATCGTTTTCGTCGTACCGGATTCCCCCATAAATGTAAACCGGTGCATTATGAATTTTTGTCAATGACAGGCTGTCCCCCAAATTTTTATCATATATCAAATGCGCATCACGTTTTAAAGCATTTGCATACAGTGCGGAATCGCCAGTATATTCTTCCATCCACCAATCTAATTGTCTATCATCCATTTTTGCATATTGTTCAAAATCTGCGGTTTTACCCATACCGCGCTGAACCTCGGCATTAGCAGTTCCCAAAATATAATTCTGGAAATTTTCCAATGCGCGCTTTTCATTTCGTTTTTCTGCGCGTTTGCGACTTTTTTCACCACACCCCTTCATATGGCAACCAAGAATCACCGCCGCGATAGCCAGCAACAAAATCACTTTTTTCTTATTATTCTTCATCTTGACCTCCTTTGGTTTCTGTTCTTACCCCATCACACCCATAAATATAATACA
Source organism: uncultured Pseudomonadota bacterium (assembly GCA_902762295.1). Classification (GTDB taxonomy): domain Bacteria; phylum Pseudomonadota; class Alphaproteobacteria; order Rs-D84; family Rs-D84; genus Enterousia. Next base: position 667 of record CACWNX010000004.1, read on the forward strand.
AAAAACAATAATGTCAAGTCCTGTCAAGACAAATAAAAAAACGCCCAACTGGGCGTTGCTTTACAGTTTTTTAATTGCGGAAACATCAACTTCTATCATTGACATACCGTTTTTATCGACTTCGCCCCAAACCTCGATAAAATCTGTCGGCGAAATGGTCAATCCACCCCAATCTTCGGCATCGATTTCAAGGTTGATTGTCCCGGTGGTATCTTGAAAAACATAAGAATTTTCGCCATTTTGGCGCAACAAATATCCACGAATTATAACCGGTGAATCATCCGGCATGGCGCGCACCTGCTCTACGGTAACGACCTCGGTCATATTGTTATTCATATTATTGTTATTCATATTGTTGTTTGCCATGTTGCCCGACCCTGCAAATGCGGTCGCGGTTGTCATAGCCACCAACACCGCCATTGTTGAAATTTTCTTCATTGTTTTTTCCTTTGGTTAAATAATGAAATTTGTGCTTTGAACACATCCATATTATACCGCACCCGCGCCTTTAATGGTTTAGGTATGGTTTCGTATACCCCACTTGAAAGCCCGGAAAATATTGCTATACTAACATTGAATAAAGGATAAAACATGACAAAGAAAAATGGCTATAATTCAGAAAATAATGAATCAGCAAATCCCCATCAACAAACACGGACTATATTTTCGATTCCACTTAATGGTTGTTTAACACTGATTATACTGTCTGCAATCGCAGGCATTGCCCTTAACGAATGCAAACGATCAAAAATACGTCTTGAAAACGACCGTCAGAAATATCAGCAAAATAATACCATCACACCAAACGCAACGGCCCAGAACACATTATTCTTGAAATATTTGCCGCGTTCACGTTAAAGAATTTGATGCAACTGCGCACCGTTGGTGTTCAACCACCTTTTTGCACGTTCCACACCGAACCCATACAATTCACGAACCGTTGCCCAAAACGCCGGCGAATGGTCCATGTGTTTCGTGTGTGCCAATTCATGCATTACTACATACCGCATAACATCATACGGTGCCAAACCCAATCGCCAAGAAAAAGAAATAGTCCCAGTTGTTGAACGCGACCCCCACCGCGAAGAAGTATCCCGCAAACAAATACGTTTTGGCCAAAATTCACGCGGAGTTTGGCGTATTAAATCTTTGATATGCTTTAACAATTCACTTTTTACGAACATACGCACGCGACTTTCAATCATTTTTTCATCGCCCCCAACGAACAGAGTATATGTTCCATCGTCATTATGGACGAATTTATTTGCGCGAATATTTGCATCATAAATAACATGGACCCACATATTAAGAAATTCGAACCAATCGCCTGATTTTATATGAACCCGACACGGCGCATTTTCAAAGAACCGTTCCAACCACCGGCGCTTTTGTTCCACGAACTTCATCGCCGCCGCATTAGACGCAATCCACGGGCGCGATATATCAATACGCCGCACATCGCCACACCGCGGTCGCAAAGTTATATTGCGCAGCCCTCGCCGTACAGTTATCACGATTGGTATCTTTTCACCCTTGGAAGTTACAAATTCAAATTCTGACATTTTTTATCTTGGCCCGTATTGCCGTGGCAATTGCATCGGCATCAAATCCACACTCACGATACACCATATCACCCGCCCCTGACAAGCCAAAATCATCTATACCGATAACATCATCGGCAAATTCGAACCATGATGCAGTTGCGCCCGCCTCGATAGCAATTACACGCCCGCGCAAGATAGAATTTTTATATTCATTGTCCATTTCCCGGAAATGCGAAACCGAAGGCATACTTACCACCTGGGCCCCGGATATACGCCGCGCAACGGCAACCGCCAAAGGAACCTCGGCCCCGGTTGCAACAAGTGTCAGACGGATGCGCCCCATTTTTGGTTTATATATCACATATCCACCTGCATCAACGTATCCCAATACTGGCAATCCGGTCCGTAATATCTTTTGCCGTGAAAGAACGATACACGATGGCCGGTCTGTTTCCGACAATGCCGTGCGCCATGCCCATGCGACCTCGGTCATATTACACGGACGAAAGACATTCATATTTGGAATCAGACGCAATCCCGCCAATTGTTCCACCGGTTGATGTGTTGGGCCATCTGGGCCGACCGCGATACTATCATGGGTTAAAACATATACCACCGGTAAACCCGACAACGCGGAAAGCCGCATCGCGCCACGCATATAATCGCTGAACACCAAAAACGTAGAACCAACCGCACGCAGACCCGAATACGCCATACCGTTCATAATTGCCGCCATTGCATGTTCGCGCACACCGTAATTTATATAGTTTCCTGAAAAATCGTCCGCCGTAATATCAACCATGCCCGGAACATGAACATTGGTACTTTGGCCCAAATCTGCGCTACCACAAATGATGTTTTTTGCGCGCGCAATAATTTTTCCAAGATATAAACCCGACATTTCCCGCGTAGAAATAAAGTGTGGCACATCCGGCAACAACGGATTTGGGGCGGTTGAATACTTTGGCTTTGGCAATCCACAGTGCGAACGAGCAATCATTCCCCACAATTCGCGTCCGCGTGCGGAATCCAAATCTTCTATCAACAATGCGATTTCCGCATCAGAAATTTCAAACCCGTGTGCGCGATGCGTTCCGGCGACACTGGACCCCAATCCCAACACAGTATTACATTGAACAAAAATTGGTCCATCCGCCGGTTCTGAAATTGCATCATAGATTTCATCAAAATCATGACCATTGGCAATGCGCACATTCCAACCCGCCGCGCGCAT